>CAYGQM010000022.1:0-86005 GCA_964352065.1 uncultured Opitutaceae bacterium
AAGCAGCAGCCCTCCAATTGAAGAGGGATGTTAACGAGCGTTTTGAGACTGTCGTTGTAAAAAACGTTTTCGCCACTGCTGGAGGACAGCCTTTCGCACGCACCGGCCCACGGCCTTCTGGACCCGCAGCCGGTGTCGACGAACTGGGTGAGATTCTGATCGAGCTCACGCCCTCAGAAACCCGTGAGGTCGCCTACGGAAGTCGGGAGTTGGTCATGGAGTTACGGGGGTTGGTTCCTCCCATTCCGGAGGCGGAGGAGTTGAGTTTCTCGTTCGCGAGAGGAGGTGGAAATGCAGCGATGACCTTTGAGCTAATCCATCCAGACGTTAATCTGCTCAAAGAGGCTTCCCGGGATTTGCAGGCAAAGCTGTCCACATTTGAAGGTTTGTATGATATTCAGGATTCCTATGAACGGGCCAACGACGAATACGAATTGGACCTCAAGCCGGAGGCTGAATATCTGGGCGTCACAGCCACCAATCTTGCGCAACAGGTTCGCACGGCATTTTTCGGAGCCGAGGCCCAACGAATCCAAAGGGGACGCGATGAAGTTCGTGTGATCGTTCGTTATCCTGAGGCCGAGCGCCGTTCCTTGGGATCCTTGCAGACGATGATGATTCGTACTGCGAATGGAACTGAGGTGCCTTTTGAAACGGTTGCTGAAGTGGTTCCGGGTAAAAGTCTACCTTCCATTCGCAGGGTGGATCGAAAACGAATTATTCAGGTGAGTGCTAACGGGGACGCGGAGCAGCTTGATATCGAGTCGATGGAAAACGAAATCCTGGATCTGTTTTTACCTGAATTGGTCGGGACGAAATATCCTGGTATGGAATTTGGTGTTCGTGGATTTGGTGCCGAAGCCCGTGATAACCAGAAGGAAATGATTCTGGGAATTTACTTTATTCTGGCCGTTATCTATGCACTTCTGGCGATTCCGTTCAGAAGTTATTTTCAACCGATCATCGTGATGTCAGCCATACCCTTTGGTGTGGTGGGCGCCATTTGTGGGCACTGGATAATGGCCACCTTTTTTGGGTATAACAACGGGGATGCGATTATTACTCAAACTTCCATCTTTGGCATGATGGCTCTTTCAGGAGTCGTGGTGAACGACAGCCTGGTCATGGTTCACTTTATGAATGCCAAAGTGAAGGAGGGTATGCCACTCGAAGAAGCGGTTCGTATGGCCGGCGTTCGACGGTTTCGTCCAATCCTACTCACCTCCCTTACCACATTCTTCGGTCTGGCTCCTTTGATGTTTGAAGACAGTCCACAAGCAGCATTTCTGGTTCCGATGGCTATTTCGCTCGGTTGGGGTATTGTATTTGCCACGGCAGTGACGCTGGTTTTGATTCCAGTGCTGGTTTTGGTTTACAACGATTTACTTTCAGCTTTCTATAAACTGTATGGAATGGATCCTCACATTTCAGACGAGGAGGAAACGATACCTGCCATGGCGTCAAAGACCTAGGGATTCAGTTCTCCAGGAACGAATTCATCTACTACTTCAAGAATTTAACTACTACCCCAAGAATACATGCACGGAATAATCGCGTGGTTTGCTCGTAATGGAGTGGCTGCAAACCTCTTGATGATCGCCATCCTTGGTGGTGGAATCTGGTCGCTGACCAATCGAATTATACTGCAGGACTTCCCGGATATTCCGAGCCGGGTAATTACGGTTTCCGTTGAATACCGGGGATCTACGCCAGGCGAAATCGAACAATCCATTGTTACCCGCCTTGAAGAAGCGTTGTATGACATCGAGGGTATCAAGGAAATGGATGCCGTTGCCAATTCGAACACGGCTACGCTCAATATCGATATTGAGGAGGGGTTTAATCTCAGCGAAAAGTTGGATGAAGTAACCAATAGGGTGGCTACGATTCGGACGTTTCCGCCAGAGGCTGAAAGGCCACAAATCAGTCTGGCGAGCCGGACCGAGACTGTCATCACTATGGTGATCTCTGGAGACCTGAGTGAAAAAGAGCTCAAGATCTTGGGGGAACAAATTCGCGACGAAGTTTCCAATATTCCGGGAATTACGATGGCGACTCTGAAGGCCGTACGACCCTACGAAATCGCGATTGAAATTTCAGAAGGAACCTTGCGTCAGTATGGGTTGAGTTTTGATCAAGTGACACGGGCGATACGCACTTCGTCGGTTGATCTTTCTGCAGGTAGCGTAAAGACAGAAACCGGAAGAATTCTTCTTCGGACCAACCAACAGGCATACGACTATGAAGACTATTCCGCTATAACCATAGTCACAAGAGCTGATGGTTCGAAGCTCACTCTGGGAGATATCGCTACGGTAATAGATGGTTTTGACGAGACACCGATCATTGCTCGGTATAACGGTGAGCGGGCGGTTGCCGTTGATGTGTTTCGCACCGGTATGCAAAACATTCTCGAAATTGGGGATGCCGTAAAGGAGTTTATTGCCGTCAAGCAGCAACAATTGCCGGAGGGGATAACGCTCACCTATTGGGGGGACCGCTCAGACTCCATAAAAGTTCGGCTGTCCATGTTGATGGACAGTGCCATCCAAGGATTCTTTCTGGTGTTAATAGTTCTGTCACTTTTCTTGCGCCCAACGTTAGCGCTCTGGGTGGCCTGGGGAATTCCGATCGCATTCGCGGGATCCTTCCTGTTGTTGCCTTATATGGGCGTGACGATAAACCTACCGGTGATTCTAGCCTTTATAACTACTTTGGGTATCGTCGTGGATGACGCTATTGTGACTGGAGAGAATGTCTACCAGCACATGCAGAGTGGCGAGTCGCCGTTGGAAGCTTCGATTAACGGGACTCAGGAGGTCTCAGTGCCCGTATTTTTTGGAGTGGTGACGACGATGGTAGCCTTTTATCCGTTGCTCCTTATGTCAGGCCGAAACGGAGCATTCTTTGGTAACATCCCGATGGTCGTAATCCCGGTTCTTTTGTTTTCCTTGATAGAATCCAAGCTCATACTTCCTTCCCATCTAAAACACTGTAAGCATTTGGGTGAGGTGGATAAGTCTAAGAATCCATTTATGCGCTTTCAGCGTTTCTTTTCTCAAGGTCTGGAACGAATCATAATAACGGTTTATAAACCTTTGTTGAATAAGGCGCTCGTTTACCGGTACACATCCTTTGCTCTTTTTCTCGGTTTCTTGTTAGTTTTCCTAGCCTTGGTATTGGGAGAGCGGATTGGTTATCGCGAGCGTCCGACGACTCCTTCGGATACCACAACGATCACGCTTCGGATGCCAGCAGGGACCACATTCGAAACGACGTTGGAAAAGATCGACATGATCGAAGCCAAGGCGTTGGAGTTGCGTGATAAGGTTAATGACAGACTGGGTGCTAAGGTCATTAAAAACATTTTTGCGACTGCCGGGGGGCAGCCCTTCGGACGTACTAGGCCGGGTGCTGCAGCGGATGCAGCTGCTGGTGTAGACGAAGTTGGCGAAGTTATCGTTGAACTGGATGAATCCGAAACCACGGAAAATAATTATGGTACCCGGCAATTTGTCGAAGAGCTTCGCAAAATGGTGCCTCCCATTCCTGAAGCAGAGGAGTTAACCTTTTCATTTGAGCGCGGCGGAGGAGGTGGTGCGATGACGTTCGAACTCATTCACCCGAATATCGATGTTCTCAAGGCAGCATCAGCTGAGCTTCAACTGAAACTCGAATCGTTTTCGGGGCTTTACGATATCAACGATTCCTACGAACGGGCGAACGATGAGTTCGAGTTGGATTTGAAACCCGAGGCCGAATACCTAGGCATCACCGCGACCAATCTGGCTCAACAGGTGCGGACGGCATTTTTTGGATCTGAGGCTCAGCGTATTCAGCGTGGGCGCGACGAGGTAAGAGTTATGGTTCGTTATCCCAGGGAGGATCGCAGGTCCTTGGGATCGCTCCAAAATATGATGATCCGCACGGCTAATGGTACGGAGGTTCCTTTCGAAACGGTAGCCGAGGTTGTTCCGGGCAAGAGTATGCCCACGATCCGACGAATTGATCGCAAGCGCATTATTCAGGTCAATGCAGATGGTGATTCTGAGAAAATGGATATCGCGGGAATCGAGGAAGAACTCATGCTGGACTTCCTCCCCGAACTTGCTGCGACGAAGTATACTGGATTGGAATTTGATGTCGGTGGTAGGGCTGCGGAAGCTCGTGATAATAATCGGGAAATGATTCTAGGCATATATTTCGTTCTGGCCGTGATCTATGCGCTACTGGCGATTCCGTTTAGAAGTTACTTTCAACCCTTGATCGTGATGTCAGCCATACCATTTGGAGTGGTGGGAGCCATTCTCGGACATTTGGTGATGGCTAAGTTTTTTGGTTGGAATGGTGGAGACCCGCGTCTTTACCAGTCTTCAATCTTTGGTATGATGGCTCTCTCAGGAGTAGTCGTGAACGATAGTCTGGTGATGGTGCATTATATGAACAGCAAGGTTAAGGGCGGTATGTCTCTGGAAGAGGCTGTCAGAACTGCGGGAGTCAGGCGTTTTCGTCCAATACTATTAACTTCTTTAACGACTTTCTTTGGTCTGGCGCCCTTGATGTTCGAGACTCATCCGACGGCTTCCTTCCTTATTCCTATGGCCATCTCATTAGGGTGGGGAATCATCTTTGCAACGACGGTTACCTTAGTCTTGGTGCCGGTTCTGTTTCTGATAATTGACGACTGCAAACAGGCGCTCTACAAAATCTACGATATCAAAGAGAGTTCGCACGATGACGAGGAAGAAGAGGGGAAGGTACTATCCCACGCTTAGGGGGGCTTGTGTCAGATTGCAGAACGTAGTAGTTTGTTAGTATGCTGTTTTTAGCTCTTAGATTTCCTCAAATATTGCTGTAGGTCATGCACGGTATTATAGCATGGTTCGCTCGAAATGGAGTTGCTGCTAATTTATTAATGGTTGCGATTCTTGGTGGTGGTATCTGGGCGGGTACCCAGAAAATAGTTCTTCAGGACCTGCCTGATTTTCCCCTTCGTTTTATCTCCGTTTCGGTTGTTTATCCCGGTGCCACACCTGGTGAGATCGAGCAAGCGGTCCTGACCCGCCTCGAAGAAAGCCTTTACGATATCGAGGGAGTTAAGGAAATGCAGGCTACGGCCAGTTCTTCGAATGGGAGCGTTACCCTCGAAATTGAGGAAGGCTACAATTTGAGTGAGAAGCTGGATGAAGTGACGAACCGGGTATCGACCATCCGAACGTTTCCCCCTGAAGCGGAACGTCCTCAAATAAATCTCATGACCCGGCAGGAACGCGTAATCACAATAGTGATTTCGGGGGATTTGAGTGAAAAAGATGCCAAGAAGTTAGGGGAACAAATTCGGGACGAAGTGTCGAATTTGCCTGGGATTTCACTTACGGCATTGAAGGCCGTTCGGCCCTACGAAATCGCTATCGAAATTTCCGAATCTACACTCCAGCAATATGGACTTTCCTTCGATCAGATAACCCGTGCTATCAGAACCTCTTCGGTCGATCTTTCTGCGGGTAGTGTAAAAACAGAGACGGGACGAATTCTGCTCCGTACAAATCAACAGGCATACAATTATGAGGATTACGCATCCATCACAGTTCTCACCCGGTCTGACGGCACAAAGCTAAAACTCGGTGATATTGCTGATGTTCGGGACGGATTCGATGAAACACCTATCGTAGCTCGTTTTAATGGCAATCGAGCCATCGCCATCGATGTATTCAGAACCGGCCTACAGAATATCGTTGAAATCGGAGAGACGGTAATGACCTATATCGATGCGCGCCAAAAGCAGCTTCCAGACGGTATCTACCTCGCTTACTGGGATGACCGTACTGAGATGATTCGGGTGCGACTTTCTACCCTGATGGATAGCGCGATTATTGGCTTTTTCATGGTCGCGATTATTCTTTCGCTCTTTCTGAGACCCACACTCGCTTTTTGGGTCGCCTGGGGTATTCCCATTGCCTTTGCCGGGACATTTTTAGTGCTGCCTTACATGGGAGTGAGTCTCAACGTGATTACTCTTATGGCATTCATCACGACTCTGGGTATCGTGGTTGATGATGCCATCGTAACGGGAGAGAATGTGTTTCAGCACATGCAGCGAGGTGCAAAGCCTTTGGAAGCAACGATCAAGGGTACCCAGGAAGTGGCTACGCCTGTGGTTTTTGGTGTAATTACGACAATGGTCGCATTCTATCCACTGGCCATGCAGACAGGTATTATGGGGAGTATCTTTTCGAATATTCCCATTGTGGTGATTCCGGTGCTCTTCTTTTCGTTGATAGAATCCAAGCTCATTCTACCTGCGCATTTGAAACATTGCACTCATTTGGCAGAGGTACAAGCAAAGCAGAATTGGTTTACTCGTTTTCAACGGCTTTTCGCGGATGGACTCGAGAAGTTTATCTTAAAATACTACCGGCCGATTCTAAATTGGGCTCTGGTGAACCGTTATATATCAGCCTCATTGTTCGTTGGCTTTCTGCTCATTTTTTTGTCTCTGGTATTGGGGGAGCGTATCGGATACCGGACGTTTCCAAATATTCCGGTCGATACGACAACGATCACGCTGCAAATGCCTGCTGGCACTGCGTTCGAGACTACCCAGGAGAAGGTGGATCTGATCGAAAAGGCCGCGCTTGAGCTGAAACGCGAAGTGAATGAACGTTTTGATGAACTGGTGGTGAAGAACGTTTTTGCAACGGCTGGTGGACAACCGTTCGGAAGTAGTCGAGGCCGTGGATTTTCCCCGGTGGCTGGTGTTTCAGAGCTGGGTGAGATTTTGATTGAGATGACACCCTCGGAAACTCGAAAGGCGCCTTATGGTAGTCAAGAGCTTGTAGGAGAACTGCGAGAGAAAGTGCCGCCGATTCCAGAGGCTGAACAGCTAAGTTTTTCGTTTTCCCGATTCGATTCGGGTGCGGCTATGACCTTTGAGTTGATTCATCCGAATCTCGATACATTAAAGGCTGCATCAGCCGATCTGCAGCGGAAATTGTCCACGTTCGAAGGACTCTATGATATTCAGGATTCGTATGAACGTGCGAACGAAGAGTACGAACTCGATTTGAAGCCAGAGGCGGAGTATCTAGGTGTTACGGCAGTCAATCTCGCTCAACAAGTTCGCTCTGCTTTTTTCGGTTCAGAGGCACAACGTATTCAACGGGGCAGGGATGAGGTTCGCGTGATTGTACGGTATCCAGAATCGGAGCGCCGATCATTAGGTTCGCTTCAAACGATGATGATTCGGACCGCAGATGGGACTGAAGTGCCTTTTGAGACTGTGGCGGAGATCGTTCCGGGAAAAAGCTTACCCACGATCCGGCGTATTGATCGAAAACGCATTATACAAGTCAGTGCTGATGCCAATACGCTCGAGATCGACACCGACGAAATCCAAAACGAAATTCTTGATAGCTATCTACCAGAATTAGCGACAACCCAATACCCAGGAATGGAGTTTCAGATTCGGGGATTTGCAGCAGATGCCCGTGACAATCAGAAGCAATTGCAATACGGAGTTTTGTTTGTTCTTGCTGTCATTTACGGACTCTTGGCGATTCCTTTCAAAAGCTACGTACAACCCTTGATTGTGATGTCTGCGATTCCATTTGGGGTAGTGGGTGCAATTGTGGGGCATTGGGTGATGGCCTTTGTCTTTGGCTGGAATGGAGGAAGTCCCGTTGTTACCTTACAGTCGATCTTCGGTATGATGGCTCTTTCGGGTGTGGTTGTGAATGATAGCTTAGTAATGGTTCACTTTATGAATAGTCGAACCCAAGAAGGTATGCCGCTGGAAGATGCGGTTCGACTGGCTGGCGTTCGGCGTTTTCGCCCGATTCTGCTTACATCTATGACCACTTTTTTTGGTTTGGCTCCACTCATGTTCGAGGATAGCCCTCAAGCCGCCTTTCTCGTGCCGATGTCGATATCGTTGGCATGGGGAATCGTATTCGCGACTTTAATAACGCTCGTTTTGATTCCTGTATTGGTGCTTATCTATAATGATATCGTACAGCTTTTCTACCAGCTGTATGATATCCATCCGCACGAAAGCGACGATGACCAAAGGGTAGTTAACTCCCCTGGGTCTATGGTTTTAAATAAGGAACGATCCTAAGCGAGCTATCGCTGCTTTCCCTATTGGTTTTTTTGATGGCTATTCGCCCTCGTTGATCACTGGATTCGTGAGCTTTCCGATTTTCTCGATCTCTATGGTAACCTCGTCTCCACTCTTCAACCAAAGAGGGGGAGTCTTTGCCATGCCGACCCCATGAGGCGTTCCTGTGATAATAACGGTGCCAGGAAGCAATGTGTTACTGCCACTTAGGAAAGCGACGATCTCCGGTATGCTGAAAATCATGTCGTCGGTGTTCCAGTCCTGGACGGTCTCTCCGTTGAGGACGGTGCTGATCTTTAAAGCATTTGGATTTCCAATTTCGTCACCCGTAACGATGCACGGTCCGAGTGGAGCGAACGTATCAAACGTCTTACCGCGGCACCATTGTCCGCCTCCCCATTCGATTTGCCAGTCACGTGCACTCACGTCGTTACAGCAAGTGTAACCGAGCACGTAGTCCAGAGCATTTTCAACCGTGGTGTTCTTACACCTTTTGCCAATGACGACTGCAAGTTCGCATTCGTAATCCACCTTGTGGCTGGCGTAGGCGGTGGGAATTTCGATGGGATCTCCCGGATTCTGCACAGTACTACCGCTCTTTACGAATAGAACAGGTCTTTCGGGGGTAGGCATCTTGCT
This sequence comes from uncultured Opitutaceae bacterium, assembly GCA_964352065.1. Lineage (GTDB taxonomy): Bacteria > Verrucomicrobiota > Verrucomicrobiia > Opitutales > UBA2995 > UBA2995. The sequence goes on from CAYGQM010000022.1 coordinate 8,756, forward strand.
TTCCTCGGCATGGAATTTGTAGTTCAAACCAATACACATGATGATCTCCGGAACGATGGGTGCCAGTAGTTTGGAAACGTCTGCAACCTCCTCTGTGACGGTAAAGTTTTCGTAGATGTCTCCTTCGATGCGAAAGGGAGTTCCTTGTTGATCAGCGCCGTAGTGTACTGCGCCTTGAGAGTCGAGATATCGTATGATTTTCATATTTGTGACTGTTGTAAATTAGTAGGTGGCTCTTCCACCGGAAAGGTCGAAGCAAAAACCCGTGGTGAAACTGTTTTCAGGAGAAAGTATAAAGGTAATGGCAGCTGCCGCCTCGTCGAGCGTTCCGCAGCGAGCCATCGGTATTTTGGATGTCATATAATCAATTTGTGGCTGGGGAATCGTATCGTGAATGGGCGTCTGTATGACTGCTGGCGCCAAAGCATTGATTGTGATACCGGTTTCCGCGTAGTCTTTGCCCAGGCTTTTTGTCAGGCCGATCACACCCGCTTTGGTGGCGGAATAAGCAGTCATACCCGCGTTTCCTTCCTTACCTGCGATTGAGGCCATCAAGCAGATGCGTCCGTAGTTGGCTTTGATCATGTGTGGGATCACCGCCTTACAGATCAGCAATGAGCCGCGGAGGTTTACGCGGTAAACCAAATCAAAATCATCGGTTTCCACTTCATGACCTTTGAGGTTTGTCTTTCCGGTTATGCCTGCGCTGTTCATCAGGAGCTCAATGTGACCGTAGGTATTTATTACCTTTTCGACCGCCTTATTGATAGACACTTCGTCGCTGATGTCGGCTTGAACGGTGAGGGGTTCCCCATCTAATTCACGCTTCGCCTGCTCAAGGCCGGCTGGGTTCATATCGATCAGAGCGACCTGAACGCCGAGTTCTTGAAGTTTTTTCGCAACGGCGAATCCTATGCCTGATGCGCCACCGGTAACGATAGCAACCTGATCTTTCCATGGTCGGGTCATAGGAGTTTTTGAGGCTTGATTAACGAGGTCATGAATAAACCACCGACTCCATTAAACGAATGGAAACAGGTCAAACCTCATTTGGTATGCAATGGACTCTTGAGACGGGTTAGTCCCGAAACAATTGTGGAGCGAAGCGACTGATCTGCAAACGCCAGGACTGCCATTCGTGAGTTCCCGGATGCCAGAATGTGTCGTGTTTAACACCGACAGCGTTTAGCTCTTTGATCAGTGTTTGGGATCTTTCGTAGACGAAGTCTTCCGTCCCACAGGCGATCCAGAATAGCTCTAGTGCCTCATTTACGGTTTCTCCGGTTTTGATCAAACTACCGGCATCCCTTGCTGCTCCGCTGAAACAGCCCAGGTAGGAAAACGTATCCAGGTTGCCCAATCCGATCCGCAGCGCTTGGCCTCCTCCCATGGATAAACCGGCGATAGCGCGGTATTTCTTGTCCGTCTTCACACGGTAATACATTTCTACCATGGGAATAGTTTCTTCGATGAGGAGCGTCTCAAAATGGTTGATCGTACGACCTTCTTCATCGGTCTTGGCGTTGGGTGGGTAGGCATAACCATTTTCCATAACGATGATCATTGGCTCACACTTTTTTTCAGCCAGGAGGTTGTCCATGATGATTCCTATCCGGCCTTGATTACTCCAAGAGGTTTGGTTCTCTCCGGCACCATGCTGCAAGTAAAGAACCGGGTAGTTGCGATTGCTGGTGTGGTATTGGGGAGGGGTATAAATGATCGCATCCCTCCAGGATTCTGTGATTTTTGAATAGTAGGACCGGGTTCTCAATTCTCCGCGTGGAACCTGTCGGGGCGTGTAGACGGATTCCAGTTTCGGATCGGGGATTTCAACTCCATTTGTTGGCCGACCCCAGCCAAAGTAAAGGGGATTGGAGGAATCAGCAAAGCGATAACCATCGATGAACAAGAAGTAGTAGTGAAAACCTGGATCGAGAGGGGATGAGGTAAAAGACCATTGACCGTCTTTACTCTTTATCATGTCAAACGGCTGCTGGTTATTTTCGTCGTGGGTTCGGCCCTTGATGTCTATCTGCACGCGCTTGGCTTCGGGGGCATCGATCTGGATCGTAACACGTCCATTATCATGAACCGTGGGTGCTATAGCGATCCCAAGCAGGGGAGTTAATAGCGTAGAGAATATTAACAACGGGGATCTGAGAAGTTTCATATGGTTAGGACGGTTGTGGCAGATGATTCTGCCAAAGGAATATTTTCGCTCGAGATTGTTAGTATAATTACCAACCTGCAAAGCTACGATGATTAGAAAAGCATTTGTCATGACTCTTCACCCTGGGAATGAAGCGGAATATGAGCGCAGACACCGTCCTATTTGGCCGGAATTACAGCAAGTATTGCACGATCATGGGGTTTCTAATTACTCGATCTTCCTGCATCCCGATACACTTCAATTATTCGGTTATGCTGAGATAGAAGACGAATCCAGTTGGGCGAGCATTGCGGATACTCCGGTTTGCAAAAAGTGGTGGGCGCACATGAAAGATCTCATGGCCAGTAATGCTGACAACAGTCCCGTTTCGACGGAGTTAGCCGAGGTCTTTCATCTGGAATGAACTAGTGCGCGTAAGAGACGCTGACCCAAACATTTCGAGGCGCTGATTGGGTGAAGATGCCGCTACTGGAGATTGCAGTTGTCACAGCTTCATCGAAGAGATTGTCGATCTGCACTCTAAATCCCCAAGGCTTATTGAGAACCTGGTAATGCGCTCCCAAGTTGACCACTACTGAGCTGTCGATCTTGAGTGTGTTTAAAACGTCGTCGTAATGGTTGCTACGGTACAGCAATTGACCGGTAAAACCAAGGTTATCGGTGAATTTCCAAAGTACCTGTGAACTGAGTTTGTGTTTGGGGGAAAGCGGGAAGTGTTTTCCTTCGATTGCTGTTAAGAGAGTTGAATTTTTGAACTCGGTATCCGCAAAAGTATAGTTGATCAAGAACACGAGATCATTACCCGGATCCCATTGCCACGCAAGCTCCAGGCCTTGAACTTGGCTGTCTTCTATGTTGGCACGTTGATTACAAGATCCTCCAGCGGGGACGAATCCACAGAGTGAATCAAAACCTCCTCCGTCGCGCAGGAATACGTTGGTTACCATGTCATCGAGTATGTAGTGAAACGCTGTAAGTTGAAACGTATTGGCCTCGTCCTGGTAGTTGAGGCTTATTTCTCCGCCCGTCGTGGTTTCTTCTTCCAGATCAGGGTTGGACTCAACGATGTCGTTACGTACGCGAAAGGGTCGGTATAGTTCGTTCAAGGTCGGCGCTCGAAATCCCTGGAATATCAGTGCACCGAAACTCCAATTTTCGTCAAGTTGACGACTGTATTTTCCATTGAGCGAGACCACGTCACCTGAGCGATAAGGATACTCCGTATCGCGGGTTTGGACATCGGTTTCTAGATTGAATTCTTTGCGGAAACCGTCCTCCTGTTTCCAATGATCGACTCGTAGCGTGCTTTCCAGGGTGCTTTGTTCGTCGGGCAGTGCCTGGGCTGTGAGAAATGCGCCGAGGAACGATTGTTTGCCGCCTCCCTGCCGTTCACGGGTAAACCCTGAACCAAGGTTGCGATTCAGCTCGTTTGCGCTGCCTTCGGATTCCTTAAAGTCTGCCCCTGCCAAAAAGTTTAAGTAGCCATTGCCTTCCCAGATAAAGGTGGCCTGCCCACCGAACGCTTCTGCTGGAACTGCGTACTGATCGAGCACGGGTTGTTCCGATGTGCGGTCCTCATTGACAGATGTAAAGATATTTTGGAAATCACGGTCTTGAAAAAAGGTGACGAGGCTGAAACCCGGACCCGCGCCGGCTTCTTTGGTAAGTGTCCACGAGACATCGGTCGCTTGGGTAGAGTTGGGGGAGAGCTCAGTGCCATTGATGCGCTCTTCATCGAAATACTGCCCGGTCAAAGCCCACTGCCAGTCGTCATTGATTTTGTGAGCCAGTTGGAGTCGCAAATACTCGTATTCAGATTCTGAATCCCGATCGACCGGACCCCGTTGGTCGGGCCGTACGACGGTGTAGCCATCGGTGCTGAAGAGTCGACCCTCGACTGAGATGCCGGTGTTTTCCGAGATCGAGGTATTACGGAGTAGGGTGGCTTTCACGGTGTTGAAGGAACCTCCTTGTAATGCGAAACGCGTTTGATCGATAAATGGTGATTGGGTGGTCAGGTGAATGGCACCCCCAGAGCTGTAATTTCCCCAAGACGGGACCGAGCCTACAGTAAATGTTTCCAAGGAACTTATGCTTTCGGAAGGCAGTTTGTTCCAATATATCCAGCCGCCGAAAGGGTCATTCTGAGGGACTCCATCTACGAGTAGGAGTGCTCGCGATGTCGCATTGGTTGCGGTATGGCGAAAGCGGACGCCCTGCGTCGTTGGGTGAGCGGTAAACGAATCAATCGACCGGAAAGTATCGACCGACGAGAGTTTACGCAGTGCACTGTCGAGAGATAGCGAGGTCTCAAAGTCTCCCAGTAAATCGTCTGCAGGTATGCCAAACTGTGTTTCGAAGGCTCGTTCGGCGACGACCTGCAGGGTGGCTAGTTCGATCGTTTCTTCATCGGCGCTTAGGAATAGATTGAACCCGATGGTGATGACGAAGATCTGAAAAGATCGTATCAGAAAAATCGGAAAAGGTCGGGAATCGATAGGTGATTTCATAAGGTAGTAAACGTTTCTCTGGCCCGAAAGCTCAGAGAAAGGATGGATGTTTACAAATAGTAGCTATCTATCAATGTATTTTTCTTTGACTGATTTATGAACTACCGACGGTTAGGAAGCTCCGATATTCAAGTATCCGAGATGAGTCTGGGTTGCTGGACGATGGGAGGGCTGAACTACATCGAAGGCAAAGCCACGGGTTGGGCGAACGTGGATGAGGGCGAAATCACGGCAGCCGTTAAGACCGCTGTCGATCATGGTGTGAACCATTTCGACAATGCTGACGTTTATGGTAACGGACGATCTGAAAGAATGCTTGCTCGGGTGCTTGCAAATCTCGGGCTCAAATCGGAGGACTTTGTGATCGCCAGCAAGGTCGGACATTTTCGTGGAACGGCTGCGCATGCTTACGATCCCCGGCACATTCGGCATCAATGTGAGCAATCGCTTCAAAATTTGAATCGGGATTATTTGGATATTTACTATCTACATCACGGAAATTTCGGCAAAAACAATGAGTATCTCGAGGGAGCTGCCGAAGTGCTTGATGCTTTGGTTGCTGAAGGCAAAATACGTCTCAAAGGACAATCTGCCTATACGACCGCCCATTTCAGAGCCTCGGTACCTGTGCTAAGGCCAACAGTCCTTCAGAGTTGGGCTCACGCCATGGATACTCAATTTGTAGAACCGAATGGTCCTGTCGGAAAGCTGTTGGCGGACCATGAACTCTCTTTCGTTGCCTTCAGTCCCTTGAACCAAGGCCTGCTTCTCGATAAGTTCGATCCGGATAACCCGCCTCAATTTGAAGATGGAGACCATCGCAAAAACTCGGATAAATTTGCAGTGGATAAACTTCTCGAGCTCAAACCGAAGATGTTTGATATGAAGAATCGTTTTGGTTCATCGATTCCTGACCTTGCGTCGGTTGCCCTGCGATTCGTCCTTAACTTTCCACACGTTGCGACTGTTATCCCTGGGTTCAGGAACGAGAGGCAGGTGGAAAACAATTTGAGTGTTATGAATCGAAAACTGAAGCCGGCAGATGTCACTTTCATCAAACGCCTGTTCTCCTAGCGATCAACGGGTTGCATGAATTTGCGATGGGCTTGGTAATATCGTATATGAGTTTTATTCGCATTCAGGCTTTTTTCGGTAGGGCTTCCAATTCTTCCCAGCGGTTAAAAGCAGCCTCCTGTTTTTGTTCCAGTCTGGTCAACGCTTGGGCTGCCTCTTCGACGCTCAAGCCGCTTGTTTGGTAGAAATCAGGTTGTGCCATCTTCTCGATCAAAGTGGCATGTTCTGCTTCCAGGGTTTCGATAATTGCAGGAAGGCCCTCGAGCTCTTTCCTTTCGCTGATCGAAAGAGACCGCTCTTTTTTAGAGGGTAAATTTTGTTTGGTTTTGGCGGGTTTCTTAACCGGTGTATCCACTGTCTGATGACGCAGGAAATCATCATATCCACCATTGTATTCCACGACGTCTGTGTTCTCCAGTGAAAGGACGCTGGTGGTGATGTTATTCAAGAACTCCCGGTCGTGTGACACGAGTAGAATGGTGCCATTAAAATCAAGCAGGAGTTCTTCCATGAGCTCCATGGTTTCGATGTCGAGATCATTGGTGGGCTCATCGAGGACGTAGACATTTGCCGGTTGAGCGAATAGCTTGGCTAGCAGTAGTCGATTCCGTTCTCCACCGGAGAGTTTGTCGATAGATGAGCCTGCTCGATTGGGATCAAAGAGAAACCTTTGCAGGTATGATATGATATGGAGCGGTTGCCCATTGAACGTGATGCTATCGCTCTTATCCCACACGTTTTCTGCCAGGGTTTTTTTCGCATCGAGTTGGGAGCGATGCTGGTCGAAGTAGGCGATTTCCAGTTTGCTGCCATGTTCAACCGTTCCGCTGACGGGTTCCAACTGCTTCAAGAGCATCTTTAGAAGCGTTGTTTTACCGGATCCGTTGGGACCGATGATACCAATTTTGTCACCACGCCATATCGTGGTAGTGAATGGTTTGATGTAGGTCTTCCCGTCAAAAGCCATCGAGATCGCATCGGCGATGATGACCTTTCTGCCGGAAGTGGCTCCATCTTGCATAGCCAAGCGCGCGGTGCCTGACCGATCCCTCCTCTGAGAGCGTTCTACTCGAAGGTCCTTAAGTGCTCGAACGCGTCCTTCATTGCGAGTACGACGGGCTTGGATACCTTTCCTGATCCAAACCTCTTCTTTGGAAAGCTTTTTATCGAAAACCTTGTTTTCTTTTTCTTCCGCTTCGAGCAGAGCAGCTTTTCGTTCGAGGAAAAGGTCGTAAGAGCAATCCCAACTCGTTAGGTTTCCACGATCCAACTCGATAATGCGGGTTGCCAGTTTGCGAAGGAACATCCGGTCGTGTGTGATGAAGAGGATGGCTTTTTCATACTTGAGCATGAAACTTTCGAGCCAACGAATAGAATCAATATCCATATGGTTTGTTGGCTCATCGAGTAGGAGTAGATCAGGTTCCGCGACCAAGGCTTGCGCCAGTAAGGCGCGACGTTTCATGCCCCCAGAGAGAGAATTGAATTCTGCATCTCCGTTAAGAGTCAATCGGGTAAGTATTCTTTCAATCCGTTGTTCCAATTCCCATCCTCCAGTGTTTTGAAGGACTTGTTCGATTTCATGCATGCGATCAAGGATGGCTTCGTCTTCGTCGCCACCGAGTTCCATGGTGATCTTGTGATACTCAGTAATCAATGCGGCAGCGGGTCCGGATCCTTTTGATACCACTTCAAATACGGTGCCAGGTATCTCGACTCTTGGATCCTGATCAAGCCGGGCGATTTTCAGGCCAGGGAGGCGTTCAAATTCTCCGGCGTCCGGTTCGAGGTCGCCCAAAATAAGTTTGAGAAGGGTTGATTTGCCTTCTCCATTTCTACCCACCAAACAGACCCGTTCGCCGGTTTCGATCGTCATTTGAACGGTGTCGAGAATGGGAGGACCTCCAAACGCGAGGGTGGTATTTCTTAAGCTGAGTAAAGGCATAGTATAAAAGCCGGATACAGGAGCCTAAGCGGTGCGGCTTTACAACTTGTTTCTGCAGAGGCTTCTAATCCAGAGGTCTGCGGATTTTCGAATTATGAGGTTGTTTCGGGAGACCGTAGTTTGTTTCCAGGTAATCGAGGATTTTGGGTTCGACAATACCGAGTTGCCAGAGCCCGTTTTTATCCTGCATTTGGCGAATGATCTTTTCCCAGTTTTTTCGGTCCATCCGGGTTTGGGTAAACCCTTTTGTGGAGTGACAAAGCATGCAATGGGTTTTTACGAGATTCCAGTTTTCTGCCATAACAAGGCCAGTAGCGGGATCTACTTCTGGTGTCTCGTCTCCAAACAGAGACGTCATACCCAGTAAGTATGCGAATAAGAAGAGTAGCTTTATGATGGGGCTAGCTGACATAAACGGCTATCCGGTGGCAGGAGTTGTTTAGGTAACCCTTGGGATTCCATCCGGGAACCAGCATCGGTTGTGAAGTGCCTTGAGAATCGACCGCACGAGCCCAGACTTCGTAGTAGCCTTTTTTGGGGAAGGTGACCTCTGCGTCCCAATTCTGCCAGGCGAGTCGGTTGACCGGTTTTTGCAGGTCGGCCTTGGTCCATGTCTGGCCAAAGTCGATGGATACGGAAATTTCGCTGACTTCCAAGTCACCCGCCCAGGCGTGGCCATGAAGGCTGAGGCTTTCGGTTTGCTTGATTTCGATGCCACTTTTCGGAAATGTGACCAAAGACTTCACTGGCATGGACTCGATGATTGCCATATCCTCATCCGGAACTTCAGTGCCTGGTTTTACCGGGTATTTAGGGACACGGTAGGACGATCCAGTCATTTTGGTTCCGTCGTGGACTTTGTTGCGGATGAGGAGTTCTTTAACCCATTTGCCTGAGGTGGATCCTGGCCAACCGCCGATTACGAGTCGGAGTGGGAATCCGTGATGGGTCGGAAGGGGCTCTCCATTGATTCCCCAGGCGAGCATCGATTCCTCTTCCAGGGCTTTCCAAAGAGGGACGCCTCTTGAAATGGCATCCTTATTGGGGTCTTGGCTGAGGTGGCGGTCTGCTCCGTTGTAAGCGACATAAACTGCGTCGTTTGTATAGCCACAATCTTCCAGCAGATCCTTCAAACGAATACCATTCCATTCCGGGCAACCCACGGCACCGGTCGTCCACTGATTCCCACTGGCAGGGGGGTAAAAGTCTGCACGCCCATTGCCACCGCATTCGAGGGTTAAGGCGCGAGTCACGTTGTCAAAGCGACTCTTTAGTTCCGCCAAAGTGTAGCTTTTCGCGTGCTTGACCGATTCTCCTCCGATGGTGATCGACCAGTGGTTCGCATTGGCTTCTATCGGAGGTAAACCGTTGTTGCGTACAAACAGGCGACTGGCTGGGGTAATATCATCGTTGAGTAAATGGGCCGGTGTTTCAGCATTTACGGGACGATCATTCAAAATCGTAAGACCTGGTTTTCCTTCGATAGTGAACGGTTGATGAGAATTTGCCAAAGCAACAGGCATGAGCCCGCTAGGCAGAAGATGGGAAAAAGCGATTTGAGCTCCCAAGGCCGCGCTCACGGTCTTAACGAAGCTGCGGCGTGAGTAGGATGGGGGAGTCGGATCAAAAGGTACTGGTTTCATGAAAAGGTATCGTAGGAGTGACGTGTCGGTTTTCAATCCTCAAGGGAGTAGCAACGAACAAAGCATTATATCTTATTTGCTGAAACTTAATTCTTTATAGATCGGGTAAAACGTACACTGTTGAAGGTGCCCGACTTCTCCCAACGTTATGACGACTGACATAGCAATCGTTCTATCCATTCTTTTAATATCCCTGGTATTGTTCATCACGGAGAAGATCCGTATGGATGTGGTAGCGCTCATGGTTTTGGTTGCGCTGGCATTTACCAGGTCGGTGACGCCGAACGAAGCGATTGCGGGTTTCAGCAATGCTGCGGTGATCACGGTTTGGGCCATGTTTATTTTGAGTGCAGGTCTGACTGAAACCGGGGTAGCGGGGATGATCGGGAAACAGGTCCTCAAGATGGCAGGGAATAGTGAGATCCGGATGATCTTTGTTATCATGATCACCTCCGGTGTCTTGTCGGCGTTTATGAACAATATCGGTGTCGCTGCCTTCATGTTGCCGGTAGTCATAACGGTTGCTCGTAAGCGGGGCGTGGCTCCCTCCCGTTTGTTGATGCCGCTTGCCTATGGATCCTTATTGGGTGGACTGACGACTTTAATTGGAACGCCTCCCAATCTGCTGATTAGTAATGCGCTTCGTGAAGCTGGCTATGCTCCATTCGGTTTATTCGATTTCACACCGGTCGGAGGTGCGGTTATGATCGTGGGTACAGCGTTTGTAGCTTTCTCTGCAAAGTTTTTGCTTCCATCCAGAGACCCTGGGAGCGAATCGACTGGCCCGGATCGTGGAAGCCTTGACGCTCAGTATGCCCTTAAAGAACGAGCGTTTTTTATCAAACTCAAGCAAGGGTCCCTGTTGGCTGGTAAGACTCTGCAGGAATCCAATTTTGGAAAGAGTTTGGGATTTCAGGTAATTGCTTTGGAGCGAAACGGGTCGACCCAGTTTGCGCCCGGGCCGAATACGGTACTGGCAGAGGGAGATCGACTCTACACCCAGGGCGATGTGGAGCGGCTCAACGAACTGATTGGTTGGCATGAGCTTGTTCCAGTTAACGCCACCGAGGAAAATTTGGAAACTGGCAGAATGTTTCCCATGATTGAGGTAAAGATTTCTGAACAGGCCGAATTTATTGGGAAGACATTGAAGGATTCGGGGTTTCGAAAGATGTTCGGACTGAATGTGCTTAAAGTTTATCATTCGGGTGAAGTGCTCGACGACAACCTTGCGAGCAAAACGCTGTCCGTTGGGGACCGCTTGCTGCTTCAAGGTGCCCAGTCTTCTATAGATGCTTTGTCATCACATCCTGCCTTTGAAGATATCCAGAAACCTTCGCACGAAATATTGGAACGTTACCGGTCTATTCACCGCAAGTTGTTCGAAGTTCGCATTCCTGAAGGTTCCTGGCTTGCAGATAAATCACTCAGTGAAAGCCGAATGGGCCAGTTGTTTGATATCCATGTTATTTCGATCAAGCGGGAAGGGGACGAGTTGCTCCTTCCGGAGCCACAGGCACCGTTACTTGTCGGGGATATTTTGACCTTGCATAGCCGGCCGGAAAACCTCGATACCCTTCGGGGATTCCAGCAGTTGGTAATCGAAACATCTGAGGAATCTGACAAATCGATACTCGAAGCCGAGGATATCGAAATGATTGAAGCTACCTTGGCACCCAATTCTGAGTTCGCCGGTAAAACACCGGTTGAGATCCAATTAAGGAACCGCTACGGTCTGCAGTTGCTGGGGGTTTTAAGGGCTAACGAAGTGTATCGGGATAATCTCGCGCAGAAGCCGATCGAGTATGGCGATGCTTTGCTGCTAATGGGGCCCCATGAAAAACTGGAACTCATTCGTAAGGACAAAAATTTTCTCCTGCTTAGTCAGCTCCCAGAACCTAAAGCAGAAGGGAATAACAAGCCACTCATCGCTTCGCTGATCATGGCCTTTGTAATCATCCCGGTATTTTTAGGATGGATGCCGATCGCTCTTACGTCGATTGCGGGGGCGACCTTGATGGTGTTGACGGGTTGTTTAAAAATGGAAGATGCCTACCGAGCTATCGAATGGCGGGCGGTATTTCTCATTGCTGGAATGCTCCCTTTGGGGACGGCCATGCAAAGTTCCGGTGCTACCGAGTACCTTACCGACGGGCTTATGAGTGTGATCGGTTATCAGGGGCCTTGGGTGGTTATCGCTGGACTCTACATCGTCACGTCTTTGGCGACTACGATCATACCGACGTCCGCGCTGGTGGTACTGATGTCTCCGATTGCAATCCAGTCTTCGGTACAGCTCGGGATATCCCCATACACCGCGATGATGGCCATAGCAGTCGCTGCTTCTGCCAGTTTTACCAGTCCCATCTCCCATCCGGCCAACGTCCTGGTCATGGGGCCCGGAGGGTATCGTTTTGTTGATTATCTGAAAGTGGGAATCCCGTTGGCGATTGTAGTATTCCTCACCTCACTGGTGGTGTTGCCATTTGTATGGCCTTTGAGATAGGGAGGGTTGTTGTGGACGAAGTCTGGGGTATCAGTCCCACAGAATCCTACGCAATTTCGAATTAGAATCGAAATTGAAGTCATGTAACCGGTCCGATGAGTAAGAGATCAATGATTCGATTCGAGTCGGGTTACCGTATGTATCACGATTAATGATACAAGGAACGAGACTCCGGCAAGCATCCACGCAGCAGTCGTGTTTCCAGATTCGACGTTGTAGTAGACGCCGAGGGGAATTGTCTGGGTCTTACCTGGAATATTACCGGCAATCATAAGCGTGGCTCCAAATTCACCCAATGAGCGTATGAAACAGAGTAGAAAACTGGCAATGACTCCCGGCTTTGCCAAGGGTATGAGAACTCGCCACAATAGACCGTTTTCGGATACACCATCCAGTCGGGCTGAGTCGAGCATCGAAGGTTCGACTTGCTTGAATGCCGCTCGAAGGGTCATGTAAGCGAGGGGAAACGAGATGATTGCAGCTGCGATCACGGCAGCGGGCCAAGAAAAAATAATCGAGACGCCAACCTTGTGTAGAAGCTGGCCCGTGGGGGACTGATGGCCAAAGATATATAAAAGGATGAGCCCGATCACCGTGGGCGGCATTGCGACCGGTAACATAAGAAACGCATCCAGGGTGTAGTAGGCGGGTTTCTTTTTCCCATTGCGCCACCAAGCGGCGTACAAACCGAAAATCATGGCTATGATCGATGCTGCGGAAGCGGTTTTTAAGGATATCCAAATCGGAGAAAAATCCATGGGAGTGTATTCGAAGGTAGTCGCAATCAATCAACAACCTGAAAACCGAGGTCTCTCCAGATTTTTTTGCCCTGCGGACCTTTGAGAAAGTTCAGGAATGCCTGTGTCTCTTTTGATCGAGTAGAAGATTTTAATACACCGGCAAAGTATTGAACCTTGGGGTAGGACTCAGGATCTGGGACCTCCAGGATATCAACGGCGTTTGATTGAAGCAGGGATGAGCGATAAACAAAACCAGCATCGGCATGTTTCAGTGCGACTGCTCTCAGAACCTGCTGTTCGTCCTTTAAGTAGACCATGTGTTTTTCAACTGTCCTTAGAAGACCGGTGTTCTCTAACCACTCGATGGCGTATTCTCCGATGGGGACCGATTCGGGAGATCCAATAGCTAGTTTGTAGTCGTTGATTGCGAGCAAGTCGTCGATAGACACCATTGAGGAATCCGACGATTGGATGAGGACGATTTCGTTCCCCAAAAATGGGATATCTGTTGGTTCAATCATCAGGGCTCTTTCTTGCAAAACATGGATCCATTTTTGATTCGCGGAGATAAAGAGATCGACTCTTGCTCCATTGATAATCTGCTGCGCCAGAGCTCCTGAACTACCGATGTTTATAGTGATATCACTGGATTCGGGGAGCGTGGCGTAGGCTTCAAGCTGTTTTCTGATGGGGACTGTCAGGCTGGAGGCTACAGAAACCGTAAGCGGGGATCCTTTTTGCTGGCTGCATCCGAAAAGCAAGGAGACGGCAGCTATGCCGCATAGCATGGGGGAAACTAGCGATGAAAGATGCTTTAACGTCACCCGGAGAGAATTGTCCAGAGGTATGACGGGTCAATGTTGAATCCATGAAAAAAGAAGGGAATGCCCGGACTCACATTCAGTGACCCTCCTCTCGGGCATCCCCCTAACAGCTCTTTATCGGTAACCTCTATGGGTATGATGTATGAACTGGTTTCTTATTTCGCGATGTACTTGAAATAATATCGGAACATGCCTTGTCTCTTGCTCTTTCCGACCACCGACACCTGCCATCTATGGAAGAATCGCTAAAGCTGCTAAAAGAACCATCACGTTTGATCGGTTTTTTCGTGGTTGTGGGAATTGCCTGTCTCTTCTTTTCACTTCTTCCGCAACGTCCTTTTGAAGGGCAAGATTTGAATGGTGAGTGGTACAGTGTTTTGCCTCCGATTGTGGCGGTATCCTGTGCGTTATTTTTTAGGAATCTGGTCATTGCGTTATCGGCAGCGTTTTTGACGGGAACAGTATTGACGTTTGGACTAAATCCTCTGGTGGCGCTGCCGAAAGCGTTTAACACATTTATTTTGCAGAACCTGATCGATGGATTCAATATCTCGATTTTCGTGTTTCTATTTTCGCTCGTAGGCATGATCCATGTGATTTACCGGAGCGGTGGTATTCATGGCTTGGCTGAAAAATTGGTGGTAGTAGCGCGAGGTAGGCGAAGTACGAAACTCGCCACCATGTTTGCCGGATTGGTAATCTTTTTCGACGACTATTCGAATACGGTGGTTGTGGGGTCAACTATGCGGAAGCTGACCGATCGGTGGAATATATCGCGTGAAAAGCTCGCGTATATTGTAGACTCAACGACGGCGCCCGTTGCTGGTTTGGCCATGCTATCCACATGGATCGCTTTTGAAGTGTTTTTATTTTCACAGATGGCGCAACAAGTGGGACTTGAAGAAGGGGGGTATGCGATTTTCATTAAGAGTGTTCCATTTCGATTTTATTGCTGGGGTACCCTGATATTTCTGGTCTTTACATCGATTACAGATCGAGATTTTGGACCGATGTACAAGGCTGAAAAACGAGCTTATGACACCGGGAAAGTTCTTCGGGACGGAGCAAACTTGATAGTTTCCGAAAAAAATGAGCACCTGGAGCCTGATAAGGGTCAACGCCGCCTGGCGCGGAATGCGGCCGTTCCGATCTTATGGGTCATCGGTTCTATATTTGTCGGTATTCTGATGATTGGCAGGCACCGCATGCTCGGAGAAGGGGTTCCTTTTTCATTTGGATCAGGCACGAATTGGCGGGAGGCGTTTGGCTATGCTACCAACCCAGCTTACGGAGAAGCGGGGTCGATGTTGATCCTTGCAGCGGCGGCCATAACAGGTGGTATCCTTGCTATTTTAATGGCGTCAGGAAGTCGGGTATTGGCACCGAGGAAGGCGCTGATGGCCTATTGGCAGGCTTTTCCAACGCTGTGGATGGCCGCATTTATTTTGATCATGGCCTGGGGGATGAAGGAGATTTGCACGACGGGACTTCACACTGATCAGTATCTGATTTCGTTGCTCGGTGACAGGCTTCCGGTTTGGACCTTGCCTCTGCTGACATTTTTTATCGCTTCGGGAATGGCGTTTGCCACGGGAACCAGCTTTGGGACGATGGGAATACTGATTCCTGTCATCCTACCACTGGCTTATAGCCTGGGCGCTTATGATGGAGAATCGAATCTGGTGTTCTTTCTTACGTCCGCAGCTATCCTGGATGGCGCAATTTTTGGTGATCATTGTAGTCCGATTAGCGATACCACTGTATTGTCTTCGATAGCCTCCGGTTGTGATCATATCGATCACGTAAGTACGCAGGTCGTTTATGCGGTGACGGTGATGTTAATAGCTGCCGTTACAGGTTACCTTGCGATTGGCGCTGGGTTCCCATTGTGGACGTTTTTTCTCATGTTTCCTCTGATTACCGGGGGCATATTGTTTTTGATTGGAAAAAAAGTCGTCAATTAATCGACATTTATTGAATCTTTCAGGGCTTCGACCCTCGTATTGTTAACTATGCGCTCCATGTGGAAGACAGTGATTGCTCTGTCAGCGGCGATTCTAGCCGGCTGGCTATGTTGGCTACTCATGCCGAACCCTGACTCGCGCATGGAGAGAGTCGCGTCAACCGGTGAAACAGATTTGAAGAGGGCCCAAGTATCGGATGCTGAATCCGGAATGCTATCGGGGGCAAAAAACGAAAAGGCCTCAATCGAGCTTCGAATGACGCAAAGTCTGATTCGATTAAAAGACGCCAAAGGCGAGATCGAGGGACAGCGAATCCTAAAAGAACTAGTCGACTGGCTTAAGATGCAGTCATCGGGTGCGGTAGGAAGTGCAATTGAGCAGGTTCTGGCTGAGGGGCAAGATGGGTTTGCGTTCGGTCGCTTTGCTCCGGGCCCGGATGGTTTCCTAATTTCTTATCCTACATTTCGGACCGGTTTGTTGGATGTATTAGAGCATATCGACCCTGAGAAAGCTGTTGCGGTAGGAAAATCTATTTTGAGTGATTCCGATAATTCAGATGAGTGGGCGCTTTCTCTGAGAACACTTTCCAAGTATGCAGTCTCTCTGGAAGATCGGGCATTCTTAAGCGGAAAGATAGAAGAGCTGCTTTTGAAAGACGAATGGTTGAAGGACCCTGTTTTTTCCTATCTGCACGCGTTTGATACAGCGGTTGCGAACGGCGAAGCCGTCACAATAGCGCGTTTAGGCGAACTCGTAGAGAATGGTCCGAACAAAGCGGTCACCCATGCGGCCACCTTGTCGGTGGATCGGTTTTTTCAAATGCATCCGGTAGTGGCGGGTCAGTTTATGGTTTCCAATCCGGATTTTCTGGCCAGTGAGCCTGGCTTTCGCGCTTCGCTGATGGCTCGTTCAGATCCGGGGGTTGATCAAGGTCGCGATGCTGTTGAAGCTTACCTGGCTGGTGATATATTCGCTGAATCTGAGAAGCGGATATTTATAAACTCGTATCCGAATTTCAATACCACCTATTCCTACAACCTCGTAACGGGCTCTCTTTTACTCCCCAGGACTGAAATGAAGCGTCGGAGTCTTGAGGCACTTGGCCTCCTGCAGGAGTGGTTGGCAGACGGGAAGTATCCGCAGTTTAAGGATGAGATGAATTCAGCCATTCAGCGATTGGCTAAAACCTGGAAGGTTAATTAATGATACGCACTATTCTATTTCTATCCGGTTTCTGTTTGGCATACGTTCATTCGTGGGCGGAATCAGAGCCTGTAGAGGATGAGTTGAAGAACGAGGCCCCTTACTCTTATGCCGGTCGACTTTTTGCGGGAGCTACCACCGGTAGTATGAATCTGTCTGGGAGTGGTGCCGCTGTTGGGCCCGGTGTTGTACTGACTGCGGCGCATGTTTACTGGAGGGAAGCCTGGGAAGATACGAATGATGACAATACGCTGGATCGACTACCTGTAGGGGCTTCTCCGTGGCAACCCTATCAGAAATGGTATCCTGCAGCCTCTTCTCCCGTAAGTGAATCCTATGATAACGTCGTTTCGCTGGTGAGTCTCGCTGGATACGATGACGTGCTTCACGAGTATGATGACAACCGTCAGGATGGAACGTCGCCCTTTGAAGCCTTTAATCGGGACTCACTTCTCTTGATATTCAGTGATGATGACGCGACTCCTAACTGGATACAGCGTTCGCACCCTCAAGCGGCCGAGACAGGTTTTTTAGGGCAGAAGAATTTTATCGAAGTTGTTGGGTATCCCTCTGCCAAATACAGTGGTTCGGACTCGCGTAAGTGGAGGGTCCACAGAACAACAGAGCGTGATGCGATAACGTTGGATTCTGTTCCATCGAGTGTCCTGGACGGCGGATATTCATACGCGAACAGATTGTTTTTTGGGGGCGAGCCCTTGGATAGTTATGCCGGGAATAGCGGCGGACCGGTTCTGGCAAGAGCGAGAGGGGATGAACCCTGGTTGCTGGTAGGGGTTTATGTGGGATCAAACGCACTTATACGGGGGATGGATGCTGAATTGTCATCTATGATAGATACTGCGATCGTTGCACAGAACGAAGAGGCTCTTATCCAATTTCGGTTGTCCGCCAGTGAAGTGACGGTAACCGAGGGTGGAGAAATAGTTCAAGTGGGAGTAGAGCGCTTGGGGAATATTTCAGCCGCGACGAATGCTTTGGTTTCCTTGGTTAATCTGACTTCCGGTGAGTCTTCGGATATCTTGATTACTTCTGATCTGAGTTGGGAGGCTGGCGAAGGTGGAATGAAGTTTGTGTCGGTAGAGCCAGTGGATGATGAGTTTCGTGAAGGTACCGAGTCATATTTACTGCAACTCGGCGGCGATCCTGCAACGTTGTCTTCCCCCAACACCGCGGTGATAAACGTTGGAGATAATGACCTCAATGAGTCACTCGATCAGTGGACCTTTATTGATGAAGTAGGGGCTGTTGATTATAGCGAAATCAAGTTCGCAAAGAACACGTTTGTCAGTGTGGGCATGCAGAATGCGGTCTATTGGACCCCCGATTTTAGTGAAACCGGAGTCATGGAATTTCCGAACTTGAACCGCCTCTTTCAGCTAACCTATGCGCGGGGATTATTCATCGGCTCCGGTGATGGTCCTCAGCTTATTTTGTCGGAGGACGGCAGGGAATGGGAGATTGTCGAACTTCCTACCTCTATAAAAATTCGATCGACACAGTATGGTCAGGGAATCTTCGTCGCTGTTGGAGGCATCGATTCATTGGGTGCGAGTCAGGGGGAGGTTTGGGTATCTGAAGATGCGAGGAATTGGAATAAGGTTTACGACGAACGCCATGATATTTTTGACGATGTAGAATTCGGAAATGGTATATTTTTAGCGCGTGCAGGGGAGGAACTCTATCGTTCTCCGGACGGTTTGAGTTGGTCGGCGGTTCAAACGAATGGTTTAGCGGGAGAACCGGGTGACATGGAGTTCGGCGACGGCGTTTTTATAAGCGTGGGTAGAAACGGCGCTATATACAGTTCCGATGATGGAACCGAATGGACTCTCCTAAGAGAGGAGGATGGCGAATCCTGGTATGGAGTGGGTTTTCGCAACGGTTATTTCGTCGCTACGGGAATTTCCGGTAAGGTCGCTACATCTTCGGATGGCGGAATCACGTGGGTAGATCGTCTGCCGGATACGCCTGAAAGTCTTTGGCACGGTATTGCAGCGGCTGGAAAGATGACGGTAATCGGAAATAACGGGCTCCTGATGACGGCTGACCTGCCAGAGTATTTCGATTTCGTGCAGGATCCTTTCAGTCAGGACGCAATTTTGGGGACTTCCGTGAGTTTGTCCTCAGAATATGTGACTACGTATGCGGGGCCGTTTACGCTTCAGTGGGAAAAGGACGGTATCGCTTTGCCGGGAGAAACAGCGCCTACGCTTAGTTTTTTTAATGCATCCGAGGCGGATGAAGGCATTTATCAAATGGTAGTAACCGGACCAGGTGGCATCTATCGCAGTTCGTTAGCTACCGTATCCGTGGGGCCTCTGATTTTGAAACCTGAAAATCTTGTGGCTTTTACCTCTACCAGTCGTGGAGTTACACTGCAATGGACTGATGAATCTATAGGAGAAACGGGATATACGGTGGAACGTCGATTGGCGGGGTCGGATAGTTGGGAGCTAATCAGCATGCTTTCTGAAGACGCCAATAGTTACACTGATCGTTCTTTGGTCCCGGAAGCCAATTATGAATATCGTGTTTCGACCGTGTCATCTGAAGGTATGACATCTGCGATTACAGAACCGGTTCAGACTCTTCCGGCAACGAATCTTATTAACCTCTCTACCCGTGGACTTGTTGGTAGTGGAGACGAGGTTATGATTGGAGGGTTTATCATTCCTGAGGGACCAGACATGACGCTCTATATACGCGGGTTGGGTCCGAGCCTCCTCGGTAATGATATCGTGAATACTATCGCCGATCCACACTTGAATCTTGTTCCGCAAAGTCCGGGTCTTGAGTCGTTCGCCGTATCGAATGACGATTGGATGGGGTCTCCGGATGTAGATGCCATACTGGCTACGGGATTACCCCCTGAGGCAGCTTCGGAAAGTGCACTTTTAGTGACGTTGCCTCCAGGTGCCTATACCATAATTCTGAGCGATGAGACGCAGGCGTCCATGGCTGTCGGGATGATCGAGATCTTTGATATTACTGAAGACTGTTCTGACTGCCGTCTGATAAATCTCTCGACCCGTGGTCCCGTAGCATCGGGAAGCGAGTTGATGATAGGAGGGCTCATTGTTTCGGGAGGCGCTGACAAGAAAGTATTAGTCAGAGCGGCGGGTCCGAGTTTGCCATCCTCGGTAAGTAATCCACTTCAGGATCCGCTGCTGCGAATGGTCCCCGGATTGGGAGATGAGGCTCTAATCGATAGCTGGATTGAATCGGTGAACGCTGACACCTTCGCTGAAGTCGGTCTGTCCCTAGGGGACGATCGAGAACCAGGAGAGATTTTCCAGATCGGTAAAGGATCCTACACGTTTTTGATTTCGGGTGCAGATGGAGGGTCTGGAGTTGCGTTGCTCGAGGTGTTTGAAATGGAGTAGCTAGATCTGTTTCAAAAGAAAGTGAATCGTTTCTTGGGCTTGAATTCCATACCCACCTCCGAACAGGTAGTAGTGATTCAGTTCATGGTACAAATTATAGATACGTTTTCGGACTACGTACCCTGAGTCTAGAGGATAATCTTTTGAATAGGATTCGTAGAATGCTCTCGTAAATCCACCGAACATCTCAGTAAACGCAAGATCGGCTTCCCGATCTCCAAAGTAACAGGCCGGATCGAAAATTACAGGAGAACCATCAGAATCAAATCCAATATTACCGCCCCACAGATCCCCGTGGAGGAGCGAGGGAGCAGGTGTGTAGTCGGCGAAAAAGTATTCCAGGTTTTCAATTAGCTTTTGGGTTCCTTGGATAGCGAGACCTTTACGTTGGCATAGGTTAAACTGGTGACTTAGACGGTGCTTTTTAAAAAATGTAACCCAGTTATTGTCCGGTGTATTCGGCTGGGGTGTTTCTCCAATGTGATTGTCTATAGCCAATCCAAAATAATCCTGGGTTGTTTGGTGCATGAGTGCCAGTTGTTGTCCAAGCAGCTGCATTCCGTAGTCGTTCCCTTTTTTCATCGAAATGTACTCTAGGACGAGCACGGAGTTGCCATGAACAATGCCGTAATAGAGGAAATGGGGGCATCGAACAGACTTTGAGTTTCGTATCGCCTCCAGACCTTTCGTTTCTGCTTTGAATAAATCCAGTGACTTTGCCGAGTTAGTCTTTACGAAAAAACATCCGCGATTGGTTTCGAGTCTGTAACTGCGGTTTATGCAGCCACCTGCAACGGACTTGTGGTGCTGGTAGGTGTAATTGTTTCCGAGCGTGGCAGATAGACGTTCACAAATCTGAGTCCACATGCTGTCTCTTACGCTGACTGGAGTTGCTGAATGTGTTTTATCAAGTTAGCGCAGCCTTCTTCAACCATATCGAGTACCGTATCAAATCCCCTGATGCCCCCGTAGTAGGGATCTGGGACCTCAGGAGGATTATCAGGATCCAGAAACTGTCCGAACAACGCTAGCTTTGCCTGGGCCTCTGTCGGCATGGCTGCTTCCAGGTCGGCTTTGTTTTGGTGATCCATGGCAAGTATGAGGTCGAAGTTCTCAAAGTCGCTAGGCCGGTATTTGCGTGATTGTCCAAAAAATGGGATGGACCGACGTGCTCCGGCTGAACTCATCCGGGAATCTGGCGGGTGGCCAGCATGGGTACTGATGGTTCCGGCGGAATCGCAGGCGATGTGGTCAGACATACCTGCTTCGTTTATTTGCTTCTGAAAAACGCAATGAGCAGCTGGAGATCTGCATATATTTCCCCAACAAACGAATAATACTTTAAAGGGTTTCATGATTGAGAGGGTAGTTTTTAGGAGTGATTGCGTTCTTGAGTCGAGGATTCAATTTTTTACTATGAAGGTTTAATCATCCGGTTCGTTTAAGCTTATACCATACTCAACGTGTTTATCGCCTCCA
Source organism: uncultured Opitutaceae bacterium (assembly GCA_964352065.1). Lineage (GTDB taxonomy): Bacteria > Verrucomicrobiota > Verrucomicrobiia > Opitutales > UBA2995 > UBA2995. The sequence continues at coordinate 30,218 of CAYGQM010000022.1, forward strand.
TGTTTCTAATAATCCCTTGGATTTTGATTCCAGTTCTTTTGGCGGTTATCGTTTACCTTGTGTATGGGCAACGGAAGGAAATCGGTAGCGCAGAACTGGAGGTTGAAGAATCACCCAGACTGGAGGATGCTTCACTGAATAAAAATGAGGTATTTGAGGCTGAGATTGAGGCTCTGAAAGAACAGCTTTCGTCTTTCAATCAGGCGATGGCCCAGTGCCCGAGTTCTATTGTAATAACGGACTTAAGTGGAAATATTCAGTATGTGAACGCACGGTTTTGTGAATTAACCGGCTATGCTTCGGATGAAGTTGTGGGACGGAATCCGCGCCTCATGAAATCTGGAAATATGGATCCTCGAATTTACGAGGAACTCTGGGAAGCCATTAGTAGTGGCCGGGTTTGGCGGGGAGAGTTGGAAAATCGACGTAAAGACGGAACCGTATTTTGGGAATTGGTTTCAATTTCACCGATTAAGGATGCTGAAGGTCAACTTCTCCGGTATTTCGCCGTCAAAGAGGATATCACGGAAGCTAAAACTCAGGGAGATGAGGCGAAGCGTGCCCGGTTAGAAGCCGAGGTAGCCGAGGCTTCTGACCTAGCCAAATCTGTATTCCTGAAGGTCGTTGGCCAGGAAATGAAGAATCCTTTGAATAGAATCCTGGGATTTACGAACTTGCTGTCACAAGGGGATGTGACCAACGACCAGCTCAAGCACTTGAATCAAGTGGGCAGGGCAGGTTTGGATCTGCTAGCCTTGATTGATCGCGTTTTGGATTTTACGCGGGTTGAGACTGGGACCATGGAGCTTGAGACTAAACCGTTTAAGCCCGCCGAGGTGCTGGACCGCGTGATCAATCATTTTCAAGCCAAAGCAGCTGAGAAAAACATCAAGGTTGATAACCGAATCTCCGAGTCGCTGCCGGATTACGTCATTGGGGATGAGAAACGGTTTCGCGACGTGATTGAGCCGCTTCTCGACAATGCGGTCAAATTTACTTACGAGGGTTCGATTACATTCAAGCTGGATGCGACGTTTAACGAAGCAACGAAACATTGGGAGTTTGTGGGCGAGGTAAGTGATACTGGGAAGGGTATTCCAAACGAGATGCTGGAGAGGCTTTTTAAGCCTTTTTCTCAGCTTGAGCCAGGTATGGGGGGCGGTCCGGGTTTGGGCCTCGCACTGTGCCAACGCCTTTGCTCATTGCAGGGAGGATCGCTCACCGGCAGGAGTGAAGATTCTATGGGAACCACGTTTGTATTCGATTTGAAATACAGACCTATGCAGGCTGATCCGATGACGGTTCAGTTGGGACATAGTCCCGAAGGAGTACAATTTGCAAAGTCTTATCCGGTCCGAATTCTAGTCGCTGAAGATAACCGAATTAATAGACGTCTTTTAGAGACGTTGATGGAACGGTTGGGGTATGAGGCATCCTTCGCTTTGGACGGACTCGGTGTGATGGCTCTCGTCAAGGCGCAGACCTTCGATTTGATCCTCATGGATCTTCAGATGCCGAATATGGATGGCATTGAAGCGGCTCGAAGGATCCGATCTGGAGAGGCTGGCTTGGAGATGAAATGTGCCAGAATCGTCGCTATTACGGCGTACACAACGGATGAGAATCTCGCCGCCTCCCATGAGGTCGGGATGGATGCATTTCTGGCGAAACCGTTTGATGTTTCCAAAATAAAAATGGAAATCATAAAGGCCTATGAAAGCAAAATGGCGCGTAACGATGCGATCAGCTAGTCGATTCCGAGCAGTCGCCTACGGCGAAACTTTAGCCACTGGTTTCGGTGATTACGCACCCAACTCATAAGGGCTTTTTCGTAGCCGATGTCTTTCCCGCTTTTCTCGGACTCTAACCACTTGTGTACTTCGACTTGATTCCGTTCCGCCATTATCTCGCGGTATACGCAGGAACACTTGGATATTCTAACGTCGAATTCTTTATCGATATGCGTTATCATGGGGTGAACATGGAGGTTTGAGAATGGGGATAAGTGATAGGTGGAAATACGACGATTGGAAACTTGGTGTGTTCGGGGCATAGATTTAATGTGAGATTTACAAAATCATGACCTGCGGAATCATCAAAGAGCTGATTGCTAAAATGAATGTAACGAATCCGCGCTGCTTAGCAGAAATGATTAGCGTCGGGGATCATATCGGCTAAATTCAATTTGTATCGGATCGTGCCAGGTTGACTGGGGAATTCAAATCCATGAATCTAGTCTTCATTTTTATCTCAAAAAGCCTTGGTATAATGATTAGCAGTAGCTTGAACCCCAAATGAAGCAAGACAGACGAACGCGTTTTAGAGTCGCTCCCAGCTTAGCCTGGGTTCTTCTGCTTTTTATGGGGTTTTTCGGAGTGCACGCTCAAGTAACCGATCCACCTGAGTTTACGCAGCATCCGGCCCGCTTGCTTTTGCGAATCGGAGACGACATCGCCCTTGAGGTAAAGGTCAGGGGTAGTTCGGAGGTGACGTATCAATGGTATCACAATACAAAGCCGCTGGAAGGAAAGACCGGTTCTTCTTTGTTTATCGAAGGAGTTACCGAGGAAGATTCCGGCAAATATTACGTGACAGCAACGAATGCCGGCGGAACGAGCTATTCATTACATGGTCGTGTAAGTGTCCGACCCTATTTTCTCGATAAGTCAGTGGCTCGGCAATGGATGGAAGAATTACTGGATGCCATCCGTACTGACTATCCGGCACCTACTGTTCACTCGCGGAACCTGTTTTCGCTTTCTTCTGCCATGTGGGACGCCTGGACCGCCTATGGTGATCAGGGAACTCCCTTTATCGCGGATGAGTCCCCCGCCATTCCTGATAGTGAGGAAGCCGTTCTTTCTGCCAGAAACGAAGCGATTAGTTATGCCGCCTACCGGATTTTGAGGGCACGATTTCGATTTTCTCCGAATGTCGAAGAGACGCTTCCTCAGTTGAGGTCCCGGATGGAGCTGTTAGGGTATGATCCGGATAATTTCGAAACCGAAGGAAACTCACCCGCCGCGATTGGTAATAGGATCGCAGTTCAAGTGTTGGCATTCGGATGGTCTGACCGAGCAAATGAACGAGAAGAATACGCTGACAATACGAGTTACGAGCCGGTAAACGGTGAGCTGATTGTGAGCATGGAAGGTGTGGGAGAGCAACTCGTGGATCCCAACCGTTGGCAACCACTCACGCTTGAGTTTTTGATTCTGCAGAATGGTATTCCAGTGGGAGTTTCTACTCAGGAGTTTTTGGGCCCTAACTGGGGAAGCGTGCGGCCGTTTGCGTTGAATCGGGCGTCGGACGAGGATGTCTACAGTGATCCTGGGCCGCCTCCTTATCTGGGGGCTGAGACGGACCAGCTATTCAAGGACGCGGCCTTGGAGATTATCGAATTCTCAAGTTGGCTCGATCCGTCTGACAAGGTAATGATCGATGTATCGCCCGGTTCGAGGCATAACAATACGTTGGGAGCCAATGATGGAGCAGGGTATCCGGAGAACCCTTACACCGGACTTCCTTACGAAGAGAATCTTGTTCTCCGATCTGACTACGGTAGGATCTTGGCGGAGTTCTGGGCTGACGGTCCGAGTTCAGAAACGCCTCCCGGACACTGGAATACAGTGGCAAATTACGTGACCGATCATGATCTCTTCGAAAAACGATTTGGTGGTGAGGGAGAGATATTGAGTGATCTGGAGTGGGACGTGAAACTCTACTTTGCTATGAACGCCGCGGTGTCGGATGCGGCGATTGCTTGCTGGGACGCGAAGCGAAAATATGATTATGTGAGGCCTATCACCATGATTCGCTACATGGGAGGTAAAGGCCAAAGTTCAGACCCCAGTGGTCCGAGTTATCATGTAGATGGCCTTCCTTTGAAGCCGGGTCTTGTCGAGGTTATCACCTTTGATACCACCGCTGAAGGTCAGCGCCATTCTAACTTAAAAGGCTATGAAGGGGAAATTGCCCTCTATTGCTGGACAGGTATCCCTGAGAATCCGAATACGGATTTTGGCGGTGTTGATTGGATTCGGGCTGTCGACTGGATGCCTTACCAAAGGGATACATTCGTGACGCCGCCGTTTGGAGCTTATACATCGGGCCATAGTACATTCAGTCGGGCAGGAGCCGAGATTTTGACTGCGATTACTGGCGATCCTTACTTTCCAGGGGGAATCAGTTCCTTTACAGCCAAGGCAAATGAGTTTTTGGAATTTGAACGGGGTCCAGAGGAGGATATAACACTTACTTGGGCGACGTATTACGATGCTGCAGATGAGGCCGGCATCTCCAGGCTGTATGGTGGAATCCATGTTTGGGCCGATGACTTGAACGGGCGGATCATGGGAGCCGAGATCGGTAAAGCCGCATTCTCAAAGGCTCTGACTTACTTTAACGGTGAAGCGGAGACACAAGACCCTGATACCGTGTTTGACGAGCTCGTCGAAACCTTCGTTCAAGATTCTAAAGAGGATCTCGATCCTGCAAAATTCCATAGGAAGAAGAATACGTTTCTCGCCAACTTTTTTCTTGGAGGGCAGGCATTGGCGACAGTCTCATCGGATACGCCATTTACGGCCGTGTACGATAGTTCGGATCGTGTTTCCGGTATAGAGTTTTATCGATATGATGGAATGGTAGAATTCGAAATCGATCTTATGATCTCGGACGACATGGTTGATTGGAAGCCTCCGTTGTCGCCCGACCTGATCCAGGTTTTCGAAACGGAAATAGCAGGAGGGTTGAAACAGGTAGTGATGCTTGATAATCTGAGTTCCATCTCGGATGATCCGCGCTTTTACCGTTTGGTAATCAAGGAGCGGTATTGATTCTTTCTGGTCAGCAGCTAGAAGAGAGAGATGATTCGTATTTCTCTCTACCTCGTTGTCGGAATCTTGTTTATGAACACGGTGCTGGATGCTCAATTGGAAGATCGGTATGCGGATTCTCCAGACTGGTATAAGCCCGGGCATCCAGTGAATCCAGCCGAGCCGGCCGCGATTGAAACGTTGCCTGGATATTCAGTCGAGAAGGTGATAGATGTTCCTGAAGCCGTGGGCTCTGTTACGGCTCTGACTATTGATGAACGGGGAAACCTTATTTTTGGCACCCAACTCAAGCAGGGATTGTATCGTATCATTCCTTCTGCTACCGGAAGTGAGGCTTCGTCAAAGCTCGAACCGCTACTTGGTGAGGGAGCAACGATTGGTTGGGTACAAGGTCTCCTGTACGCCTTCGATAGTCTCTATGTGACCGTTGCCGAAAAGAATGACTTTTGGGAGACGGGCTTATACCGCCTGACGGATTCGGATGGAGATGGTGTGCTCGATAAGAACCAGCAGCTTCTCAAGTTCGATGGTTCGGGCGAACATGGCCCTCATAACCTCGTTGTTGGTCCATCGGGTAAATACATTTATATGGTATGCGGTAATGGGACTCCGGTTCCTGAGTCGGTGAAGGATCGAAAAACGGTCAGAACCGAGGGGATTGATCATCTGATGCCAAATGGTTTTGAGAACACTCGATTCACCGACGCCGCTTTCGTTCTCAGGCTCAATCCGGACGGAAGTGAGCCGCAACTAATGGCGGGTGGCTTGCGCAATCCTTATGATATCGCGTTCAATGAAACTGGAGATCTATTCACGTTCGATTCCGATATGGAATATGATTTGGGAACTCCGTTTTACCGGCCAACCCGTATCTGCCATATTGTAAGTGGATCGGAATTCGGGTGGCGATCGAGTGCAGGTAAATGGCCGGAATACTATGAAGACAGTGTGGCACCGGTATTGAATATCGGTCCATCATCTCCAACGGGTTTGGTATTTGGGTATGATACCGCTTTTCCAGGGAAATATAAGGAGGCACTGTTTGCTCTGGATTGGACGTTTGCCACAATCTATGCCGTTCATTTAACCCCCAAGGGTGCGAGTTATACAGCGACCTTTGAGACATTTCTAAGCGGTACGGGCCTACCTTTGACTGACGCAGTGGTGGGGCGGGATGGTGCTATTTACTTCAGCGTGGGAGGACGTCGTCTGGGATCGGCCATTTACCGGGTCTGGTACTCGGGACCAGTGGTTGAGACCTCCAATAGGGTCGGAGCTACCCCTTCAGAGAACGAGTCTCGGGACCTTCGTCTCTCACTCGAAAGCTATCACGGTAAAGTGAATCCCAAGGTCATAGATCAGGTTTGGCCGCATCTGGGTAGTGAAGATCGCACGGTCCGATATGCTGCTCGAATTGCGTTGGAATCTCAACCCATCGAACAATGGCGAGACCGGGTATTTCAGGAAAATAGCTTACAGGCGCGGTTACCGGCCTTGCTTGCTTTGGCGCGTCAGGGAAATGAAGCGGATGCACTCCAGGTTGTGGATGCTTTGAGTGAAATGGAATTTGGGCGTTTTTCGACAGAAGGATTGTTGGTTGCGCTTCGTATACTGGAAGTAGCTTTAGGAAAGGGCGGCTATGAATTGAAGGAATTGGGTAAAGCTCTTTCAGACCAGTTGCGTCCTCTGTTGCCGCATGCATCCCGGAATGTGAATCGCGAATTGTCGCGCCTGCTCTGCTATTTGGACGATAGGGAAGCGATCGATCCCTTGTTGGACCTCATGGCCCAAGATGTGGGGGAGGTGCAAATCGAGGCAGCTGAACTGGTCGCTCGCAACCTTCGTTACGGTTCTCCAGTGATGGAAATGCTTCAGGCGGCACCCCTGAAAGAACGTATGCACCATGCGCAGATGCTGAACTGGATCAAGGACGGGTGGAGTCTCGACCAACGTAAGCGTTACTTTTCGTTGGCTGTTGATGCAGTGAAGACTTCGAAGGGCGGAAATGGTTATGTTATCTTTTGGGATCAAATCCTGGAAACTGCAAAGAGCAACCTGTCAGTGAGCGAAGCCGATTCGTTATCGGGAATATTGGAAGGTTTGGAAGTGGTCGTCGAGATTCCGAAGCCAAAGGGTCCGGGTAAAATTTGGGAACTCGCGTACATGTCTAGCTTGGTTTCCAACGGATTTGGGGTGCGCGATTATGAGAATGGAAAGAAAATGTATGCAGCGGCTAGTTGTCTCAGTTGTCATGTTATGAATGAAGAGGGAGGGATCGCGGGCCCGAATCTGACGACCGTCGGTCAACGTTTTACAGTGAACGATCTCTTGGATTCTATCATTAATCCGAGCAATAGTATTTCTGATCAGTATCAAGTTGTGACCTTGAGACTGCGGGATGGAGAAGTTCTTTCAGGACGTATCCATTCAAAGGATGCACAGACGACCGTAATTGCGACTAACGCTTTGAAACCGATGCAGACGCGAACCATTCAAAATTCGAATATAATGGACGCTACTCCGTTACCGGTTTCCACCATGCCACCAGCGTTGTTGAATGCCTTAAATGAGCAAGAAGTTTTGGATTTGCTCGCCTACATCTTGGCAGGAGGCGATGCGAACCACGCTTTGTTCCGTTAGTATCGGTAACTTTTAATCTAGAATACCGATTTGCTTCATCCAATCAGCCATTAGATGATTCCAACCGGTCACCGGTTTATCCGTCGGCCTCAGTCCATAGCCGTGACCACCGCTTTCGTAGATGTGTAGCTCGGCGGGAACATTCGCTTTCTTCAGTTCGATATAGAGTTCGGCGCTACTGATGGAGCGATCTTGGTCGTCATGCGTAACTGCAAAGAAGAACGGTGGTAAATCTGCATTGATTGAAACACCGGGTTCTTGGTGCATGGGATAACCGAGATAAATGATTCCGACGAAATTAGGAATAAAGGAAATATCGTCATACCCATCGACCGGGGCATACTGACGTGCCTGCAATAACGCAGTCAGTCCTGCTGTTTGAGCTCCGGCTGAAAATCCCATCAGGCCAATCTTATTGGGATTGATGCCGATTTCTTCGGCTTTACCGCGAACGAGACTGACGGCTCTTTGGGCATCTTGAACGGCAGCTTTCCATCGTTTTTCGGGATTGCGACCAGGTACCCGATATTTGAGTACGATTCCTGTAATCCCTATCGTATTGAGCCATTCAGCTACTTCAGTACCCTCTAAATCGTAAGCAAGTATGTGATGGCCCCCGCCGGGAGCAATGATGATGCAGCTACCATTATCAATGGCGGGATCCGGTTTGAAGACTTCAATTTGGGGAGTCGAAACGTTACCCAGTCGGATGAGGCGTTTCCCGGCTACTTTTTTAGCATCGGGTTCGGTGGTATCAGCTTCAGGGGGCAATACCTTGATCTCTCCCGGAGCTTTGCCTGGCCAGATGTTAAGGGTAACAGGTTTGTGTCCGGGATTGATAAGGGCTTTATCGAATTGTTCAGCCCAGTTGTTAATAGGGCTTGTTGGCATGAGTCCTATATTGTCGGAGTTTTGTGCCTGGCTTGTGGCGCTAATGAGCAGAATGCTGATCGAAATTAGAAGAGACAGTTTCATAGGAGAATCACGCTAGAATGTCGTGTACGACATGTCCATGCACATCTGTCAGTCGGAAATCACGACCCTGGAATCGATAGGTGAGCCGTTCATGATCAAATCCTAGCGTATGAAGAAGCGTTGCATTGAGATCGTGGACATGTACAGGATTTTCCGTGACATCGAATCCGAAGTCATCAGTCGCACCGTGCACGTAACCAGCCTTGATGCCACCACCCGCCAGCAGCATGGTGAATGCCTTGTTGTGATGGTCCCGTCCGTTGCGTTCTTTCCCCTGGGCCATTGGGGTACGACCGAATTCGCCACCCCAGACAACCAGTGTGTCTTTGAGCATGTCACGGTCTTTAAGGTCCTGTAAGAGGGCTGCAACGGGTTGGTCAGTATCCTGGCAATTCTTGGGGAGCGCAGTATCCAGTCCCCCATGTTGGTCCCAGGCTTCATGGAACAGTTGAACGAATCGAACGCCTCGTTCGAGCATGCGCCGCCCGAGTAGGCAGTTTCTTGCGAAGTTCGATTCGTTCGGATCTTTAATGTCGTAGGCGTCAAAGGTAGCCTGCGATTCTTGTTTCAGATCCATCAGCTCAGGGGCGCTCGCCTGAAGCTGGTAGGCGGACTCATAGGCCTGAATACGACCAGCAGTTTCGGGATCTGCGAGATCATCCAGGGTTTCCTGGTTCAGTCGCTTTAACGTGTCGAGCGAAGCGCGCTGTGCCTGACGGTCGTAGCCTTTGGGGTTCGAGAGGTAAAGCACCGGATCTCCGGTACCACGAAAGGGAACTCCGTTGTAGGCGGTAGGCAGGAAACCGCATCCGTAGTTACTGGCACCACCGCTTGTTCCCTTGGCACTCGTGAGGACAACGTAGCCTGGCAGTTCTTCTGATTCACTGCCCAAACCATAAACAGTCCACGAACCGAGACTGGGACGGCCAAATTGACTGTGCCCCGTGCTGAGAAAAATTTGTGCGGGGGCGTGATTCACCGCGTCCGTTTGCATCGACTTGATGAAACAAATGTCATCTACGTGTTTGCTTATGTGGGGCAGAAGTGTGCTGACCTCGATGCCGCTCTCGCCGTGTTTATGGAAATCGTATTTTGTTCCCATGAGTGCAGAGTTCGGATTGATAAAAGCAGCTCGGTAGTCTTTCAGCAGGTCTGCAGGAGGAAGTTCGCCATCGCGTTTTACTAGCTCAGGTTTATGGTCAAATAGGTCCAAATGGCTGGGAGCTCCCGCCTGGAATATGTAGATAACCCGTTTGGCTGTGGGTGCAAAATGGGGCGTTCGTGGAGCAAGGGGATTACCGTTTGCCGCCGCGATCCCATGGTGGGCGAATAGTGAGTTTAACGCGAGACCCGCCATACCGACACCGCAGCTTTGGAGGAACCAGCGTCTCGAGTGTAGAGTGGCAATTTCTTTTTGTATGTCCTTTTCCATGACGTCAATTCTTGGTGAGGGTTTCATCGAGGTTCAGTAATACCCGTGAAGCGATCGCCCATGCAGCAACGTCCCGCGGCGTTGTGCCGGGAGGTAGCTCAGGTGGGTTGTCAGGGTCTATGAAAGCGATATCTCTTGTGTCGAGCCATCCATCGGCGAGTCGTTTAGCCTGCTCGTCCATGAGATTGATGATTTCACGGGTTTCAAATGCTCGCGCAGGCCTTCCTGTGGTTAATAAGAAGCCGTAATTAACCCGTTCTTCGGTGGTGTTGCCTCCTTCTTGTAGGATTCGCAGAGCCATTGCCTGAGTAGCCTCCACGAAGATCGGTTCGTTGAGTGAGACTAATGCGGATAGGGGGGTGTTCGACCGAACTCTTCGCACACAGGATGCATCGCCGTTGGGTGCATCAAAAGATGAAAGTGCAGGATCTGGCATCGAGCGTTTTCGGAACATGTAGAGTGACCTGCGATAGCGGGACTCGTCCTGTGCTTCGTCCCAGTAGTCAGGCTTAACATAATTGTAATTGAGAACGGATTCAGGTACCGGAGGGTATATGCTTGGGCCTCCTATCTTCTGCGAAATAAGCCCTGATGAGGCGAGTGCGATGTCCCGTATCACTTCTGCTTCTGCTCGAAATCGAGGGCCTCTTGCAAGGAGTATGTTTCGAGGATCTTTTTCCTGAAGTTCGGGTGTGAGTTTGGAACTCTGTTGGTAGGTCTTGCTCGTGAGAATCGTTTTTATGAGATTCTTCAGGCTCCAGCCATTGTCTCGGAAATCGACGGCCAGCGCATCGAGTATTTCCAGGTACTCTGGTTTGGGTGCTCGTGTGCCAAAATCTTCCGGGGTAAGGACCAGTCCGTTTCCAAAAAGCACCTGCCATACCCGGTTGACTTGAACGCGTGCGGTCAGAGGTGCATCCTCTTCGAAAAGCCAAAGAGCCAGGTCCAGACGGGTGGGATTCTCTTTATCGAGATCATTAAGAACGGCCGGAGTCCCGCGGGGAACTTCATGCAAGGGTTTATCCCATGCTCCTCGTGATAAAAGCCGGGTCACGCGATCCTGTCCGGGTAAAGTATCGGTGCTGTGTAACACACTTGTTTTAGCTTCTGGAAAGGTGGATTCGAGTTTGGCAATGGAAGCGTTGAACTCCTCTAAATCGGGTTGTTGAGTACGCCAGACTCGGAACAGAGCCGCCCGGTCTTCAACAGTTCTTTGGTCGCTTGGTTTTAGGGCGGCTAAGGTGGCTGCGTGGTCAAAGGAAGTGGCAGTGGGGCGGGGGGTATCGGTAAATGAAAACCGGTAACGTCCGAGTTGCTGGTTTTCCCGGTCGTTGCCGTCTCCACCGTGATTTTGAACAAGCTCGACTTTGATTCGGCTTCCTTTCGGTAACTCGAGAGGTTCTTGGAATTCGATGATAGCAACGGATTCCGTATGACGCAAAATGGGGCCGCGGTCAGGGGCCCAGGCAGTCTTATCGTCCTCGTCTATCAGGAACTGAGCCGGTCCGATCTTCCGCTTATTATCCGGATCCCTCGATTTGTGATGGAAGTAGGGTTTCAATTTGCCTTCCGGAGTTTCGAAGTCAGCAGTCGCGGATTTGAGGTCAATCTTGGTCCAGTCTTCAACTCCGGGCTTTTGACTAAAGACCTTTATTTCACTGATGGCAAAAGTTCCCCAGTAACTCCTTCCGGGGCCTTGAAAGGGTTGGTCCCCATGTTTGAGTGCTTCGAGGCGCATTCCGGTGATAGAGGAAAGGTTCGATGGGCCTTCGGTAATCGAATATCCAGTTACAGTCGGATGACCCAGTGTAAGTATGCTGAGGTCTTCGAGTTCTTCAGGGTGGTTCAATCCACCATCCCATTCCTGGATATCAGTATCCCACACTTTCCATTCCGACTGATTAGAACGTTGCTCCTTGACCCAGTTGGTCATGGATTGCTTCCAATCCGGCCTTTGTTTTCGGATCTCCTCTTCCAAATCCGAGATCTTGTCCTTAATCGTCTCTATGTCTTTAAGCTGTTCGTCTGAATAGATCCAGGACTTGGCTTCGTGGGTTTCATTGAAGAATGCAAACAGTCCAAAATACTCATCGTGGGTAATAGGATCAAATTTGTGGGTGTGGCACTGGGCGCACTGGAGGGTCAAGCCGAGCGCTGCTTTCCCGAAGGTATCCATACGGTCAAAGATACCCTCGATGCGGAATTGTTCGGGTACGATCGCTCCTTCTTCGTTGACCATACCGTTCCGCATGAACCCGCTGGCAATCAGTTGATCCTGGGTGTGGTTCGGCAGGAGGTCGCCTGCCAGTTGCTCGGTGATGAATTGATCGTATGGCATGTCAGCATTAATTGCATGGATGACCCATTCGCGATAAACCCACTGGTCACGTGGCTTGTCCTTCTCGAATCCGTTGGTATCGGAATAGCGCGCTACATCGAGCCAGGTGCGTGCCCACTTTTCCCCAAATCCGGGATGAGCCATGAGGGCGTCAACTAATCCGTCAACAGCTTGGGTGCGATTTTTTTGGTAGGAGGAAATGAAAGAGTCTATCTCTTGGGGAGAGGGAGGTAATCCTATCAGGTCTAAATAAATTCGACGGACAAGCGTTGTTGGCGAAGCTGGTGGAGATGGTTTTAGGCCTTCCTTTTTGAGACGTTCGAGGACGAATGGATCGATGGCATTTTTCGCCTGCTTAGGGAGTGATGGTTTTTGCGGAGCGGTCCATGCCCAATGCTCATCGTATTCACCTCCCTGGGCGATCCAGTCATGAAGGATTTGTTTCTCTTCTTCGGTGAGGGTTTTCTTCGAATCCGGAGGGGGCATGACCTCATCCTTATCTTTCACATTAATACGGTAAATGAGTTCACTGTTATCGGGGTCCCCTGGCTTGACTGCAACGGCACCAAACAGATCGGCATAGGCGCCCTCTGGCGTATCGAGTCGCAGGTCTGCTTCACGGGTCTCTTCATCAGGTCCGTGGCATTCGAAGCAGTTCCCGGATAGTATCGGCAGGATTTCGCGCGCGTAGTCCACTTTCGATTCTGCGTTCAACACTAGACAAGAGAATAGAGCGATCGTAACGATAGCGGCGCGACTGTTCATGAATTCTGGTAGGGAAAGGCTGGCGTTCAAAAGGTAAGGCTCTAACTAATGGTAAGAAATAGGGATATTGTAAAGTTATGACGGACAAAATCGCTTTAACCGCCAAATAATATTGTGGTAACCGGTGCTGGATTTCAGAGTCTTTGAAGATTCTTCCGATTGCGGTTGTTAATGGGGCGGTTGAAATCCCATTACGGTAATGGGATTGCTCAGTTGAGCTTCCGAGGGTGGTTTCGTTTTATCAATAGTTATGAGACCCCTATCGCTCGTATTCTATTCCTTAATCAGCGTCGTGTTTTTCGGATCGTTGTATTCAGAGAAACCCAATGTCTGGATCTACACGGACATGTCCGATCCTCGTGATCAACGGGAAGGGGGGCACCCATTCAATGATCCGGATGATATCGTGACGATGGCGGCGCTCCTTTTGGAAGCGGATCGATTCCATATTGAAACGATCGTGGTCTCGTCTACCAACCGCAAGTATCTTGGGGATTCGATGGACTTCGTGAACCGCGTGTTCCTCGATGCGTATCATCACGATCAACCGTATTTGGACAAAGCCTTCGGAGGGTTTCCGGAAACGATAAACTTTGTTCGGTCCAGCGCAACCCAGGTGGCATTGCCGGTTCGATTTGATCCTTCCCGTGACTACACTGACTTATCTGCCTATGAAACGGTCGCCTCACTGATCGAATATGCTGAAGCAAATGAAGTCTATGTGTTGTGCTGGGGACCATTGACTGAACCTGCCATTGCCGTAAAACATTGTCTCGATACGAACAATTGGAAGGCCCTCGGAAACATGACCTTTGTCGCTCATTGGACCATGTCGTTCATTGCCCAAGGGACTCTGGAGGCTCCGTATGAGGTTGCCAATTGCCGGGACGACGCCCGCGCCTGTAGCTTCATTCACGAACAGGCCCGATTGCATCCGGATATCAAGCTCATCGAATTGGGGTCCGTTGGCCAAAAAGGTATTGTCGATGGATCAGCGGGATTCAATCGCTTGGACGAATTTAACAACAGTCGCCTTGGGCAGATCTACCTGCATGCGAAACGGTATGGAGATAAGCCGGATATGTCGGATGGTTCAACCTTCTGGTTGTTGACCGAGGCGTTCGGAGTAAGCCTGGATGATTATCCTCACAATGGAACCCTCACGCAGGAGATCGAAGAATCGAATCGCGACAAATTTCATGACCATGCCCATGGCATAGTGGCTGATTTGTTGGTACGCTCCAACGCTGCAGCGAAGGCGAAGAGTCCGTTCAGTAAGTCTGTGATTGCCGACTACTTCACTTATGTGTTTCAGTTTCTGGATGGGCGTTATTACATCCACGCACCCTACGATTTTAGTTACCAGTTCTTCGATGAAAATGACCGGGTGGTGAGAAAAGATTCCCTGAAAGCGGGGAAGTATCAACTCGACCTGTCCGATCTTGAACCGGGTAAATATAGAGTTCAGGTTCGTTGTGGAGGAATCACGCAGTACTTTGAATTAAAGACGATCTAGCGGTCTCCCGGAAATACAACTTTTTCAAAATAAATCCCTATCTGATTATGAATCTTAAAACCCTGTTATTCGTATTGATGTGCACATCTTCATTATTGTCTGGTCGTGACTGGCAGCCTGCAGAAAACACGATGCTTACACCCTGGGGTGAAAACGTGACCCCGAAAAACGCCTGGAGGGAATATCCACGGCCTCAGATGGTTCGTGAAAGCTGGACGAATCTGAACGGCCTGTGGAGGTTTGCTGTGACGGCGAATACAGCTGCCAAACCTGCCAAAATGGAAGATGAAATTCTGGTTCCCTTTGCTTTGGAAACGCCGCTGTCGGGCGTGGGCCGTCGTCTCGAGCCCAATGAGGTGATTTGGTATCAAAATGAGTTCCGGCTAAAGTCACTTCCCAAGGAACGTCTGCTCCTCCACTTTGAAGGGGTGGACTACAAATGTATGGTCTGGGTGAACGGCGTGATGGTTGGCGATCATGTCGGTGGTAATTTGCCATTCTTTTTTGATATTTCCGATCAGGTTCGCTCTGGCAAAAATACCCTGGAAATGAGGGTTATCGATGGGACGGATGATCCAGACTTATACCAGCTTCGTGGTAAACAGAAACGCGACAACAGCGGTATCTGGTACACCCCGTCCTCTGGGATCTGGGCGACCGTCTGGTTGGAAGAGGTTCCTGAGACCTTTATCGATCGTTTGGAAATTCTTGCCGATATGCAGGGTCTACTCAAAGCCAAGGCGCACATCGGAGGAAACGAGCGAGACGTGGTGTTACGAATCACAGTTTCAGATAGCGGAAAAGTTATTAAGCAAAGAACCGGCTACCAGAATACGGTCTCTTTGAGTATTCCCAATGTGAAGTTGTGGTCTCCGGCCTCGCCGAATCTCTATGATCTTGAATTCGAGTTGCTCGATTCCTCTGGGAAAATTCTCGACCGAGTCGAATCGTACACCGGTTTTCGTTCTGTCGGGAAGGAGCCCGACCAAAACGGCAACTGGCAGTTTACTCTGAATGGCGAGAAAATTTTTCATTGGGGACCTTTGGATCAAGGCTGGTGGCCGGGCAGCTTTCTCAATCCGCCGGCAGATGAAGCGATCGTTTGGGAAATGGATTTCCTTAAGAAGGCTGGATTCAACATGATTCGGAAGCATAAGAAAGCTGAACCGCGCCGTTATTACTATCATGCCGATCAAATCGGTTTGTTGATCTGGCAGGATCAAACGTCGGGGGGTGCTGGGCCGAATGAGTGGCCAAAATGGAAAAAGCTCCGCGCTCTGAAAGACGACTATAAACCGAATAACGACCGCTGGTGGGCGTCAGAGGAAGATCCTCTTGAAGCGGATTGGCCGGATTGGGCTCACGAGCTCTATATGACGGAGTTGAAGACCATGATCGATACGCTCTACAACCACCCGTCGGTGGTTGTGTGGACGACTTTCAATGAGCGCTGGGGACAACACCGTAGTACGGAGGTAGGGGAGTGGGTGAAAGCATACGACCCCTCCCGTCATTTGAATATAGCCAGTGGCGGAAACTTCTTTCCAGTCACCGACATCGCTGATGAGCACGATTATCCGGATCCGACCTTCCCGTTGGAATTTCCCGTTTACGATGACTATATAAAAGTCATTGGTGAGTTTGGTGGGCATGGTTGGCCAGTTCAGGGGCACCTCTGGGATCTGGAAAAACGGAATTGGGGCTACGGGGGGCTTCCGCAAACGATTGAAGAATATATGGAACGTTACCGACGTACCGCCAAGATTCTCGGTGATTTTAAAAATAAGGGAATCTCCGCGGGTGTCTACACGCAGACCACGGATGTGGAAGGCGAGCTCAATGGCTTAATCACTTATGATCGCAAGGTTATGAAGATGACTCCTGAGCAACTTCGTAAGATCCATAGGGATGCTGGGTTGATAGACTAAGGTTTCTAACGGAACTGCCCGGTTACCAAAGATCCTGAGCGTTTTCATGAGTGACTTGTTTAAGTCCAAAGGATAGAGGTATCGAAATGAACGTTTCTTTAAGGATTATCATAGGACTCTTTTTAGCCGCTGCCATCGCGACCGGGAGTGATCGGCCGGATCATATCGTGGTGGTCATCGCCGATGACCACAGTGCGCATGATTCAACTCCGTATGGTAGTCGTATCGTCGATACGCCCCATATGCAGCGATTGGCGGACGAAGGACTGGTGTTTGATCGGGCCTATGTGGCTTCTCCCTCTTGTGCGCCCAGTCGAGCGGCGTTGCTGACAGGACTCATGCCTGCGCGAAACGGTGCGATGCGCAATCATACCTACCCCATTCCAGGAACTCATTACCTGACTGCGGATCTGCAAACAGCAGGTTATCACGTAGCCGCTTTTGGTAAAGTGGGGCACGGCAAAGGAGGTGCTGAGCGAGCCGGATTCGATTTTTTCGACACGGCGTTTCTTGCGGATCCTGAGTTCTCTGATAGTTCTAGTGGTAGACGCTACAACGGAAAAAGTATTGAGGCAGTCCGCCAATACATGAAAGAGAAAGGCCAGGTAGGCTCTTTGTGTTTGTTTCTGGGAATCAACGATCCGCACAAACCTTGGAATAGCAGTCGTGATCGATACACTGCAGAAGAGAAGAACTTCGACTTACCGTATTTTGTAGACAGCGAGATCTTTCGTAGGGAATTAGCGACCTATTACAACGAAGTCGATCATGTGGATCACTTGATCGGTGAGTTTCGATCCATGGTGAAAGAGGTTTTAGGGGATAATGTTCTGTTTGTTTATACGGCGGATCATGGAGCCGCCTTGCCGTTTGGAAAATGGACGTTGTTTGAGGCCGGGATCCGTTCGCCCTTTATTTTCTCATGGCCGGGAAAAATTCGGGCGGGCCAACGAAGCGACGCCATGGTCTCTTGGGTGGATTTATTGCCCACGTTGGTTGATCTGGGTGGTGGATCAGTGTCTGCGAGTATAGACGGACGTTCCTTTGCTCCGGTATTGCTGGGTGAGAAAGAGACCCATCGGGACCGGATATTCGCTTCCCATGTGGGTGATGGTGAGCAGAATTACTCGCCCAGTCGTTCAGTGAGCGATGGAAGGTGGAAATACATTCGGTACTTGGACGACGAATACATGTTCACGACCCATCAGGATCTTAATAACAATAAGAGCTTCGTTTTGTTTCACCCGGAATGGGTGACTATCGCAGAGGCTGGTCACGCAGGGGCTCAAGAAATTTTACGCCGCTACTACTTGCCGGTGATGGAACACCTTTATGATTTGGAGTCGGATCCCTTCGAGGAGCGGAATCTTGCAGCAGATCCAACCAGTGCAGAAATTCTGGTACGTATGAGACTTACTATGGACGAGTGGATGGAAGCACAAGGCGACGATGGGGTCGATGAGGGGTCCGGCTATTTTAAACGAAGTGACGCTCGGCACATTTGGGGTGGGCACGATTTCTGAGAGTTAGCAGATGACTTCGAACTACAACATTGGATCTACTAATAACTTCAATTTTCATTATGTAGCTATGTTTAGAAGCGTCTTTTGTTTTCTATGCTTCATCGTGAGTTGCATGGGTGTCTTCGCGAATGAACACGCCTTTGTGGACGCAGATTCTAAGCCGAATATCGTATTCATCATCGCTGATGATTTGGGTCCCAACGACACAAGTTTTATGGGCAATACGGAGGTGCACACACCGGCGCTCGAAAAGCTGGCTGCCCGAAGTGCTGTTCTCGAACGCGTCTACGTGGCTTCACCCAGTTGTGCGCCTTCGCGGGGAGCCATGCTTTCGGGTATCATGCCTTTCCGCAATGGTGCGGAGCCCAATCACACTTACGTACGGGACGATGTTAAGCAACTGCCCCATTATATGAAGGAGCTTGGATACGAGGTTGCCATCATTGGCAAGATTTCCCACGGAAACGACAAGCGAGCTGGGTTCGACTTTGATGATAAAAATATTTCTTTGGAAAAAATCGGAATAGTGTCCGACTACCTGGAGCAGCGATCTTCTGATAAACCACTCCTGCTGATGGTCGGAATCAAGGATCCCCATGTCCCCTGGCCGGATGTATATTACCCTCACTACGATCCCGATTCGTTGACCCTTCCTCCGCAATTGATTGATACGCCTGAAACGCGATTGGAATTCGCGCGTTACTACACGGACGTCGAGCGTATGGATAAACAGGTGGCTGCTACTCTTGATGCTGTCGATAAGCACCTCCGTTCGGACACGATTATATTCTTCACCAGCGATCACGGAGCGCAGCTCCCATATGGAAAATGGAATAATTACGAAACCAGCGTCAAAGCGCCCATGCTCGTTAGCTGGCCAGGTGTAACCAGACCGGGGGAACGACATTCCGCTCTCATTTCGTTTGTCGACATTTTGCCAACGTTGATTGAGCTCGCCGGTGGAAAGGCGCCTGCTGCTGGTTATGGCAGTGGCGAGATCGATGGACGTTCCTTTCTTCAGCTCCTTAGAGGTAAAACGGAAACTCACCGGGACTTCGTCTTTAGTACCAATTCCTCGGCCGCGCACCACACCTATCCACTGCGCTCTGTTTGTAGTGAGCGCTTTCGCTACATTCGTAACGTGTATCCAGAACTCAATTTCACGGTTCAGACAGATCATAATCCCACTGCTCAAAGCCACAATCTCTGGGCCTCCTGGGTCAAAGCCGCTGCAGCAGATCCCGGGCTCGCTGAAAAAGTTCTAGGTTATCATCAACGTCCTGCCGAGGAACTCTACGATCTCCACTCCGATCCCGATGAGCAGCATAACCTGGCCGGTGATCCGAGTTTCGTACAGGAATTGCGAAAGCTCCGGGCTATTACGGACAACTGGATACGCCTTAGCGGAGACACTTTGCAGATGCACGGCAAACCGATGGATATTCTCCTTCCAGTTGAGTAGTCGAGTTGTTTATGGGGTGGGCCGGTATAACGATAAGCGCAATCATGTTCGCAGCTGATGAAAGGTTTGATTCTGACGTTAAGAGGCGCCATGCCTGGAGAACCTTCAGTCTTGAAGATTTGGGTTTACCTGTAAAAAAACGCGTCTGCAGACCTGACCTGTTTACTTTTGTTATCGCCACATAGAGATAAGTAAAACTGCCGCTTATTGTGAGCCTAAATGCGGACATGACGATTCGAGGTTCGGAGAGCAAGCAACCTCAGTGGTTGCTGGTTCCGCTTGGCGTCGCATCCGAATCAAGATCACCCAGCGCGTATTGGATACCGGCAAGGGTGAATTCCAGAATGGCTGGATTCCAAAAGACGTGGGCATGGTGGCCGAAGCCATTGTAGAAGACTCGACCCTGGTCGTATTCGCGGATCCAACTGATCGGAAAATCCATATCTTCGGAACGGACGGGCAAGACACGGCGAGGAGGGGCAACGGTGTTCTCGACGTCGATACTCAAGAGAATGTGTAGTTTATCGCGAAAGACAGGTTCCTGCAGCTGGAATGCTTGGTCAGCAACGATAAAGGTGTTGCCTCCAAAGACCGCGGTCAAAGGACTTTGTTTATCCTCAACGCGAATTGCCATAGGCTCCCCGTTCCAGGGATGACCACCATTTTCGGTACCCCCCATCATGTGTCCGAAGGCAGGCCATTGGTCGTAGACGGGATACTGGACAAAGGTCGCGATGGCGTCATGGATTCCCACTACGCCACCGCCCGTGGAAATGTAGTTGAGCAGCGATTCCTTTAATGCTTCGTCCTCAAAGAGAACACCATTCGTGTTGAGGAAGCAGATCGCATCGAACTGCTTGATGGTGTCCGGTCGAAACATTTCTACATCGTTGTTGAAAAAGGCCTTATAAGCACCTGTGAGTTTTCCCATTTGGTCGATTGCGTAGTTTTGGGCCGGGATGGAGGCATCCGAGCTTCCGCGCCAGAGCTTTCCATCCCGCATGGCCAGGTTCGTGACCAACATAAGCCGTTGCGCCTTTGGCTTGGCAGGAGCCTCACGGGGCAGGGCGGCGTCAATCTTCTCTTTCTGCATTGGGTCCATCTGTCCGTTTAACAGTGAGGTGAAAACGGTCAGCAAAACCAATGTTCGTGTTAGAATTACAGATAAGGAATTCATGGGAAATTTAGGACAGGTGAGCATGCGTCAACGGTGTGGAAGAAGACTCCAACCGTCAATGACCGACGATCATGGGAATTGATTTAAACCCCGGCTAAACCTTAACGTTTTGCGTTTGATTCCTTCTCTTTGGACTGAAGAGATTCAATGACAAGCATCAGGGGTCTAGCCTCGGTTCTTTCTCACGGTTTGGCAGAGTTGTGCCTCCGTTTTCTAAAGCGGTGCAGCAGAAGCGGGCCGTTAGTTAGGTGCCCATGAATTGTCCGCCATTGACGGGTATTGTCTCGCCGGTGATACAGCCTGTTTCATCTTCCACGAGGAACAAAACAGCACGTGCGATTTCGTCCGGATGCATCAGTCTGCCGATCGGTATCTGGGCAATCATGGACTTCATCACGTCTGGAGGTATGGATTTCACCATATCCGTTTCTGTATAACCGGGAGCAATGGTATTGGCGGTGATTCCCTTCGTTGCGTTTTCGCGGGCCAAAGATTTGGTGAATCCGATAATGCCTGTTTTTGACGCTGCATAATTGGTCTGGCCGATCTGCCCTAACTCCGCGTTAACTGAACTGATACTTACAATCCGGCCAAATTGTTTTTCGCGCATCAGAGGAATGACCGCGTGACACATATTGAAGCAAGAGGTGAGGTTTGTGGTGATAACAGCGTTCCACTCATCCGGCGTCATCTTATGTAGCATGCGATCTCTGGTAATACCGGCATTATTAACCAGAATCTCTATGTTCCCTCCGAAATCGGCGCAGATCTTTTCTACGCCTTGGGCGCATTGATCGAAGTCCGATACGTCCCATTGATAGACGCTGACACCGTTTTCCTCCCCGAATGCTTTGGCCTGAGCCTCATTGACTATGAAATTTGCGGCGACCTCGTATCCTGCTCCTTTCAATGACTTACAAATGGAGGCTCCGATACCCGTAGTACCGCCAGTGACGAGTGCCAGTCTATTTATGATAATATCTCCAACTTTCTATGAGAGGGTGAATGTTGTTTTATCTAGGGTGGTCCTCAGGTGGATTTTATTAAATCCTGAACCATCCTAAGATAAATGCTGTGAATGTCTTCTCTGGATTAAGTTTACTGCGAATTTGCTGTTTTTCAATCTGGATAGCCAATGGAGTTAATCGAGGGGAGTAAAGGACGCCAAAGGGAGAGTTTGTGACGTCATTTACTCCCCCCTCAGGAATTCTATCTTATGAAAAGATTCAACGTTGGCCCCTTTAGTTGGGCCCGGGCGAAGACTATTTGTCAGGTCGGTTTGACGGATCGATCTTCTCGATTATCTCAATTTGGATGAAAAATAGTAGAGGCAGCATCGGGCGTTGGTATATCGGATTCGGTATCTTTTTAATTGTTTGTGGCTTGGCAGGATACGCATCGAACCCGGCGGCAGCCAAGACGGCTCTTATCAGTGGAGCTACCTTTGGGACTGTGAGTGCTCTGTGGGGCTTTTGGATGCTCAAGGGTGGACGTCTACCCGTGTTGATTGCGGCTGGATTGACAACTCTCATGCTCTGCGGGGCTTTTAGTTGGCGGTCTACCGTGAGCTGGCAGGCTTATGCCGATGGAGAGCCCAAGTTGTTTGCTGCAATTCTCATAACCGCGATGCTCATTGGCTCGATTGCATCGCTCATCCAACTTGCGCGATCGGGCAAGGCATTGCTCACAAAGGAGTAGGGCTCCTCAGATGGATTTCATATAGTTGGCGGCAGAAAACGCCGAGCTGCGCAAGGAGCGGGCGAAGGCTCGGCGGATGAATGAGATACTAGAAAAACGGTTGGCTACTTAAGCAAGGACGACTGATGCAGTATCAGTTTATCAAAGAGCACACCGCATGCTATCCCATCGCGGAGCTGTGCGATTACTTCGGACTGAGCCGCAGCGGTTATTATGCCTGGTTGGTTCGTGAGCCGAGCACCCGCGCCCGGGAGGATGCGGTACTGAAGGAACGCATTGATGCGGTGTACACGCAATCGAAACAACGTTATGGATACCTACCGATTTACCACTTGCTAGATGAATGTCGCGATTGCGGTCGCGATAGAACCCTATGCCTCATGAACGAAATGGGCATCAGCGGTACTCAGAAAAAGCGGTTCAAGCCTGTGTGCACAGACAGCAACCATGACTTTGGCTACCGCCCGATCCTGTTGCGCGATTTAAGCAAACCAGATCGCCCAGAACAAGTCTGGGTGGCTGACACTACCTATCTGCGCACTCGGGAGGGTTGGTCTTTTCTTGCCACCGTCATGGGTCTGTTCAGTCGGCGTGTGATCGGGTGGAGCGTCTCCAACCACAACGACTCGAAACTGGTCTGCCAGGCGCTGCAATCAGCGATACTCACCCGTGGGGGTGATCTTCCGCCCAGGTTGATACGTCATAGTGACCGGGGCGGCACGTATGCCAGCTACGAATACCAAGACCTGTTGCAATGCCACGCAATCCTTCAGCGCATGAGCGCAAAAGGAAACTGCTATGGTAACGCCGCCATGGAATCATTCTTCGGAAGATACAAAACCTCATCGGCTGTAGAAGTCGTCTTCGCCGACCAAACCCAGGCCCGCGCCAACGCTTTTGAATACATCGAAGTCTTCTACAACCAATTTAGAAAACACGCCTCACTGAACCACAAAAACCCCACTCAGTTCGAAGAGAATGTTTGCCCCCATGGGGGCAAACACCCAAGCCTACTAGCTTGTATTAACCACAACTAAATATACAACCATTACAAAACTAGAGAATCGACTGTCCAACAATCTCAGGCCGGATCACAGAGCCTGAGTTAACTAAACGTAAGGGAAAAGGCTTCCTGTCTTTCGGCCCTTGACTCAATAGATCTGATTTATTCTCTAGGGTGATCCTTTACGTCTAAACCAGAGGCTGTCTTCATACCATCTTTTCCTTTATTTTTTGACTTATGATTTTATGAGATCCTGTACCCTGTTTCTCCTGACACTCTCGATTGTCGGAAGTTATGGAAAGACGGTGGTGCAGCCGATCGTGGACTATTCGGTCTCCTTGCGTGAAAATCACGATTCAACGCCTCCTATAAATTCTTTCGTAAGTTTTACGCATTTTGCGTCCGACTTTGGCTGGATGGGACCCGGGCAGGATCGTATTTATTCAGCGGATGGGATGATTCGTATTAATGCGGGGGAAGCGTGGACGGGTGCCTGGCATTCATTGGCGGGGCTAGCATCAAACAAATCCAGAATTCTTGATCCGCTCAATACTTTGGATCTCGGGGCAGGTGATTTAGACACCTCGATTATCTCCGGTGTTGGTATACGAGCGAGTGGAACGGGTACTGTGCGTGTTGAAATCTCGAATGCCAATCGAGAATTAGTTTGGACCCATGCTTTTGAACTTAGCCCAACTTTGAGTGAATTGACCGCCCCTTTGGCGGCTTCCCACATAGGGGACATCAAGTTCATCAACTGGGTCGTTGAAGCAGGGACCGTAGCCAGCATCCGGTCGCTGAGTTTTCAGATAGAAGTTCCCGATGTATCTCTGGAGGAATGGGCCTTTCGTATTTCTTTGGGTAAGTTGAGGCGCTGTCACGATGCGGATTCTGGACTTACCCGAGATCGTGGACATCTACCTGCAGGAGAGTTCGACTCGATCCCGTCTACCGGTTTTCATGCACTCGGAAGTTCGTTGGGGGTTAAGGAAGGATTACTCAATCGAGAGCAGGTGATTCTGGATATTCAGACAACCTTGAATACGCTAGAGCAGCTCCCCAAGGCCTATGGTTTCCTCCCACACTTCGTTCACGTCGATGCAGACAGCGGATTCATCATTCAGCCTGGAACAGAGTATAGTACTGTCGACACCGCGATCGCATTTCACTGCTTGTTGCTCGCCACAGAAATTTTGGGTCTGGATCGAGAGAAAACGCAGGTGTTACAGTTAATTGAGAAGCTGGATTTTGATGCAGTAATCGATGCCGATGGATACGTCGTGCATGGGTTTCAAGAAAATGGAGTTACCCCTTTACGAAGTAGTTGGAAGGACTGGGGTGGCGAATCGGCCCTGATGCTTGCCTTGGAGGGAATGGTCCCTGGCAGATCGCCGAAAGCTCGTATGGATAAGACAGGAGAGGTTTTCAGGGGAGTGGGGTTCATCAGTGAAATTCAAAGTCTTTTCTATCCGGATTTTGACAGCCAAAAGCCGGATCGGACTACGGGCATCGTATGGCCTGAGGTGCGTGATAACTTGCTGCGAGATCAAAAAAACTATTTTGAGAGATATAAACCACAGTCTTTTGCAGCGCAGAATGGGCTTTTCGGATTATCGGCCGGAGAAGCCGGCTTTCCTGGAGACGGCTACAGTGCAAATGGCGTCGATGTTGCAGATTTGAGCGTGATACATCCCCACTATTTCCTGATGGCAATAGCGTTGAGTGACCCTGGCAATTACTCCGATCAGCTTCATATACTTGAAAAGGCTGGATTGCTGCTTCCTACCGGTCTACCGGAGGTCATAGATGCGAATCTCGACTGGAAAAATCCGATGCAGGGATCTCTGAATGCAGGATTCGAAACGATCGCTGCTTACCATGGTTTGAAAACGATGAGTGGATCCAATGAGATTCATGAGGCGTCTCTGCGATCTCCGCTCTTGAGGAAGGCTATCGTCCGATTTTATTAAGAGCCAACTATTGAAACGAAATGGGTAGGGTAGGATTATGATCTATCCTGGAGCGTTCATAGGTTGATTATCTTAGTATTCTGCCTATGAGTTCGTTTATGGGACTTTCATCAATCTTTCGAAATAGCGTTTTAGCCGCCATTCTGCTCACCACTCTTTCTCTCCAAGCAGACGAGGTCGGTCTCGCAGTTGGTGAAACGGCTCCGGATTTTGCTCTGAAGGACCAGGCAGGTGATGAGATAAAACTTTCAGAACTCACGGCGAAACATGGAAAGGTCGCGCTGGCTTTTTTCAGGTCGGCCGATTGGTGTCCGTTTTGCCAAAAACAACTAATCGATTTGCAGGCCAATCTGGAAATCTTGGAAGCAGCAGGAATAAAGCTTATTGGGATTAGTTATGATTCTGTCGAAATACTGAATCGGTTTTCCAAGAAACAATCCGTGGGATATACTCTTTTATCTGATCCTGGTAGTAAAACGATCGATGCTTACAAAGTGCGCAACGAGAGTGTACGTCCCGGACGTTCCGAAGGGATTCCTCATCCAACGGTCTTCCTTGTGAACAATAATGGAGTCATTGCCGTCAAGTTGCGGGAAGAGAATATGAAAGTGCGCCCGACAATAGAAGCTATCGTTGCCGCTGCCGAGGCAATGGACTAAACGTTCGGGAATTCCTCAACGTATTGGCGATGCCCTAGATTTGTGAGACCGGTGAAGCAGAAAGGATCACATCGGTGATGGCAGAAACTGTGCCTTCGTAGCGAGTATTCGTTTTGAGCTCTCCCCAGGCAGGGCTAGTGGAGAATTGCTGCCAATGTTTGTCGCGTTGTTCCATATCGGCGAATGCAAGCATATAGACGAGATTCGGCATGAGAGGTCCCGCGACCGTTTGGCCGAAAAACACGGGGTGAAGTCCAACATCCCGGAAAATCGCAATTTCTCCCCCTTCGTTGAACATCTCGATCTTCCGGATGCCCTTGAGTCGGTTGTGGCTTTCGTAGGTGCGTAGTTCAAAGATGCGACCTTTTACGCCTTCGACTGCAGACGGAACCTCTACTTCGGTCATGCCCTTGAAAGCCTTCATGAGAGTTGATTCCATCCGTTCGTAGAGTGGATTGGCCATATCGGTGTCGGCAGCAGCCTGGTACTCCTGAGAGTCCGCCAGTTTATCCCAAACCGTGAGGAAGGAATCGATATTGGCATGCGGTACGAGCATGTAGACCTCGCTTCCGTGAGCGCCGTATTTCGGACGAAAGACTCCGATAGGGTTGCATCCAAGTTTGTTGAGACCTGGGATTACTATGTCTCCCAGGAATTTCTCGAGCTGACCTCGTTTTGAGTTGTTCAGGACCTCAAACCTGATCAGCTCATGGAAACGTTGTTCACCCGCTTTATGGGCGCCAGCATGAAGGAGCGTGGCTGAGCTGGCTCCGGCTAATGCGGTAGTAGTTAGGAATTTTCTGCGATTCATAGGATTTAGGAGTAAGAATTTAGACTTTGGTGCTTAGACATTTGAGTTCTGTTGATAGGAGCCAACGGGTTTGCAATTAATATGTCAAAGACTGTTGCTGACTCGCTTACAGGTTAGCGAGAAAATCGTGTAACGCTTCAAGAAATAGCTTGGGTTGATCGCGGTGAACGCTATGACCTGCCCCGGCGACGTGTACTAAACGTCCGTGATCCAAATTCGAGGCTACCTCTTCATTCTTTTCGCGCAACTCTCCTTGATCGTCTGCCTTTAGGATGAGGGTTGGGCAGGTCGTCTTTTCAAACAGGTCACTCATGTTCGGGCGCGGCTCCGAGTTACGGTAGGCTGTATTGGGGTGATAAAGTTGCTTGGACAATGCCCAAAAATGGAGCTCTGTGAAGCCGTAATGAGGGTTCTGTTTCATTTGGCCATTAAAGAGTTCTTCATAAGATGTGTTATTGCGTTTGAGTATAGCGGCGACTCGTTTTTGAGTGGTGACTTTTTCCTCAGCTTCGGAGGGTGGATTGGTAGGTGATGGACGTGAAACTAATCGAGGATCTACTAATATCGATGCGCGAGGCACGTGGGGGTAACGAGCCGCGAACCATGCGACTGAAGCACTCCCCATCGAATGGCCTAAAAGAATCGGGTTATCGATCTTCAAGGCTTTGATGAATTCGGCAAGGTCCTCGACCTGGACATCGATCGGTTCGTTCTTGGACGGTGGATCTGTTCGCCCGAAGCCACGGGCATCCGGTAATATTACATCATAGGTGTCTTCCAGCTCTTTGGCCATAGCCGTCCAGCACAGGCCATCGTCAGAATATCCATGGGCCATGATGAGGGGCGGCTTGCCGCCACCGGTTCGCCAGTAGTGAATGCGTATGTCATTCGCAACTACGTAACCTTCTTGCCAATGTGATGGAATGTGTGGATCGCCTGCAGAGAGTGCGACGGTGAATAAAAAAAGAAGTAACAACGCAGGTTTCATGTAGGGTCTTTATTCGTGAAGGTGTGTTAGAATCGTTGGATAATAATCAAAATGGTTTTGAATCGCTTAGTTGGTGGTAAATCCGAGATGATTCATGACTGCTTCGTCGCCGATGAGACCTGTCTTAGGGCGGGGGTGTTCATTATCAAATACCATGAGCTCTTCGGCTGAAAGTATGTTCACAAAACTTTCATCCCAACCGTTATCGTAAGGAATCGCTCTTCTGCTTAGATTGAAGTGATGGGCGAAAAAATTATAAGCTGCAGCTCGTTTCGAATAACCGTAGTCGTGGGTTTCCAACGGCAGGTGAACATTTTCGGCGTTATGTTCTGCATCGTACAAGGCGTAGACGCTTTGCACGTAGGGAAACTCAATACGAGGGGTATTGCGGGTCCAGTCCGCTCCGTTAGACACCATGAGCAGGGGGCGTGGCGCCGCCATCGCGCCAAATTCAACATTGTTCGTTTGATGGAGAGTGCTCTTGTGAATGGGCATACCGCTTTCACATACGCAACCGCCAAAAAAATGAGCCGATATTTGTACCACAGGAGCAGATACGGTTATGCGATCATCGATAGCGGTAAGGACAAAGGTCTGGGTCCCGCCCCCTGAGCCGCCGGTCATGCCGATACGCTTTGGATCAACGTCAGGTCGTGAGAGTAGATAATCTAAAACGCGTTTGCTATTCCAAGTCTGTAGCAGGGCCGCAATTGGCATCTTGTGAGTTACCTGTGTGGACTCTGCATAGCCTACCATGTCGTAGGCGAAGGCGAACGCACCCATACGTGCAAAAGCCGCGCACCGTATTTGCATATAGTCAGTCAGACGCTTGTTCGCCAAGTGCCCATGGGGGTTCAGTATGGCAGGGATTTTACCCTTTGGCTTCAACGGTGAGTAGAGATTTCCTGTGATCCAAAACCCGGGAAAGCTTTCGATCGCAATATTTTCAACCACGTAACCATCCATTTCTCTGCGACTGTGAATGATAGGGTTAAAATTGCCTTCGATCTTCGGCATGTGATCCCAATGGAGGCCGTCGAGGATTCCCTGGCGAATAGTGTCCTTGCGCTTTTCCCAGGAAGCGCGGTCTGACCAGGTGGACGCGAATTCCTTGAGTTTTAAGTTAGCCTGGTCGGGCGTCCAGTAGTTCCCGACACATAAGAGGTCTTTGGGGACTGCCTCATCAATTTTAAGTAAGTTTCCGCTCAGTATCGAGATCGGAGCAATAATCAGGAGTAGCGAAAACCTTATTCGGTCGGGGATTTTAGGGTAATTCATAGAACAAATTAATGTTGCTTTGGATATCTGAGGTTGAGCGTATTATAAAGACAAAACTGGATCCTTGTTGTCGTGCTTCGTTTTACTCTGTTTCATCTTGAAAGATCTCTTCAATTTTCGTCCAAATAGTAAAGCGACTTTCAGTGCAGTAGAAGGGTGGCGTAAGGTTTCCTTTTCTCGAACGCGTTGACAGATACGGCTTTGGATTTATCGCATCCGTATCGGGTAATCACACTACGATGACTATTCGGCAGGACCGCGACTTAACTGGCGTCGTTCTTCTTCTACGTGCTTTTCGAATCCTGTCGGTTGAGGAATGTCAGCCTCAAACAAATAGGTTGCTATCGCTGTAAGGTCTGCATCAGGAAGTGGAAACGGTGGCATGATATTAAAGTTTCTTACAGCACCCGGCATGAGCGTTTTTTCCGTATTAGGGGCTTTTACCCAGGCTACTATGGCTTTGATGAATGCACCTTTGTCGTCTTTGTAGAATTGCTTGTAGTGGTCCTTTACCATAGCAATGGGTGGAGCAACCATCGGGGTTTCGAAGTTTGGCTTATGGCAAGCCGTACAAAAAGTGTTGAATTTCAGTTTACCCGATTCAGCAAGCGGAGAGAGTATAGGATCTTCTTCAACGGTCACGTTTACAGGTTTGGTTCCTGATAGAGGTTGATTATTCGTCTCCAGAGCAGTTACCCGTGCTCGTAACTCTTCGATTTCTTGGCTCAGTTCTTTCAAGCTTTTACTTTCAGCTGTGAAGTGGAAAACAAAAATGAGAAAAGCTGCTAATAGGACTGTTTTCATACCTACACCTAATGCGTAAAAATAATGACGTCATATTTTTCCTGTAGTCATTAACGTAGGTAATTCATACATTAGATGATTCTAATGTAGTAGGAAGGTTGAGCGTGTCTAAGATCTTAAGCGTGAACGAAGTCTTTGAACTAAATGTATATCCTATTTGCTAAAACCGCATTGCCAAGGCACTGTTTTAGGTACCAGTCTGTCTCTCATGAAACGTTGCTCCTTGTATTTATTAAGCCTTCTCTCCGCTATGACCTGTATGGCCAATCCGGTAATCTATAAAGCGAACAAGAGCATCGCAAAGAACAAACACCTGGTCCTGATCGCGAGTGATCATGAATACCGTGGTGAAGAGACCTTGCCAGCCCTCGCAAGAATACTCGCTCTGCACCACGGATTCGACTGCACCGTGCTATTTGGATTAAACGAGGACGGTGAAATTACTGGTGGGGCATCCCATATACCAGGACTGGAAGCTCTCAAAACAGCCGACGGGATGATTCAGTTCACCCGTTTTCTGGCTTTACCTGACGAGCAAATGAAATACATCGATGACTACCTCAATGAAGGTAAGCCAGTCATGGGCTTAAGAACGTCTACCCATGGTTTTCGCTATGATGATAAGCCCAGTGCGTATTCCAAATACGACTACAGGTCCAAAGTAAAAGGTTACGAGAACGGATTTGGGCATCAGGTGCTAGGTCAGACCTGGGTCGGTCATTACGGGAAGAATCACGTTCAGAGTACCCGGATTTCAATCGTTCCTGAAGAAGGGGATCATCCTATATTGCGAGGAGTGAGCAGAACGATGCATGTTTACGCCGGTGGCTACAATGCTGAGCCGCAAGCGGATTGGACGATACTCACAATTGCCCAGCCGCTAATGAGTATGGAGTATACGGGTGCACCCGATGCAAGTAAGCCGCCGATGGCTTCTGAGTGGACTCGCAGTTACACAGGTGCAAACGGTAATAAGGGACGGGTATTTACCTCTCTCTACGGCGCCTCTGAGGATATTTTGGATCCAGGTTATCGGAGGCTCCTCATCAATGCCGCTTATTGGATGGTCGGACTTGAAGATGAAATAGACCCTGAAAGCTCTGTAGAATTTGTTGGCCCCTACATTCCCAATACTTTTCGCAATGGTTATCATTCCAAAGGGGTGAAGCCATCCGCTTACAATGGGTTTAAGTCTCGAATTCCGGCGAACGATAATACAGCCAAAGCGGAGAAGTAGTCCAGCGCTCCAATAGAGTCGCGGGTATGATCGCAGGACTGAGCCTCAATGATAGCGCATTGAAGGAAATAAGTGATAAAATGAGTAGGAACGATTTCATCGATGTTCCGCTTTGCTTGGATTGCGGTGCCGGGTGTAACGGTGCACACAGTCTATTGCAGAAGTATTAACGGTATGATCTCTCTTCGATCGTAAAACGCTAATTTTCGATCCCCCCAGTATGACTGCTAAAAGGGTAATTAGCATGCTTATGGTAAGATGCAGGGTTTCCGGAGCGAAGAGTATTAATTGGAGAGGGCTTTATTGGGCAAACTAGCTACCGGTATGGTCAAGGTCGAGCAATGTATGGCTCCTAGGGTATCAACCATCGCATCCGAATTCAACCAGTGGATCTCAGTGTCAGGTGATGCTTCTCGATAAACACTTTCTACAATCTTTTCCGTTTCTATCATGGTCTTTTCATCTTCTCCTTTCCTCGCAGCGTAGGAGGGTAAAATCCAAACAGAACGTCCGGATGCATTCTTCAAATATAGGCTGTTCACGTAGGATCGGTAAATCGTTTTTGATCCACTGTCCGTATCGATTAATGTTTGGAGATCCGCATTTAAATAGGTGCGAGCCAGTAAATCGAGATCCGTGTGTCGATTGAACTCGATCGTTCTTTGAAATTGTTCATCGAGGTATTCTCCTACTTTCTTAGCAATTTTCAGCTTTTCCTCATCTTGTGGGGGTAACTGAAAATACTTGAGGTAGCTAACGCCTACTTCTTCGCAAACCATCGCAAATATCTGAGCTCTTGTCCTTGCCAGCACTATTTCCAAATCTTCCTCAATTAAGGGAAGCATAGGAACCGTCAGGACTTTAAAATCAGAGGTATTTCTATCCAGATAGCTTCTGTTGCCCGCCTGTATCAAGGCAATTTCCTGAGCGATTCGGCGATTGAATTTATTGTAACCCGGTTTTTGTTCCGGAGCCTCAGAAAAGATAAAAGTGCGGGGATCGACCAGTTTAACCAGCATGTCCAGATGTTTGGCTGTGATTCCTGGTAGGGAGTTCATGATCAGTATTTCCCGGGCTCCGTAGTAGTCGCGAAAGATAGCTTGCACATTTCTCAGATTACCCCCGTTCGACAGTATGGTATCTTCTGAAATAAAGAACCTGCCGTTTCCGTCGGTAATATAATCTCCTCCTTGCAAAAACAGAGGAGGACGAACCACCTCGCAATCGATTTGTAGATCTTGTCGGATGAATTTCGCAATATAGTTCGGAGCGACTTCCACCTGCCTGTTGTGTCGTTTGTAAGCTTCGAAACCGGCTATATCGTTCACTAGGTCGGCAGACAGAATGTCGGTTGGTGCCAATGTCCAGCTTTCCTGCTCATCCATTAGAGAACGGTAACTATTGTCGAAGGCCACCAATCCTCCCTGCGGACTCTTTCCAAACAAAGGGCCATAATCTCTGATCCAATGATCGCCGGTCTGCATCTCGACAAAGTGAATTCGCTCAAAGGAAGATTCACTCAAACCTCTTTCCTGTAGTCGCTTGATAAATCGATCCTGCTCGCGGGTGTCTTGGTTTCCAAACAAAATTGCCACATCTACGTACTGGGAAGCGATCTGGATGAGATTCAGATAATAGCTGAAAACAGCCGGCTTCCACATAGTGGCTTTCAAGGATATTCCCAAAAGCAAACACTGAGTGGGTTCCCATTCCGCGTAGGCTCTGGTCAGGGGGACGGGTTCGGTAGGTGAATTTTGAGGATTGAAGAAATTAGGCAAATACTGCCGCAACTCCTGATTATAATCGATCCAGTTTTTAGACTGAGCCTGGGGGTCTTGCCCTCCCAAGAGGGACATGACGAGGCATGTCGGAATTAGGCAAAGTATAAACCGAAAGATTATTTGCTGCATAAATTTTAAAAGGAAGGATTGTGGAGGCCCTTATGCGAAACGAAAAAAGCCTCTCCCTTGTTACATTATTCTTGGTTTTCTGCTCCTTAGTGCAAGGCAGGTTGCGGGAAGGCAAATCCCAAAGAGTTTATACCGCCAATTCTTTTCTTTGGGCGGTCAAATCGTGAAAACGGACAGGCCTCACTTCGAGGTGTTAGAATGATTAGACTCGATAGATTTAGGGTCTCGCGGATTCCTTGAGAAAGTATGCGTAACATAGTATGGCTATGAATATATTGAGCTCTACCAGTATCAGCTGGGGCATCAAGGTGACCGTGCGCATCTATTGAACTTAACCCCATACTTTACTTTCCAATTTGGAATAATCGTAATTCACTTGTGATTAGATAGGAGACGGTTGCGTTTATTTATGCCGGTTACTTTATCGATGAAAGCGGGTTGAGGATTGACCGTATTCTAGTTCCTGAGTAGCTAAAGTTCATGTTGGGATCCCATTTCTTTCGCTTGCGAATCGACCTTATTCGGCACAGCTTCACTCATGGATTTTTTTTGTGTCTGATCATCTTGTCTTCAGGATGTTCAGAGGCTTCGGAAAAGCGAATCATAGCTCCCGAGCTGGCTCCTGAGGGTCGTTTCCCATCGATCGAACAGGTCCATGTCTTTGAGCCGGTCGGGGAGACTAACGTACGTTCGTCGCTCCGATTTACTGAGGATATCGGCTTTATCGGAACCGAAGAAACGGGAGATATTTTCAAGACGACGAATGGTGGTTTGTCTTGGCGAAAAGTCTGGGATGGAGGCGAGCGCTGGGAGATCGCAGACGTACGAAACTTTATACGGGCTCAGGATGGTCACATTTATATTACGACGACCGAACCAGGAACTGTTTCCCGTTCCATGGACGAAGGAGAAAGTTGGGATATTATTGCCAGAGCTCCCGCTTCGCGCACCGTGGGCCTGATTCAGCTTGAGAGTGGGGATATGTTGGTGGGGCTTCGGCGATCTGACAACGGCAAGACCAGTATATTAAGGTCTCGAGATCATTTTCGTACTTTCGAGTGGCTGCCCATTTCTTCTACTGAACCCCGTCAGAATGTAACCACCTTCGGTCATTGGGGCGGTTCCGAGGTGTTGGCGGGAGTGGGATTTGAAGGTCCGGGTAAGATTTATAAATCGAAGGACAACGGGCTAACCTGGTCTAAGAAAGCTGAATTTCCGTATGCCAGGGACCTGATGAACTTTTTTAAGGCTGGTGACGATATTTACGTTCTGGCTTCGGGCATTGCTACGCTTTACAAAAGTAGCGATGACGGTGAGACGTGGTCGAAAGCCCGGCAGTTTTGGGAGAAGGGGTTTTTGGGGCAATGTGTTCCTTATGAATTGAATGGTCGGAGTTTCTTACTAATGACCGCGACAGACCAAACAAAGGAGACTTACCGGCACTTGGTTCTGATTTCCGATGATGCAGGTAAATCCTGGTTTGAATGGTTAGACCTGCTCGAGGAGAAAAAAGGTAAAGTTTACAGCGCTAAGGATTCGGGGGGTGGGGCTAGTAACATAGCGGTGTTGTCGAAGAATACCATTGTCGTAGGGGTGGGAAACCATGCCGTACAAGGACGGGCATTCACCATTCAGGTATCCGAATCCCAATAAACGAGTCTTTGGAGACTAAAACCCGTAGCGTTTGCGCAGGAGGTTTGTCACGATGGCTGCGGCTAACTGGTAAAGGAAGTTCGTTGCGTCGTCGTGAAACCCCTAAAGTGGTGAATCTCTGTTATTCGAGAGGGCTATTAAACGAACCAGGGAGCCAGACATGATTAAATTTCCCATGGGCAAGTTGAATGCGAAATCTGACCCAAAGCTTACAATCGTCTCGGTGGCGGTTTGCGGTATCACATGGCGGTGATTTTGGTCATACGTACTGATTACGCAGTGTTACCATCTCAATAAACACTCAAAGAACTTAGTGCTCAGATTGTTATTATCACTAAGTGTGGCGGGCTTTTATCTTAACCTTGTTTATGTGGTATGTGACTCAGACAAGGTGGCTCTCAAGTGGAACTCGTCGTATTGAGTAATATCGTTAACTTAACTATTTTACTCGAGGCACGTAATTGCCGATCTCTAATGAACTTTCAAGTGAATCATTCTTACAGGGGAATGACCAATCTGCCTTTTTAGGGCGAGGAATGGTCGCGGTAGGAGAAAGTGGCGCAAGCGGGTGGGGCAACGCACATTAATTTGCAGCCTATGCCCATGCCAAGAACGGTCGCTGAAGGCGTGCCCTATATCAGGGGTTGTATCGCATTGGCTGAAGAGGCTGGCATACCCCCTCTATTTTGAAACACACCGAGATCGTATGACGGCCGATAAGTACTTCACCTTGGACCTTATCGAGGCTGTCCCCGAGATGAAGCTCTGCGGAGATCTTTCGCATTTCTTGGTCGCGCGTGAATTTGCAGGCCCACCGATTTCTGCCGTTAATCAGGCTTACATGACACAAATTATTGAGCGTTGTGGACTCTTCCACGGTCGTGTGGCATCGCGTGAGCAGGTTCAGGTGCCGATATCGTTTCCTCACAATCAAATCTGGCTCGACCTATTTTCAGGATGGTGGGAACAGGGCTTTAAACACTTCAAAGCTGCAGCACAAGAGGACGCTACCTTAACCTTTGTTGTTGAGCTTGGACCTCCCGGTTATGCCATGCAGGGTGCTGGTGGAATTGAACTCTCCGATCGCTGGATCGGATCCAACAGAATTAAAGATCTGGTAAGGGAAATTTGGGATCGTTGCTAAGACTATGCCTTGCCGCTCGTAGCTGTCACGGCGCGAAACGCTAATTATTGGGTTCCTCGCTCCAGTTTGAAACCTTTAGAGGGATTGTTCTGACTGATCCCAGAGTCGGTAGGGATCTCCCCATTTTACCATCTCGCTGAGAAGAAGGGCTTCCATTTCTTTGCGCTTATTAGCGTAGGCGGGATCTTCAGCGAGGTCGACCTGATGAGGGTTGGCTTTGATGCCAGTCATTTTCACGACTGCTGGATCATGATGCTGAATAAGAAATTCGTGTGGGTTCTCCTTGAGGTTAAATAGTTGGGTTTCTCTAACGTAACCGTCCAGTACATCGTACTTGATCAGTTTCCAGTCCCCTTTCTTGACGGAGCGCATACCCGGTTTGGTTCCTCCATTATAGACGCCGTACAGGACATCGCGGATAGTCTCTTTCTCTCCCGTAAGAACGGGCTTGAAGCTAACACCGTCGAAAGTATCGGATCTTTCGATACCAGCTATATCGCAAAACGTGGGGAGCATATCCATAAGATAGGTGTTTCCCCGGGCCCGGCTACCGGCTTTGATGCCCGGTCCACGAACCAGCAGGGGTACTCGCCAGGTGTGTTCGTAAAGGTTCTGTTTCCCCATGAGTCCGTGGCGGCCAACGGCGATGCCATGATCGGAGGAATAGAAGATGTAGGTGTTATCGAGTTCACCCATGGCTTCGAGCTTTTCGAGGACTCTTCCGACCTGTCGATCAATGTTTTCTATGCAGGCGTATTCTCTGCCGAGTTCGTTTCGAACGGTAGCCTCGTCTCGATTCTGCATGACCCCTTGGACGGCTACCTCGTCGCGTAGACCTGGGTGACCGTGGTGAAAGGGGTGGGCTGGCAGGTAGTTCTCTTGGAGCGGTGGTGCACTGGTGTTGGGTGTGGTCGGGATGTTCGTATTGTCTGCCCCGTATTTATCGAGAAGCTCAGGTTTTCCGTAACGTGGATCGTGTGGGTGAGTGAACCCATAGAAAATAAGGAAGGGATCGTCGGCCTCGGAACTTTCCCGCTTGTTTAGATAATTCATGACTCGCTCGCCGTGCCACCAACTTCCGGTTTCGTCCTCCGGCCCATAGTTTGTCTGATCCTGGCGTCCCATGTATAGGCGGTTGGCCCCCTCGTAAGTATTACCAATCTTACAAGTACGGAAGGTGTCGTAGCCTGCGCGATTGAAGATAGCGGGCATACTGTGGTAGTCTGGATTATCGGGCTTTAGCTCCGCCAGGAGTTTCTCAGGTTGATGGACGTAGGTCTTCGGATTCATCCGTGGGTACCGTTTGGCGATATCCATCGTTCTCCATACATTCACGGAGGTTTGTACCATAGTTCGTGACGGGAGGCATACCGCACCAGCCCAAGATCCCATGTGATGAGCTCCATCAAGAACCATACCTTCTCTAGCCAAGCGGTCTAGATTGGGAGTATCGCAAACTTCGTTTCCATAGGCACTCAGTGTTAACGGAGACTGGTCATCGACGAAAATAAAGAGAATGTTTGGTCTGCCATTGGACCCACTAGTTCCTGTTGTGAAAATACCACATAAGATTAGGTAACTAATGACTCGGAGTAGGATAGGTGGAGCTGTTAAGTTCATGGCGGGGTTTTTGGAGTGGGAGAATCATGGGACATAGTCGCTTACGATGCCCCTGTGGAGACAATTTCTATGATTATCTTGTATACCGTTTCGTGCGCAACACACAATCCGGGATGAGCTGAATCAGTTAAGCACCCGTCTGTCGCCTCTGTTAAGAGATTTTAGTTATTCGTTTAGAAGTCCGTTTGTGAAAATTCTACTGTGGAAACGTCATCGATGACCGACCTTTGTTTTTGGTGATCGTATAGATGAAGTTTTTCTGCCTAAACAGTCGAATATCCAAGACAAGATTCGCTGTTATAAAACAACGTAGTTGGCTAGAAACCACAATCGAGACTGACGTGTAGCTTAATCGAATCTAGATCATCATAAAAATATGTTTCTACACTCATGTATTGCTGTTCGTTTCTGTCTCTTCGGAATTCTAATCCTTCTATCCCTGAGAGTTTCTGGAGTTGAGAGGCCGCCGAACGTTCTCTTCATCGCGATCGATGATCTCAATACAAGTCCGGAGGGATTTAACGGTGAGACCACGATTCACACACCGAATATAAGCCGTCTGGCTGAAATGGGGGTTCGGTTTACGAATGCTCATTGTGCTGCACCAGCCTGCAACCCTTCTCGGGCGAGTGTCATGACAGGTCTGGCACCGACCACGTCAGGTGTGTATCTGAATTCTCAGGATTGGCGGGAGAACCAGGTTTTGGAGAGTCGCATTACGTTGCCCCAGCATTTCAAAAACAATGGTTACCGAACTTTGGGGGGAGGTAAGCTCTACCACGCTGCCTCACTCAGTGATGGTATGTATGAAGGATACTTGGACCCTCGACCATGGGACGATTATTTCCCGTCTAAGAGTCGTCAGATGCCTGAGGAAGTAGACCCACCTAAAATTCCGACCAACGGGAACCCCAAGTTTTATGGAGGACATATGGACTGGGCAGCCTTGGATATCGACACGGATGAAATGGCGGATGCGAAAGTCGTATCTTGGGCGGAAAAGCACCTGGCGCAAACACACGACAAACCCCTATTTCTGGCAGTGGGCATTTACCGTCCTCATATTCCCTGGTGGACTCCGAAAGAGTATTTTGACAGGCATCCGATTGATGAATTGGTTCTTCCTCAAGTGATCGAAAATGATCTGGAGGACGTGCCTGAAGCAGGCCGTGCCATGCGTAAACAAGGGTGGCACCAATGGACGGTGGAGCATGGAAAATGGGAGGAAGCGGTTCAGGGATACAACGCCTCGGTAAGTTTTGCCGATGATATGATCGGGAGGTTGCTCACAGCGCTCGAAAATGGCCCGCTCGCTGATAACACGATTATCGTTCTTTGGACGGACCACGGGTACCATTTAGGACAAAAAGAACATTGGGAAAAATTCGCGCTTTGGGAGCAAACGACGCGGGTTCCTTTAATTGTGGCTGCTCCCGGAGGTTACCAACCGGGAGAGGCGAGCAATCAGCCTGTAAGTCTTTTAGATATATTTCCGACGCTTAATGAGCTCTGTGGGTTACCTTCAGCCACCAAACTGGATGGTGTGAGTCTTGTCCCGCTCATGGAGAACCCGAATATACAAACCGGACGTGCTGTGGTCACTACTCAAGGATTGGGAAATCATTCCATCCGTTCGGATAAGTGGCGGTATATCTTGTATGCCGATG
This sequence comes from uncultured Opitutaceae bacterium, assembly GCA_964352065.1. GTDB lineage: Bacteria > Verrucomicrobiota > Verrucomicrobiia > Opitutales > UBA2995 > UBA2995. The sequence goes on from CAYGQM010000022.1 coordinate 69,254, forward strand.
GTTCCGAAGAGCTGTATGATCAGATCGAAGATTCCAAGAATTTTCATAACCTCGCCGATTCAGGGCATCATGACGTCGTGAAGCAGGAGTTAGCTACGTGGCTACCAGCATACGAAGCTGAAGCGCATCCCACTTTCAATGGGCAAAAGGCAATGAACGACAAGTACGCTGCCATGAAGGAGAAGCGTTAGGAGATTCAGCCTTTATATTCTCAGACCCGATCTATACAAATCAGACTCATGCCATGTTTATCGAGTTTCGGATTGGAGAATCAAGTAGTCGTAGTGACGGGTGCTGGCCGTGGTATTGGTCGTGTCGTTGCGAAGGACGCACTGCGATCGGGTGCGAAACTTGCGATTGGTAGTCGCACGATGAGTGAGCTGAAAACGCTCTCAGACGAAATCCGCGAGGCAGGTGGCGAGTGCTTCTATCATTCACTGGATGTTACCAAGGTGGAGTCGATGTCAGCCTTCATGGCTGCGGTAATCGCTCATTACGGGCGTATCGATGTGCTAGTGAACAATGCGGGCTATAACAAGCTGGGGAAATTGATCGACTGCACCGAGGAACAATATGATCTCATTGTTGATGCGAATTTGAAGAATGTATTCTTCTGTAGTCAGATTGCAGCCCGACAAATGATGAAGCAGGAAACGGGCGGCGTTATTATTAATGTTTCATCACAGGCTGGCGTAGTCGGTGCACCCGAGCGAGGGCCTTACAGCGGTGCCAAGGCGGGGGTAAACAACCTGACTCGAACGATGGCCGCTGAGTGGGCCGAATACGGAATACGCGTCAATGCGATCGCGCCAACGGTCACCCGCTCTCCTATGGCTGAGCAGGCCATGAACGACAGTGCCGATTTCGCAGCTGCGATACAGACAAAGAATTTGCTGCGTGGTGATCTGGCTGAGCCGGAAGAAATTTCAGCTCCCATTATTTTTTTGGCCTCCAAGGCCGCGTCGATGATAACGGGACATACGCTGGTCGTGGATGGTGGCTGGACGATCGTCTAGTCTGCGAAATTAATAAGCCCTGAAAGTACTTAATCATGAACACGAACGCATCTTTTAAATCAGTATTCCCGGGGATTGCTATATGTCTGGGGATTTTCACTTTCTCCGTTTTGAAGGGGGCGGAGGACGGAGCTGAGAAGCCCAACGTGATTCTGATCTACGCAGACGACCTGGGGCTGGGAATGCTCGGTTCTTATGGGCAAGAACTGATAAAGACACCGCATATCGATCAACTGGCGGCTGAGGGGATCAAGTTCAATAACTACTATGGTGGTGTGTTCTGTGCACCGGCACGTTGGACCTTGCTTACAGGCATGCACGATGGACGTATGGGAGGTTGGAAACAGAGTAACGCCGGATTGCCGATTCTCCGGGACCGAGGCGACATCACTGAAGTGGAATACCAGAGACGCCTGGCTGAGCTGAAAGCAAACGCCCATCCAATACCTCCTCACGAAGTATTTCTCGCACAAATTGCACAACAAGCGGGTTATTAAACGGCCCAATTTGGAAAGTTGGATCGCGGCTTTCTTACTTGGGCGGAACGGGTTGAGCGTATGGGATGGGACTATCATGAAGGTTATTACGACCACCAACGGGCCCACGGTTTTTATCCTCCATATCTGTGGCGAAATGGAGAGCGATTTGAGTTGGAAGGGAACTACGATCCACTCTGTGGGAAGATGAGTGAGTTCGGTAACGAGCCGGTCGGATCCGGCGGCGAGACCTATTCACAGAATGTATTTATAGAAGGCATATTGAATTATATTCGTGATCATCAGGAGAAACCGTTTTTCCTGTATCACTCGACTCAATTGCCTCATGGGCCGGTTGCAATTCCGGAGCTGCATCCCGACTTCGCCGATCTTCCAAATCTGTCTCTAGCCGAAAAAAAATACGCCTCAATGGTCAAGATGCTCGATGATCATGTAGGGCTTATAATGGCCGAATTGAAGCAACTAGGATTGGACAAAAATACGGTCGTGTTATTTACCTCCGATAACGGACATGAGCTATATTATGGTCCCAAACCCAGTTATCACGCGCAGACTCTTCCAGATGGAGAAAAAGCCAATCTGACGGATCGTAAATGGAGGACTTCCGAAGCGGGCGATGTGTTTGATGGAGCAGGGGGACGAGCCGGCCTAAAGCGCAGTGGTTACCAGGGAGGTATGCAGTGCCCGATGATTGTTCGTTGGCCCGGTAAGATTGCAGCTGGAACCGCGACGGATCTCCTGAGTGCTCATTATGATTTCCTTGCAACCTTGGGTGACCTGGTTGGTGTTCTGCCGCCAGACGGTAAGGACAGTATTTCGTATCTGCCTACGCTATTGGGCAAACCTCAGAAAGCGGTTCACGACTATGTGATTGTTAATAATCAATTCAACCGGATGGCAAGTAGTGCACTCATAACCAAAGAAGGATGGAAGCTGATTGAGGTGGATCGTGAGAAAGATCTGTTTCAGCTCTATAATATTCAGGAAGACAATGAGGAGAGGCATGAACTTTCGAAGCGTTACCCCGAAAAGGTCTCACTCTTAAAACCGCTTCTTTTGAGCCAGCTCGATTCAAGCCGCCCCGATCTTTAATTCCTCTCCAATCCCAGCCCCTAAACTTTTGAAACTATTACGCCTTGTACTTTTTCTGGCAGGCCTGTCTTTATCGGCTCTGACCTTGATGGCCGATTCTCAGGATCGACCAAATATTCTTTGGATAACAATCGAAGATTGGTCAGCAGATTTGTCCTGTTATGGAACGAAGGGGCTACAGACACCTTATGTCGATAAACTGGCAGAAGAAGGAATACGGTTTGAACAAGCATTTACAATTTATCCTCACGACAAAGGAAGAGTTGTTGATGGGAGTCGACTGGAATAGACGGAGGTCAGTTTAACCGTTTTTGCTCGTATCACTCTTGGGGTTACGCACTGTTTCTGGAATGTGTTTCCAGAATCCTGCCCAACTCCTACAGTGAATGAACGGATTTATAATGATCGGGATAATTATGAATTTATCATATAGGGTTGACCCTCCTGGCACCCGAAAAATCTCGCAAGGAATGGGAACGCATTGTGAAGATTTGGGAGCCGTGGGTGTTTCGGGAATCCACATCGACTATGGCGCGCCCAGCAATTGGACTTGCCGCCAAAGCGAAACAGGCGTCGCGGAGCAGATAGTTCCCAGTCTACTGAAAGTATGCATCCCGTATTTATGAAAAAATACTTATCTTTCCTGGTCCTAAGTGGTTTGCTTTTTTCCACTCTCGTGGGGGCAACGAAACCGAACATCGTCCTGTTCTTCGTAGATGACTTGGGTTGGAACAATTTGGAATACCGAAATCCGGATCTGTTCAAAACTCCGAATATCAATCAACTGGCTAAGGATGGTCTGGACTTTCGGCAGTGTTACGTAGCCAGTCCAACCTGCAGTCCCAGTAGGTCTACCTTGCTGACGGGCAAGCATCCAGCGCGCCTCAAGCTCGTTAGACATATCAGTCCTAACTCAAAGCCGGAGAACCTCATCTTCGATAAACAGGGACGAGCGACTCATCATTTACTTCCGACGGATCCCGCTCAATTTCCCAGTAAGCAATGGGTAGACTTGGAAGAGGTAACATATGCTGAAGCATTAAAGGAGCAGGGTTACTACAATCTGTTTGTGGGTAAATGGCATTTGGGTCCCAAGGAGTTTCATCCGATCCATCAAGGTTTTGATCGCCAAGTGGGGACGACCGATCGTGGAGCTCCTTCGAGTTATTATCCCGATTACTTCAAAGACGAAGCCGTGCTTGAGGAGGAGACGGAGGAGTATCTGACCGACCGGCTTACCAATGAAGTGGTTTCGTTCATCGAGTCTTATGAGAAGGAGCAGCCATTCATGGTCTCATTCTGGTATTACAATGTGCACACGCCCCATATTCCACGCAGAGACCTGCTTCCATTATTTGAGGGGAAAGAAGGTTTGGAAGGCAGACGGGCTGCCTATGCAGCTCAGGTTATGGCGGTTGATGAATCGATCGGTCGGGTTCGAGCTGCTCTTAAGTACAAGGGATTGGATAAAGACACGGTTGTTATACTGACAAGTGATCAGGGCAGTTACTTCGAATGGGCGCCTTACCGTGGCGGGAAGCGTATCGATACCCTGGGAGAAGGTGGGGCACGCGTTCCGTTTATCGTGAGTTGGCCGGGCATTACTGAACCCGCGTCGCAAAACCACAGTATTATTCAGACGACTGACGTTTTTCCCACGTTGGTGGAATTAGCGGGCGGTGATCCAGATCAATACAAAGACCTGGATGGTGTGTCGCTGCTTTCAACTATCAAGGAGAACGATTTGCTTGATCGAGGAGTGCCCATTTACGGATATCGCGCTTACGAAGATTTGTATACATCGGTGCGCGAAGGGGATTGGAAATTGTTTGCTTATCGGAGTGGGAAAACCGAGCTCTACAACGTCGCTAGTGACATTTCTGAAGTAAACGACCTGGCAGACAGGTATCCGGCTCGCGTAGAGGCGCTAACCCAGAAACTAATCGCCTGGGAAAAAGAAATGGAAGTCGATCAGTACTCGGGAGTGCAGTGAGAGTATTGATGGGAAAGGTAGTTTGCTTTAAATTACGTTGATCCGCGATTCGCATGTTGATCTGTTTGCAGGCGTCTCTTTGACGGTTACCTATGAATGACGCATTTAATTCCGACTATCCATCTATTGAACACCTGCGCGAGAAAGCCCGCAAGCGCATGCCCGGGTTTGCGAATGACTACCTTGAGGGCGGCTGTTTTTCGGAGATCAACCTCCAGCGTAATACCGCGGATATCCGTGACGTTCAGCTGCGGCCTTTCTACCTGCGCGACTACGCTGGCAGTGATCTGAAGACTACCCTTTTCGGTAAGACTTACGATGCGCCGTTTGGTGTTTCACCCATTGGGCTGCAAGGACTCATGTGGCCGCGCTCGACAGAGATCCTGGCCAAATCGGCATTTGAAGAAAATATACCGTTCACGTTAAGCACCGTAGGGACTGCGAGTATTGAAACCGTGTCCGAGCTCACGGAAGGTAATTTCTGGTTCCAGCTCTACCATCCGGTAGAAGATGATCTGCGGGATAAGTTACTCGATCGCGCGGAAGCGGCCGGTTGCAAGACTTTGGTCATACTAGCGGATACGCCGACCTTTGCTTACCGGCCCAAAGAGATACGCAACGGACTCTCGATTCCACCCCGTATGTCTTTGCGAAATGTTCTGCAAATGACGGCACACCCTGCCTGGTCGTTTGGGCAACTCGGAGCTGGTATTCCTGAGTTTAAAACCATGAAACCCTACATACCAAAGGGGCTCAATATGAAGCACCTGGGTCTCTTTATGAACAAGACCTTCTCAGGACGACTTACGGTTGATAAGATCAAAGCCATCCGCGATCGCTGGAAGGGCAACTTGGTCGTGAAGGGCGTGGTGACCGATGAAGATGCGGCCAAGGTTATTGAGCTCGGTCTGGATGGTATCATCGCCTCCAACCACGGAGGTCGCCAACTGGATTCCGGGCAATCAACGATCAAGCCGATGACTCAATTAGCGAAGACCTATGGCGACAAAATCACCATAATGCTCGATAGTGGTGTGCGGTCGGGTCCCGACGTCGCCTGTGCACTTGCCAGCGGAGCCAAGTTTGTGTTCTTGGGTCGTTCGTTCATGTATGGTGTCTGCGCCCTCGGTAAAACTGGAGGGCTGCACACAATGACCATGCTCAAACGTCAGCTTCAGCAGGTCATGGAGCAAATCGCATGCGAGAGGGTTGAGGATTTCCCCAAGCACCTTATCGAAGACGGAAACGCCACATGAGCGTTTAGAATCAGAAAAACTCTAACTGATCAGTGTTAGGTTTTCTGGAATCGGGAAGTCCGTTCTTGGATTTCGGCTTTTTGGAAACTTGCTGAGCGGATTCTGACACTTCGTCTTGTACGGTTTGATCGTTTTCCAAGTGCTCGAGTATCGTTTTGGCCCGTTCTATGACGGTTGCGGGAAGACCCGCCAGTCGCGCAACATGAATACCGTAACTTCGGTCCGCCGCGCCTCGAACGACCTGGCGGACAAAAATGATGTCATCATTCCATTCCTTCACTGCCACACTGTAGTTGCGGAGTCTTTCCAGGCTTTCATCCAGTTTGGTGAGTTCGTGGTAGTGAGTCGCAAATAGGGTTTTAGGTCCTCTGAGCGCATCTGCGTGCAAATGTTCGACTACCGACCAGGCGATGCTGAGACCGTCATAGGTGCTAGTGCCTCGACCAATCTCATCCAGGATGATCAGGCTGCGATCGGTGGCGTTGTTGAGAATGTTGGCAGTCTCGTTCATTTCGACCATGAAGGTCGAGTTCCCGCGCGCGAGTTCGTCACTGGCTCCGACCCGGGAAAATATGCGATCTACGAGACCAAGCTTACAACGTTTGGCCGGAGCCCAGCAGCCGATTTGAGCCATTAAGGTAATGAGTGCCACCTGCCGAATGTAAGTCGATTTACCAGCCATATTGGGACCGGTTATCAGCATGATTTGGTTATCGGATGAACTCAGATCAGTATCGTTCGGCACAAACGAATACGTACCTGCAAGTCCCAGTGCTTCCTCACGCATGGTTTGTTCAACTACGGGGTGTCTGCCTTCGACAATTTCGAGAGTGTCAGACTGGTCCAACTCTGGCTTACAATAGTCCCACTCACGGGCCAACTGGGCCCACCCGACGAAAAGATCAGTCTCGGCAAGCGTTTCTGCGGACTGATTGAGTCTTTCCGCATCTTCAAGAATTCTTTGGACAAGATCTCGGAATAAAGATTCTTCATGGGAACTGCTTGTTTCCTCAGCATGAAGAATCTCTTTCTCTTTCCCCTTGAGCTCTTCGGTTACGTAGCGCTCCGCATTGACCAGAGTCGATTTACGTATGTAGTGTTCGGGTACGAGAGAAAGGTTGGACTTGGATACCTCGATAAAATAGCCGAATGCATTGTTAAACTTGATCCGCATATTTTTGATGCCCGTGGCTTCTTTTTCACGTGCCTCGAGATCGGATATCCAGGTCTTGTTGTTGCGCATGAGATCACGCATACGATCCAGCTCTTCGTCGTAGCCGTCTTTGATGTAGCCTCCGTCCTCCATCTTGCTAGGTAGTTCATCGCTTACGGCCCGGTCCAGCAATTCCCGGAGATTCGTGAAGTCACCGAGTCGGTCGACGAGTTCCTGGATATTGGGTCCGTTGAATTGGAGCAGGATCGATTTGAGAGCTGGCATCGCGTTTAGGGTATCCCGAATGCCACCTATCTCCCGCGGATTTCGAATGCGGTTCTGCAGTCGTGAAAGGATGCGTTTAATGTCCCGGGTCAGTCGAAGGGTTTCGGCAAATTCAGCCATAAGACCTGGCGACTCCAGAAATTCTCCGACACAGTCTTGCCTCCGCTGCAATTCCTTCAGATCGAGGGGAGGGGCAGCGAGGAAGTCTTCCAGCATACGGGCTCCGGCAGCAGTAGACGTTCGGTCTATGGATTGAATGAGGGAGCCGTCCCGGTTGCCACGCGCTGACGAAAAGATCTCAAGATTCCTTAAGGTAGATGGATCGAGTAGAAGGGCCTGATCGGATCGATAGGGTCGAATCGTTCTCAGATTCTTAGGTTCAGTGCAAAGGCTCTCTGTTACATAGTAAATCAATGCCCCTGCCGTACCGATGGAGGGGTGGTCTTTCGTGAGACCGAATCCTTCTAGATTCAATACTCCCAAGGTATCCATAACTGACTTCGCCCCAGAGATGGAGTCGTAATGATATCCAGGGATTTCTGACCATGCGTTTTCCTTGCAAAAGAGAATAAATTGTTCAGTCGCTGAGTGAGGCTCTGCTTTTGCTTTCAGATCATCCAATCCATCCTCGGGCAAAACGATTTCCCGTGGATTGATTGACGTGAGAATGGGCATCAGTCGATCGAAGCTCGATTCGGTTGCGACGCGGAATTCCCCGGTTGTTAAATCCATCCACGAAGCATGAACGCCTTGTTTGTCCCAGGAAGCAGCCAGGATAAAGTGGTTTTGATTCTCAGTGAGCTGGTTTTCGTTGAGCGTCGTGCCGGGAGTTATGATGCGGGTGAGTGCACGTTTGACCAGTTTTCCAGTTTGTGGCGTTTCGACCTGATCGCAAATAGCCACCTTCATGCCGGCTTTGAGCACCTTTCCAATATAGGCGTCTGCCGCGTGAAACGGAATGCCTGCCATCGGATAATCGTGGCGCTTGGTCAGGGTGATTCCGAGAAGTTTGGCCCCTATCTCGGCATCCTGATTGAACAGCTCATAGAAGTCGCCCAAGCGGAAGAGAAGCAGAGTATTTTTGGGAAGCTGATTTCTCACTTCCCAATACTGCTGCATCATGGGAGTGAGTGCTGGTTTCTTGGCGGCCATTCAGGAAAATGATTTATCCCAATGCTGAGCAGGCAAATTGCAAGGGTGATTTAGAGCGACTAAAATTAATTGATTAAAGTAGTACTTATCACTGGCATACCGAAGAATGCTTTCAAACTTCAAAGAACTGGGCGATCCGGAATCACCGCCGATTGTGGCACTCCATGGGCTTCTTGGTTCCATGAGAAACTGGACCAGTGCAGGCCGTTTGTTGGCGGAGCGCTATAGAATGATACTCGTCGATGCGCGAAACCATGGTAGTTCGGCGCATACGAGTACCCATTCTTTCGACGACATGGTTGAGGACTTGTTGGAGCTATTGGATAATCTTGGTTTAGATACGGTTAACGTAATAGGTCATAGCATGGGCGGAAAAACAGCCATGGCGCTTGCGTGCCGTTATCCGGAACGACTTGATCAATTATTTATAGTCGATTCTGCTCCCAAGGATTATCCCTCAATGCATGACCGTGAATTCGAGGCGATGAATGCCTTGGATTTGGCTGCTTTGGAAACTCGCGGGGCTGCAGACGATCACATGGCGAAGTACTTCGATGACTGGGCATTCCGGCAGTTCCTGATATCAAATGTGGGAAGGGCTGAGGACGGTGCCTTTAAGTGGCTGGCCAATTTGTCAGTAATTGAAGCCTCCTTACAGGATCTCGCAAAAAATCCACTCGGTTTAGATGACGTTTTTGACGGTAAGACGTTTTTCCTCAAGGGCGGAAAATCGGATTACATCAAGGAGGAAGATTTCAATGACATCCGTTTTCATTTTCCAAACGCGACGATCGATACCTGGGAGGATTCAGGCCATAACCCTCATTTCGAACACCGCGATCGATTCGTCCGATGGGTAAACGAAAAGCTAGATGGCTAATTGTCTTCTGAAGGATCGAATCACAATTGACCGGATCGAATCGCTCTGATGCTTTGAGTGTCTTATGAAGTTCGAGCATTATGCGATAAACGTCGACGACGCTGCCAAGGTAGCGGACTGGTATATTGAAAATTGCGGCTTAACGGCACGAGTAGCTATGGACAAAGCTCCATTTACTCGATTTCTGGCAGACGATACCGGTCGGGTATTTATTGAAATCTATTCGAACCCTGTTGCAGCTTTTCCTGACTATTCCGCCATGAGCCATCTCCTTTACCATCTGGCGTTCGAAGTTGCCGATGCGGGAGCGGAAAAGGACAGACTAATGTCAGCAGGTTGCAGCTTCGTTGAAGAACTCAATCCGCAAGAGGGAACCCGCCTTATTATGATGCGCGATCCTTTCGGAATCGCGCTGCAGCTCTGTCAAAGAGTGAATCCTTTTAGCTAAGTTCGCTAACGCCTTTTCCGGGTGACCTGTTGGACGGCAGGAGGTTCTTTTGCCAACAGTGCCAACATGTGCTTCATCGCTTTGGAATCGCTCTTTGCTAGATTTATGGTTTCCAGAGGATCTTCCTGGTAGTCGTAGAGTTCATACTCGGCGTTAGACCCGTCGTAATCAGCCCATTCAACCAAACGGTACCGTTTGTCGCGAATCGCCCGGCCAGTCTTACTTTGTTTCGGATACGCGTGGTATGCGTAATCCCTGATTCGCTGATTGCCGTTTTTGAGAACAGGAGTCATGTCCAAGCCATCGATTGGCTGAGACGTCTTTGGAGCAGGCAGGCCTGCGAGAGAAGCTAGAGTAGGATAAATGTCCACCGATTCAGTGAGTTGATGGGTAACTGAACCTGGTTGTGTAACACCCGGTGCGGATATAATGATCGGTATTCGGTTTGCCTGTTCGTAATTGCTGTGTTTCGTCCAGGATCCGTGGTCACCCAGATGCCAACCGTGGTCTCCCCAGAGAACGACAATTGTGTTTTTCGAAAACCCATGAAGCTCAAGGCCATCCAGTAGTTTTCCGACCTGAGCGTCCATATAGGAAACGCTTGCATAGTACCCGTGAATAAGTTGGCGGGTCAGATCATCGGGGAAAGGTTCCGTAGTCGGGATCGGTTTAAACGCCATGATTTCTCCGCGGCGTTTCACTGCAAATGGAGGGGCGTCTTGGGGCGCATCGATAAACTCCGGCATGGGTAGCTCGTTTCTGTCATACAGGTCCCAGTATTTCTTGGGTGCCGAAAAGGGCAGGTGAGGGCGAACAAAGCCTACCGCGAGGAAGAAAGGTTTTTCTTCGTTGTCCTTCAGCCAACGCAATCGATCAATTGCAGTTTGTGCGACCCGTCCGTCTGCGTAAGCCTCGTCGAGTACATCCGCCGCCTCCCAAGCAGCACCCCGTGGTCTCTGAACGCCGTTTTCGTCACGCGCACCCTGATTGGTAAACAAACCTTCTTCGCGGGTGAGCTCGCCATAAGTGCTTTCTGGTAATACGTAGTCGATCACCTTGTCCGCGTGGTGGGGCACCGTCCAGGAAGCATCGTCATTCGTGTTGCCATGCCCGATATGGAACACTTTACCAATGGAGTGGCTTACGTATCCATGGTTTACAAAATGCTGGGGGAGGGTAATCGCATCAGGATAAACATCTCTGAATTGTGTCCCGAAACTGTAAAATCCGGTGGACGTCGAGCGACTCCCAATCAGCAAGTTGTATCGGGAAGCCATACAAACGGATTGATTACAGTAGGCCATTTCGAAACGCATACCCTGACCCGCCAGTCGGTCAATATTCGGGCTGATCGCGACCGGATCACCGAAAGAACCCAAGGAAGGTTTTAGATCATCGACCAGGATGAGCAAGACATTTGGCAGGTCGCTCTTGGCGTGTGACCCTGTTTGAAAAGAAAGCCCTGCCAGCAGAACGATTGAAAGTAGGGTGAGGATTTTAGGTAATTTGGGCATAATAGGGAATGTATCGTTGCACTGAAACCTAGCGGTTCGGCTCATTCAAACATAAACCAGATAACGCCGAGTTTCGCTGACTTGCTAGTAAAGTAGAGGTACGATAATCTCGAGACTACGGCGCACTGCGTCCAGGGGATCCGGAAGATCAGGATGCATCTCCAGGCTGGCGAAGCCCTGGTAACCAATATCATTGAGGACCTTAAATAGTGTTTCCACGTTTTCCAAGGATTGGACTCCATCAGTGAGAGCCAGGTGCAAATCATTTTTACCGTCGTTGTCATCGAGATGCACATAGAGCAGGCGGTCGCCGACCCGTGGTAGTATGTCGACGGGGTTTTCATCAGTAATCTGGGCATGCCCGATATCGAATAGCAGGTAGAGGTTCGGATGAGCCACATCGTGAATAAAATCCAAGGTCGATTTAACCGTTGCAAACACCGTTCCTGGAAAATGTTCAATGCCGACTTTTACTCCCAGGCTTTGACCGTGATCGGCCAATGCGCTGAAGTGATGGACATAATGCGAGTAAGTTTTGGCGCTCTTTAATGGTCCAGGAACAACGTATGTGTATTCTGCTCCGATGGATGAGGCATGTGAAATAGCCTGCTTCGTGTGCCGGGTAAGGGGTTCCACGAGAGTGGGGTCGTTGGAATCAAAGGTACTCCCTTGAGGTGCTTCATGGGAGATGGATATACAGCCGATCTCGATGCCCAACTTCCTGGCTGTGGCTTTCGCTCCTTCCGTCCGCTGCATCGAAGGGCAGATGTCAACGGCTCTAAATCCCAATCCCGCGAGTAGGTTTAGATTACTGACCTCCGTTGAATCAGGTCTTTTATTCAACCCCCATTGACAGCAAGATAATCGGATCATTTTTCCGGTCTGAGTTTCAAGACTCTATCATTCCAGCTATCGCAAACATAGAGAGTGCCATCTGGCTCGACCCAGACGCCATGCGGCCTATTCAAGGGAGTGTCCTTGGGACCTTTATCCAGAATCGTCGTAAGCGTTTCCGTGGCAGGATCATACCGTTTGATTAAATGGTTTTCGGCATCTGCGATGATAACGGTGTTGTCTACGTCGATACAAAGGTGCTTCGGCCCCCGCATACCGGCTTTCAAAGCAGGTCCGTCGGTTGCATGCGGTTGTCCCGTTCCGGCAATGGTATAAATGTTCCCATTCGGACGGACGACTCTCAACGCGTGACCCTGCCTCGACAGTATATATAGATTTCCTGAGTTGTCTTGTGCCATCCCTCGAGGGTCGACGAGCGGACTTTCTGTTGCCAGCGAACCATCCAAGGGAATCCCAGAGTTTCCGTTGCCAGCTGCAGTATGTATGAGTCCGCTTTCCAGATCGATATAGCGAACCCGTTTATTTTTGATGTCTGCGATGTAGAGCCGTTTATCATCGGGACTCAGGCTGATCGAAATAGGATCTGCCAGCATCGCTCTGGTGGCTGGGATTTTATCACCGTTATAACCTAGTTCACCCGTTCCTGCTACGATCGTCACTAAACCGGTTTTTTCATCCAGCATACGTATCAGATTAGCGCGAGTATCCGAGATATAGATCCTTCCGTCACGCGTACGAGCGAGGTTGTGCATGCCATTAAACGGCGCTTCCTTCGCAAGCTGGCGTAGCGGCTGTCCCTTTGCGTAATGCCAGAGTCGACCGCCCAAATATTCGGCAACAACCATGTCACCTTGATTGTCAAAGGCGACGCCGAACGGGTTCTTTAAACCCGACGCCGGTCCGATGATTTCTTCAACTTCAGTACTCTGTGCAATAAAGCTGAAAACGCAGAGAAACCCAGTAAGGACAGCAGAAAATTTCATTCGTGGAGTTAAGCTCATAGTAGGATTGTCTGGAAGCGGTAAATCATCTGGTTGCTTAGCCCTCGGCAGCCACTCTCAATGCACGAATACGTTCTGGGTCGACCACGGTTTTTTCGTATTCAGGGGCACCCGGGACGCCCATAAAAACTCTCGGGTTAGTGTAAGCCATCAGGCTCGGAATTTGGTGCTTACCTGTGACGTGGCATTCTTTCACTCCTGTTTTAGAAACGAGCTCAGCGATGTTGGATTCGTCGATCCCGCATCCCGGAAGTATGATAATGCGATCGCCAGCCCGTTGAACAAGATCTGCAATTAGGTTGATTCCCTGGTCTGTGGAGGGCTCCTGACCGGATGTGAGGATGCGGTCTGCACCGAGCTCGATCAAGTCTTCCAATGCTTGAAACGGATCTACCGTCATATCAAATGCCCGGTGAATCGTGACACTCAGTGGTCGTGCGGCTTCAATAAGTTTCGCCGTTCTCGGTTTGTCGATGTGTCCATCGGGTGTAAGGAGACCGAATACGACGCCGGTGACACCGAGTTCTTTTGCGACCTCGATATCGCGAAGCATTATCTCGTATTCGAGTTCCGTGTAGAGAAAGTCTCCGCCGCGAGGGCGGATCATCATCATCACGTCGATCGAGACGTTTCGAAGTGTTAACTCGACCGCGCCAAAGCTCGGTGTGGTTCCTCCCTCCATGAGGTTATCGCAGAGTTCAACGCGATTAGCTCCGCCGGCTTCCGCGTTCATGGCGGATTCAGCGGACTCGATGCAAACTTCCAAAATCATTTCCCGATGTTTTCCCATTCGTGGTGTTGATTAAAGAATTCTATTTCTTCGCCATTGGGGCCCAATACGAAAGATAGGGTCGCGTAAAAGCCGTCTTCAAACTGGATCGTTTTGGGTTCAACTTTGATAGTAAACCCTGCTTCCCGGCAGCGTTCGGTCGCGGCTGGCACATCTTCCACGGCTATTGCGAAATGCCAGAGAACAAGTTCATTCGGCGGCGGGTCGAGCAGGGTAGTGCTCCCATCGTGGTTCGGTGAAAAGAGCTCGATCAGGCTCCCGTTACCCAAATCGAGAAACATGCCATCCCGACTGGGGAATTTGACCGATGCGACCTGTTTGAGACCAAGCACTTCAGTGTAGAAGTAGAGCGACTTTTTATAGTCGCGCGCCTGGATAGCGATGTGGTGAAGCGTGCCTTTGCAAGGATTCATGAGTCGATACAAGCCTCTCTGTGGAAGAGTGCAAGATAGCTCTTATCAGTCTTCTACTAAAGTACTCTCCTTGGCTACCCAGTGGATACCATCGACCAGGTGTTGAACAAATGCTTGTTGCCTGAAGTTTTCTGCGTAGTGCCCCATGTTCGTATACCAGACCCTTCCACCTTCATAGTCCTGACACCAGGTTACGGGGTAGTATTCCGGAAGTTCGGGCTGGTTCGTCTTCACCTCAGCAATAGCTATAATCTGTTTGTCGCTATAGCTTTTGTGGTAGTTCCAGAAATACCATTCAACCTTATCGAAAATCCACTGCTTCGGCAGGTTTCTGGACCAGGGATCGGCCGCATTGATAATGTGTATCTGGTCCGCGTAACCCCGCCTGCCTAAGGGACCTTCCTTCGGCCCCGTCTTGTGCAAAACACCCCACATGGCATACCAGAAGGGCCATTCGGCATGGTTGTTTTCATCGACGCCTTTGTGTGCGTGGGTTGCACCGTGGATACCAACGACACCGCCCCCATTGCGTATCCAGTTTTCGAATGCCTGCTTTTGTTTTTCGGTAAAGAGGATGCCGGTGTTATTATCCAGTATAATTACGTCGATGTTTTTCAGGCCTACATCTGTGAATATTTCACTGTCACTGGATTGCGTAAAATCCCAGTCGTATTTTTTGGCTAATTCCGGAAATACCAGTTTTGCTTCGGCCCGTGCTTCGGTATGGTCGAAGCGGGGCGAGGTAGGTGAATCTTCTCCCAGCGCGTCGGTGCGATGAACGCGAAGACTTCCGTTTAGAAAGGTAAACGAACAGAAAGCGACGTAGACGATAAGGCTGATTGTTTTCACTGTGTGTCAGGGCTTTTCCTAGAGCTTACTCTTACCGTCTATCAACCGAGGCCCGTTCTCAGGGTCATGCACCGCATATTGAAATCCCTTCTGAATGCAGTAAGCTCCGTATTCACCTTTCTTATTCAAGGCGAGAAAACCGATCTGTATATCCTTCCAGTCCGAATTTTTTTCGATAAGCCGTTCCACAGCCAATCGACAGGCATCCGTGGGCGAGTGGCCTTGGCGCATGTATTCCACTACGAGGTGTGATCCGCAGATGCGAATGACCGCCTCGCCCCAACCGGTGGCTGTAGCTGCTCCGACATTGTTGTCTACGTAGAGGCCTGCGCCAATGATTGGCGAATCCCCAACCCGGCCGTGAATTTTATAGCCGACCCCACTTGTAGTGCACGCTCCGGATAAGTTGCCGTTTTCGTCGAGCGCCAACATGCCGATCGTATCATGATTTTCCACATTGATCTCCGCTTTGCTTCCTCCGGTGTTTTCGGCCCGCCATGTTTCCCAGCGCTCTGCGGATTGTTCAGTCAGAAGTGGTGTTTTCTCAAACCCCATCTTGTAGGCAAACTCTTCGGCCCCTTTTCCCACCAACATGATGTGGCGCGTCTCCTCCATCACCTTGCGAGCCACGGAAACTGGATGCACGATATTCTGCAGAAAAGCCACTGAGCCGCAGTCGCCCGTTTCATCCATGATGCAGGCATCCAACGTCACAAATCCCTGTTCATCGGGAGTACCTCCGATACCGACGGTACTGTTGCTGACATCGGCTTCTGTTACATTGACGCCTTTCTCAACTGCGTCCAACGCTCGTCCCCCGGTAGACAGAACCTTCCAAGCTGCTTCATTGGCTTGCATGCCAAACTTCCAGGTGGATATGACGACCGGTTTGATAACCTTGGCCTCTTCCTTATTACAGGAGGTAAAAACGGGCAAGATTGAGAATAGGGATAGTAGGCAGAGGACTCTTTGGAAAATCATGATGCCTGACTCTATGTCCGTTGTGTCACAAGGCAATCTCTTGCTGGCACATATGTAAATACGGATCTTGCGCGCAGAATGCGGTAGCCCTTGGCAAGCCCTGGTCTGGGACGATTATCCCGATTCAGTATTCTTTCTGGAAATTCAATGCCTTCTTCAATCGGTGGATATTTCATGATCACTTGAATCATTTTCAACTTCCTTTCGCTCTTGGCGGTGATGTGTCCTGAGAAACCTGGACACGAGATTCTCTTAGAAAGAGGATCTATACATGAAGAAGCAACGCTACACAGCTGAGTTTAAGTAAGAGGCAGCGAAGATGATGATCATAGACGGAGTCACCGTAAAGGAGGCGTCTGATCAGTTGGGAGTACCTGCCGGAGTATTATACACTTGGAAGCATAAGTATCTCGATGAGATGGAGGCCAACAACTCGGGAGGTTCTGTCAGTCCGAAGGCATTGGCCGCTGAGAACGCTGAGCTGCGCAAGCAGCTCGCTAAAGCGAAACGGATGAATGCGATTTGGAATTCCCCCGAAATAATGGACACGGATCCCTTAGCGTATTTTTAGTTTAGG
>CAYGQM010000023.1:0-69375 GCA_964352065.1 uncultured Opitutaceae bacterium
CGCCACCGTCGCCGTCTTGTTCGAAACGGGCAACGATATCGTGGTCACCTTCTACGGTGATCTGGGTCTGGAGTTCTTCTTTGGTGGCTTCGTCAATACCTTTGCCTTCCCAGCCGAGAAACTTGAATCCTTCGTTGGGCTCGACGGTCAGAGTTACCTCACTGCCTTCCGGATAGTTGCCTGAGCCTTTTACTTCTCCGGCTTCTTTATTGTCCGGTGCTGCGATGACATTCCAAATGCGCTTGTAGCGTGGCTTAATGGACACGTGCTCATCCATTTGGACAAAAGTCTTTGCTTCCATGGCGTCGGCAATGTTTTCACCTTCCCATTTCTCAAATTCAAACCCCGGATTGGGGACTACTTCGATCTGTGCGTAGGAACCCGGTTTGTAAGAATCTTGCCCGAAGAGCGTTCCCTCCCAGGTTTCAACCCCTTTGTTGCGTCCTTGCTGTATCTGATCTTCAGGTATGACCACCGGTTCGATTTGAGTTTCCTGCGCAACACTCGATTCATGGAGCATGGCGATCGCGCCGAGGAAGAGAAATTTCCGGGCGAATCTGAATGCCGATAGTATTGAATTACTGCTTTTCATCGGTCTCAAACACCAGTTCTTTGGCCTCTTCGCAGATGACAATCGCTGTCGTATCCGCGTTCAGTGTGATCTTGGTTTCCGGGGAGGTGGGGTCCTGAATGTTGGGTCCCTCCCACTGTACAAAGCGCCATCCGAAAGCGGATTCGAACGTTAGATCTACTTCAGATCCCTTGTCGTAGGTCCCGGGAGACTCAGAGGTGCCAGCCCCATCTGGAAGGACAACGACCTGTAGTTTTACGAGTTCTATCAACTGGGCCGTAACCGTTTTGTCAGCATCGATAAGCACCTTGGCTTTCGGTTTATCCAATGGCTCAACGCCATCCCCTTCCCAAGTTACGAAACGGTAACGCTCGGTGTCTTTCAACGTTACTGATATGGGGCGTTTGATTCCTTGATCGAAATTTCCCGCACCCGTGAGTTCGACGATCTCCGGGAAATTGGAATCCAGCTTAAGGTCATACATGACAAGGTTGGCGATGCTGTAGTTTAGAAACTTCAAGTTTGCCTGGGTGTCCAGGTCGTCTGGTCGAATAACGAGACTGCCCTGGTAATACTCTTGCGCTTTGGCCCAATCCTTCCGGGTCTCAGGTTGCCGGTCGGATATTTTGGCTTCACCGATACGGTAAGTGGCATTTCCCATGTTGTAGAGGATATCTGCCTGGAGATCAGGATCATCGTTCGCACCCTCCAGCGCCTGGTTGAAGACTGTCACTGAGTCAGCGTATTTTCCTTGGCGGTAGAGACTGATTCCGAGGTTGTAAACGAGCCGCATATCTTCCGGTTCTTCTTCGATCGCCTCGCGGTACAGTTTTTCGGCTTCTACGAATTCACCCTTCCTTAAGTGCTTCTGGGCTTTGTAAGGGGAGGCCTCCAGATTCTGATTGGGTAGACCCAGGAAGCCAAAAATCAGCAAGACTGCAGCTGCCTGTTTCGTCCTTCGGGCGACGGATTTGCGGGTGCCAATAAGCCACTCTAAAATCAACAGGAATATGCCGGCGGCCAGGACCCATTGGTAACGCTCGATCGCCTGCTTGTTCATACGGGAATTCAGGTCCTGACGAGGGATTTCCTCGAGGCCTAAACTGTAGACTCTTTCTAACCCTTCGCCGAGAGGTCCCAGAGGACTATAAAATCCGTTGGAAGCAGCTGAGATTTGGCGGAGTGTGCCTTCGTCCAGCCGCGTGCGTACCACATTCCCAGCTTCATCGCGAACGTAATCCTGCTGACCTTGGTCATTAATGAAAGGAATGATTTCACCTTCCTGGCTTCCGACTCCCAACGTGAATACGCGGACACCGCGTTTTGCGGCATCAGCCGCAACCTGTATCCCGTTGCCATCCAGATCTTCTCCATCGGTGATAAGGATAAGAATCTTGAAGTTGTTTTCCTTATTAAATGCGCTTTCCGCGATCGTAATCGCCGAAGCGATATCCGTTCCGGGAACCGGGATGACTCCGGGTTCGAGGATCTCCAGAGATTGACGGAATGCGTTATAGTCGAGCGTCAACGGGCATTGCAGGAACGCGGAGCCGGAGAAGGCGACCAAGCCGATTCGGTCGGTACCCATTTTTTCGATAAAATCCAACACGGCCAGCTTCGCCCGTTCCAGACGATTGGGTTTCATGTCCTGCGCGAGCATACTTCTGGATGTATCGATGGCGAAGACAACGTCGATTCCTTTGCTTTTAACTTCTTCCCAGACGTATCCGTACTGGGGGCGGGCCACGGCGATCACAATCAGCGAGATGCCCATCGCAAGTAGTACGACCTTGAGTTGTTTCTTCCGGTGACTCACAGAGATGGTGAGGTCCTTGATAAGTGAGGCGGCGAGAAACCCTTGTAATAGTTTCTGTTTGTTGCGTTCCATCCGAAATGCCCATAGCAGCATTAGTGGAATCATCACTAAGGCGATTATGAAGATTATGGGATATGCGAAGGTCATGATATTAAATTTCTGAGACTAAGGCAGTGTCTTGAGCCGGGTGTTTGCCAGCAAGTATTCCAGAAGTATGAAGAATAGCCCGAGTAAGAGCGGCCATATGAAGAGCTCGTCGTAGTAGGTAAAATTCTTGAGTTTGATTTCCGTTTTTTCCAGCTCGTCGATTTGGCTGTAGATATCTTCCAGCTCCTTGGTGTCAGTCGCGCGGAAGAAAGCACCCTTGGTTAGCTTGGCGATCTCGATCAATGTCGGCTCGTCCACGTCGGTTTCCACGTTGCGGTAGCGGGTTCGACCGAGGTAGTCGGTTACCGGAACTCGCGCCTTGCCTTTGGTGCCCGCTGCGATCGTGTAGACCTTAACTTTGAGAGCTGCAGCTGCTTCTGCTGCAGTGACGGGTTGGATAGATCCGCTGTTATTAACGCCATCAGTCAGGAGTATAACCACCTTGCTTTTAGCCTCTAGATCGCGGAGTCGATTGGCGCTCATGATGAGTGCGGAACCAATGGCGGTGCCGTCTTCTGCAATCAATCCGATCTCCAGTCGTTCAAGGTTTTTCATCAACCAGTCATGATTGAGAGTCAGTGGACTTACGAGATAGGGCTCGCCTGCAAATGCGATCAGGGCAATCCGGTCTGCTTCGCGTTTCTCGATAAACTCTTTGATGACCTTTTTTACCACTTCGAGCCGGTTAAAGAATTTACCGCCAATCTTGAAGTCTTCCGCGCGCATGGAGCCGGAGATATCGACTGCCAATACGATATCGATTCCGCTCGCTTCGAGTTCGGTTTCTCCATGGCCGAGTCGGGGTCTCGCCAGTGCTATAACTAAAAGCGACAGAGCCAGTGCGCGAAGAAATGCCAGCCAGCGTCCGGCTTTGGATTTGGAGACAGTTCCCAGACTTCCAGCCAGTTGAGTATTGGAGAATCGAATACTACCCCGTCTTCGCAGTCCACCTCGCAAAAACGGGAGGATCAGAACCACCAGGATCAGAAACAGAAAGTATGGATGTTGAAACTCAAGCATCAGCTGGGCGTAATGGCGTCCGGGTTCTGCCGATCAGGGTCTGCTTCCGGCTTTCCGGTCGTTTCGATAAAGGTTTCGGCGGTGGAGTAGAGCTTCTCCATTTCCACGGTACCGAGTCCATAGTTGGCAAATTTGGCGAGGTCGCATTGCTCTGAAAACTCTCTGAGCTCAACTCGTTGCTCGGCAGAGAAATTATTCATATGGGTCGAATTATTGAAGAACTCTTCTGTGGTTTGCTCGGTAGCGGGTAGTTTGAAGTGAGCCTCGAGAAACCCCCGCATGATCGTCGACACTTCCGTACAAAAACGTTCAGTGGTTTCCGGTTCCAACCAATTGCGCGCTTTGCGCAGGTGGTTGAGTGCAATCTCGTAAGGTGGTGGAGGTGCCAGCTCTGGTGGACGTGTCATTCGTTTAAATACAATAACCGCGGTCCAGAAAAGAACCGCTGCAACCAGAATGCCGATTCCGATGAACAAGAGC
Source organism: uncultured Opitutaceae bacterium (assembly GCA_964352065.1). Taxonomy (GTDB): domain Bacteria; phylum Verrucomicrobiota; class Verrucomicrobiia; order Opitutales; family UBA2995; genus UBA2995. The sequence continues at coordinate 4,035 of CAYGQM010000023.1, forward strand.
ACCATTGGATCCAGCAGGAAAATGGGATCCTTGATATCTAGAATATCAGCTTGAGACACCTCTGTTTCTTCCTGAGCGAATGCTGGAGAGACCGTGGCAAGGAAGCCGATTAGGCTGGTGGGTATCGCTCGCATCACCGTCGTTTTTCCCGGGTTAGAAAGAACTCTCTTATCTTGGTGATGTAAGGTTCTCCATTGTTAACGTAGATGCTATCGATTCCCAATCGTTTGAGGCTGCTTTTAAAGTCCTCCAATTGCTGTTGGTTGCGCGATTCGTATTCGGCTCTGACCCGGCTGTTGCGGGTATCAATCTCAATGAGCTGTCCAGTTTCGGCATCTTCCAGAGTGAGTACTCCGATATTGGGAAGAGAGTATTCGCGCGGATCCGACAGGCGAATTACGATCAGATCGTGTCGGCGATCGGTAAGAGAGAGCGCCTTATACATATCTGTATATTGATTGCGGATACGGGCTTGGCGGAAGGAATCACGCACGAGAAAGTCGGATACGAGGAAAGTGACTGCCTTTCGTTTTACGATGCGGTTCAAATAGTCCAAGGCGACCTTGATATCGGTGCCGGTGGATACGGGTTCGAAGAACAGAAGCTCCCGGATTATCCGGAGAACATGCTGTTTCCCTTTTTGAGGGGGGATAAATGCCTCCACTTGATCTGTGAATAGCAGGAGTCCGACCTTGTCGTTGTTGCGAATTGCCGAGAAAGCCAAAACACTCGCCATTTCCGCCATCATTTCGCGCTTGCTTTCTTCCTGGGATCCAAAATCTCCCGAAGCACTGACGTCGACTACGAGCATGAGAGTCAGTTCACGTTCTTCCTTGAACCGCTTGATGTAAGCGTCCCCCATCTTGGCGGTGACGTTCCAGTCAATAGCACGGATATCATCGCCCGGGTTGTAGGAGCGAACATCCTCAAAATCCATGCCCTGCCCCTTAAATACTGAATTATAATGCCCAGCCATGGCATCCGTAACCATCTTTCGGGTACGGATCTCAATCTGGCGGACCTTCTTTAGTATTTCTTTGGGATCTTTCAATGGGCTAACGATTCTTGTTCGGCTGTTCTTTCCGGGTATAGATCACGGAGATAATCAGGATCAGGAATGGAAGGGTTTTTACTTCTTTGCGCGATCAAGGTACGGGCAGCGTATCCAGAATCTCCTGGACGATATCTTCGCTGGTCTTTCCTTCGGCTTCCGCTTCGTAGCTTACAATAACGCGATGACGAAGGACATCCATGGCGATGGTCTTTACATCTTGGGGGGTCACATAGCCGCGCCCTTGTAAGAAAGCCCAGCCTTTAGCGGCCAACGTTAGTGAAATGGTAGCACGGGGACTTCCGCCGAATTGAATCAACGACTCTGAATTCAGGTTGTAGTCCTTGGGGTAGCGGGTTGCGAAGACGATGTCTACGATGTAGTCTTTGATTTTGTCATCCACATAGACCTCGTTAACTACCTTACGAGCATTGAGTATATCTTCCGGAGTAATGACGGGTTTGATATCGTCCATGGTCGAAGTGGTAGCCATGCGGTCCAGAATCTGACGTTCCTCGGTTTTTGATGGATAGCCTACATTGAGCTTCAACATGAAACGGTCAACCTGTGCTTCAGGAAGTTGGTAGGTGCCCTCCTGATCGATCGGGTTTTCAGTGGCCAGTACCAGAAATGGTTTGGGGAGGAAGTGAGTCTCATCGCCGATTGTCACCTGGCGCTCCTGCATCGCTTCGAGGAGGGCCGACTGCACTTTGGCGGGAGCGCGGTTGATTTCGTCAGCGAGGACCAGGTTCGCGAATACCGGACCCTTCTTGGTTTCAAAGGTGTGCTCCTTTGGGTTGTATATCAGGGTTCCAATGATGTCAGCCGGGAGGAGATCCGGGGTAAACTGGATTCTCTGAAAGTGAGCACTGATGGCGCAGGCCAACGTGCGAACGGACAACGTTTTTGCCAGTCCGGGAACTCCTTCGAGGAGGACGTGACCGTTGGCGATCAGTCCCAGAATGAGGCGATCAACCAGATATTGCTGGCCGATTATTACTTGGCCGATGGCGGAACGAAGTGGTGAAACCCAAGCCGAAGCGGCTTTGATTTTCTCTGTTAATTCAAGTACGGAATTACTCATGGATGATTGCTTGTAAGGGAAAGATGGGTAACTGACACATGGCGAAGGTCAAGGTTTCGCTGTTTTCACCGATCCGGGATTTTTGCTGTCATAAGAAGGGCCAAATAGGAAACTTTGTTTGGCTCTTGAGGACATATCTTCCAAGTTAGCCGTTTACTGGTTTTTTTCATGCGTAAATTTCTTCTATTTTCAGGCCTTTTCATTGTATTCTTTGTAGTACTGATCGTCGTTCTTTTTATCAGTCCGCCTATCCACAAGGCTGCCTTCTTGTGGGCGGTTGAAGACAAGGTGGATGCAATTACCGTAGAAAGGGTTCGGTTCACGGGCTCCAGTTTTAAAGTCGAAGGATTGAGCGTAGCCCATCAGGGAACCGAGTTTACGGCCGATGTGGCCGAAGTTAGAGCCTCTTGGTTGCAAGTGGCGCAATCACAGGAATTGCATATTGACGAAATTCTGGTGCATGGGCTGGTGGCTGACTTGGCGACTGTTGCCGGGGCATCCGGTGGAGGACTCGGTGCGTGGTTGGATCTTTTCGGAGGAGAGGATACTGCTGAGTCGGAACCTTTTCGGGGTATTTTGAATGAAATGAAAGCCTCTGAGGCGATTTCTGTGGCTCGACTGCGATTGGATGCCCGTGTGCTTCTACCAGCTTCGCAGTCTGTGGACCTGAATCTGGCGGTCGACGATCTTACTTTCGGGAAGACGTCACGAGTGCGGGTTCAAGGTGCCTTTCTTGATGCGAGTGGGAATGGGCCGGTTGACCGGGCAACCTACGATCTAAGCCTGGACCTTGAGCAGAATTCGTTGGGTGAAATGCGGGCTTTGTCTGGTACCGTGGGGGTACAGATGATTGGTGAAACTCTCAACGAAAAGGGACAGGTTGATATCAGCGGTCTTTGGGAACTGGCTTTGACCGAGGCTGGTGAAAAACTGACTCTTAGGTTGAACGAAGCGGACCGAATCGCACCACTCATTGACGCAGCGCTATTGTTCGTTGCCGAAACCGGAGCACTCTCCGGAGACATGGCGTTGAATCTAAATGGAAGTTTGATCCCGGTGTCTATGTTGGAGCTACCGCCTGCGGTCGGCTCTGCCGTGATTACAAGCGAGGGTGATTTGACCTGGAACGTCCATACCGGAGTGGGGAGTTTTGACCTTCGAGGATCGGGCCTTCTGGAGCAGAAGCCATGGGAGTATACGATTCGCGGGAGCGGTTCTACCCACGAGATACCGGCGGTGGTGGGCTTTTTGAAAACGGGATTTTCCGATGATGCAGGTGTTGGAACTCTGACGATGAACTTTAATGTGAATTCTTCCGGAAATAGACTTGTGAGCGTCCCGGTTGAAGTAGCGAGGGAGGAGCGATTGACGAAGATGACCTTAACCAGTGACTTGGATTCGCTAAGCCTCAACCCGTTCCAGGTGATTCTAAAAGGGGAAACGGTTCACCTCGCTGATTTACAATCTGTTGCCACCGCGCTAGGAGCGTGGGGATACAGCATGCAGCAGGTAGATATTATTACAGACGAGGGTGCGACGGTGGATGATCTTCCAGTCAGTCCGATACCGTGGGATGGCATGAAGGGCCGGGCAACGGTTGCGATAGATCGTTTGATGCTTCCTCAAGGTTATGTGCTGGAAGATCTTTCATCAGAAATATCTGTCCGTGGGGATTCAGTTTCTGTTTCAGCCTTTGAAACCCATCTGGACAAGGGAACGATCAAAGGTAACGGAGATTTGATTTATTCAGAAGGCAGTGAGAATCCGTTTACGTTTCGCGCCGAGGGAATCCTCAGAAATATTCCTTCAGGCTTGGTCGATCTCGGAAGCGGGGCACCGATTACAGGCAGTTGGAATGGTCGAGTATCAGCGATTGGCCAGACTCATTTGTTGGATCAGCTTGCCGATTCGATGCAGGTTTCATTGAGCATGGAGGGATCTGCCGGAGTGCTACAGTTGACTCGCGTAAACGAGAGAGCCAACCAGACGGCGCAATTGCTCAACCTCGGATTATCGCTATTTGGAGGTCAGGACGGGCGTCTGGGTGCTGTGTCACAAATGACACAGTATCTGCAACGGGTTCCTTATGACGCGATTCGAATTGATGTGGAACGTTTTCCAAACGGGCAGGTATCGATCAAAGACTTTACGGTTCAGGGGCCTGAGCTACTCCTTTCCGGGAATGGCAGTATCAATGCTCAGAATTGGAAGACCTTGGCGCAGGGAGCCCTAAGTATGAATCTGTCGATGGGGACGAAGGGATCCTTCGGTGAAAGTGCGCAGGCCTTGGGACTTACGAGTCAAAACCTAACGGGTGATTATCTCCTCTGGAAAAAGCCGATTAATATTTCCGGAACGTTGAGTAATCCCAATTATTCTGCCTTGAGTGAAATTATTCAGCGAGCGATCCGATAGAAGGTCTCTGAAATATGATCAATGAGGCAGTAGTTCACTTGGCGGAGAAGATCGCTAGAGAGGCCCATCAAGGACAATATAGGCGGGGTGGTGTGGTTTCGTATATTGAACACCCGAAAGCAGTGGTGGATCGGGTGGGCGCTGACCCTGAGGCTAGGGTTGTGGCCTGGCTTCATGATGTGCTTGAAGACACCGAGGTAACGGCTGCGGAACTTTCCGAAAGAGGCATACCTTCAACCTGTATCGATGCGATTGTTTTGATGACTAAAACGAAGGAGGTGTCTTATGAGGAATACCTGGAAAATGTGGCGAGCTCACCGTTGGCCACCCACGTTAAGATAGCCGACATGATTTCCAACTTGTCTGATGCTCCATCGACCGGTCAGTTGAAGAAATATTCGAAAGGGCTGATGCGATTGACCCGTGATTTGTAGGTATTGATTGGCATTATTCTGGTCTTGAGCGGACAGTTTCGTGGGGTTGAAATTCGTTCAGCTAGTCCTTGCCAGCTGGAGATGATTGACCTCTTCTCAGCTATGTGAAGTCGCACAGCAGCCGTTTAGGTGAAACTCCAGTTTTGAAGCTGATCGGGCAGATGTCTGCTCCATCGGTGGTGAGTATGCTGGTGATAGCGGCCTACAACATGGTCGATACGATTTTTGTTGGGCGTTACGTCGGACCCACTGGTTTAGCCGCGTTGGCTTCCAATATTCCGGTCATCATATTGATGATGGGATTCTCACTCTTTATCGGAGTCGGAGGGAGTACTGCGATTTCCAGAGCGTTGGGCGCAGGAGACAAAGAAAAGGCTCAGATCGTATTCGGAACCATGATCTTCATGGTGCTAATTTTGTCGGGAGCCTCTTATATCGTTTACGCTACGGGAACCGAATGGTTGCTGCGTCTGTTGGGAACGAGTGAGTTGCACATCGGGCCCGCCTCTCAATACCTCGAAATATTGCTGCTTGGCGGGCCGCTTTCAATCTTCTCCGTGGTGATGAACAATCTTGTGCGTTCTGAGGGGAATGCGCGCACAGCGATGGTTTCGATGGTAACGGGTGCGTTGGTCAATGTGGTATTAGACCCGTTGTTTATTCATACTTGGGGGTGGGGTCTTCGTGGGGCTGCCTGGGCGACGGTTGTCGCGAATGGTGTGACGACGGCAATAATGGTTTGGTATCTACTGGCTGGCCGTAGTTCGCTGGTGCTGAAAGCAAGCAATGTTCGTTTCAACGTACCGTTGGTCAAAGAAATTTCCGGGGTTGGGATGTCTACCTTTCTCATGCACTCAAGCGCTTCAATTATTCAAAGCCTGGTGATCCGTAAACTTGTTGAGTATGGTGGAGAATCGACGGTCTCAGTGTATGCGATGTGCAATCGGACGATGATGTTTTTGTTTATGCCTATCTTCGGGGTTCAGGCAGGGGTTTTACCCATCATCGGGTATAACTTTGGCGCCAAGCTATTGGGGCGCGTGCGCCATACGGTGTTTGCCAGTATCGGACTTTGCACCGCCTATTTGATAGTCGCTTGGACGTTCATGCAACTTATGCCCCAGTTTATACTGAGTGTTTACACGGACGACACGGTCTTGCTCGCCGAGGGAGTGAATGCGATTAAACAACTGACATTGGCGTTTCCGGTTGTGGGTGCAGCGGTGATGATAGTGGGAACCTTTCAGGCGATCGGGAAAGCCAAATACGCGTTGTTTTTGACGATCAACCGTACCTTCATTCTGGTTATTCCATTGTTGTTATGGTTACCACCTATCTGGGGTACTGATGGAGTTTGGTTAACATTTCCGATTTCAGATGGCTTGGCCATGGCCGTGAATGTACTTTTCTTTTGGAAAGTGTATAAGAATATCCGCGATTAGAGCTGGCCAATAGCAGCTCGTGAAACCATGATTGGTTTCACGGTACTCTCGTATGGTTCTGCCAGGGAATATCTCGTTCATACTATACTCCTAGTAAGTTATATGTCATCTCTCTCTGTTGATTTACACAAGCTATCGAAGTTTGTTAATCTGGCACTGCCGGCTCTGGTGATTGGATTTCTTTTGGCCGGAATGTATGTGCATTTTTATTTTCATTTCTTAACGGTGGCGTTTTTGTTCCTGACTATCGCGAACGTCTTCTATCTGTACGTGCAGGACCAGCATCCACTGCTAAGGAATTTTGGAATCGTCGCCCAAGGGCGATACCTGGTGGAAAGTATCGGGCCTGAATTGCGGCAGTACTTGTATTCCAGTGATACTGAGGAACGGCCTTTCAATCGGATCGAGCGATCCGAGATTTATCGTAAGGCCAAGAATATCGATTCCGCTTCGTCGTTCGGATCTCAAAAGAACTTTGATACCTCTGAGATTAAATTACGTCATTCTATGTATCCAACGAGTCACGACAATCTAATTCCCTATTCGCTGACCTTTGGCGAGGAGCGGGGACTGAAGACTGCGTACACCATCACGAAGCCTATGCTCATAAGTGCAATGAGTTACGGGGCTTTGGGGCAGAATGCCGTGAGGGCATTGGCTCGCGGCGCAAAGCTTGCGGGCATCGCCATGAATACCGGAGAAGGTGGTTATCCGAAGTATCACCTGATGGAAGGCTGTGACCTCATATTTCAGATGGGGACGGCGAAGTTTGGTGTGCGGAATGACGAAGGGTATTTGGATGACGACTTGTTGCGGGACCTCGCTGCCAAGGATGAGATCAAAATGATTGAGATCAAATTTTCTCAGGGTGCCAAGCCGGGCAAAGGCGGGTTACTTCCAAAAGAGAAGATCACAAAAGAAATCTCCGAGTTGCGGGGAGTGGAAATGGGCAAAGACGTGATATCTCCTCCACATCACAAAGAGTGTACTGACAAGACTTCGACAGTCGCGTTTATAAAACATGTTCAGGATGTGTCTGGATTGCCCGTGGGAATCAAGTTCTGCGTTGGGGCACCTTATCAGGTTGAGGATCTGGTGCAAGAGATGGTGGACCAGGATGTGTTTCCGGATTATATTTCAATTGATGGTTCCGAGGGTGGAACTGGGGCAGCGCCTAAGTCGTTTATGGATCGGGTCGGCATGCCATTGTTTCCCGCGCTTTCTTCGGTTAATAGCATCCTGTGTAAGAAGGGCGTTCGTAACCGATTGAAGCTCCTGGCAGCAGGTAAGTTGATTAATCCAGGGCGTCAGATTCTCGCGTTTGCTATGGGTGCGGATGCGGTTTACTCTGCGAGGGGTTTTATGCTCTCACTGGGCTGTATTCAGGCGATGCAGTGTGGGAATAACACCTGCCCGATAGGAATAACGACCCAGGATCCGGGCTTGCAACGGGGACTCGATATCGGCACGCGGGCAGTGCGTGTAAAAAATTACGTTAATAACACGATGCATGACCTGGACGAATTACTCGCTGCGAGCGGGGAAAAGTCCCTCAACGATTTGTCCATCGATAATTTGTTCATTCCCGAAGACAGCACACTGGCCCCCCTCGTTCATGAAAAATATGTTGAATCCCAACGTTAGGCATCTGCTCCGAACTCAAACTATTAATCTAACACCCCACACATTATGAAGATTTTATCCTGGATATTGCGTATCGTCGCTGCTGCGATTCTTGCGCAAACATTATTCTTCAAATTCACCGCGCATCCGGATTCTGTGGCGATCTTTACAGCCATTGGAATGGAGCCTGAGGGGAGAATTTTGATCGGGGTTCTGGAGTTGATTGCCGCAGTATTACTCCTGGTTCCAGGAACAGTGGCGTTTGGTGCGATTCTTTCGCTGGGAGTGATGACTGGAGCCATCGTGGGTCATTTTACGGATATAGGATTCGCGGATGGGCTACTGAGTTTGTTCGTGTTAGCTTTGATTGTGTGGGTTTGTTCAGCGGTGGTATTAGTGATCCATCGACGCCAGATCCCAATTATCCGTCAGATGTTTGCGAAATCCTAGTATTGGGCTTAGCTGGCAGGTTTTGTAAAAGACCCTCTTTTATTTCTATCCATGAAAGCATCAGATCTGTTTATTAAGGCCCTCGAAAATGAAGGCGTTGAGTATATTTTCGGAGTTCCGGGTGAGGAGAACCTGGATTTCCTAAATTCACTTAAAGACTCTAAAACGATCAAACTCGTCCTGACCCGCCACGAGCAACCGGCGGGATTTATGGCGGCCACTTACGGCCGACTGACAGGCAAGGCAGGTGTGTGTCTTTCGACCTTGGGACCGGGCGCTACGAATTTTGTAACTGCGGCCGCTTACGCCCAGTTAGGTGGAATGCCGATGCTCATGATCAGTGGCCAAAAGCCTATTAAGAAGAGTAAGCAGGGGCAGTTTCAGATTGTCGACATCGTTGGGATGATGCGTCCGCTCACGAAGATGTCCAAGCAGATTGTTAATGGTGGTAATATTCCCAGTCTAGTGCGTGAAGCGTTTCGGGTAGCACAGGAAGAACGACCTGGGGCGGTGTATCTGGAATTACCTGAAGACATTGCAGGCGAAGACGCGGATGCGCATCTTTTCACACCGGGTCAAAGAATTCGTCCAATCGCTTCGGCCGCTGTGATCGAACAAGCCGCAGAAAAAATTAGGATAGCGAAAATGCCACTGGTGCTGATTGGGGCAGCGGCAAATCGCAACCGAACCTGCAGTGCGATGGCACCATTCCTCGATAAAACGGGCCTCTACTGGTTTAACACGCAAATGGGAATGGGAGTTTCTGATGAGCGTCGTAAACAGTTTTTGGGAACTGCTGCCCTTTCTGAGAAAGATTACCTGCATTGTGCGATTGATCGCGCTGATTTGATCTTGAACATTGGGCATGACGTGATCGAGAAACCTCCCTTCTTCATGGAAGAGGGTGGTAAGGAAGTCATTCACATGAATTATTTTTCAGCGAAGGTGGATGATGTTTATTTCCCGCAACTTGAAGTGGTCGGGGATATTGCAACCTCAGTGGAGATGCTGACAGAAGCGCTGGATCCCTGTAAAAATTGGGACTTTTCATATTTCGAACGGGTTAAGGCGTCCATTGACGAACATATCTTCAGCAAGAATGATATTGAGAGTTTCCCTATGATTCCGCAACGGATTGTATCAGATGTCCGTCTCGCCATGCCAAACGACGGAATCGTCACCTTGGATAACGGAATCTATAAAGTATGGTTTGCCCGCAATTACCCCGCGCATGAGCCAAACACCTTACTACTCGACAATGCATTGGCCACGATGGGTGCTGGACTGCCATCGGGAATGGGAGCCAAGATCGTGCACCCTGACAAAAAGGTGTTGGCAGTTTGTGGCGACGGGGGATTTATGATGAACTCTCAGGAGCTGGAAACAGCCGTTCGTTTAGGGTTGGATCTGGTAGTTCTCATCTTGCGCGATAACGCCTACGGGATGATTAAGTGGAAACAAGGCGGGATGGGTTTTGAGGAATGGGGCCTGGACTACGGTAACCCAGATTTTGTGAAATATGCAGAAGCTTATGGCGCCCGTGGTATCCGTATCGAAAATACAGAGAATTTTCTCCCTATTCTTACAGAGGCGCTTGATTCGAAAGGCGTTACGGTCATAGAACTCCCCGTTGATTACAGTGAAAATGAGAAAGTTCTTTTTGAAGAGCTGGCTGCTAAAACCTGTTTGCTATAGCCCCTATGATTGACCGCACACTGACTATTTTCTCACCCTACGACCTAACTGAAATCGATTCCCTCGACTACCACGATGAAACGGATGTGGAGTCTGCTTTGGTGGAGGCCCATCGATTGACGGAAACTACGCCTTTGCCAGCGTGGGAGCGCATTGAAATTCTTGAGAAGGCGGCAGAGCTTTTAAAAGGGCGCATCGAAGCATTTGCGGTGACGATCGCCCGAGAAGGCGGTAAACCATTGAAAGACGCGAGGGTTGAGGCCAACCGTGCAGTGAGTGGAATTAAGAACGCTATAGAAGTTTTGCAAAGCGAGGATGGAAGGACGATTCCAATGGGATTGAATGCTGCTTCTGCCCAGCGCCTTGCGTTTACGACTCGTGAGCCCATCGGCGTCGTCGTCGCGGTCAGTGCGTTCAACCACCCTTTGAATCTGATTGTGCATCAGGTCGTCCCGGCTGTGGCAGTGGGGTGTCCGGTTTTGGTAAAGCCTGCTGAGACAACCCCATTGAGTTGTCTACGATTCGTCGAGCTTTTGTATGAAGCGGGGCTTCCCGAAGTCTGGTGCAAGGTGCTACTATTGTCTAATGAAGATAGTGAGACGCTGGTAACAGATCCTCGAGTGGCGTTCTTCAGCTTTATAGGATCCAGTCGGGTGGGCTGGACTCTAAGGTCAAAATTGGCACCCGGAACGCGTTGTGCGCTGGAGCACGGAGGCGCTGCGCCTGTAATCATAGAACCGGATGCGGATTTGAATGCGGTCGTGCCTGCCTTGGTCAAAGGCGGTTATTACCATGCGGGCCAAGTTTGTGTGTCGGTACAACGGGTATTTGCGCACTCAACTATTGTAAATGAGTTGCAGGCTCTAATGGTTGACGCGATCAACGGCCTCATCACCGGGGACCCCACTTTAGAGGAAACGGACGTGGGTCCGCTAATTCTCTCACGAGAAATAGATCGTGTGGAGGATTGGGTTAATGAAGCGATTTCCATGGGAGGTTCTGCTATTTCGGGTGGCCACCGAATCTCCGACACTTGTTTTGAACCAACGTTGCTGGTGGGGGTGCCGACTGAAGCGAAAGTTTCCCAGCAGGAGGTATTTGGACCGGTGGTCTCGCTTAATGCTTATGCTGATGTAGCCGATGCGATACATTCCGCAAACTCGTTGCCAACGGCGTTTCAGGCGTCAGTGTTTACCCAGGATATTGATCGGGCGATGCATGCGGCGAAGCGACTGAATGCAGCGACTGTTATGGTCAATGACCATACGGCCTTTCGGGTGGATTGGATGCCGTTTGCAGGGCGTAAGACCTCTGGGTTGGGAATTGGCGGAATCCCATTTACCATGGCGGATATGACTCAGGAGAAGTTGATCATTATCAAGTCTCCCGCTCTTTAACTTCCGCTTTCAAAACTAGCAGGCCTCAGTATGAGCGAAACGGCTCGCTTCACGTATCAGCTCTACCCACAGTCTCGGTTCCATGTGAATAATTTCTACCCACTCTGTGTAGAGATGCCCCATCGGTGAAAAGTGTCGTCCCCATCCTTCGGCAACGAGGTAATTCACACGCGGTTTAGGTAGGTGAATTATAAGAGAATGGGTTTCCTTTTTAAGTGCTGCGACAATCCGATCATTTCCACTTAAACAGGGAAGTCCGTATATGTCGCAACGACGAAGCGCTTCAATTTGAAGGGCGTCGAACAATTCGGCGAGTAGGATAGTGTGTGGGTCGGTGGACATTCAGCGCGGAATCAAAGGTCCTCACCGCTGTTCGTCAAAGTCTATTTTAAGTGTTGCGGAATTTTTACATTTTAGGCCGTTGAAGGCGCTATTTTTTAACATTTAGAGTCCAATCCCATTCAGTGAAGCTGATATTCCATGCTTTCGCATTTTCGGATAGATCTTTTGCCAGAGCGTCCTCTGCGTGCACAGCAATAGTACTGAGTATCTCTTCTATACTCTTTCCGAAATCGACGGCGTACCATTCATACACTTTGGATAGCTCGGCCTTTTTCGTTCTAAGGTCGAAGGTGTTACGGTACTTCACAAACCAGCGGCCCTGATCTTCAAGCTGTGCATCCAGCTGGTCAGCTTGATAGGCTTCGTTTCTTAATTGGGGACAAGATCTGGCGGCGCATACAAGCGCGTAGTGAATCCTCGGATCGGGCCATCGTCGTCTTATCACGTCGTTCTCGATTTGGTTCAATGTATAGTCCTCTCCAGCGACTGTGGCAAACGGTATGTCCCATGGGGAATCAAAGCCCTTTTTCTTGATATCCATGATGCTGTGGATGGGGTAATTTGCTGCCACGAGCTTTAAAGTGTATGCATTGTAGGCGTTTGACCAAAAAGCGACTTTTTCGTTGCGGGAATTAATGGTTTCTTCATCCGCCTTTGCGATGAGGGACAGGTAGTCATCCAATCGTTTGTCAGTTTGAAGTGCAGCGTAGTTAACGCTTCCGTGGGTTACGTGCTCCTTGAGGATATTGTCGTAAAGTCTATGATCGAACGCACCGTAGGTTACTCGTGTTAGCAAAAGGAAAAATAGGATCGAAAGGCTGATTAACTTCATAAGCCGCGTGGGTCTGTTCTATGAGTCGGGGGAAGGACGATTATTCTTACAGAGTTTCTTTTTTTCTTTCGTGAAAGCTGGATGCCCGATAGAACGGCTGCTTTTTCTCTCTATGCGATCTTACAAACTTTCCAACCCCAACGGTGTCGAAATGCAGGTGAGTGATTTTGGTGCGATTATCCAGAATCTCAAGGTCCCCGATCGTGATGGCGTGATCTCAGACATCACCTTGGGGTTCGATACTCTGGATGCTTATCGGGAAAATGAGCCTTATTTCGGAGCGGTGATTGGTCGCTTCGGAAATCGCATAGCCGACGGACGATTTTCATTGGACGCTACCTTGTATTCACTCGCGGTTAATAACGGCAAAAACCACCTGCATGGAGGAATCATAGGGTTTAATAAAGTTTTGTGGGAGGTCGTAGAGATCCGGGATGAAACCGAACTAAAGCTTTGTTACACGAGCGCTGACGGAGAAGAAGGTTATCCAGGAGAGTTGAGCGTGGAGGTCACCTATGGACTGAATGATCGCAATGAATTGTCCATTCGATACCATGCTACTACGACCAAGCCTACTCATATCAACCTGACACATCATGCATATTTTAATCTCGCAGGTCACGATAAGGGTAGTGTGCTTGATCACGAAATACTGATTAACGCAGATTCTATTACGCCCACCGATGCGAGTTCCATCCCCACGGGAGATCTGCTTGCCGTAGAGGGCACGGTATTTGATTTTAGGAAGAAGAAGCGAATCGGAAAATCGATTGATTCCGAGGATGAGCAAATACGCTTTGCCGGGGGATATGACCACAATTTCGTGCTTAATAGACGAGCTGGAGAGCTGAGTCACGCAGCCTCCGTGGTGGATCCGTGCTCGGGACGAATAATGGAGGTATTTACGACCGAACCGGGCATACAGTTCTACACGGGAAACTACCTCGATGGAGTGAAAGGAAAGGAAGGTGCATGTTACCGAAGGCGCGACGGCTTTTGTCTGGAAACCCAACACTTTCCAGATACTCCAAATCAACCTACATTTCCTTCAACTCGAATAGATCCTGGCCAAGATTTCCATTCTGAGACGATATACCGCTTTGGAGTTGTGTCCGAGTGATGCAACTACCCGGATTACGGGTTGTTTGGGTGGAATACGGATTCTGAAATCTTAAGCCGCCATAAGGAAGTCCCTTTCTTCCAGGAAACCAAGGCTCTTCAAGTAATGGAAAATATCCTCACGAGCCCCTCTGTTTCCCACATAAGAAATTATGTATGGATCTTCGGATACGGGTATGTCTCGATGAGAGATGGTCGGAAGTTCGTTGGCACTTCCGCCGACTTTGTGTGGATCAATATCTATTAATCCGCTGAATGTGATCCCGAGGTTCGCCAACATCTGCGAGCGTCTCCGGCTTACTCTTCCCGCACCCCAAATCCAAATTGGGCGATCTGCTGAAACGGATTGACTGATCCATGAGGCCAGATAAATGGCTTTGGTTTGATATAGTGCACTAGGCGAATAACGCTTGTCGGTTCTTGAAAGCCGACCGGGGAGATCATACCAGTCTACGAGGTATTCAGGAAGCTTGGCCATTTTTACGCCCTTATCCATCCATCGTAACCAGAGCTCATAATCTTCAGGGAAATCTCCGGACTGATAAATATTCCCTGATTTCTCCGTCAGTTTTCTCCTGAACATAACGGACGGGTGAGCTATTGGAGACTCAATAAAACGGTGGGTTCTTATGTCTGTTGGTGTGACGAGGCTGTTCGTCCAATCGACATAGTGTGCATAACCTCGGTGAGTAAGTGGATTGCCTTTGAAGTTAACCCGAGTGGCGGCTAATCCGATCTCAGGGTTTTCATTTAAAAATGAAATCTGTTTCTCGAGGCGAGTCGCCATTGATACATCGTCGGCATCCATTCGGGCGATGTAGCGATATTCGCTTTGCGAGATACCAGTATTGAGCGCGTCAGTAATTCCGTGACCACCGGATTTGAGTACTCGAATCCGGTGGTCACGGGCCGAGAGGTCGTTGATGATTGGTACGGTTTGATCTTTTGAATGGTCATCGATAACGACCAACTCCCAGGATTCGAGGGTTTGGGATTGTATGCTGCAGATGGCTCTTTTGACGGTATTGGCTGCGTTTTTCACCGGCATGATAATCGAGACGTCCATTCAGTTTTCCTTTTATCTGGGAAATAAGGCTTTCCAAGTGTAATCGCGTTGTTTTTTGAACTTGGAGCTCTTTAATTTAATGAACGATGACAGATACATTAACAAAAGTTTACCTCACGCGATTCATGTTGCCGCCTGTTTTGGAGCGCTTGGAGGCATTGTGCGAGATGCATGTTAATCCGAATGATCGAACGCTCACAAGAGATGAGCTACTTTCAGCTGTGAGCGATACCGATATCCTGGTCCCCAATGGTCCTGACAAGATCGATGAGGAAGTATTCGAAGCGGCCACGCAACTCAAGCTGATCGCTAATTTTGGAGTCGGCTATAACAACATAGACGTGGATGCCGCGACTCGTCGGGGTATCCCAGTCACGAACACACCGGGAGTTCTTTCAGAGGCGACAGCAGATATTGCCTGGGCTTTGTTGATGAGTGTAGCCCGGAGGACGAACGAGGGTGAGCGTCTAATACGCGATAATGGTTGGACAGGGTGGAGTCCGTTTTTGCTGTTGGGTGGGGACGTCACCGGTGCGACCCTGGGGCTTATGGGACTCGGGCGTATCGGCAAGGCGATGATTCCACGGGCGAAAGGTTTCTCGATGAAAGTGATCTACTGGAACCGCACACGGCTCGATCCCGCGGAAGAAGTAAGTTTGGGTATTGAGTATGTTTCGAAGGAGACCTTATTGGCCACAGCTGATTTCGTTTCACTGCACGTAGCGCTTGTTCCCGAGACGCATCATCTCATCTCAACGGCGGAATTGAAGCAAATGAAGCCGACATCATATCTTATCAACACGACTCGAGGTCCTGTTGTAGATGAAAGGGCACTGGTGTCTGCATTGGAGTCTGGAGTGATTGCCGGAGCAGGATTGGATGTCTTCGAAAATGAGCCGTGCGTCGAGCCCGGATTGTTGAAGTTGGACAATGTGACGATGGCACCCCATTTGGGAAGTGCGACGGTGGGCACTCGCGTTAAGATGGGGATGTTAGTGGTCGATAACTGTGAAGCATTTATAAACGGTATTCCGCTCCCCAATTTGGTAAACGGGTGAGCCGCGAGAATTCTTTCTTGTTGCGAGTATAGGTGATTACCGTCAATCTAAGGCACTAGCGGAGTTCAGTGAATTTTTTAAACTGGTAAAGCATTTGTTAATCTCTGGATCGAAGAGAGTTCGTCGTTTTGAGTTCGTGTGCGTTTAAGATGATTAGGTCTTAGTTTATTTATCCCGGTTAACTCCTAATCCATTCTAGAAATTGGAAGCAAACACCCATCAAAACGTTAACGTTCGGTTAAGACTGCTCTTTATGCGGTTTTTGTCTCCCGTGTATGTAGCTACTTGGATCGCCCTTTCCTTCGGTGCCGTCTTGTGTGTTGCACTTTGGGGAGTCTATCGAATCACGGGGCTCCACGATAGGCAGTTGCAGGAAGCCAAACAAGTGGATGAGGCGATTCATTTGGCGCTCGAGATGGAAGTGGAGTTTCAAAAACAGCTGATGAGTTGGGGGTCGCTATTGCTCAGAGGGGAAGATCCCGAGATGCGCAGTATATACACCAATGAATTTATTCGATCCGAACGTAAAGTACAAGGGTGTTTCGCGGAAATCTTAAGCGTGAGTCATTCCTTTGGTTTGTCGGAAGGCGACTTGCAGGATTTGATGACGGCGCACCAGCTTCTGAGCGATCAGTATAAACAAGCTCTCAAAGATCTGAGCCCAACGAACGCAGATTCCCTAAAGCAATTGGATAAAGATTCTTTTGGAATGAATCGTGGTGTGGTGGAAGGACTCTCATTGCTTGCTGACCGATTGGATCTTTATGCCGCTGACTTGCGAACGGAGGCGAAACGGGATTTGTCCGCCACTGCAACACAGATGGTTACTTACATTATAATCAGTGTTCTAACCGGAATTCTGTTGAGTGCATTGTTTATTGTATATTGGAGTCGAAGGGAAAAGGCACTGATCGAGGCAAAGACCAATGCTGAAAATACGAATAGGTATAAAGACACGTTTCTTATGAATATAAGTCATGAGATTCGTACGCCCATGAATGCCATCGTTGGGCTATCCGAGGTTCTTAAAGATACGTCATTGTCTTCGGATCAGGAAGAATATGTGAACACCATCCGCCAGAGTGGGAGTGACTTGTTAGGGATCATCAACGAAATCCTCGATTTATCAAAAATGGAGGCTGGAAGAGTTGAGATTCGGCCTGCTTCCTTCCAGTTGCGTGAATGCGTCGAGTCTGCGGCAGAAATGATTGCTCCGAAGGCTGCAGAAAAGGGGATCGAATTTTCCATACAGATGGACCCCAATCTGCCGATTTATATAACAGCGGATGAGATGCGTGTACGCCAGATCATGATCAACCTGCTCGGCAATGCGGTTAAGTTTACAGACCAAGGGCGAATCGACCTCAAACTTGAAGGCGAGACCAATGAAGCTGGGGAGTATGTACTTACTATTCAAGTAACCGATACCGGAGAGGGTATCAAGAAACGGGATCAGGAAAAGCTATTTCAGGCCTTTAGCCAAGTTGATGAATCAACTGCAAGGCGACATGCAGGTACGGGATTGGGGCTGATGATTAGTCGCGATCTGGCGCAATTGATGGGTGGTGATATTTCCTTAAATAGTGTTTATGGTGAAGGCACGACTTTCACGGTCACAATCAAGCCCGACGACGTTAGCAAGGAGGCAATTCGCTCAGAGGCATTTGACCTGTCAGTGATTCAAGGCAAATCGATCGCCATTGTAGACGCATCCGAATTCAATCGGATGGAAATCGTAAAGTTTCTAAAACGTTGGGGTGCAAATGTCGAATCTTGGGACTCCGCTCTTGGTTTGATCGAGCGTTTGGAACGGGGGTCAATTTGGGACCTTGTGATTATTGGAACCAATCTAAAGGATATTCCCTGTAATGATTTAGCTCACCAATTGCGTCAGACTTGTGGTAAGCAAGTAAACGCGATTTTGAAGTGGGCTCCGTATGAGGGACTTAGAATCGAAGCCAAACCACCTGACTTTAATGGCATGGTTTACAAGCCGATTCAATCAAAGCCTCTTTTAAGAAAGGTCATTGGCGTTTTAACAAATCGGGAGCCTTTGGGTCCTGTCGGTACTTCTACATCGGCTGAAATGAAGTCCCGTTTGGGAGTTCTCAGGCCAATGAAAATGCTGGTTGTAGATGACAACCGGGTTAATTTGCGAGTGGCGGAATTGATTTTGAAGAACCTAGGGTACACACCGGATTTGGCTGATAGTGGTCAACGCGCGTTGGAAATGCTTGGAGACATGCGTTATGACGTGATATTTATGGATATGCAAATGCCGGTTATGGATGGATTGGCTGCAAGCAGACTTATTCGGGAAAAATACGGATCTTTAGACAGGCCCTGGATTGTCGCTCTAACGGCCAATGCCATGTCGGACCATAAAGACATGTGTATAGAGGCGGGCATGAACGACTTCCTCGCCAAACCGGTCAAGAGCGAGGCAATCCAAAAGATCATTCAGAATGTACCCCTGGACATATCCAGACCTCCGTTTTTGGTTAAGAAGAAACGAAAACTCTCGCTTAAGTAGGTCTGGGATCCAGCGAGTCACCCCAGTGCGCTCAACGGCGTAGGGAAGTTTATTTAGAAATTTTTCTCAGAATCTCTCAAATGTACCCTAGGGTTGGGTGTCATTGTAAATTCAATTGAAAATAAATTGGGTGTTTTGACCTCTGTTCTATGAGCAAGCACCTTGATGAGTAAATTTAACCTATGAGTCAAATATCCGCCAACCTCGCATCAATCAGGGATCGTTTTAAGCCTATCCTAATGGCTAGTCAAAAGATCGCTGAGCATCTTGAAATTACCAATCTTTCGAGTGATTTGGATGAAACCGAGATTCGGGAATTTGCCAAGCATTTCAAAGTATATAAGTTGAGTGCGGGCGATATACTCTTTGACGAAGGCGATCCCGAATCCTACATGGGAGTCCTCATTAAGGGAAAGCTAGCGGTGCTCAAAGCAGATACAGACGGCAATCAACAAAAAATATCGGAGATCGGTCCCGGAAAGACCGTCGGCGAAATGTCTCTCATAGATGGTCATCCGCGGTCTGCCTCGATTCGTGTGGAAGAAGAGGCTTTTGTAATGATTCTTTATGTTGGACGATTTAACGAGATATTGTTAAATGAACCGAGGTTGGGTGTGAAATTGCTCATGTATATCATGCGATTGATGAGCGCCCGCCTTCGTATGACGAGTAATACGGTCGCTGCATTGAGCTAGTCCTCGACAGGATTTGGCACCGAGTCCATCGGGCCACATATTTTTAGGTATTTTTGAGCTATTTCGCTCATGAATCGTCTAAGCTAATAAAAGACTTAGGTCACGGACTAATAAATCTGTTTCTCGTGCGTTAGTGCTTACAACAGATGCCAACTCTTTGATTCATTCAATGCACTCCACGCAGTCTCCGAACCCTGAACATCTTGAATGGGCTAGAAGTGTGGCACAATCCCATCACGAGGATCTTACCCGTTATGCGTTCGGTATCTGTAGGAATCGGGAAAGAGCTGAAGATGCAGTTCAAGAGACCTACATGCGGCTACTGAAGCAGGATCGACGTAAGATAGCTTCTCACATTAAGCCGTGGCTATTGAGAGTCTGTCGGTCCCGGATATTGGATATCGCCCGAAAGGAGGGACGTATGTCGATCCTCGATACTCCTTTCATGGAACAGCGGCCTACGGATCGACCACATCCAAGACAACGGGCCGAGAGCACAGATCTATCCTCAGTGCTCATCTCATTGACGGAACAACTGAGCTCTTCCCAGCAGGAAGTGCTGCGCCTTAAGTTTCAGAATGGCCTATCGTACAAGGAAATCGCCGAGGTTACAGGTAAGTCGGTGAACCACGTAGGAGTGATCATTCATCAAGCGCTCAAACGCCTCAAATCCCTCGCTGAAGCCGCAAACGAAACACTTTTTAACGAACTTAAATGATGCATGTGGACGAAACCAAGATTACTTCCTATCTGTTGGGTGAAATTACAGACTCCCGGCAGGTAAGGGAAATAGAACTGGCGATCGCGGCGAATCAGGCCCTGCAGAGATTTGCTGAAGAGACCTTGGAGCTACAGCAAAATTTGACGCGAGCCTACGAAAACGAGTCATTCACTCCGCTGGAGTTTCCGTCATTTACAGAAACGGCTGCGCCGGTTTTGTTTGATGATTCAGTGGGAGCGTATCGATCGGCTTGGTTGCCGTGGGTGTCGGGATTGGCGGCATCTTTCGGGTTGGTCGTCTGCCTATTTCTATTGAGCTTTAAGGTGGAGGAATCGTCTACCTCAGATCAGGTTCAAGTTCAGGTAACTCCTGTAAACAATACTACCAACGATATTGAGTTCTCAAATATCAGTGCTGATAATCAGGCTACTCAATCCCTTGAAGGTATTCGCGCTGAATGGTATCCCAATCCGGTAATACCAAACTTTGAGCCAGGGGCCTTCTCGATGTTTGAGTTAGAGGTGGATCGGCTGATAGCAGATCGCGGTTTTACGAATACGTGGCAGTATCCACTGTCTGGATTTTCAATGACTCCGGATTCTGGTGATTTTGAGAAGCTGAAAGCAACATTGGCGCAAGGGCATTTGCCTTCTCCTTCTTTGGTGAAGATCGAATCTCTGATAAATGCGTTCCCCTACAATTATGGGGTTCCTCAAAGTTTGGAGGAACCGTTTGAAGTCCACATGGAACAGGCCATTTCACCATGGATCAATGGCCACACAATACTCAGGATCGGGGTACAGGGCTATGAGATTCCTTGGGCAGATAGGCCAGACAACAATCTCGTTTTTCTGGTTGATGTAAGTGGATCTATGGATGAACCGAACAAGCTTCCGTTGGTGAGGTCGGGAATCCGCAGTTTGATTGAGGCGCTTTCCTCCCATGACCGTATAGCGATTGTGACCTACGGTGAAGCTTCGGAAGTAATTTTACCGCCGACCCGCACTTACAACAAAGTAGCGATTGAAGCATCGCTTGATCGACTGCTTCCCGGAGGGTCAACCCGGGCCACGGCTGGGGTTGTCGAAGCTTATCGGATTTCCGCTGAGGGGTTTATCGAAGGTGGCAATAACCAGTTGATTGTCTGTACTGACGGAGACCTGTCCCTTGGGTTATCAGATCGGTTGTTACGCGACAAATTAATCGCTCGTGAAGCGGCTCGGGGAATTGGTCTATCCACTTATGGGTTTTCTGTGGGCTACAACCGCAAAGTTGGAATGGAAGAATTGGCTGCATTGGGAAATGGCAAGGTTGGTTACGTTGATTCAGATAAAGATCTGGAGCGGATTTTTGTAGGTCAGGTATCTGGTGCGACAATGACCATCGCCAACAACGTTCGGGTGGAGGTAGCGTTTAACCCGGAAAAAGTTGACCGGTATCGTTTGATCGGTTTCGAGAACGATGGCGAGACGCGCGAACAGGATCTTCAGGCTAACGGCATTCAATCCGGGCACTCAGTAACTGCATTATACGAACTGATCCCGACGGAGGTTGTGCAAGACCCTGATCCTGAAGCCGTGAAGGTCCACCCAGTCAGCAGCGTGCAGCAAACATTGGAAGGATCAGAGCTCGTTACGGTACGCGTGCGTTACCAGCAGGAAGGCCTTAGTCAATCCCAGCTTCTCGAAGTCTTATTCTCGGAAGAGGCCGTCGCGTTTGACAAAGCAACGCCTGATTTTCAGTTTGCGGCAGCCGTTACAGCTTTTGGTCAAATTTTAAGGAACTCTCCTCATCGAGGGGATGTCAGTTATGACTGGATCCTATCCACCGCTCAGAAAGCCGCAGGGCTTCAACTGAGTCAGGATAGAGAATCTTTCTTGGAGATGGTTAGGCAGGCAGAAGCGATCGAGAATTCTGATTCTTCTGCCACCGACGATTAACGGGTCTTTGGAGGGACCCGTCCTTGAGGGAGCCACGTTTGTGAGAGTACGTGGCTCCCATTTTTTGTACAAACGCTACAACTACGATTATGAGGTTTGCTTGCGTAATTCGTCCATCGGTCGCACATTGACAGGGACTTTAGTCAATTTTCTTATGGCAAAATTATCATTTCTTGGAGCCGCTGGCACCGTTACGGGTTCGCGGCATTTGTTAGAAACTCACGGGAAGCGGCTGTTGATCGATTGCGGCCTGTTTCAAGGGGTTAAAGAAAATCGACTCAAAAACTGGGATGCGTTTCCGGAATCGCCGCCGCTCATAGATGAGGTACTTCTCACCCATGCGCATATCGATCATACGGGTTATCTTCCCCGCTTGGTAAAAGACGGATTTCGAGGTCTGATCCGCTCTACCGAAGCAACTGCTGACCTGGTGAAGATTCTTTTGCCCGATACGGGACATCTGCAGGAAGAGGAGGCCCGGTATGCTAACAAGAAAGGGTATTCGAAACACAACCCGGCCCGAGCGTTGTTTACTGAGGAGGACGCGCGGTCGGTATTTCCTTACCTATGGCCTGTTCCCTATGGGGAACACTTCCATCCGGCAGAAGGACTCCGTGGGAAATACCGGGATGCGGGGCATATATTGGGGGCTGGTTGGCTCGATCTAAAGACGCATAAGGGGGACCGGTGGAGGAAGATTGTGTTTAGTGGTGATCTGGGAAGGCCCTTTGACCCGGTGCTTCGGGCTCCCATGCAACCTTACAATGTGGATTATCTCGTCCTCGAATCAACCTATGGCGATCGACTCCATGAGGGGCCGGAACCCCGTGAACAGTTTGTCGAGATCGTAAAGCGAACGCTCGATCAAAATGGGATGGTAGTAATACCCGCTTTTTCTGTGGGCCGAACACAGTCGTTGTTGTTTATGATTCGGGAATTGGAGGAGCAGGGACTGTTACCGTCCGTGCCCATCTATGTCGATTCTCCCATGGCTCTGAAAGCGTTGGAGGTGCATCAGCGTTATGTGCGGGACATGAATCTTACCTGCAGAAAGCTTCATATATCAGGAACTCGACTATTTCGCCCCAGCAAGCTGCGGCTTTGTCCGAAACTCGACCAGTCGAAGGGTATTCATAATGCGAAGGAGAAAGGGATCATTATCTCAGCCAGTGGCATGGCGACGGGAGGGCGGGTGCTTCACCACTTGCGGGCCCGGTTACCGAACCCCAATAACACCATCTTGTTTGTAGGTTATCAGGCAGAAGGTTGTCGTGGGCGTTCCCTTCTTGAAGGTGCAAAGGAACTCAAAATGTTTGGTGAGATCATA
Organism: uncultured Opitutaceae bacterium; assembly: GCA_964352065.1. Lineage (GTDB taxonomy): Bacteria > Verrucomicrobiota > Verrucomicrobiia > Opitutales > UBA2995 > UBA2995. Next base: position 27,259 of record CAYGQM010000023.1, read on the forward strand.
CCGGTGAATGCAGGCATAGAATATGTATCGGGTTTTTCGGGACACGCGGATTATCTGGAGATTCTTGCGTGGTTAACGGGATTCAATAAAAGACCGGAACGGGTGTTTTTGGTTCATGGCGAAGACGGTCCCCGTGAGGCTTTGGCTGAGCATATTCGAAAGCACCTTAACTGGAGGGTCACCGTACCGAGAGAAGGAGAGTCTGTGGAATTGGATTTCTGATCAATAAGGATCCAGTGCGTGGATCTCCTTGATTTGGTCTTTTGTTAGGGAGACTTCCAACCCTCTGAAACTGTCCGTGATCTGGTCAGCGGTTCTGCATCCAACAATGGGAATTACGGGAAAGGGTCTGGATTTCATGAATGCCAGAACGAGATGGGCAATGTCGACTTCAAGGTTGCCTGATAAGGCCCTCAACCGCTCAGCAATAGCAAGGTTCTCTGGTTTGAATAGCGAGGATTCTTTAAAAGCCTCTGAGGTGTCATTCCGTGCATATTTTGAGAAAAAGCCGCCAGCTTGGGATGAATAAGGAATGACTGCGATTCCGCTCTCTTTGTGAAAATCGTATGCGGTTTGGTCGAGTTTCAGGAGTGTCGGGTCGCTTGGTTTTTCTGCGTAGCGTGAACCGAGGCTCCAGCGAGGCTGGCTGGCGACAAATCCCTGTTTGCCTTGAGCGGCAGCATAGGCGTTGGCAGCATTTATTCGTTCGGAGGTCCAATTAGAGCAGCCTAGGTATCTGATCTTTCCATTCTCGATTTCTGTATTCAGATAATCGACAATTTCACCGACGGGGACAGACGGGTCGTCGCGGTGCAGGTAGTAGAGGTCGATCTGTTCGATACGGAGACTTTCCAGGCTTCCGTTTAGATCACTGGAAATAGCTTCCGGGGTTGTGCGAAAAGTAGGGTCGCCCTGTATGCGATGGCCTCCTTTTGTGGCAATAATCAGTTGGCTTCGATTTCTGTGCGTCAGTATCCAATCTCCAAAAATCCGTTCACTACGGTTTCTCTCTCCTGGTATCCAGTTGGAGTACGCTCGTGCGGTATCGAAGAAGTTTCCACCCAGCTCAACATAGCGATCCATGAGCTCGAAGCCGGACGCTTCCGTGTTATTTTTGATGCCAAGTGACGCAAGCCCAAGGCAGAGTCCTGAGACTTGGAGTGTTGTATGAGGGATCTGGATTCGTTCCATAGAAAGTTGTAGGGTCATATCAACATTCTATTTGGGAACAAGGCTCTAATGAATAGAACCTTAGAAAAACAGTTCTAACGTGTGGCTAGTCTGATAAGTTGCTTGAAGATCGCTTTGGCGGATTCAGGATTTTGAGGTTGTTGGGAGGTGTTGAAACTACGCGGAAGAACGATCATACCCAGATGATTTAATTGGGATCGCATTGCCTCGAGAACCTTGAATCCGTTGCCTCCAGAGTGCGTGCCGATCACAGCAAACTTGCCATTAAACGCTGCTCTAAAGTCTTCGCTGGTAACACTCATCCATGCAATCGCGTTCGTCACCAAAGGTGGTATACTACCATTGTACTCTGGGGCAAGGAGTACCAAAGCGTCGGCTGCTACGAGCTTGTTCGTAAGCATTTGTGCAGCTTCGGGTGGGGGTAGTTGTTCTTTGTGGGTTGGTGAAAACAGAGGAAGTTCCAAACCATCGAGTTGAATGAGTTCAGTCGTGGCTCCTTCCGTCTCCGCAACACTTGAGAGCTCATGGGCTAGCTCAAGATTGTTTCCGTTGGTTGCGCTAATAAAGAGAAAATGTGGCATCGTTAGGGGTGAGTCGGTTTTTGAGCCAGTACCTTACTGGGCTTATCCACCTAATCGATGCTGGTTAGAATCAGGCCGCGCCAACGCCCTCGTGAATAGGCCGTCTCGTCATTCTCAGGGATCTTGCCGTTTGTAACGGCGTTGAATTCCACTTTTATTTCGTCCTTCTTTTCCAGATCGACAACGCCACAATCGAATATGACTTCTCGATAGTCAGTTGAAGTTTCAGGGTTGGTGAATGTGCCGAGCAATTTTCCATTGGCGCTCACACGGTAGACGGATTCTCCGTCGGTTTCGGTAAGGGTTATGAGGAATATTTTATAAGCGCCGGGCTTGCCGTCGAAACGCGCCGTGGCTGCGGAGAAATTGTCGCGATGGATTTTGTCCGCCGCATTGATAGCTAGTGCGTGATTCCTTTTGTCGATGTAGTAGGGGACCGAGCCTTCTTGAGGGAAAAAGTTGGCCGTAGCATCGAGCCGGAAATCGTAGTGTCCGACGTCTGCAAAATAGTTGCCTCGGGATAAACCGGACTCTTCCCGTATGCTGGCTGGAATACTTTCTCCTTCGGGCACGAAGTTGAAATCGGTGGTCATTATAAACTTGTCCAGCTCATAGCCGTCTTCCCGCATGGAGAGCATGATCGTATGCAGTCCGGGTGAAGGTATTGAAACAAGAACGGTTAACGGCTCACCGCAGTGGTTGTGAGATCTGCGTTGGGCGGACGACCACGTCCATTGGTATTTGCCTGGGCACAATTGCACTCGGGCGCTAGCCTCGGGCCAGGTTCCGTTGATGCCCACATGGAGTCCGTTGTCTTCGGCTCCGGTACTGTAAGCACGTGCCCAAAAAACATATAGTCCCGCGGTGTTGAAGTAGATCGGATAGCTCAACACTCCCATGGATCCAGGTACAGGAGCAAAATTTGCGTCGGTTTTAGAGTCTGTATAGTGGATGAGCGCTTCGTCGTGATTCGTGCGATTGTCGGGAAGAATTTCGATATAGCTGCCACCGCTCGAACCCTTCGCGTGATTGCCATCGATATCAGCTACATCGGCGGGAGGCGTATTTGCATCTGTAATATACCATTTTCGTATTTCATCTTTGGCTTGGGCCGCGAAATGCTCTGCTTCCACGGCAACCAAGCCATCCTTTTCAACGTAATTCCCCTCTCCGGCTTCTAGAAAAACGATTGGGATCAGGAGTGCTATCAGGGTGCGGCAGTATCTGGTCATACCACTTAAGTTAGCAGTTCGATTTAAAAATCAAAGCCTGGAATCCGAAAAAAGAAAACGGCTCAAAAGCTGTTTTGAGGAAACTGGAACTCGAATCCGAGCTTGGCCGCGATAATTTTCCGGCTCTTCAGGTATGAAATGCGGGCCTTCCCCGAAACGGTTACCTGCTTGCTGCTTAAATCGATGTTTGGAGGATTGCCAATCAAGCCTTTGTTTGATGAAATGGTTTAAAACTAATAGACGTCATGGTTAAACGCCCTACCTTATTGCTCTTTACTCTGGTTTCTCTGACTTCTCCCCTCCGGGCCGATTTCGATGTGGCTCCACCTACACCTGAAGGGCAACCCTTCTCAAATGAAATCGCGTTCGAGTTTTTAGGAAACTACGCCACCTTGGCCTGGTACCTGTATTCCGATGCGGTCAAAGAAACGGTGCGGTTCAATATGGCGGTTTACCAATTCAGAAAAAAGCCCAGTGAAGAAACGTTTGAGGCGCTCAAAAATTCCTGGATCGAAGCGCGGAAGGTTTATGGACGGACCGAGGTTTACCGATTTTCTGATGGCCCGATCGACCAATTAGAGGTCGAGGTTCTCATCAACGCCTGGCCGATTGATGAAAGCTACATCGAATATACGGCGGATAATCCGGATTCTGGAATCATCAATAACCCAACCGATTTTCCGGAGATCAATAGCCGCCTTTTGAGGCAGTTGAATGAGAAAGACGGAGAGACGAACATCTCTACGGGCTGGCATGCCATTGAGTTTTTGCTTTGGGGGCAGGACTTTTATGAGGACGGTCCCGGGCAGCGTAGCTGGACGGATTTCACGGAAGCTCCGAATGCCGACCGCCGTATGCAATACCTGGTGGCCGCGACGGAACTGTTACGGAGTCACCTGGTTGCGGTGGCCGATCAATGGAGTCTTTCCAATTACGATAACCATACGGGTGATTTCTTTCTAAAGCGTCCGACTACTCTGATCAAGTTGGTCATGCGCGGCATCAGTTCTTTGGCCGGAAGGGAACTGGCCGCGGAACGTATGTCGGTGGCTCTGCGTTCGAAGTCCCAGGAGGATGAACACTCCTGTTTCAGTGACACCACTCACTTGGATCTCATTGCGAATATGGAAGGTTTGGAGGCGGTTCTTTTTGGGGCGTTTACGCCTCGCTATGGCCCGCAAGTTGAAGGCAAAGGCATGGTGGATGTGATTGCGGATGCAAATGAGGCCGCTGCTGAAACGGTTCGGGAGAAGTTTTATATTGCGAAAGAGAAAGTGTCTTTGATCGAAGGTCCTTTTGATCAGGCGATCGTTGCCGAGGACGGCAGCCCCAGAAATATGCAGGTGAAGGACGCAGTGAATGCCCTCTGGAGCCTTGTTTATGCGTTGGCTGATGCCGAGGAACTGCTGGAGCTCGACGTGAAACGAGGGTAGCTGGATTGATGGCTTTTTTGAGTAATTGGCTTACCGTTTCACTTGGTTTGGCTCTGTGCCTGACCCCGCTTTGCGCTGATTTATTGCCTGGTGGTAAAACCACTGTATTTGATCAATCCACGAATGCGTTCGGTTTGCCTGCAACCAATCTCCCGATCAAGGAGCATCCTCGTTTTTTTACAGGCAATGCATTCTTTAATACGAACTGGGTGGATGCCTCTTCGGAAGTGAATGGGCGCGACGGGTTGGGCCCGTTGTTCAATGTCCGCTCTTGTTCGACCTGTCATTTCAAGGATGGCAGGGGGCAGCCACCTGAAGGGAATGATATTCCGAGTGGATGGTTGATGCGTATTAGTATTCCTGGTACAAATGAATATGGGGGGCCTTTGGGAGATCCCATTTACGGGAATCAGGTGAGTGTGCGGGCTTTACCCGGAGCCAGCCCTGAGGCGCGGGTTGCAATCAGGTACGACGTGATCGATGGCGTTTACCCGAGTGGCGAGACGTTTCAACTGCTGAAGCCAAGTTACACGCTGCGTGATTGGGCGTATGGTGATCCCGCTGAGGCGCTTCTTCTGTCACCCCGGGTGGCCTCAGCGGTGTTCGGCTTGGGACTTTTGGAAGCAGTTTCACAGGAGGACGTCCTGACGTTGGCTGATCCTGAAGATGCGAATAAGGATGGGATTTCGGGCCGTCCCAATTGGGTCTGGAGTCCAAGTCTGAATGCAACAGAGCTCGGCCGATTTGGCTGGAAAGCGAACAAAGCCAACCTGATGGATCAAACAGCCGGCGCATTCCTCGGGGATATCGGTATAACCAATGCGTTGTTTCCCATGGAAAACCACACGGACGCCCAGGGCCTTTCAGAAAAATTTCCCAGCGGTGGCGATCCCGAGTTATCAGACCGTGATTTGGAAGATGTTGTTTTCTACATGCAGACGTTGGGGGTCCCGGCGGCTCGTATTGAAGACCGCAGTAGTTTTCAGGAAGGGAAAGCCCTGTTTGGTCGGCTTCAGTGCGCTGCCTGTCATGTCCCGGAGTTGAACACCAGTGAAGACTATACGATCGCCGCTTTGGCGGGACAGACGATTCGCCCCTATACCGATTTACTGCTTCATGATATGGGAGAAGGTCTGTCTGATAACCGCCCCGACTTCGAAGCCTCGGGAAGTGAATGGAGAACTCCTCCATTGTGGGGGATCGGTTTGTTTCCCAAAGTAAACAAGCACACGAGACTTTTACACGATGGCCGTGCCCGCAACGTGGAAGAAGCAATTTTGTGGCACGGAGGTGAGGCGCAAGCCAGCAAGGAAGCGTTCACAGCGTTGACGGCCCAGCAGCGGCTCTCGGTTATTCGGTTTGTCGAGAGTCTGTGATTCGTTAGAAGCTCCACAGGAGTTTCGTTCGGTGATTCAGCTTCGGTTAAGTTTCCCCATGCTTAATCGCCCGCATGCGCATCGGAAAACGTCTTGAAGTCATCGGTAAACAGTGAGGGCGACAACAGGGTCATTCCATGATTCTTGAATTTCAGTGTTTTCTCCCTTTTCCTGGATTCCATGTCCCGGAAATTACGCTTTGTACCGAGCTTCGCGACATCATCCATACCCGGGGGCGATCTACCACATTCTCAACCGTCTCGAATCCGTAGGCGACCAGGCCTTTTCCCCGCCAGAAACCCATGGCTATACCTATGATGATGTCGGAAACCTGGAATCGGTAACTTACGCCAACGGAGTGATGCACAGCTATCAGTACAATAACCTGAACCGACTTACCGCTCTTTCCGTATCAAATGCCGCGTCTGAAATATTAAATGCATTTAATTACCAATTGAATGCGGTGGGACACCGCACCAGGGTGGAAGAAGCCAGCGGACAGTATCAGGACCAAATGATCTTCAGCGTGGCAGTTTGGGGAGAAGAAAAACTACGAACGGACATTCAGGCTTTGAGGAGGCTCCCTATTGAAATAGCAGGTGGGACTTTGGTTCCGCTCGGTGATGTTGCCGATATAGAGGTCGTTCCAGCGCCAAACCGAATTGTCCGTGAGAGTGTTTCACGCCGAATAGACGTCACCTGTAATGTGCGTGGCCGCGATTTGGGAAGTGTTGCTCAAGAGATTGATGATAGGATCGCCGGTGTACCCTTTGAACTGGGATATCATCCCGAAATACTGGGGGAATATGCAGAGCGTAAAGCTGCCAGTCGCCAATTATACCTCATGGCGATACTCTCTCTAATTGGGATCTTCGTCCTGCTTCAGGTTGATTTCCAATCCTTCCGGCTGGTCCTTATGGTGGGCTTGACCCTGCCATTCGCTTTGATCGGTGGTGGTGTAGCGGCATTTCTGGGTGGTGGAGTGTTGTCGATCGGATCGCTGGTGGGATTCGTGACAGTGCTCGGTATTGCTGCGCGTAACGGTATTATGTTGGTAAGTCATTTTCGACACTTGGAACAAGAGGAAGGGATGCAGTTTGGAGTGCCGCTCGTGCTACGAGGTGCCGAGGAACGCTTGGCACCTATCCTTATGACCGCCTCGAGTGCGGCACTGGCCCTACTGCCATTAGTCATAGCCGGCAATATTCCGGGTCACGAGATAGAGTTTCCTATGGCAGTCGTTATTCTGGGAGGACTGGTAACCTCCACGGCCTTAAACCTGTTGGTTCTTCCTGTCCTGTATGCCGCGTTTGGTAGGCGAGTGGCGACGTCGGTTTAGACACAGCCCTGTTTTATCAAGCAAGGTTTAGGAGAGGATCGTTACTTAGGTATTATGGTTCCTTTCCTTCTCATCTTTTTGTTCGTTTACGGCGGACTTAACACCTATCTCTATTTCACAATTGCAGCGGGGTTGGGCCAGTCTTTGGGGTTGGTTGGGGGCTTATTAGTCTTGTTCGTGTTATCCCCAATACTTCTTCGCATCTCAGAGGGTAAAGTGCCGGTGTGGATTTCCAGCCTCATTGCCTTGGTGGCCTACAGCTGGATGGGAGTCAGCTTTTTGTTCGCTTCTTTTGCGTTGCTGCTCGATATCGCTCAGCTTATATTCCGGGGAATTAGTGAATCGGATGCGCTGTTCGTGGTGGCAATCCTTACTTCCGTATCATCGGTCTACGCGTTCTATGAGTTTCGGAATCCCAGGGTTCGAATGCTGAGAGTCACGTCCCCTAAATTTGAATACAATCCGGAGAAGCCGTTTAGAATAGTACAGGTTTCGGATATTCACCTCGGGTTTGGAAGCTCCTACAGTCACATACAAAAGATCGTAAGAACCGTGGATGCGTTGAAACCCGACTTACTGGTATCGACTGGTGATCTATTTGACAGCAATCTCACCGAATTGACGAAGTTCGCAGCGCTCTTCCGAGCGTTAAATCCTCCCAAGGGCAAGATAGCAGTCACTGGGAATCATGAGGTATATGCGGGTCTTAAAGAGGCTCTGGAACTCACAGAAGCAGCTGGCTTCAAAGTCCTGCGATCTGCCGCTTTTCAGGTCGACCCAACGTTGTTTATAATGGGTGTGGATGATCCCGAAGTTCTTCAGGGTCACACAACAGAAAAAGCGGAAATGGAAGCCCTCAGAGCTGTTCCTTTGAATGCATTCAAGATTCTTTTAAAGCACCGGCCACACATTTCGCCCGCGGTGGCGGACAGTTACGATCTTCAACTGTCTGGCCACACGCACGGAGGACAGATCTTTCCTTTTATTTTCCTGACTCGCCTACAATACCAAGCGCGGCACGGGCTTTCAAGGGTCAGCGACAAAGCTTATCTCTACCTCAGCCGAGGGACCGGAGCCTGGGGGCCGCAATTGCGGTTTTTCGCTCCACCGGAGATTACGGTGTTTGAGTTGGCCAAGGGTCGTGATTATTCAATCGTTGTTATCTAGTGGAATCAGGGTTTGAACGGGGATCAGATGTCTATCCTCTTGCATGTGCTTTTGCTTCAAGCGAAGGTTCTTCCCATGCAAGTTGAACGGGTTAAATATATCATCTGGGCCGCCGACATGAATCGGGCGGTCGAGTTTTATAAAACGGTGCTGGGTGCCACGGTTACGAAACACAATGAAGTGATGGCTGAGTTGGAACTCTGTGGGGCGATTATCGGTATCCACGGGGGAGGGGAAGGCAAGCGAACCTGGACCGGAATGAGTTTTCAGGTTGTTGATGTGGTGATAGGGGCAGCGGAAGTTGTCGCAGCCGGAGGTCAGCTCACAAATGAGCCTAAGCCAGAGGACGGAGAATCACCTCATTTGGCTATGTGTGTGGATACCGAAGGCAATCAGTTTATGCTGACCCGTAAGCGTGGGTGAAATTCGAGGTGCTAAGCAGACGATTCTTTGAGTCGTGGTATGGTGTTCGCATTGGTATAATTCCGGCTTCGTAAAGTTCTTGCTTGAGTGTGTGTCCGTTCTAGTCGAGCGACGATGACCTCCAATTAATCTATATGAAACAGCTTGAAAACACATCGTTCACCAGACGTTTAAAAACCGGGATCGAAGACATCGAAGATGCGCGCGACGAATTGTTGCAGCATTTTATTCAGGTCTTGGATGGGATCGGAGAGAAGCCGTGTGCGGCGATGATTCGTAATCTGGAGAAGCAGGCAGTAGGGAAACTCCCGCCGAAGGGATCCCAGGCGCTTTCCATTTACTTTCAAGTCCTCAACATCATTGAACAAGCGATTGCCAATGCTAAAAGCGCCGAGTGGAGAAGAGAGTTTAACAAACCAGACTCCGGTGGCTGGCACGATTACCTTTTGAGGCTCAAGGATACTGGGTACACACCGAATGAAATTCTCAAGAAGCTCAAATCCAGCTTCATAGAACCGGTTTTTACGAAGCATCCAACAGAGTCCAAGCGGCAGGCGATCCTGCGATTGCACCGTGAGTTGTATCGCCTGGTTCGTCACCAGCATGATTATGCAGACATGACGTCGCAGCAAGAGGATGAGACTGCAGAACTCCTCTTGGATCTATTGTGGCGCTCGGGAGAAATCTACACGCGGAAGCCCAAAGTTGAGGATGAAAACCGGAACTTGCTTTACTATCTGGTGGAAATTTTCCCCCATACCCTTCAGCCAGCCCAGAAACGGCTGCGAAATGCGTGGAAAAAGGTGTTTCCCGATTACCGGGGTGAAGAGCCAAGTTTACCCCGCCTGTCTTTTGGTTCATGGGTGGGTGGGGATCGAGATGGTCACCCGTTTGTCAATCACGGTGTAACGGCGGAGACCTTACTTACGCTTCGGGAAGCAGCCATCGAAATTCATGATCGTTTTCTCAGTGAGGTGGAGCAGAACCTGACTTTCAATGAGTACACCCACCTCGTTCCGAATTCCCTTTCAAAGGTTTTAGCAGCCAATGGTTTTGTCGTCAAGGACCTGGAAGAACCTTGGAGTGTCCATGTCCAGTACCTGAGGACGAAACTCAAGAATTCAATTACCCAATCTAAGGAACCCTATTACGCTTCGCCGTCTGAACTCGAAGAGGATCTTGGCTTTCTCGAAAGTGCCTTGAGAGAGGTAAAAGGGGGGCGGCTGATTCAACGATTTATTGAACCGTTGAAATCCAGTATCTTGTGTTTTGGCTTCCATTGTGCCCGTTTGGATATACGCCAAAATAGTCAGTATTTTTCGAAGGCTATGGGGCAAATACTCGAAGCCGCCGGGGTTCCGGACGGAGCGGGGTATTCAAATTGGTCCGAGGAAAGAAAGGTGACCTTTTTGAGCGAAGAGCTTCAAACGATTCGTCCGTTTTCATCAGCATGGACGTCGCTTGGACCGGAAGCCACCGAGTTGCTGAAGACATTCCGCGTTGTAAACGAGCACATGGACAAGTTCGGGGAAGCGGCTTTGGGTTGCATCATTGTCAGCATGACGAAAACGCTCTCCGATTTATTGTTGGTTTATGTGCTGGGTCGAGAAGCAGGACTTACGAGAATCGAAAATGGGAGTATCGTTAGTCGTTTGCCGGTGGCACCGCTTTATGAGACAATGGATGATCTTGAAAACAGTATCGGTATTACGGATGCATTTCTGGCTCATCCCGTTACTCAAGCCAGCCTCAGTCGCTCAGGCGACGCAGGATCCAGGTGTGACGAACCACTTACGGTGATGCTCGGGTACAGTGACAGCAATAAGGATTGCGGTATTTGGGCAAGTCAGTGGACGCTTTACAATACTCAGAAGAAACTCGTCGAAGTGGGTAAGCAGCTAAAACGTAATCTTCGTTTTTTTCATGGCCGTGGTGGTACGGTCGGACGAGGAGCAGGACCTATGCATCGATTTCTGGAAGGGCTTCCTCAAGATGCTCTCAAGGCAGGTCTTAGGCTGACTGAGCAAGGTGAAGTGATCGGCCAAAAATACAATACGGTTGAGAGCGCCACGAATAATTTGGAGCTGTTGTTAGCAGGCGGAGCGGGGGCGCCCTTACTCCCAAAACACGGAGCCCTTATCGAGAGAGCGACGCCAGCTTTGGAATATGTTACTTGCATCAGTCAGGAGACGTATCAGGCGCTATTGCATGAAACGGAATTTATTTCGTTTTTCCGAACCGCTACCCCTATCGATGCCATCGAACAAACGACTATGGGATCCCGCCCCTCTCGCAGAACCGGTACACCTTCACTCGATGATCTGCGTGCGATACCCTGGGTGTTCAGTTGGAATCAGTCGCGTTTTTATCTCCCCGGATGGTTTGGCGTAGGCACAGCGTTGGACAAACTGCGGAGAAACCGTAGAAGCGAGTACGATTACCTCGTAGAAGTTTGTAACGACTGGCCATTCTTGCGTTACATGCTGTTCAATATTGAGTCCACCCTGGCAAGCGTATCAGTCGATATCATACGGGACTATGCGGGCTTGGTTAAAAAGAAATCTGTGCGCAGCCACTTTATGGGAATCATTGAGGCCGAGCTTAAGCTGACGAGGCGTCGAACTGCCGAGCTTCTGTCCAGACCTTTTGGGCAAGGTCGCCCGCGGTTAGCCTACACATTGAGGCTTCGTGATACCGGCCTTCGTTTGCTCCATGATGAGCAAATCCGCCTGCTCAAAGCTTGGAGAGCAAGTCGCAGCGGAAGCAAAAAAAATGAGGAACTCCTGACTGCATTGCTTCTTAACATCAATGCCATTGCGAGTGGATTGAGGACGACTGGTTAGGCGACTCCCCGAATTTACTTTTCAAAGATATCGAGGTCTTTACTCCAAGTGCCTGCTCCTAACACTACAAGCACGGCGCTGGACAGAATTACCAGTATTGGAATAATCGGCACCATAGGTTCAAAGACAAACAAGCTGGGATCTTTGACTACCAGATGAATGTAGACGGCGATCGACATGAGGAAGATACATGCTCCTGCGGAAATTCGGGTGAACTTCCCGATTATGAGGAAATAACCCAAAATGAGTTCCACGATCGGCACGACCAGGGCAAGGTGATCGGTAAAGAAGAGTCCGGCTGCTTTGAGTTGCCCTTCAAAGGCCATTATGAACTCGGGTATCACTAATTTCGCAATTCCCGCGGTGATGAGGATGATTGCTACCGTTAGTCGGAGAATTGCTAACCCTTTTGATTCCGGTGTTTTTCTGAAGACGTCGAGAGACATGGGTGGGACGCTAAGTGCCCAACGATGAAATACAACTTTCCAAATATTTTTCGTGGATTCCAGTAGGTCAGTATTCGGGTAAAACCCTAGTAATTTCAGAAACAACTGAAATTATTCAGCCTTCGTGTGATTCACGCTGTTTCAGTACCTAGGTAACACTTCATGGCTTGATAGAGACTCGGGTAGGAATTTATCTGGACGCTGGCTTGATCGTAGTGGAAATGAGTGAGTATCTGCCAGCCGATGTCGACGTCGGGACTTGGGATCACCCGGTAGACCTGCGCCACTTTCGCCCGATTGCAAATATCCATGATCTGACCGATGTCCTCGGCGCACTCGAAATCCATGTGAGTCAGTCGGCCCAGGTCCGTGATCGTAGTGAAGCCGGGTTGGATCTGTTCCATAAGTTTCTGGATTCGTGTTACTGCCTGCTTCGTTTGCTCTTTTTCAACGATATCGCTAAAGTGAATAACCAGAAGGGTTCCTGAAGGATTAGTGATCGCATCGAACATAGGTAAATTGGTTTCTGTCTAATCTCTAGTCTAAACTGATCGGTGAATCTGTCAATCGGACTGACTGTCAAGAAAGCTTGACGTCGAGATAAATTATATAAAGTTGATTGTTATGACCTCTCAGGAAGATACTTCGGGTATGCATGTGTGGCTGGTGCTTTGGAAAGCGTTCAAAGCGTTGGAGGTCTTGGACAAGAAAAGTGTGAGTGATTTGGGGCTTGGCTGCATTTCTGACTTTGCCGTTTTGGAAGTCCTCTACCACAAGGGGCCTACGCCGATCAATACGATCGGGAAAAAGATTCACCTGACGAGCGGCTCGATTACAGCGGCAGTTGATCGTGCAGAAAAGAAGGGGCTCGTTGAGCGTCAGTGGGATTCGAATGATCGGCGGGTTATTTATGCCGCGTTGACACCAGAGGGGAAAGCAACGACTAAAAAATCTATCAAGCAGCATGCTGCAGCTCTTGAGCATGCAGTGAGCGGTTTGTCGATTGACGAAAGAAGCCAATTGCTGAAGTTGCTTAAGAAACTCGGTTACCGGGCTGCTGAGTTGGCAGAGTAATAGTTTACGGAATGTTTTTTGAAAGGAAGTTGAGTATGAACTCACTAATCTTGATATAAAGATACTGGATAAAGAGATACAGGTGTCGCTTATCCGATTAAAAAGAAAAAGATATAGACTAGAAAGGTATAGAGATGAAATTAGTACGCAAAGCGGAAGAACGCGGCCATGTAAAGTTTGATTGGTTGGATTCTCACCACACGTTTTCGTTTGGTGAGTATTATGACCCCAACCACGTACAATGGGGTCCGTTGCGAGTGATGAATGACGATCTTATAGCCGGCGGAGGTGGGTTTCCCACGCATCCGCACCGCGATATGGAAATCTTTTCTTACGTAACGGAAGGAGCCTTGGCTCACAAGGATAGCACGGGTACGTCCTCGCAGATTCATGCGGGGCGCGTGCAACTGATGGGGGCCGGAACGGGTATTTATCATAGCGAATTCAACCCTTCCGAGACGGAAACGACCCGGCTCTTACAAATCTGGATTCAACCTGAGCGTCCGGGCCTTGACCCCAGTTACCAGGAAGAAGATTATGACCCCGCAGACCGCGAGAACCAGTGGCTTACTTTGGTCGCTCCGGAGGGAGAGGAGAGTGTCTTGGATATTCGACAAGATACCCGAATCTATAACGCAGTTATTTCGGAGGAGGGATCACTAACCCTTCCCAGTTCGGAGGGTCGCAAAGGTTGGCTTCAGGTTGTGAATGGTGAGCTTGAAGTGGGGGATGTCAGACTCAAACGGGGTGACGGTCTAGCGCTTGAGGATGAAGCAGCACAGGCGATTACAACCTCAAGCTCGGCCGAGGTACTCTATTTCGATTTACCTCGTTAGTAGGAGCAAGCTCTCGGCCTACAGGCTCTGGGAGCTTGTTTGCGTTTGGCTAAATTCATAGGTTCCAAGCTATGAAACGCTGAGAGCGGATACGGAAAATCTGATTTAAGAAACTATTATTATGAAAACAGAAATAAAAGGAAAGGTAGCGCTTGTTACCGGAAGTAATCGTGGTATTGGCCGCGCATTTGTTGATGAACTCATCGCCCGTGGCGCCTCCAAAGTGTATGCCACAGCGCGCAACGTAGAGTCGCTCGTCGGACTGGTGGAAGCTCATGGTGATCGCGTCGTTCCTGTGGCTCTGGATGTAACGGATGTTGATCAGGTCAATGCGTTGTCTGGTATCGCCAGCGATGTTGAAGTGGTCGTGAGCAATGCGGGTTTCGCGGGGCAGGCCGATCTATTCGCGCAAGATTTGGGACCTGCACGACAGGAATTTGAAGTTAATTATTGGGGCACGCTCAATGTCGCCCGTGCTCTGGTTCCCGTGCTTGAGGCCAACGGAGGAGGCGCATTCATAAATTTGGCGAGTATAGCTGGTCTTGGAAATTTTCCAATGTTACCAACCTACAGCGATAGCAAGGCGGCGGTTCATTCTCTGACGCAAGGCCTTCGCCTTCTCAAGGGTGGAGCCGGGATCCAGTTCGTCGGAGTCTATCCGGGACCTGTCGATACTGACATGGCTGAAAAGATCGAATTAGAAAAGGCCACTCCTGCCAGTGTGGCGGTGGAAGTTTTCGATGCCGTTGAAGCTGGCAAAACGGAAGTGTTTCCAGATCCGATGGCGAAAGGCTATTCGGCACCGTATGAAGCGGGCACCCATGCCATTGAGATACAGACGGCTCAAATGTTGGCGGGAGAAAACTGATATAAGCCTGGTTTAGATTCAATTGTTAGAGGGCCCGGGATTACCGGGTCCTTTTTCTAGAATCTTCATAAGCGCAAAATGAGCTTAAGTTTGTGTGGTAGCGATTGTTGTCTCCTTAGCCTGTGAGTGAATCCCATTGATATCCGGGAGCGTATCGCCGTCCACCCAAACGCCTGGTGCGTAGGTGGCGGTTGGGTATTGGGGGACGCCAAAGTCGTTTCGATTTAATAGACCTATCACTTGGTTGACCGCTATCTCTCCCACCATCGTCCACCGCGGCATGACGCCCGAGTACCCATCGATCTGATTTTCGGCAACCATGAGTTGAGCAAATCCGATATCGTCGGGAACCTTGAATCCCAGTGCGCCGAGTTCTTTAGGTAGTAGCCTTCTTGGTGAAAGGATGGCTTCTACTTTGTGCTTTTTGATCCACTCAGGCAATTGGGTCCCGAGTTCGGTCACGTAATCATTGGTTACCAATGGTGGAATTCTTTGTGAAACGGGTATGGTCTGGTGCACGAGATACATGGCAGCCAGTCTCTTTTTCTGACACAAGTGTTCCTCGTTGCGGTTGGTGACGAGACCGATGCGATGGTAACCCCGTTTTCGTGTTTCTTCAAATGCCATAAGGAGCCCGTTGTACTGATCAATATCTACGCGATTGAGATTAGGCTCCTGCAGTGAGAACTCGATCGCAACGGCGGCAAATTTGGAGAGATCAATTGGCAGTTTTACCTCTTGGACTTGTTTCAATATTATTTGTTCGAAGATAACCCCGTAGATTCCACGACTTGCCAGAATAGAAATGAGTCTCTGCGGAGTCATTCCTGGTTCCCATAGAAAAAACTCCTCCAATTTATATCCGTTGGTTTCAGCCGCTTCGATGGCTCCCTTGCGTAAGTGAATGAGGCTGGGTGGGGGGTCGAACTCCATGTGGTAACCATGAACCAAGGCGAGGGTGGTATTCAGAGTGGAAGGACGTTTTTTCCTAATCTCAGTCATCAAGGCTGAGACTAAAGGGTGTCTGATATAGCCCATCTCTTTCGCGACTGCCTGCACCCGCTCGCAGGTTTCTCGGCTCTGTCGAGGATGGTTTTGTAATGCCCTGCTAGCGGTCGCTTTGGAAACACCAGCCTTGTGGGCGACATCGATCAGAGTAGGTTTCTTCCGTTCCATGGGGTAAATAGGGGAGCTAAAGAGTAATCGAACGATTGATCCGCTAGCAAGTCAGGATTGGGGGCTTTTCCTGCCTTTTTGGTTAGTCCATGGATACTCGTTTTCTGAGGGCCTTGTTTTGGCTGCGTTGTTTCTTTTCGTCCAGGCGTTTTTGCCGGGCACCGGCTTTGGGCTTTGTGGCTTTTCTCGTTTTTGGCTCAATCATGACTGATTTGATAAGCTTTCGAAGTCTTTCTGTTGCCGCTTCGCGGTTCTTTTCCTGGCTACGAAAGGCCTGAGCTTTTATGACTACGAGTCCTTCCGAGCTTATTCGACTGTCACTTAAGGCAAGGAGTCTTTGCTGGTATTTTTCAGGCAGCGAAGAATTCCGGATATCAAAGAACAGCTGAACGGCCGATGAGACCTTATTGACATTCTGACCTCCTGGGCCGCTCGCGCGAATCGCTGCGAAGTTTAGTTCCTGCTCCGGGATCGATATGGTATTGGAGAGTTTCATGGTCCCTTGACCGAATCGGTTTCTCTATCGAGCCTACCTTTGAGTTTAAGGAGATCTCGAAGTAGGCCGATCGAACTTTTCAAGGTCATGTGACTTCCCTTGATGTCGGTCCACGTGACCGGTACTTCTGTGAGTTTCAGATTCGCTTGTTGTGCTCGGTAGAGAATCTCAAGGTCGAATGCGAATCCCCCTTCGGAAAAATGGTGTTGGTATTCTGTGAAAAAGTTTTGGGGTACGACTTTGAATCCGCACTGGGTATCTTCTATCCCGAAGGGGAACAGCTGTTTGCGAAGCCAGCGAAAAGTAAGACCTCCTAGGTTGCGAATGGCTTTTCGGGCGACTTCAGTCTCGGGGCTCTTGATACGACTGGCAGCAAAGAGCGCGTTTTTTGCCAGGGGATCGTTGGCGATCATCCTGAAAACCCTAACAATCTCGCTCGGACCTACTGCTCCATCCGCATCCGCGAAAGCCAGCATATCTGCTTGAAACTCGTTGCGCCAGCCCGCGTAGACGGCGTTTCCTTTTCCCTGGTTTTGATCCAGCGTCAGGGGATCCATTAGGAAAGGGAATGTGGGTTGTAGAAGTTCCATGAGACTGCGGTAGTGCCCTTGATTCAGAAAACTGGAGCCGTCATCTACAATCTGAACGCGCACCTTGAGGTCGGATTTCATGATGGCCGTGCACAGTCCTGGTAAAAACTGAGCTATACGTTCGCCCTCGTTGTAAGACGGAAGCGCTAAATAAAAAGTGATGGGGTCTGAGGTTTCGGTCACGGCACTAATTTCTTTTATTAAACCTACTTAGGCGTCCATGTAAAACCGTTCGGAGAGATCAGATCACTGGGGTGGCAATGGATCTTTTTAGCTGAAATGCGCCAATTATTCGTCTTAGCCTTAGATTAATACCAAAATAGGACGAATTTTATTGGTTCAGGGCCTTTAAATTATCTAATTTGTTCTCTTACCATTTTGGATACCTACAAGATATGAGTGAAAATGCGACCCCATCTACCCAAAGTATTAACGCGAGCAATGAATCCTGGGCATTCCTAGGCCTTCGTTTGTTCCTGGCCATTCGCTGGTTCTTCGCCGGTCTGGAAAAGTTTGGAACTCCAGGGAACTATAGTTTTGAAAACTACTATGGAAAGATGTCCGGGATGGCTTATGGAATTGCCGAGAATTCGATCATGCCAGGTTGGGCGACGAAGATCTTTGCGCTGCCTCTTGGATATATCATGCTATTACTTTCGGTGACAATGTTGCTGGGGGTGAAACTTCGCATCTCTTTGATTGTCTCCCTCTTGCTTTATGTGGGATTATCTGTAGGATTGATGGCCGTGGATGAGCAGCACGGAATCGCATGGCTGGGTATCCACGTAATTATGTCAGTCATGGCACTCAAGATGGTGGGAAGCGCCAAATGGGTGGTTTGGAAAGATTAACAGTAGCCCTAAAGTAATCATGAATAAAGATACAGGACTTGGCGTAGACCGCCGCAGCTTTTTAAAAACCAGTGTCGCCGGTGGTGCCGGCTTGATGCTGTCGAGTAACCTTCCACTATTTGCCGTGGGTGGCGATTCAAAGATGGAGGATATCAATGTCGCGATTGTGGGCGTCGGTGCTCAAGGACAAGTGCTTATGCAATCCTTGATGAAGATCCCGGGCCTCAACTTTGTTGCGGTCTGCGATATATGGGAGAAATTCAATCTCAAGCGCGGTGTGGGCCTTTTGCGCAAAGCGGGGCACAAGCCGGCCCCCTACACCGACTACCGTGAGATGTTAGCCAAACAACCGGATCTGGATGCAGTGATTGTTGCGACTCCGGACTTTTGGCATGCGCCCATTACGAATGCTTGTTTGGAAGCAGGGTGTCATGTGTATTGTGAGAAGATGATGTCCAATACCCATGAGGGAGCGGTGTCGATGGTTCGAACAGCCGAAAAAACGGGCAAGCTTTTGCAAATCGGCCACCAGCGTCGCAGCAATCCACGATACCAGTTCGTAAAGAAGCACCTTCTAGAAGAAAATAAGCTTTGCGGCCGGATAACCAATATCAATGGACAATGGAATCGTGCCGTAACTGAACCACTGGGCTGGCCGGAAAAATATGCGATCGAAGATTCCACGCTCAAGGAGTTTGGATTCGAAGGAATGCATCAGTTCCGTAACTGGCGTTGGTTCAAAGGTCTCGGTGGAGGTCCGATCTCCGACTTGGGCGCTCACCAGATCGATATTTTTGGCTGGTTTTTAGATGCGAATCCGATTGCGGTTACTGCGAGTGGTGGAGCCGATTACTACTCAGATCTGGAATGGTACGATAACGTGATGGCCATTTATGAATTTGATACCGCTCAAGGGCCTGTGCGTGCTTTTTATCAAGTGTTGACAACCACAAGTGCTGGTGGGGGATATTTCGAGTATTTTATGGGGGATGAGGGATCGATTAAGATGTCTGAGAACCCGAAGTATACAACCGTTTTTCGTGAAGCGAACGCACCGGATTGGAACAAATATGTCCAAGACGGGTTCTTAAAGAAAAAAGGAGAATACGAAGTGAGACCCTGGCAAGTACCATTACCACCCGCACGCGTTGAGAAATCAGCAACCGTAGACGTTCGTGAAACGGCGGCGCTCGATGCGTTTGAGGTAAATGCGACCTTGGAAGGATACATTCATCAGCCTCACCTCGAAAACTTCTTCGCATCCATACGCGGCGAAGCCACATTAAATTGCCCCGGTCACGAAGCACTGCAGTGCGAAGCGGCCGTTCTTAAAGTCAATGAAGCGATAGAGGCACAACGCCGACTGACCTTCACGGACGCAGATTTCCATGCCTAACGTAATGAATAAACTAATACGAATCATATCAGTCTTCGCTTTTGTTGGAGCCTATCTCTTTTCTTTATCCTCCGTTCAAGCGGCTGATAAGGTACTCGAGCTCGAGCTTCCGAAACCTAAATTCTCGGGTACGCCGGTTCCAATTAAGGGAATCCCGCATCTGGAAAAAACTGCTCAAGGTGCCCGTCCTCCGTTGATGGTGCCTGGCGACGTTGAGCTTGTCTCTGATGGTAAGGAAGTCACATCTTCGGATGATTGGCCGATCATTGGCGAACTCGAGTTTCTCACAGACGGTGATAAAGACGCCGACGAAGGTTACTATGTTGAACTCGGTCCAGAACTTCAGTGGGTACAAATTGATCTCGAAGAATCGAAGGAGGTCCATGCGATTGCGCTATGGCACTACCACTCACAAGCCCGTGCTTACCATGACGTGATTGTTCAAATCTCCAATGACCCAGAGTTTTCCAGTGGTGTCACGACTGTTTTCAATAACGATCACGATAACTCCTCGGGACTCGGTCGCGGTAAAGACAATGCCTACATTGAATCTTACGAAGGAAAACTTATCGAGGTTGACGGTGTAAGCGGGCAATACGTGCGCTTCTACTCACAAGGCAATTCAACTGATACGATGAACCACTACATCGAAGCTCAGGTATTTGGCCGTTAGGTTAGAGAAATATTCACTTTCAGAAACCCGCGTCGATTGGCGCGGGTTTTTTTATTCTGAAATTTGGCGATTAGCTATCTAGGCAATCAAATCATGTACGACTTTCCCGTGAACATCGGTCAGTCGGTAGTCGCGGCCTTGAAAGCGATAGGTCAGTCGCTCGTGATCGAATCCCAGCAGATGCATCAGTGTAGCCTGAAAGTCGTGGATGTGTACTTTGTTTTGTGTAACGGAAAATCCTAGTTCGTCGGTTTCACCATAGGAGAATCCCCCTTTGACCCCTCCACCAGCCATCCACATGGTGAAACAGTCCGGGTAATGGTCTCTTCCAAGTACTGGTGAGGCTGCGGTTCGTCCCTCGCGAAAGGGCGTTCTGCCAAATTCCCCGCCGCAGATTATCAGCGTATCGTCCAGCAGTCCCCGTTGCCGAAGATCCTTGATCAAGGCAGCAATCGGTTTATCAACGGTTGCGCATTTGGTGACCAAGCCATCGCCCACACCGTTAGCAGCCGTTGTCCCGTGGAAATCCCAGCCCCAGTCAAAGAGCTGAACGAACCGAACGCCTTTTTCAACGAGACGGCGGGCAAGTAAACAGTTGTTTGCAAAGCTGGAACCCCCGGGTTCTGCTCCGTAGTCTTCGATTGTCTGGTAAGACTCTTTCGAAATATCCATGACTTCTGGAACCGAAATTTGCATGCGGTAAGCGAGCTCATATTGAGAGATACGAGTTCGGGTTTCTGGATGCCCATATTCATCGGCCTGTAGTTCGTTCAGTTCCTGAATCGTGTCCAGGCTTATTCGTCGGGTTGTTCGATCCATACCTGGAGGATCCGAGACGTAGAGCACAGGATCTCCACTTGTTCTGCATTGGACTCCTTGATATACCGAAGGAAGGAAACCACTGCCAAAGGAATTTTTGCCTCCGTTGGGCTGGACGCCACTGGAGATGAGAGCGATGAATCCGGGAAGATCTTCGTTGAGTGACCCGAGACCATAAGTCGCCCAGGACCCCACTGACGGACGGCCGGGACGTGGTGAACCGGTTAGAGTAAATAGTTCAGCAGGTGCGTGATTGAATTGGTCGGTATTCATGGAGTGGACCATGCACAATTCGTCAGCGACTCCGTGAAGGTGCGGAATGGCATCGGACATCCACAAGCCTGCTTCACCGTATTGTGCGAAGCCATGCCGAGTACCCAGGAGTTTTGGGGTTCCTGAGGTGAAAGCAAATTTCTTCCCGTTTAAAAACTCAGCGGGGCAATCCTGACCATCTCGTTTAACGAGCTCAGGCTTGTAATCGTACAGGTCCAGATTTGGAGGAGAACCCGTTAGGTGAAGATATATAACTTGTTTCGCCCTCGCTGCAAAATGCGGTTTTTTAGGCCGCATTGGATCGCTGATAGAAGCGGATGTCTTTACCGGATTTATCAATGACCCCAATGCGACGCCTCCGATGCCGGCGAAGGTTTGTTTCAAAAAATGTCGCCTTGTGGTGTGCTGTATGCGTTGGAGGAGTGGGTTCATCGTTTTAGAAACATTTCGTCGAGATTAAGGAGCGTGTTGCCCACTACGGTCCAAGCAGCGTAGGCGACTCCGTCTCCGGTTTCCGGTATTGGGCCGATCGGCTGGGTTGCCATCATACGAGCGCCTTCGAGGTCTTCTAAATAACGGTTGTAGGTGGATTCGTATAACCGGGCCAGAGCGGACACTTCTTTGTCAGACGGTGGTCGACTTAAACAAAGTTTAAAGCCGTATGCGATCTTATCGGCGATATCTCCGGGCTGTTCCAGTATGCGTCTGCCCAGGGCTTGAGATGCTTCAATGTATACCGGATCATTGAGCGTCACGAGTGCCTGAAGGGGTGTATTTGTTCGATCCCTACTGATGGTGCATACTTCACGATTCGGAGCGTCGAAGGCTGCCATTGAAGGGTAGGGGTTGGAGCGCCGCCAAGTAGTGTAGATCCCCCGGCGATAACGGTCTTCCCCGTCGCTGGTTTCCCAATCGGTTTTGCCTCCGAATGCCGCTTTGAGACCCAATGCTGGCTGAGGAGGGTTCACGGAGGGTCCGTACATTTTAGAACTTAATAAACCACTGACGGCGAGAGCTTGGTCGCGAACCATCTCAGCGGAGATTCGAAAGCGTGGTCCTCGCGCGAGCCAACGGTTGTCGGGGTCTGCTTCGTAGAGTTCTGGAGTGATCTTTGACGACTGCCGGTAGGTTGCGGAGGTTACTATTATCTTTAGTAGGTGTTTTAAGTTCCAGTCGCTTTCCATGAGTTCGACCGCCAACCAGTCGAGTAATGCTTGATTCGTAGGTAGCTCGCCTTGTGATCCGAATTCCTCACTAGTGGGTACGATGCCCAAACCGAAGAGCGCTTCCCAGTAACGGTTGACGACAACGCGTGCCGTTAGTGGGTTATCTGGATCGATCAACCAACGGGCTAAACCGTAGCGATCGGGCGCCAAACCGTTAGGGAGCGAATGGAAAATAGATGGAACTCCTCGTTCGACTTTACGCCCTTTGTTCAAATAACTTCCGCGGATTTGAATGTGTGTTTCACGGAGATCTGTATCGTTTACCTCGGCCATAATCGGCACGGTTGTCAGTGGTTTTACGGAATCGATTTTGGCCTGCGCTTTTGAGATCTGCTCGAGTGCAACTTTGGACGCCGGATCGAATTGGGCGAAGAACTCCAAGGCAGTTCTCTCTTCGAGTTGAGATCTGTTGGATGGTTTTTTTGTTAGAGTCGCTTCCAATTGCTTGGGGAGCGCTGGAAGGGGCTTTCGTTCGTCGGTAAGCCAGAGCCTGAAGTGTTTGAGCTTTTTGTTTGGAAAGTTGTGAACCAGTTGGATCTGGAGTTGAGTGTTTTCGGGAAGAGTTATGGTTTCTTCGAGTTCGAAAACTGCGGTGTTGGTTTCGGTGAGATTCCCTTTTGCTGCCCAGCCTGAGAATCGGTTTCCCCGGTTACCATCAATTGCCTTAGACGCTGGGTAACGGTCCTGGGCAAAGGAGGCACTTGCATTTGCAAGCTTGAGTTTGGAGGTGTTAGGGCTCTCTTCAGATTCTTCTGTGGTCTCTGAATCAATTTCTATCGATGGGGTTGTGACTAGCTTGAACTCTATCTCGTTTAGGACCCAGGGTGTGTTCGATCCGGCTTCGGGGAATACTTCCAGCTTGATCCCTGAAACAGTTTTCATCCCCGGAATTGAGGAAGTCGTAATGGTATAGGTATCTCTTGGTGCCGAGTTTTCTCCGACGAGTATTGAAGCATCTTCCAAGATGCTGAAGTTCGCTCCCGAACTAGCTGTCAGTTCACTGGTTGTGGGGTTCAATACCTGCCAACCCTCTCCACTGATTAGGCGTTCCTCCCATCGATGTCGGCGGGCCTTGTTTTCATTGGTAGCTAATGCAGCTATCAGTTCGCTCTTCAAGGTTTGAAGCTGTTCTAGGACTGACGCTCTTTCTTGCGTTTGCGAACTTGTGTATATCGGAAGCAGCGGCTCCTCGTCGGTTCGGTCTTCGTCGGACGTGCTATTGAATATGGCAAACAGCTTGAAATATTCCTCGTGAGAAATCGGATCGTACTTATGGGTGTGGCACTGAGCGCAATCAATAGTGGTTCCCATCCAAACGGCCATCGTGGTATTCACCCGGTCAACGACTGCCTCGTTGCGAAATTCTTCGTCGTCGGTGCCTCCCTCATTATTGGTCTTTGTATTGCGGTGGAAAGCGGTTGCTACCAATTGATCGACGGTGGGTTCTTGCAGGAGGTCCCCGGCAAGCTGCTCAATCGTGAACTCATCGAAAGGTTTGTTCTCATTGAAAGACCGGATGACATAATCACGGAATCCCCAAATCGTACGCAGAGGATCATCAGCATATCCTGCCGAGTCCGCGTATCGGGCAAGATCCAGCCACATGCGTGCCCAGTGTTCTCCGTAACTGGCCTTAGCCAGTTGCTGGTCTACATATTGCTCGTAAGCTTTGGGGGCAGGATTGTTTACGAATCGTTCGACCTCATCCGGGGTCGGAGGTAGGCCGGTTAAGTCCATCGCCACGCGTTTTGCCAGGGCATAGCGATCTGCTTCAGGTGATTGTGTTAATTGTTTGGATACGAGCTTATCGGCGACAAAATGATCGATCGGGTTATTAAGCTTGAATGTACTTTTTGCCACATCCGGAAGGGAAGGGCGTATGGGTTTCTGGTATGCCCAGTGAAGGTCATACTCGCCCCCTTCTTCAATCCATTGTCTGAGAACTGCGATTTCGGATTCGCTCAGAGGACTGCCATGCTTTTTAGGTGGCATTCGATCATCCTCGTCTTCGGTCGTAACAAGATAAAAAAGCTCACTCTCATCCGGCTTGCCGGGAACCAGGGCTGAGTAACCTCCAATATCCGTGGTGGCTCCTTCAAAGGTGTCGAGTCTGAGTCCGCCGGTCTTAATGGAACCGCCTTCACGGGATTCTTCGTCCGGGCCGTGGCAATGGAAACAGTTGCCCGAAAGAATAGGCCGGATATCGCGATTGAAGTCTACTGGTTGTCGAGCTGATAGAAGAGGAACACCAAGCCAGCACCCGACCATAAGTGTTCCCAGAGCTAATTTAGACGCAGATCGACTGAATGATGGCATGGGGTAGATGGCTCCTCATCTAATGCTTGGTTTAGAGAGGATGAGCAAGACCCTCGTACGAGAGGCCGATTGGGTTTTTATAAATCACCATCCAGCCACTGTTCGATGATGTCGAACTCGTCTTCGGTTACTTTTGCGTCGGGATGAGTTATCAAATAGCTTTCAAGGGGCATAAACTCGTCCAGGATCTCGTCGTAGGTTTCTTCCAGTTTCTGTTCCTGTTTGTCTTCCGAATAGGTGTCCCAAAGAGAGTAGTTTACCTCGCGACGACCCTCATGCACATGATCAGCAATCCACCAGGACAGGGGTGCGACATAGGAATACCAGGGCCAGGTACTTTCATTGGAATGACAATCGTAGCATTTGGGTTTGAGAATGGCTTTTACCTCTTCAGGGATCTGTGTGTCTGCGATCGTAGGAGGATTGGTCCGGTCTACCGGAACCAGTTGGATTCCAAGGAATACGACGATAATAACGAGCGATGTTATTTTGAGAAATTTTTTCATAAACAGGGTAAACAACGTTTGGTATCTTTTTTCTTAAAGAGTGGAGTGATTGTCTATTATTAATTCGTTTTTCGGGACGATTGTAACCCTACTGAGTTGAATTCAGTTAACTTTATATTTATGGAATTTACTTGGTTCACGAATTGTTCCCCGTTTGAATATGCGGCCTAACATGCTTGGTTATTGCCTCCGTCCTCTGATACTCTGTGCGACTGTTATCGCTCCGCTATTGAGTGGGTATTTGGTGGCAGATACGGTCGATGATGTGAAAGAGACTCGGGAGACGATGCTGGAGGTCGTTCGGCTCCGTGAAACGCTATCCAAAGAAAAACGGGCGTGGCTGGAGCAAAAAGAAGTTATGCAGGGTCAACTCAGACTGGATCGTCTGGCCTTGGAGCAATTGGAGGTGCGATTGACTGAAAGCCGTCCCCTGTTGGAATCACTCTTGGAAGAAGCCTCGAGGCTTGAGGCAGATGTAGAGACCTACGCCAAGGTGGTGGAATTTTGGCGCGATAAGTTAGGCGACCTTAAGCTGAAGATTGCGCAGATTGTGGGAAAGATGCCGCCCTTGTTGAGGAATGAGGTCACGCCTAAACTGCGGGATCTTCAATCCTTAGACCTTGAACGCGGGGGGACGTCATTAAAGCGGGCATTTGATATCAGTCTTGAAATTATCAACGAGGCTAACGCGTTTAATCTGGAAATACACGGGGCTTCTGAAGTGCACGTCGGCGAAGATGGCGAGCAACGAAGGTTCAGAGTGATCTACCTGGGGCTTTCTTGTGGGTACTACTACTCTGAGGAAGCCGGTTTGGCGGGTCATATAGCGTGGGACGATGACGGTTGGAGCTGGTTGGAAGATAACCGATTGCTGGGGGATTTGTTGGCTTTTGAATCAGTTCGAAACAGTGAGGAACCACCACAGTTTATGGCGATGCCCTTTACCATGCCTCAAGGAGGTTCTCAATGAGGCCGGTGTTTCTGATTGGGTTTTGTTTACTTACGCTGAAATCGGGACTTGTGGGACAGACGCTGGAGGAGGCGCTGGTTTGGAGTCGACAAGAACTTGAAACTGCAAGAGCGGAACTCAACGAAGCCCGTGATTCGATCATTGAAGAAAAGCTCCCTTTGGCCAGGGAATTAAGAGAAGTTAAAGAAGCGTTGCTTAAACAGAGGGAAGCGATGAGGGTCCTTGAGGCAAGCCGCGAGATTGGAGACATTGACTTGGCTTCCTTAAAATCCAAGTCCCAAGAGGGAGAGGGGATCGCAAATCACTTTCGAAATCAGGGTGCTCGTTTTCGGCAGGAATTCATAAGCGATTTGGTTACCGGTGAATTCGAATCGTATCAGGCGCGCTTGTCTGCGCTCGATACCCCGTATCGCGAAGAGAATGACTTGCTGGTATTGGCGCAGGAACAATGGGAGTTCTTGGAAATGTCTCTCGATCGTATTGACAACGCTCTAGGAGGAAGCCGCTTTGAGGTGAGTGGCGTTTCGAAGGAAGGCGTCCTGGAAAAAGGAGAGGCTGTGAGCTTCGGCCCGCTTGTATTTTTTCAATCCAAGACGAGCACTGCAGCCGGAAATTTGTTGGCTAACTTCGGATTGGAGCCGGAAATCCAGACGCTGGGTGCGGAACACCTGAAGGGCGTCGCAAAACTCTTTGACGAAGGTAGCGCGTATGTTCCTGTTGATCCCACGCTCGGTCAAGCTACCCTGATTTACGATGATCCGGTGACAATTGCCGAGCACCTCGCCCGGGGTGGTTTCTGGATGATTCCGATTGCCGGGTTTGGATTGTGTGCGTCGATAATCTGCCTGTTTAAATGGATAGCATTGAGAAGGATGCGAATACCAGTCTTTAAGGAGTTTCTTAAGCTCGAGCATACGCCTTCCAATGAATGGAAATCCGATATCCATCGGGATAGCAGAGACCTGCTTGAAAAGATTGTCGCGGCGAATGCGGAAGATGAGGATCTACGTGCTGCTGAGTTGGACGTGGCGTATCAGGAATTTCGTTTCAAGCTGAATCGATGGCTGCCTGTTGTATCTTTGACCGCCGGTGTGGCCCCGCTACTTGGGTTGCTAGGAACCGTCACGGGAATGATTAAGACATTTCAACTAATTAGCATTTTCGGCGCTGGGGATGCCAAGTTACTTTCCAGCGGAATTTCTGAGGCGCTCATCACGACTGAATTTGGTCTGGTAGTTGCGATCCCGGCGCTCGTGTTCCATGCCTTTCTGCAAAGGCGGGTTAAAAAGCTTTTAGTGCAATGTGCCGGTTTGTTTGAACAACTGAGCCGAAAGGAGGCCGTGTGATATGAGCGAATCGGTCCAGGAGTTAGTTTCGTATATTGAAAGAGGTGGTTGGATGATGTATCCGCTGATTGCCTTGGGTCTGATTCTATTTACCTCTCTGTTCCGAGCGCTCTTGCTTCAGTGGACCGGAATCGAAACCACTGAGGCAGGCGCTACATTTGATCGCCGATTGCGCTATCTTAAAGTGCTGACCAGCGTCGCTCCTTTGATGGGATTACTCGGAACGGTAGCCGGTATGCTAAAAACCTTTCGCGGATTGTCAGATAGTGGGCTATCGGTCACTGAGAATATGGTCGCAGTCGGAATATCTGAGGCTTTGATCACCACTCAGACGGGTCTTTCAATTGGGGTAATCGGATTGACGGGAATCATGTGGTATCGCCAGTCGAATCACAAATACCTGCTTTACGAGTACAAGGCTGCAGCGGTGCGGTTGCGTTCTCTTCACGAAGGAGGAGAGAGATGAAAAAGGCCTGGGATGCAGAGCTGGAAGATGAATCGGAAGACGGGATCAATATCTCACCGCTCATCGATATCGTTTTTATACTGCTACTTTTTTTTATTGTTACCTCTGTGTTTGTTCAAGAAGCCGGTATTGAAATAGAGCGTCCTGAATCGACGCAGGCTGTCGTGTTGGACAGGGAGAGTATCTACATTGCCGTTAGCCATGAATTAAAGGTCTATTACGGTGGTTCGGAAATCGGAATTCAAGGAATCGTACCAGTACTTGAGCGTCTGAATTCTACTCAGGAGCAGCCGGTGATTCTTCAGGTTGACGGACGGGTGTCGACGGACTTCCTGGTCCAAGTGATCGACGAAGTTAAACGGGCGGGGATTCAAACGGTGAATGTTGCTACCCTCGAAAACAGATGAGTAGGGAAATTCATCTAAGTCCTTTCACTGTAACCGGTCTTTCGGGAGTAGCCGGTTTGCTGGTTTTGTTGGTTCTATTGTTTGTGTTATCTTTTGTTCAGCGGAATGAGGCGCAGGAGTTGGAAGTCAACGCATTGGATATTCGTAGTATTGAAATTCCAAACCCAACGGAAGACTCGGAAACGGTAGCTACGACCGCAGCGAGCCAAACAGAATCAGTGAAACAGCTGCCAACGCGGCCACTCCGATTGCCGTCTTTGACCGTGGAACCCCTGCCCCTTGATCTGAAGGTGGATGTGTCCCAGGTGCTGGAACAGCGTGACACACTTGATTATATTATGTCGCAGAGGGATTTGATGGGAGCATTTGGGTCAGTGCGACTTGAAGGAACCGACACGGTACCGAGATCGATCTATATCCCTCCAAACCGTTTTCCGAAAGTGCTTCGTGATCGTGGTATTTATTCGGGTGATGTCCTTTTGATCTTGGAGATAAGCGAGCAAGGTATTGCTTCGGTTCGACAAGTTGTGGAAGCAGACTATCCGGAATTAATCGATCCGGTTGTAATGTCTATCGAAGGTGCTATCTACAGTCGACCTTTGAGACACGGCAAGCCTACTCGCACCATCATTAAGAGCCTCATCCATTTCCGGTCAGGGCCGGCCGGTGAGAGTATGCAGATGGAAGTTCAAGGAAGCAGACAAGGAGGCAATAGATGAAAGAGGCAGGACTTTGGGTGATGCTGTCCGTGCTGGTATTCCAGACACTGTTACCTGGACAAGATGAGTTGCCCTTCGAATTTTCGGCTGAGCTGAAGCAATGGAAAGAGGCCAATTTTGAAGAACGCTTCAAAGGGAGCTATGGCATCAATGCTTACCTGGAACCTGAGATGGATGTGGATAATTTCAACGTGTATGAAGGTGTCCTTGCATTTCTGGATAACCGTGAGGGTGCGATCTCTTACTTGATAAATGGCATGACGGCTTTGGAGGAACAGGAGGTCGAAGTTAGCGCATCTTTGAATTTCCTCCTGGCGAATTTCCACTTTGAGAACAAGGATTACACCGCTGCTTCAGAACAGTATATCAAAGCGATTCACAAGCACCCCAACTTCTTAAGAGCGTATGAGAATCTGGGGTACGGATTTATGTTCGAAGAGGAGAATGAAAAGGCACTTCCCGTGCTGTTGAAGGCGATCGAATTAGGAAGTAACGATTCTCAGATTCACGGGTTGATCGGTTTTCTGTACCTGGAGAAGGAACTCTATCTGAGTGCGTTGTCGGCTTACGAATTAGCGATGCTTTTTAATCCCAGGAACAATGCTTGGAGGTTTGGGATACTTCAGTGTCTTATCAATCTGGATCGCAGGGAAGCTGCGCTCGGTGTCGCGGAGGAGATCCTGTTGTTTGACCCCGATAATCCAAGGAACTGGCAGAATATGGCCAACCTCTTGATGCGCATGGATCGGGACGAAGAAGCAGCGACTCATCTGGAAGTAATGCACCAACTGGGTGGGGAAACCTACGAAAGCCGCCGACTCCTGGGGAATCTTTATATGTCTCGGGAGGATGTGGTGTCAGCCAAGCGGGAGTTTCTCGCAATGATTCAACTGATGGAAAGCCAAGCACAACTTGAGGATGTTCTCAACGCTTGTGAAGGATTGCTCTACTACCATCTTGCGAACGAGGCGCTGGTCCTGATTGCCAAATTGAAAGAACGAAGTACTTCCCTTGGGTTGACGCTGGAACCGGCCGCCTTGGGCTTGATTGAAGGAATCATCTACCTCCAGCAGGACGAGCTCATAGAAGCACAAAAGCGGTTGCTGCAAGTACTGGAAACGGAACCGGGTAACGGTCAGGCATTGCTTAGTCTGGGAGATGTATATCTTCGGTTGGCGGATTGGGATCAGGCGACAATTTATTTTGAGCTAGCGCAGATGTACCCGGGATTTGCCTACGATGCGCTCTACAGCCACGCTCAATTATTACTGGGTCTTGGCCAAACAGAAGACGCGCTCGAAAAGTTGAGGGAAGCCAATGGTATGGAGGGACACGGGGATCTGACAGAGCTGATTCGCTCGATTGAAGAAACCGGACGGCTACTCCGGTGACTCTTCGAAGCTGTCAGTAGAGGAATTCTCCTCGAATCGTCCTTCGCTATCCCCAAGGCCGCCTATATTTCCGAGGGAATTAATCAAGCCTTCGGCTCTGCTGGAAGAGCCGATTATCGTGGATTCTTCCGGTAGTAAACGTAGGGGAGATACCCCCTCGGATTGGATGAAAAAGAGAATGCGGTTTTTCAGGGTTTCGAGGGTAGATCTGAAATAGGCGAATTGAGCGGGATTGTTCTGGGGGTCTTTATTCTCATCTTCATTCGCATCCAGTGCAGACTGCCAAATTCTGATCGGGAAGTCAGTGATACTCAGCTTGATCTTTCTGTTGTCTTCCAGGAATGGAACCAACAGCAGTGTCTCATTCATTCTTAGAACTGGGTTTTGCTTTTGTCTGAGAAATAACATGGGAGATGAGAAATCCTTGAGCGCCTCTGTGTAGCTCTTGAGAAGCCCCGCCATCTTCGCTGAATCTTCATCGGTCGAAGGAAGTGTATTTCCAAACAAGCCGGTCTCAGGTTCTTCGAGAATGATTCCGTTAAAAGGGATTTTGCTTCCCACCTTTATGGTCGTGTCCGCAAATTCTTTGGTCGATACGAGGAACACGCTTTTTTCGTCGATTCGCTTTGGGCTGGTAAAATGTGAGACAATCGCTTCCCAGTTCTTTGCTGAGATCGAATCGAGCGTCTTCAAGGTCTCGTCGACTGGAATTACAATCGCTACACCGTGGGAAAGGAGCAAGTTTCCGAGGGGGTTGTTGGTGATATAACGGCCACGATAAGCGTCGTCGTAAGGCAGCTCCCTTTCGATGGGAATATTGCGTATGATGCGTGCGTATTCTTCTTTTCCAGCTTCCATTTGGGCTTCTATTTCTGGATCCAGAATGATGGCTATTGGAAAGGGGCCATTCGCTTTTGGATTACAGGTGATAAATGGGAGTCGTGGCCCATCCGGGACTTTCACTCGAACCTGATTCCAGGACAGCGCCTCCGGTGCAATTTTTCTTAGAGGAGAACCAGATCCACCGATGCCTCCCTGTTGGTAGTGAATGTCGAGAAGTTCCTGCTCGTCCGCTGTCAGGGTAAAACCACTTCGCTGTTTCCGGATGATCTCTAACATTTCAGGATCCGGTTCCGGAGGCCTCAGAACGTAAAACAACTCAGGAGCCTTGGAAGATTGGTTCTCTGGCTTGTCAGGGGGGCGGCCGATAACTTCCTCCAGACTAAGGATGAGACTCTCTCTGGAATTTGCTGCGTGGGCCCACCCCATAATTATGATGAGGCCCAATCCCATGGTAAGGATTCGGCTAAGTTGCCTCGTTGAGATCCTGCATTTCAATGAAGCGAAGTTATACTTCGTTCATATCGGAATCAAGGTTCTCCTTTGAGGTTATTCGCTAACGACTCGTCTTCTTGCTCCAGGAAGGCTTGCCTTTGTCTTTGTCGACACGGTTCTTCTTGGTGCGTTTTGCGTCAGCGGCCTTCTTTTCGCCAAATGGGTGGCCACCTTTGCTCGGCGCATCGCTGGCTCCGGAGCGGTAAGTCGACTTCGGTTTATCGGTTCGTGGACGAGCTGAAGCAGGGCTATCACTTCTAGGTCCTTCACTTCGTGGTTTGTCGCTTCGAGGCCGCTCTGGACGCGAACGATCCGTTGAACGTCTCTCCGAGTTTCCTCCACGATCCCGGTCTCTCGAGAAACGAGGACCGCCGCCTGAGTTTCCCCGAGAGTAAGACCGTTTTCTGGAGTCGGATCTGCCGCCTCTATCTCCACCGCCTGAGCGATGGCGTTCGGGGCGCAGTTGTTCATTGTCCTCGGCTATGGCTTCACCGTCTCGACCCTTTTGGTCTTTTAACAATGAAAGCAGAGCGCTTGCGATATCGGTGGTCGTGTGACCTTGCTCGTGGAGTCTATCCATCCAGTCGCCGTAGTTTTTGAAATCTCCTGTCTCGAGTTTGGCTTTGACCAACTCCAGAAACACATCGGCCTTTTTACCTTCGATATCTTCTTGAGAAGGAATCTTTGAACGCTGAATAGGTTGCTTAATATAGCGTTCAATGGATCCCAGACGGTATATGTCTTTACCGAATACAAAACTATAGGCTTTCCCTTCCCGTCCGGCTCGTCCTGTTCGGCCTATGCGATGCACGTAGTCTTCCGGGTCCTGTGGAAGGTCGTAGTTGAACACAGCATCGACTTCGTCAATATCGAGTCCACGGGCTGCCACGTCGGTGGCCACCAGTATTTCGACTTTTCCGTCGCGGAACTTCTTAAGTACTCGTTCACGACCTCCTTGAGTAATGTCTCCATGGATACGGTCAGCTGAGTAACCGCGATTGATCAATGCATCGCAACACTCATCCACCATGCGTTTGGTGTTACAAAAAATGATAGCCAGTCTGGGCGGATCAATGTCGAGAAGGCGTGATACCACTTCGATTTTCGAGCGATTGCGTACTTCGAAATAGCTTTGTTCAACCGAAGCAACCGTGAGGGTCTTGCGCTCAATACTGATGTGTTCTGGATTGTTTCCGAAATGTTCAATCAGGCGCTCAACGGCCTTGTTCATCGTAGCCGAGAAAAATAGAGTCTGACGATCCTGCGGGGCCTGACTGAGGATATGTTCCATGTCGTCCCGAAACCCCATATCGAGCATGCGGTCCGCTTCGTCCAGGATGACCATGTTTGTGACTCCCAGGTCGAGGGTTCCTCGTTCCATGTGATCCATCAAACGACCCGGCGTCCCAACAACGATGTGCGCACCTTGTCTGAGATAACGGATTTGCCGGTCGATCGGGGCCCCTCCGTAAACAGGAATTGCGGTGAGGTTTCTTACGTGCGCCCCAAGTTTGTGGATTTCTTCACACACCTGGACGGATAGCTCCCGTGTGGGGCAGAGAATCAGTACCTGAGTCTTTTTGATAGAGGTATCGATCATCTGGAGGGCAGGAAGTCCAAATGCAGCTGTCTTTCCGGATCCAGTTTGTGACAATCCTACGACGTCTTTTCCGCTCAAAAGAAGCGGAATGGTCATGGCCTGAATGGGAGAGGGGCTTTCGTAGCCGAGCTTGTCTACGGCTTTTAATAATTCGGGGTTCAGGCCCAGTTCGGAAAATGCAGGTGTGTCCATGTAAGCGGTGATCTAATACTTAGCCGCCTCGGAAAGCTTTTCCTAAGCGGGCGGGCAGTCTTATCGGTCGCCGTCCGAATGCAATGCAAAAGTCTGTGAGCCCTTTGCTGATTTTCGGCCCCTTCTTTGTTGCCAGTCAGAGAGTGGAAAGTTCCAATTATGTATGTTTTGAGGTCATATCCCTCGATCCTACATTAATACTGGAACCCATCCCAAAAAATGAATCGTAGACAATTTATCAAAGACGGCGCCCTTGCAACCGCCGCGTCAGGCCTCATCTTAAACAGCGCTAGCGCAGCACACCACGCGTCGAAGCCAGCCAAACCCTTCAAACTCAAATATGCACCCCACCCGGGGCACTTTAAACACACGGTGGGTGAAGGCACTCTTGATCAGATCAAATTCGCGCATGACAATGGCTTCACCGCCTGGGAGTTTAACGGACTTCCCAAAGAGACAACTACCATGCAGGAAAAAGTGGGTTCCACATTGGACGATCTTGGGATGACGATGGGTGTGTTTGTTGCCTATGGGAATTTTACCGATCCGGTGTTTACCCGAACGACTGACGATGCGCGTGAAGAAGTACTCAAACATATCAGGGAAGCGGTCGAGGTAGCAAAGCGTGCGAACGCAAAATGGTTTACGGTGGTTCCCGGCTCGGTGGATCAGCAATCGATAACCGCGGGTGATAAGTGGAACAAGTACGGTGGTGGACGTCTTTCCGAAGGTTACCAAACGGCCAATGCGATCGATCTACTTCGGCGGTGTTCCGAAATACTCGAACCTCACGATCTGACGATGGTGCTCGAGCCCCTCAACTGGCACTCAAATCACGGGGGTGTATTTCTACAGTATTCAGATCAGGCATACGCCATCTGCAAGGCTGTGAATTCCCCGTCGTGCAAGATCCTCTTCGATATCTACCACCAGCAGATCACCGAAGGGAATCTCATTCCCAATATCGATATGTGTTGGGACGAAATCGCCTATTTTCAGTCGGGTGACAATCCTGGGCGCAAGGAGCCGACCAGTGGTGAAATCAATTACAAGAATGTCTTCAAGCACCTTCATAGAAAGGGCTGGGACGGCGTCATCGGTATGGAACACGGCATCAGCGTCGGCGGAAAAGATGGCGAAGCCCGTCTCATTGAGGCTTACCGCGAAGTCGATGACTTCGAAGTGTGATTTCCCTGCGCTATTCGGTGCTGTAGTACCATGCAACACTAAGCTGCAATAAGGTTGTATAAAGGATAACGAGAATCCCGTGTTCGCTAAACTCAGGGCGCATCACTTCGTCGGAGTGGTATCGGCCTGGTAGTGGACACGACTCCGTTTCCATTGAAAGTGAAGCTCATCGAAACCGGGCTTAAATCATTCAGCCTACCCGGACGCATGGGGTGTCAGAAATCGTCTCTTGAAGCCTCTAGGGCTTGAACGTCTTCAGAGATAAATCTTTGATGCACCTGAAATGTTTACTGTTGGAAGTGCACAAGCTTGAGTTGTTTTCCACGGCTGTGGCTGCGATCAACGCGTCCGCCATTCGTATGCCATGCTGCAAGGCGTATTCTTCAATATAGATCGAAGCCCGTTTACCGATATTTCCACTCAAGGGTAGTACGGTAAATTCAAAGTCCGTTAGGAATGAATGGATAAGCTTTTTCTCTTGGGCGTTCAGGGCTCCCTGCATGAGTTCCATATAGCTGACTATGGATAACAGTCTTTCTTCAGTGACTTTATCGATTTGCCTGGCGGCACTTTCATTGCCTCGAAAACACCAGATAAAAACATCCGTATCAAAGAGCATACCGATTCGATCTCAATTTTCTTACGGTGTCTGAAACCGAATCTTCGCCTTGCCTAACCTTCTGCATGCCAAAAGCGGGGTGATCTTTGGCTTTCATTCCATTGCTTTTCTGCTTTGTCGGAGTAATCACGGCAAAGGTCTTACCCCGGCGTGTCAGAGTTACCCTTTGGTTTTTATCAAGGGCCTCCACAACTTTGGTTGTTTTCCGTCTGAGATCTAAAAGTGATGCTTTCATAGCTATTGAAGTGTGTATTACAAGTGCACACAAATGGGAACCAGGTCAACCATCTATTGAACCAACGACGACTGTCCCACCCATGCCTTGATCGCGGTATTCTAGTCAGTACATTCCTGTTTTGCGTTGAATCCTTTTTTTCTCCCCAATTTACCTATGTGCTGGGACGAAATCGCCTACTTCCGGTCGGTTAACAATCCGGGGCGTAAAGAGCCGGCCAGTGGTGAAATCAATTACAAGAATGTCTTCAAGCACCTTCATAGAAAAGGCTGGGACGGCGTCATCGGCATGGAACACAGCATCAGCGTCGGCGGAAAAGATGGCGAAGCCCGTCTCATTGAGGCTTATCGTGAAGTTGATGACTTCGAAGTGTGATTTCCCTGCGCTATTCGGTGCTGTAATAGCATGCAACACTATGCTGCAATACGGTTGCAAATAAGGATAACGAGACAGTCAATTAGAGCCAATTTCCCCTGATTTCAGTGCGAAAAGTGAAACAGAATACCCAATAGTGTTTCATGGACTCCAAAAGGACGATATTTCGGTTGGCGAGCACGTTGTAAAGCCAACAAAAACCTCTAAATCATCTCCGACCGTGGGTGTGTGTTTCAAGAAAAGGATGACCATTTATAAGTGTAACTTTTTTGTGTATTTTGGCATTATTTATGTTGGTTGCAGCAAATACGCCTACCTTCTAAAAACAGCTAATAAAAGGAATGAAGACTATACGCATCATCACGATACACACTGCGGTTCTAATACCCATTATGCTTGGTTGCTCAACCGACAATCAAAAGTCGGATAGCGACACGGAAAGTATGGACACATCAGAGACTACACAACAAGTACCGTGGACGGATTACTTTGTTAATCGTTCGCAGGATGACGCGGAAGAAGGAACGAATGGAGAGGTTGATTTGACAAATGAGGATCTTGATTTGGGTCAGCTGTCGGGATTTGAATCGGCAAAAGCTATTGGTATTCGCTTCGACGGAATACGCGTTACTAAAGATCAGAAGATCAACAGTGCTTTCTTGCAATTTACAATGGAAGGAAATCGTTCGAAGGAGAAGCCAACAGAACTGACGATTCGCGCAGAATTGTCCGCGAATGGCGAATCGTTTAATGAAGAAGCGAAGAATTTATCTTCGCGCGAGCTAACGAAAACGGCGGTAATATGGTCACCAGAACCTTGGAATCCAAAGCAGGCTGATGCGAAAAGGCCACGTACCCCCGACTTGACTACAATAATTCAAGAGGTAGTTAACCAAGAGGATTGGCAGGAAGGAAACGCATTGGTTCTGATTATCAAAGGAACGGGAGAGCGAGATGCCGTCTCATTCGACGGTGGAGGCAAGAAGGACGGTCCGATGCTACGCATCGACGCTATTTAGGTCACACTTTTGGCAATGGTGTAACATGCCCCAAGAAAACTGGCTTAGTTGATCGCCTAAAATGTTGATACTCCGATAGAGCCCGTAGAAAGGACAGTCAAAATAAGCGTTAGCGAACTGGATTTATGTTTCAGGAAAAAGATTCTTACTCTTAAGTGTAACTTTTCGACGTAAGTGTGCATTCGAATAGTGATGCCAGTTATTGCCCCTTGCCTTTTTGACGCAGGAAAGCGGCCTCTATATAATAAAATGCTATCCCGAGGAATAGAACATGAATCGTTGCACCCTTTCTTCATTTTTAATTTTAGTGTTTCTTTCAGCGTGTGGAGTTAGCACAGGCGTTCAGAATAAACTACAACCTGGAAAAAATCCGCTACGAATTCCCGATTTGTTAGACAGTCGAGTCACCCCAGATATTAAGCTTGTGATGCAAAAGGGTGGGTATGAATTTTACTCGGGGGTGCCAAGTGACACGATGGGCTTCAATGGTGATTATCTTGGACCAACTATCCGACTTTACAAAGATACGGATGTGACCATTACCTTTACTAATAATATTGGAGAGCCAACCACTGTGCACGGGCATGGCCTACATGTGGGTGGTGAGATTGATGGTGGGCCGCAATCGCGCATTGAGCCGGGGGAGAGTTGGCAAATTACGATACCCGTTTCGCAAGAAGCCGGAACAAGTTGGTACCACCCTCATTTGATGAGAAAAACAGCCCATCATGTTCATGCAGGCCTTGCGGGATTGTACTTGATTGAGGATGATAATTCGGAAGCGCTTGACCTACCAAAAGATTACGGGGTCAATGATATTCCACTTATTGTTCAAGACCGTTCATTCACGGACGGAAAGATGAATGAATACGCGGTAACCAGGGATGAAATTCTAAATGGTCTGAGAGAGGACACCATTGTCGTGAACGGAACGGTAGATGCCTATCACTCTGTACCCCAAGGGTGGGTTCGTTTTCGACTAGTTAATGGCTCGAATGCACGTTTCTACCGTTTTCATTTCGGCAATGATGAGCCATTTTTCAAGATCGCTACAGAAGGTGGACTTTTAAATAACCCTGTCGAAATCGTGTATATCGATATGGCGCCTGGTGAGAGGAATGAAATCATGATCGACCTGTCTGACGGATTAAATGCGATATTGATCGCTGATTTGCTGCCAGCAGACCCAGAAGATTCCTTCCCCTGGGCTAAGAATACACAGCAAGTAAATGTCGTTGAGCTGAGGGTAGATCCAACTTTGCGGGCATCGGGCACATTGCCCAACGCACTCAATGACATCGCCTATTTTGATCGAGAAGACGCCACTCGATTTAGAACCATATCCCTTGAAATGGAAGTGAGAGGAAACCGTGACGGAAGAGGAGCTTCAGGCAGGAGAGGAGATCGTGACAGGAGAGGAGGGAATAACAATAGTGGCAGCAACACAACGGCGATGGATCACATGAATATGTTCGCTATAAATGGACGCTCGATGAATATGGGCTACATCAATGAGCGCATCAAAAAAGGCGAAGTTGAAATATGGAGAATTACAGGTGAGCGAATGCCGCATCCATTCCATATTCATGGTGCATCTTTCCAAATACTAACGCATAATGGTATTGCACCGGCCGAAGCGGATCGAGGTTGGAAAGACACAGTTGTGGTATGGGGTGAGATAACCGAAATCATCGTGCGCTTTGAAAATGAAGCAACTGAAGAATTTCCATACATGTATCACTGCCATATGTTTGAGCATGAAGAGTATGGCATGATGGGGCAATTTACAGTTGAGTAGATGGATGGAAAGGAAGGATTCCAGGCAATACCTGTCACACTCCATACTCATCGCCCGCACTTAGCGTTTCTACTTCCTCTCTAAATCGTCGACATTTATGAAACACTATTGGCAATTCTGTTGTACCCGAAATAGACAGCTTCCTTAAACACGGGCTCTAGACGGTGATTTTGGGAACCCTCAGTCGGCGTTCCGATTAGCACAGCTCAGCAATTGAGTATTCCCTCAGTTCTGAAGAACAGGGAATACACTTCAGGTTGTTATCTCATAATGAGCAAACACCCCAAAAAACTGGAGGAAGCATTGAAGTTTACGATTCGAATTTTGCTTTAAAAAGAATCAATCATCCGAATACAGTGGTCGTTCGTACCTTTCGGAAACGCCCAAGGCCTAATGATAGCCCTATCCCATATTGTTCAACGAGGAAAACTCCAACTTGCCGTGGCACTCTCAACTTGTCTGGCGAAGGTCGTTTCGGCCCAAGTCGAATTACCGGAGAACCTTTACGGCTTCCTCGATAATCACTGCCTGAACTGTCATGATTCCTTAGAGCAAAACGGAGATCTCGATTTGGAGAATCTCTCCTTTGATTTGACTGACCGGGAAACCTTCGCGACCTGGGCACTCGTACACGACCGCGCGGATCATGGCGAGATGCCACCGAAAAAAAAGCGACGTCCGGCAGAGGTGGATCTGAAGGCGTTTCTCGAATCACTGTCCGGCTCCTTGACCACTGCAGATCGTGAACGTATCACCGCAAAAGGTCGTTCCAAGGTTCGTCGCGTCAACCGCTTCGAGTACGAAAACACGCTGCGCCACGTTCTGGATGCCCCATGGCTACAGATAGCCCACCGACTCCCGGAAGACGGGACTTACCACAACTTCAACAAGACCGGCGACCGGCTTGACGTATCCCACGTGCAAATGGCCAAATACTTGGAAACGGCAGAATACGCTCTGCGATCCGCGGCCAACACAGCGGCATTCCCGTCCGAGTCAAAGCGCTATTACGCTAGAGACGAGGGGACGATGATCTTCTGGATGACCTACATCAAGGGCATAAACCTGTCGCCCTCCCGCACGTCGATTCCACTGCTGGGCTTGAGCTCACAAACGGAAGTCATCCGTGGAACACAACCGTTGACCGTAGGCGATTCTAATCCAGATGTAAGAAACCATGAGGCCTTTGGCTTCGTAGTCGGCTCGCAGGCCTCGGCGGCCAAATACGATTTTAGAAATGTCATCGTACCCACGCCTGGCAACTACCGCCTTCGGATGAAGACTTATACCTTTACCGCGGGACCCAATGGCCGACACGGCGGAGAGGATCAGGGTCTTACAGGGGGCAAACAGCAATGGTGGTACCCCGACCGAAATGTGATCCTGCGTGGAAAACGCAGCGAACCGGTAACCCTCTATGCCCACACAGCAAGCGGCGAAAGCCTTTGGATCGGAAGTTTTGACTCGTATCCAGATCCCAAGGTCATCGAACGGGATGTTGTTTTGCAAAAAGGGGACGCGATTCGTCCGGATGCTGGACGGCTCCTGAGAACGCAATCGGGCTGGCGCGGCAACCCTAACGCCACCGAAGAGGGTGTTCCCGGATTCGCCATGAATTGGTTGGAGCTTGAGGGGCCTTTACATGAGGAATGGCCACCCAAGAGCTACCAAGCCTTGTTTGGGGATCTCCCCTTCAAAGTTCATGAAGCGGAGGAGTCTCTACCACTTCCACCCCTGCTCACTGAAGAAACCCTAATCGGATGGACCGAGCGCTCGCCGGGTATTCCAGACCGTCGGGTTGAAGTGTTGCCAAACGATCCGGACACCGACGCGAAGCGACTCCTGCTTGCTTTTGTCAAGAAGGCCTACCGCTACCCGATCGCCGATGCATCGGTTATTGAACCATATTTCCAAATATACAAGCAAGCGACCACGATCGGCCAATCGTTTACCGATGCGATGATCGCGGCCTTTGCTACCGCCCTTTGCTCTCCGGATTTCCTTTTTATGGAGTCGCAGGCAGGCCCGCTCGAAAATCACGAAATCGCAGCCAGGCTCTCCTACTTCCTTTGGAACGGTCCGCCTGACGAGGAACTCAAACATGCGCGAGACCTACATCATGAGCAATCGCTTCGAAAGCAAACCTCCCGGATGCTATCGGATACGAAATCCGATCGATTCATACATGCCTTCCTCGACTACTGGTTAGAGCTGAAGGAGATCAACGCCAATACGCCGGATTCCCAGCTGTATCCAGAATACTACATAGACGATCAACTGACAGAGGCGTCACTTTTCGAATCGCGGCGGTATTTCCGGGAGCTTATCGACCAAGACCTTCCCGCTCGCAACTTGATCGACTCCGACTTCACCTTCGTAAACGAAAGGCTCGCCCGTCACTACGAGCTAGAGCCTTCGGAAGGCGTGGAACTGCGCCGTGTTGCTTTGCCCGAAGACTCCCCACGCGGCGGCCTCCTCACCCAGGCCAGCGTGCTTAGAGTCACCGGAAACGGTACGACAACGTCGCCGGTATTACGAGGAGCCTGGATTATGGAGCGCCTTTTGGGAGTCCATATCCCACCCCCGCCTTCGGGCATCGAAGCGGTTGAACCTGACACCCGCGGCGCCACCACGATTAGAGAGCAACTCGATAAACATACTTCCTCCGAATCCTGTTACGCGTGCCACGCGAAATTCGATCCTGCTGGGTTTGCCTTGGAAAGCTTCGACATCGCCGGAGGCTGGCAAGAGCGATACCGTGCCCTTGGCGAAATCGGAGAGCCTGCGGAAGGCATTGGTTTGAATGGGCTCATCTTCACCTATCGTAACGCAGAGCCGGTTGACCCATCCGGAGTTTTGGAAGACGGCCGGGCTTTTGAAGACATCCACTCGTTCAAATCACTGCTGTTGGCTGACGAACGAGCGATTGCCCGCAACCTCGTTAATCAATTGGTCCTCTACGCCACCGGCGCTCCGGTGAGCTTTGGCGAACGCGAGCAAATCGAAGCCATATTGGATTCGTGTCAAAAAAGTGAATACGGAGTGAGATCCCTCATACATGCCGTCGTGCAAAGCGACCTTTTCAAAATTAAGTAACCGGAATCGAACGATCATGCATATACTATCTTCCGAACGACGCATTTCTCGCCGCCAACTCCTTCGGGGAGCCGGGGCTGCTCTCTCATTGCCGTTCCTGGAGGCCATGCTGCCACCCTTTACGAGTCGTCTTTTTGCGGCGACTCCGGTCGAGCCGAAACCACAGCGCATGTTGGCGATCTGCAATAACCTCGGCGTCTTGCCTGACCACTTTTTCCCCAGCGAGGAAG
>CAYGQM010000023.1:69385-84515 GCA_964352065.1 uncultured Opitutaceae bacterium
GAAGGCCGCAATTACACGCTTTCACCCTATCTGCAGGAGCTTTCGTCCCACAAGGACGCCTTTACCGTCCTGAGCGGAGTTTCCCATCCTGGAGTCGATGGCGCTCACTCGTCCGACGTGTCCTTCCTCACGGCCGCGCCGCACCCTGGCGGGGGCGGATTCCGCAATACCATTTCGTTGGACCAATACATTGCGGGCGAGATCGGCCACCACACCCGATTCCCCTCATTGACGCTTGGAGTCAATGCTGCTCAAGGACGACGCAGCTTGTCTTGGACCTCTTCCGGCGTGCTCATTCCCTGTGAGGACAGCGCTTCTAACGTCTACAAACAACTCTTTCTACAAGGGTCGGAAAAGGAAATCGAAAGGCAGATCCAGATGCTGATGCTGGGAGAGAGTATCATGGACACTGTGGCTGAACAGGCGCGAGCCCTCAATCGCCGACTCGGCGCTGACGATCGCGAGCGTATGGATCAATACGCTACAGCCGTTCGGGAAACGGAACGACGCATGGAAAAAGCACGCGCATGGGAGCGGCTCCCAAAACCGGTTCCTTCTGCTGAGAGCCCCATTGATCCAGACGGGCCCGCAGCTTACATGGAGAAGACGCGGCTCATGTACGATATGGCCCGCCTGGCTTTCGAGACCGACTCCACGCGTAGCATCGCTCTATTGCTGGACAGCAACAATTCTCCAACGATCAATATATCCGAAATTCAAATATCCGATGGTTATCATAATTTGTCTCATCACGGCAAAGACGAGAAGAAGCTAGCCCAACTCGAGGCAATCGACCGCAATCACATGAGATTGATTGGCCAGATGATCAGCGCCTTCAAGGAGTCAACAGAGGGAGACGCCAACTTGCTCGATAACTCGCTCATACTCTATGGTAGCAACCTCGGCGACGCCAACAAACACACGACGAGCAATATGCCAATGCTCGTCGCAGGCGGACGACTCAAGCATGGGCAGCATCTCGCGTTTGACCGAGACCAAAACTACCCGCTACCAAACCTCTTCGTAAGCATGCTTCAATCCATGGGCTTAGAATCGGGCGAGTTCGCGACATCCACCGGCACTATGAAAGGCCTCGATCTGGCTTAAGGATGATCCTGAAATAACCTTCCAGTCATGCTGAAAAGGCGTCGCTCGCGGAGCTTTAATCCCATTAATCGGGACACCAATTTCTCGACCTAACGCAGTCAATTTTCAATAAAGCAAACGACGCGCGGGAGATGACTGGAGAAAACGCAGTGAAATCTTCAAACCACATAAAAGCTTGTAGGAAGAAGCATTAGAGCAGCGGTTGATGAAATCGGAATATTCGTATGTATCGCTATGTGAGCTCTTCCCCCTTTTGGGGTTCCTTTTGTTTTTGGAAAGTGTTTTGCCCTGTTGGATTAAGTGGCGATCTTTCAGTGGAAGGCAATAAGAGATAACCTTATGCTTAGCTAAGGGTAATGCCTATATGCTTTAGTGAAAGCTTGGTATATATTGTGGATTATGAAACATATATCTTG
The DNA here is from genome assembly GCA_964352065.1 of uncultured Opitutaceae bacterium. Taxonomy (GTDB): domain Bacteria; phylum Verrucomicrobiota; class Verrucomicrobiia; order Opitutales; family UBA2995; genus UBA2995. Next base: position 70,909 of record CAYGQM010000023.1, read on the forward strand.
GCAAAAACTTCTTTTCACCGGTATAGCCCTCGCTTTGACTGTTACTACTGCGAACGCTCAACTGTTTAATTTCTCCGGATCATCGGGCTCAGCTTCTGACAACCCTAATGAGGGAGCTGCAGTATCTGGAACCGTTAACGTCGATACCGGTGCTGGAACGGTTACCTTCACGATAGATAACGATGGAGCTGGGTTCATAACGGGCTTCGCTTTCCTGAATTCTCCATCCAAGAGCGACAGGCCGAATGGGGATGAACTTTCTTGGCTCTCGTCGACCAACAATCTAAATGGGGGAAGATCTTGGTCCGATCAGACCGTCGATAACTACTGGCAGAATGATGAACCTTACTATGGGGCAGCTGCAGGTAATCCTAAGCCTTTCAATGCCATTCAGAATGGCGAAATGGGAGCAGAATTTGTGTTCACGGTTAACGGAGGCAATTTGTTAGATCTAGTTGATATGTGGGCAGCAAATAGTCCGGTCCCAACCTGGAGTTCTAATAATCCCACTTCAGATATGTTGTTTAGAGTTCAGGGCACTTCTGGTCCGGCGGGTTCCGACAAAATCGCTGTAAACATTGGAGTTCCTGGAGTTGCTGTTCCCGAGCCGTCGACGTACGGTATCATCGGTGCCGCAGCTCTCGGATTGCTTATCGTGAGCCGTCGATTTCGAAAGAATAAGTAATGCTCGTTGGCGACTCGCGGTAGGTTTCTGAGAGCTTGGGAAGCACATGCCTCCAGAGATCGTGACGTCAAGTGAACGTGGCAAAAAACCTGTTCAGCTGGTTATAGTTACCTACCCATACGACTTTTCCTAATTGCCCTGAGATTGGCATTACGTTTGAAAGTCGTCGAGTAGAGGAGTGTCCCTTAACAAGGGGCTCTCCTTTCTGTCTTTATAGCCTTCCAATTATCCCGTTCACCCAGATCCGAGAACACTATTTTGGGATTGGTAAGGAGCACTGCTGTCCAAAATAAATTGAACCGCTGTTGAGAGTGCTTTTTTGAAGCGGGTTAAAGGGTGATAGAGTCGACTTTTCGAGATCAAGCCTCCTTGTTGTTATAATATTTCAGTTCTGCTGTCCTAAATAAAGTGTGTTTGTATATAATCTGGAGGGTGTTGTGGTGTATCGAAGGGCTTGTCGATCCAGTTCCATAGATCCCGGTAGGTAAAGAGGTTCCAGCGCAACAAAGCGACGAGATTGGAGAGTTCCCAGCTAGCCTTGGAACGCATCTTTAGGTACTTGAGTAGCAGCATGCTAATCAATGCTGTCCAAATCTGGATGTGCACGGCATTGGAACTGGTGCCCACGAATGTTTTTACTCTGAGGTGTTGTTTGAGCGCTTTGAAGAATAACTCGATCTGCCAACGTTCCTTGTAGATCTCGCTGATGGTATCGGCACTTAGGTGACGTATGTTGGTGACTAGCTCCAGGGTCTCATCATTGTCGGCGTTGTATACCGTCACCAGTCGCATGGTCTTTTTGCATTTGCGGTCATAGGAACCGTAGAAGGGCTGCAGGGCGAGGTCTTCATCGGCAAGAATGTGCGGTTTACTGGCAGGCACCGGCTTAGCGTTGTAGGGGATGGCAAACGCGTTCTTCTTCAAGCGAGTGACAAAATAGACTCCTTCATCGTCCCAGCGGTCAAACATTCCATAGTCCACGTAGGCCTTGTCCATAGCCACAATGCTGCCCTTGGGCAGGGAAAGGTGCTTGGCCACGGTCATCTCATGACGACTGCCTTCAGTGATATGAGCGAAGGTAGGCAGGTAACCGTCGTGATCAAGTAGCAGGTGCAGTTTTACCGCACCCTTGCCACTGCGATACTTAGCCCAGTCGAACATGCTCGAACACAGCGTGATGACCGTCGCGTCCAAACTCAGCAGTTTGTTTTTGAAACGGAAACGATGCCCCGGAGCAAACGACCGGCATCGCGACAACAAACCATAGAAGAGATCCCGGTAAAGCTCCCACGGACGATGAGCATTGGCATAGCTGAGCGTGGATCGTTTGGGAGCCTCGTTCACACCCAGATGCGCCAGCTTGCCTTCGCAACTCTTGAGTCCCCCTTCGATCTCTCGCAAGGACTTGGCCTGCGCCAACTGGCAAAACAACATGGAAACAAACTGATCCCAACTGCGGAAACCTTTGCTTCCACGATCACTCTCATGCAGCTTCACCAGCTTCTCAAACTCAGTACGTTTTATTAAAGAAAGTATTTGGCTAAATAGACTCGAAGTCCTACTCATTATCCTGCCTCCGTTGATGGTTCGTATTGATGTTTTAGCACCAACAATTTGACCGGAGACGGAGGCTATTTAAACTCTTTTCAAAAAGTTATTTTGGACACTAGTGGGTAAGGAGCCCAAATGGGCCATTCCTTGATTCTTGTGCGCCGAGCGAAGCAAGGCGCTTCCGTTGGGGGGGCAGAACCCCATTATTGAAAACTTAACCAGTACAATATATCGAGTGTTGCGTGGATGTTAGCTAAATCGTCAAAAGAAAATGGATACATCATAATGGTCCAAACCGACTGGCCTGAGAAGGTGTTGTCGGCCGGTGAAACAGCATCTGCGAAGCGTACACAGAGAACAATGCAGGCCGCAGGAGGACTCGCAGTTCTCCAAAAGTTGACACAGCCTCGTAACAGGAAAGACGCGGATGGCGACGTTTTAAGATTAACGGAAGCCAGTATGGAAGGAGCGCAAGAGGTTTGCTCCGGAAGGTCCGTCGGGGTCCCAAAGACTGTGGCATGTATTGAAGGAAGCGAACAGTGAAAAGGCGTACCAACGCGAAGAAAATGAACGAGTCCTTGCGCGGCATGAAGGAGTGGATACGCACAAACCGCAGTTCAACGCAGAAGAAACTGGGCGAGACGCTAAGACGAAAGCTGCAAGGACACTGCTACTACTATGGAGTCAGAGGAAATGCGAAGAGTCTGTGGATCTACCAGCACCTTTGCCAGCGCCTCGTCTTCAAATGGTTGAATCGGCGCAGCCAGCGGCGTAGCTATAACTGGCATGGCTTCAGAGAGATGTGGAAGAGTTGGGGAATGCCAGCTCCTCGCATGTTTGAAGGAACCTATGAACCTCAAACCCGCCTCCAACTATCATATGTATACAACTGAATCTCTACACTGCGCGTCGCCGCGAAGAGCCCTGTGCGGGAAAACCGCACGCAGGGATCTGCGAGGGGGCCGCCGGGTAACTGGCGGTTCCTACCTTGATGAATGAATCCGCCCTCCTACCTGCAACACAATTGGCAATTCAGTTGCAGGGGTTGTAAGGATGAAGCGGATTGCTGAACTCCTGGTGGAACCTGGCAATTGATTAAATCATGGTCTCAGGCGCCACTTTTATTAGAATCAGTTAATTGGATACGGTAACTTGGAGCCTGTCTCTTCCTGCATTTGCTTTAATTTAGTCAGGAGCGCTTGGGTCTTTTCGGGATGGGTTTTTGAAAGATCGTTGGATTCCCCGATGTCGTCAGCGAGGTTGTAAAGCTCTAGGGTATTCCATTCGTAAGACTGGACCAGTTTCCAGTCGCCATCGCGAATGGCGGCGCCTGGTTTCCAGGTGGAACCATGGTAATGCGGATAGTGCCAAAAGAGTGCGCGGTTTTCAATGGAGTTGCCCTCGAGGAGTGGTTTCAAGCTGACTCCATCTTTGTGAAGATCAGGGCGTGAAGGTAATCCGGCCAGATCGAGGATGGTAGGGAAAAAGTCCATGCTGATCGCGGGAGTATCAATGACTTTCTGTGTCGTGTTAATCCCTGGAGCCTTAATGATGAGTGGAACACGGATGCCGCCTTCGTAGCACCAGCCCTTGCCAGCCCGGAGAGGTAGCTCAGCCGTAGGTGCGAGTCTGGGGAGGGTTGTTAGTCCACCGTTGTCTGATGAAAAGATGATAATGGTATCATCGTCGAGGTTCATCGCTTCAAGGGCGTCGAGTATGCGACCTACGCTGGTATCCAATGCCTTAACCATAGCTGCGTATTTGTGATCGGATTGGGTGAGACGGGTGGTTCCCTCGCGCTCTTGGCGGGTTTCGGGTTCGCCGCCGTTGGGGAGCTTGGATTTCTTCTCTTCGAAGTAGGCATCATATTCGTCCCAGCCTTGGACAGGCGTATGAACGGTGTAGTAGGCCATGTACATCAGAAACGGTTTGTCCTGATCGCGTGTCCCTAGAAATTCGATACACTCGTTGGTCAACCGATCGGTCAGGTAGTGATCGTCTGGTTTGTCGTCGAGACGGGGGTTCTCAAACGGGGCGTAGTAGCCGCCTGGGGGACTGCCTTTGTGATGGCCACCCTTGTTGATGTCGAATCCTTGGTCTTCCGGAAAGTGCCCTTCGTCACCGAGGTGCCATTTACCGGCATAAAAGGTTTGGTAGCCATGCTCTTTAAGCACTTCGGCTATGGTGACTTCTTCGAGGGCGAGATTGGAGCGGTCTTCAGGTGTAACCAAGGTTGGGTTTTTCCCGACAGCTCCCGGTATCCAATCGGTGATGTCCACGCGCGATGGGTATTTGCCGGTCATGATGGCAGCCCGGGTAGGGGAGCAAACCGGATTGGGCGTGTAGGCGTTCGTGAATCGGGCTGCTTCCGCTGCAAAAGCGTCGATGCGCGGTGATTCGTAGAAGGTGCTGCCATAGCAGCCGAGGTCTTTCCAACCCAGATCGTCTACGAGGAAGACGACCACATTTTTGTGATTGGCTGTTTCCCCTTTCGAACCGCAACCGCTGAAGAGAATGATGGATAGCAGGGATAGTATTGAGAATGTTTTCATAGAGTTATCGTCCTTTTTTATTCAGGCTATTGATAAGAAAATCTGCCGCAGCGACCGGGTCGTAATCTGGATTCGGTTGGGTAGGAACACCAGCGTTAAGCGAAGTCCGCCACGCCTTAAGAGATTCATACAATTCTTTGGCTTTTTCGGGATGTTGGGTGGCTACGTTATTCGTTTCGCCGAGATCGGAGTCAAGGTCGTACAGTTCTACCGCGGCGTCTTCGAAGTATTCGTGGAGCTTCCAATTTCCTTTGCGAATGACTGATCCAGGACGAGTTCTGAAAAGGGGATCGCGTCCATCATCTCGCTTGGGGTTGTAGGCTTGGAGGTAAACCGGGAAGTGGTAGTAGAGGGACCTTTCAATGGTTTTCACATCTCCAAGCAGTATCGGTGAAAAGTCGATGCCATCTAGAGGGCGTTCGGGCAGACGGTGGTTCAGCAGGCTCATTAGCGTTGGCATCCAATCGACAAAGGTCACCACGGCGTCCTCGTTGACCCCTGGCTTAATGTGTCCTGGCCATGCGACGGTCATGGGAACACGGATACCGCCCTCATAGTAGGAACCTTTGCCTGCGCGGAGTGGATCTTGAGGGGCAACCGAACGAATGCCTCCATTGTCGGAGGAGAAGATTATGAGCGTATCCTCAACCAGATTCTGAGCCTCCAAGTATTCCAGAACCCGCCCGATTTGGGTATCCATGTTTTCGACCATGCCGGCGTATACCGGGTTATCGACCTCACCGCGGGCTCCTTTTTTTTCGTATTTGGCTATGAGTTCTGGCTTCGCCTGGAGCGGGGTGTGGACGGCGTAGTAGGGGAGATATAGAAAGAAAGGTTTCTTTTCGTCGCGATCCTTAAGCCAGGTCAAGGCTTCGGTCGTGATTCGGTCGGTCAGATATTCTCCATCTTCACCTTGATCAAGGAAGGGATTGTCCCACGGAGCGAAGTAGCCTCCTATGGGACTGCCACTACTCCACCCGCCAATATTGCGATCAAATCCCTGAGTGCGTGAATCGTCGCCTAGGTGCCATTTCCCTGCCTGACAGGTTTGGTAACCGAGCTCTTTGATTAGCTCAGCCAGAGTAATGTCCTCGTCGTCCAGGTGATTGATATTTTTGATCGGTATGAGTTTTCTGGTGACTGCGTTACCGCGATCGGAAGGACTTACGGTATAGATCCCGTGGCGAGGGGACTGCTGACCTGTCATGAGGCAGGCCCGTGATGGTGCACAATTTGCGGCGCCCGCATAGGCTTGTTTGAAGACAAGGCTGCGAGCTGCCAGCTCATCGAGGTGGGGAGTTTCAAAGTAGTAGGACCCCATGAAACCGGTGTCTTTCCAACCCAGGTCGTCGGCAAGGATGAACAGAATATTGGGGCGTTCAGTGGCTTTCAACGGAATGAAAGAAAGAATAAGTGAACAGAGCAGTAGAAATGCGAATGGTTTCATAGGGCAAATGCAACAGACTGGATGCGAGCTTGGTGCCAGGTGATTCGTTCAATGCAAACAGACTTTTTGGAGTGCTACAAGTCTAGGTGAAAGTTGTGTTTGGAAGTGAAGTCATTGGGATCGAGGAAACATTGACTTGGGGCATGAGCGCAGTTTCGATTCGCTCCACATGCTAATTGATCTTCGTTCCCTGAGTTTTTTGTTGGTTCTAATCACGGTATTCGTCGGTTGCGGAAAAGCGCCGGTCGAAAAGGCCGCGGGTCCGCCCAACATCATTTATATTTTGGCAGATGACCTTGGATACGGGGATCTGAGTAGTTGGGGACAAACTCTTTTCCAGACACCGCATTTGGATGCCTTAGGCGCCAGTGGCATGCGTTTTACGCAACACTACTCAGGTAGCACTGTTTGCGCGCCCTCCCGTTCCAGCCTGATGACGGGGTTGCACACGGGGCATACGCCGATTCGTGGCAACAAAGAGATCATGCCTGAAGGGCAGGAGCCGTTGCCGGCTGCGGCCGTGACTTTGCCGGAAGTGCTTAAGCAACGGGGTTATGTCACCGGTGCTTTCGGAAAGTGGGGACTGGGTTTTCCCGGGAGTGAGGGGGATCCGAATAATCAGGGATTTGATGAGTTTTTCGGCTATAACTGCCAACGGATCGCTCACAACTACTATCCGTATCACTTATGGCACAATGATGAGCGAATCGAACTCAAGGAAAACGCGGGGTCGGCGGAAGGCCTCTACGCGCCGACGTTGATTCAGGAGAAGACGCTGGAGTTTATCGAATCGAACAAGGATCAACCGTTTTTTTGTTTTGTTCCCCATGTGATTCCTCACGCGGAGATGTTTGCACCTGAAGCGTATATGGAGCGATTCCGTGGCAAGTTTCTTCCGGAGAGCTCTTACGATGGGGCTGATTATGGTGAAAGAGGTTACAAGGTCGGTAGTTATGGCTCGCAGCCCGAAGCGCATGCCGCCTTTGCGGCTATGGTGACGATGTTGGACGATCATGTGGGGCAAATCGTTGCGAAACTCGAAGAGCTGGGAATTGCCGACAATACGCTGATCATTTTTACCTCAGACAATGGGCCGCACCAGGAAGCCGGGCATGACCCCGAGTTTTTCAATAGTAACGGTGCTTTAAGAGGTTTCAAACGGGACCTCTATGAAGGGGGTATCCGGGTCCCGATGATGGCTCGTTGGCCTGGAGTGATTGCGCCTGGATCTGCGACAGATCATATCTCGGCATTCTGGGACGTAATGCCAACCGTCGCGGAAATTGCGGGGGCCGAAGTTCCTGCGGACGTAGACGGTATTTCGTTTTTACCCACCTTGCGAGGGGATGGAAACCAAGCGGAACATGAGTATTTATATTGGGAGTTCCACGAGCGGGGAGGCCGGCAGGGGATCCGGAAAGGAAATTGGAAGGGTGTGAAATACGACATTAACAAGATAGCGAATGCAAAGCTTGAGCTGTACGATCTGGAAGCGGATCCGGGCGAGACGACAGATCTCGCTTCGAAGTACCCTGCAATCGTTAAAGAATTGGAAACGTTGATGACCGAGGCCAACACCCCGTCGCCCATAGAGAAGTTTAATTTTTCAGCCCCATCTGCGCAGTAAGGAACTCGTTCCTGCTTAGAGGGCAGGTCCTGAAGGAAAGGGTCGGTATTTTTATCCGGTTGTGCTCCCATATTGACTTTGGTTGCTTGTAAAGGCACTCTTCGTAGCACTATGCGTCCCCATATTCGTACATCTTTCTCCGTCATTGTAGTTCTCGCGATTGCCACTGTCCTGTGGTTTCGGGCAGAGTTACGGCAGAATTCAAAGGAAACGGCTGCTGATTCGTTGCAGAGAGTAGTGGCTACTGATTCGGTCTTTGCTCAACCGGTTGATTCACTGATAGCCGAGACTAGGTTAGTTGATTTTGAGGGCTGGTTGTCCTCGTATCGCGCGGGCGAGCGAGGGTCTGCATTTATTCAAACAGGGGTAGCGCTCGCGGAATCGCGGAGACCCGTTATGCTCAGTCTTATTCGAAATGACAGCGAGCGGGCATTGAAGCGCGCCATCGGTTATGCGGATTATGCATCATTACCAGCTCAAATTCGCTTGTGGGTAGAGGAGCCTTTTTCGGTCACGGGCGATGTGCAGGTCACTGCGATTTGTGACCATGACCACCATACACCCGAACACCATGTTGATGTTTATCTGGAAGATTCGACCCGACTGCGAATAGACGATGAGTATGCACCCAGAACGGGTCTTTCCAAACTGGATGTACCCTTGCAGGGGATTCGTATGGATGGTTGGGCAGCTCTGGATGCGAATGTTTTTAAGGTGTTTGAGGGTAAGGATGCTGATTGGGCTGTAGAGACGTTATTGCCAGGTAATCCAGATCCGAATGTCGATTTCCTGACAGGAGAGGAGCTGGGGGGCGCTGCTTTGATTGCGGTGGCAGGTGGGTTTTATTTTCAGTTTTCCAACGATGAGACACTGGGTCGGTTGGAGGCAGAAGTACGCGGATATGACAACTTGCCTGGAAAATATACGGGTAGTTCGGTTGTTTTCTCCAGCGAGGTCCAGGAATTGGGTGCAAAGGGTTTCCCGATTGAGCTGATACGTGAGAGTCAGAATCAGATCTCAGTAAACGAAACCACAGGCGACAAAACCTCGATCTTTATACGAGTGGTCTTCACTGACAAACCGAATGCGCCTTTGTCCAAAGCGGATCTCGAATCGCAGATAAACACCGAAGTTTCTGAGCGCTTGAAAGATTTCTCTTATGATCAGACATCCATGACAGCGACGGCCAGCGCCAATACGTATACGCTGGGCGCGACGGCTGATTACACGTTTAATGGCACCGGTGGCACAAAGGATAATCAGGATATGATTGATGAAGCGATCTCTCTGTATGAGGCTGCCGGTAGTCCTGATGGTGCCTTGGGGGATTTCGACATCGTTGGCATCATCTTTCCGAAGTTGGATAGCTGGGGTTCGGCTGCGGGGTTGGGCACGGTTGGAGGCGCCAATTCCAAGCATTGGCTGAATGGTGTTCCGAGTACGGAAACGATCCTTCATGAATTCGGACACAACTATGGACTCAATCACTCCAATTACTGGGTGTTTGATGATACGAATCCAGCCTCTGTGGACCCGGTAGATCCTACGGGAGCGAATGAAGAATACGGTGACCTGTGGGATGTGATGGGAGATGGAGACGCAAATCGTGCGCATTTCCATATGGCGGCAAAGCGCTACCTGGGTTGGTTGGCATCGGATCAGGTCGAACGCATCGATGCGGCTGGAAGTTATACCCGGCGGGTGTTTCGTTTTGACCATAAGAATTCTACAGGCCTCCAGGGTCTGGAGATTCGGAAGGCAAACAATGAAAACTATTGGGTCGGATTTCGCCGGGGATTTGAATCGAATGCAAATTATTACCGAGGTGCCTATATTTTGTGGGAAAGACCTCCTTCCGGAACCGACAGAAACCAAGGCTGGATTATTGATACGACGCCTGAGTCTGAAGGCGAGCGGCAAGATGGGGGTATCAGTCTTGGCAGGACTTACTCGGATACGGCGGCTGGAGTTCACATAACGCCGATCGCGGTGGGAGGAAACGCGTCGAATGAGTATTTGGATGTGGTGGTCAATTATGGAGCGTTTGCAGGGAATAATGCTCCAACAGTAACTCTCAATCCTATTCTAGAAGGTGAGGCGAGAACGGCTCTTTCATTCTCAGCCAGTGGAAATGACGTGGATGGCGACAGCTTGGTGTATTCGTGGGATCTGGGTAATGGGGAAGTTTATCCGAGCACGAGCACTATCAGTCCGACTTTCACGGTGGGCGGTACGTATCAAGTGTCTGTGACGGTTAGTGATATGAAAGGGGGGACGGAGACAAAGTCGGCTCAGGTGGTTATCACTGATCCCGTTAATACATGGGCCTCTCGTAATTCAAATACAGGTAATAACCTCGAATCGCTGGCATCGAATAGTACACATATCGTGGCAGGGGGCCGTGGTATCATTCTCAGATCCTCCGACGGCATAACCTGGGAAGACGTGTCTCCGACAGGGTTGGGTTTTCTGGGCAACATGATTATTGAAGGCATCTGTTGGACGGGTTCCGAGTTTATTGCTGCGGGTGCGGAGTTCGTTTCTGGAGTGGGACAATATACGATACTGTCTTCTCCTGATGGCTCCAGTTGGACGAGAGAACTTATTGAACCGCTACCGTCGGCCCCTGGTTTCCCCCGGGGATTGAATAGTGTGGCCAGCAATGCGGATGGCTCGAAGGTCATTGCCGTGGGAGCCGATGGCGGTGTCTTTGTCCGTATCGATGATGGCGATTGGACCAAAGTCGATATTGGTCTTGTTGACGATGATACGTTGGGCGGCATTGCCTATGGGAATGGTGTTTTTGTCGTAGGTGGTAGAAACAATGGAGCAGGGCAGGAGCTACTATTGTTTAGAACTAACGATGGTACGAATTGGGAAGACCTGAAGGATAACAGCGATCTGATGCCGTGGTGGGGCCTCGACGCGGTTGATTTTTACAATGGATTTTTCGTGGGAAGTGGATTTTTCTCCCGAACAGCCTTTTCGGAAAATGGAGGCCTCTCCTGGCAGTCGCTGGAGCAAGGCAATACGAATCAAGTGGAGTCCTTCGCTTTCGGAGGTGGCGTTTACTATGCGCTTGGTAAGGATCTCGATAACGGGAGCGCGTTGATTAACCTGGTTTCGAGCAATGGGAAGATCTGGAGGTTAGTTCAGAGCGGTGCTCAATCCGGAAATGATGTTCATTACTTCAATAACTCGTTTATAATCGTCGGTGACGGAGGCAAGATTCTCCAGTCCGGGCTTGTTCAGGCATCAGCGGAAATACTGGCAGCGCCGCAGATAGAGCCTGCTTCCCAAGATTTTACTGGTTCTGTCTCAGTGACGATGAGCACGAATTCGGAAGGTGCTGAAATACGATACACGTTGGATGATTCCGAGCCTACAGCTAGCTCCACCCTATACGATTCGGCGATTGCCATTTCGAATACGACGACGGTTAAAGCGAAAGTTTTTAAGGGTGATCTTGATCCCAGTATGACCTCAATTGCTACCTATACGAAATTGCTATCAGGGTTCGACTCCTGGATCGCTGGTTTTAACGTGGGTGATGATACCGACGCATCAGACAATCCGGATGGCGACTGGGCGAAGAACCTTCTCGAATGGGCCGTGGGAAGTCTTCCCAACAGCAGTGATTCTGCTACCGTTGCTCCGGTGCTTTCGTTCGATGGAAGCGGCAAGGCAGTGTTTACTATCAGCCGATTTTCAAAGTCGTCTGACGTAACGCTTACAGTTGAAAAATCGACGGATTTGAAAACGTGGGAACTTCTGGAGACAACCGCGACTATCGATTCGGACACCCAGCTCGTACTAATCTCGAATTCGACAGTTAGCGAATATCCCTGCTTCCTGAGGATCAAGGCTAAGGATTGATCTTCTGGGATTTGGATCGTTTAAGAGGCGTCTGGAAAATACCTCTTAGTCAGCAGTGGTAATTTCGAATGTTCCCTCTTCAAAGTTGCCTCCAGTGATGAAGTAGACAGTCGCCGTCCCGCTGGTAGCTGTATTGTAATCGAGGAAGATTTGGGTGTTCAGGAAGAAGTCGTATACCACATTGACCTGATCATAGCTCGGGTATGAAAGCCACGCATACTCATCAATCGATCCCGAATCGGTGCCGCCATCGTTTGGTCGGGTCCTCAACCAATCACCGGTCGAACTGTCATTCAGATCAATCTGGAGAGTATCTACGGTAGCCGTATTTATATCAACAAGCAGTCTAGTACCTGTCCTGTTTTCAGACTGAGGAGTTTCAACGGCATCACCTATGGAGTAAGGGACCGTGCTAACGGTACCAGTTTCAGTATAGAGAATTTCAGCAGTGTCTGCAACCGGATCCAAAAGCGCCTGGAATGGGGGGAGGCGGTCGAATATGAAATTTGTCAGAATCATTCCGTCGGGACGTTCAAACCATTGGTATTCTATGAGATTGCCGGTTGGTCGTCCGAAGAACTCGGGTCGTGCAAAATTATAGGTGCCAGCGAAATCAGTGGAAAGGTCAATGATGAGCGTCGAGATCGATGTGCTATTGATCGTAAAGGTAATCTGTTTCCCGGACTGGTCTAGATTGACAGGTCTTGGAGCCCCGCCATCGACGATGTAGTCGTAAGTGGCATCGACTACGGCCCTAGATTGCGGGAAGTGCACCTTTGCTGTTCCCATGGATGAGACCCCGTTTGGTTGTGGGGTTAGGTAGACCTGCATAGGTTGTATGGCATCATACACCAAATCAACCCGGGTTTCTTCGCTGGTTGCGATCCATTCGTAGGCAAGGTCTCCGAATTGGTTTACTTCGCTGTCCGTTCTCGTTGCTTCGTAGCCACCGTCACCGTCATCATAGAAATCAATGTTAATAGTTGATTGAGTGATCGTGAGGTCAGCGTTTTCGGTTTCCAATACGAGAATAAGTTTATCGCCATCTTTATCGACAGGCTCAGGCTTTGGTTCACCCGGTTCTGCGGTGAAGGTGGCATCTTGAAATGCGCTTTGGCTTGTGAAAAAGATCTCCGCGTCGCCCGCAGTGTCGTTTTCGAGCAATATCTGCATATCAGAGACAAAGTCGAAATCAACCAGCAGATAGATCTGTCCCTCAACATCCAGCCATTGGTAGAACAAGGCGCCTGTCTGCAGGAACTCCGTGTCGTTTTGTGACACTTTGTAATTTCCCTCGTAGGTAGTTGATAAATCTGGATCCGTATCGTCGAGCAATCCGAAGAGATTGATAGTGAAAACGTTTGTGACCGGATCTTGATTTGTGTCGTTGGGAGTGAATGTGGTCGTGAGCGTAACTCGGGTTGAATTCTTGTTTTCGGGCACTCGACGAGGCTGTGCGGCTTCAATGGTAAATGTGCCGGTTACATTGGGGCCTAGGGCGTTGGTGATGAAATTCCCTTCGGGCCTTCCGTTTGGGTAAAACATATAGGCGGTTCCTGTCGTCGCGGTATCATAAGATAAATAGGCCTGGATGGTGGAGAAACTGTCCAGACTCAGGAGAACTTGCTCACGGTCGTTCGGGCCTGTTCCAAGCGGGTAATTCTCATATCGAATGACGTTGCCGATCGGTTCCATCGTATCGGAATCCGATCGTTTTATCTGAAATCCCCCTTCATTTTCGTCATAAAAATCAACCGTCAAGGTTTCGGGCGTGAAGGGGATAAAATCGATGAAATTCTCATCAAACTCTACGGGATCAAAGTTGAGTACTAGCCGCTCGCCTTCGCGGGATGGGATGGGTGGGAAATT
>CAYGQM010000024.1:0-84306 GCA_964352065.1 uncultured Opitutaceae bacterium
CTTCTGAGTGGTGCTTTTTAATTATGGGCAGACCCCACAAAATGAAGGGATAATTGATAGCAGGCTGTTTTGGGGCAATGGATTTTAAGTCCACAGCGTCTACCGATTCTGCCACCTGGGCGCATTAAAGACAGGGACGCTAGTTTATGTGTGAACACACAAAAAATAAAAATGTCCAGAGGGGCGAACCGATGTGTCACATTGTCCTGAAATTACCTAGTCGCTGATGCTAGCGGGTAGAAACCCAAGATCAAATACATAGGCTCCATCAAGTTGGGCGTTGATCCAACTCTTTCCCCTGTCATCGCTGTAGAACGTGCCTTCTTCGAAGGTGGAAATCCAAAGACGGTTGGAGTTATTTTCATCAAAGACTGCGGCGGTGATGTTAGGTGAGGGAAGCTTGCCAGTTGTCTTGCGCCAGGTGTCTCCACCGTCGGTTGAGATGTAGGCGCCTGTGTTCCAGCCTCCCGCAGCGAGCAGCGAGGAGTCTGTTGGGTCCATTGCTACTGCATATACATTCGCTTCCTTCAATTCCGGGGCGGAAGGTTTCCAGGTCTTTCCATCGTTTCGAGAGATCCAAATACCTTGGCCTTCTGTGCCGGCGAGCCATACGTCGGGATTACTGTCGCTTCTTCGGAGTCGCAGTGCTGCGACTTTGGGAAATGAAGGAACCCGCTTCCACGATCTTGCCTGGTTCTTACTTTCGAATAAGCCGGTTGTCGTTGCCAGGAGGAGTCGTTTCGGTCGTCGATGGTCGACGACAATTCCTTTGGAGAAATATTCAGGTAGACCCTTGTTGGCCGCTATCCAGGAATCTCCGCCATCTTTTGAGATCGTAACCCCCCACGCGGTGGCTGCGTAGACAAGATCAGAGTTTGTAGGGTCGATTGCTATTTGAAGGGCGTCGTTTTCGCGCCATCCTGTTACGAGTCGCCAATTGGCGCCGCCATCTGTGGTTCTGGCGATCCCATTACCGCAGGCGAAGAAGATGGTAGCTGGATCTGATGGGTCGACGGTAGCGCTGCTGATCATCTGGATTTTCGGCCCGAGTCGTTTCCATAGACCGGTTTCAGCGTGTCTGACGAGAATGCCGCTGTCTGTCGGGATCGAACTGGCTTGCTGAGCCTTGGTCATGATCATCGCAGCAAACAGCTCTGTTTGCGAATCTGCACTACTAGTCCGGAGACCCAGTAAGGCGAGAAACAGTGATGAGAAGAGAAGAATGCGATTAGTGCTCATCGGTCCGGTGTAAAAGTGGTTGTGCTGGTAGTGTTTTTGAAATCCAGGGTGAGGCGTTCGTTGCCATGAATGATCTCTATTTTCTCACTCGCTCTGTCGGCTTGGGAGAATGGGCCGTCAAAGAGCCTCCAATCATCGTAGCGAATCGTTTTACCGTCGACGGAGAGTTCTTTTCCGTAACTCGCTTTGAGTTCACTTCCATCGAGTCCGGTGAAACTCACCGTGGGAACCGGATCCAAGGAAAACATGAGTGGTAGATCGGTGATGGCCTGTTGAAAAGACTGCATGGAATCAAAGTCCCCGGTTGGGGCTACTTGCACGATGTACCCGTTATTCAATGACTCGCTGACGTAGAATTCACTGCCGGCTGCCAGTTCCTCGAAGTTGGTACTGAACCAACCGCCTGCACCGCCCTTTAGGAGACCGGTCCAGTCAACGGGGCGCCATTCACCGGGAGCGAACGGGCGATAGGCAATATAGATGGGGCCACCTTGTGCGAAAATCCAACCCGATTCACTCTCCGTTCGGTCTTTCAGATCTCGGGAAAATAACGTCTGGATATGGGGAAAGCGATTTTCATCTGGAATTGAATACAGCCCAATCAGAGTCGATTTGTGCTGAAAAATGTGTTCATAGGGCGAACCGCCTTCCAGCTTGTCCGGCGAATCGTAATCGACCTTTGAGCGAGCAATAAGATCGGTTACGGTGTCCCAGTCTGAAGCGAAATACATGGTACCCTCGAGGGGATTGGAATAGGGTTGGATACCGAACATCGTATTCGTGGCTTCCAATGGATTTTCGTCTTTCCAGATCAGGCTCCAGGTCTGTTGCTGAATCGGTTGGAGGAGACCTCCTTGCGATGAACCCAAAAGGTACTCGGGGTGGACGTAGGTGTATTTATAAACCGGTGTTGTAATACGTCCGTCGATTTCGAAGGCGTCGGGCCCTGCGTTGCGGAGACGCCAGCGTGTGCGTTTCAGTTCTTCTTGCACGTAAGGAGTATCTCGATCGCTGGCGATACGGTGGATAATGGCTGGGGGGGTGTAACCACACATCGATAGGATGATATTTCCGGCATTGTGCTGAGGTTCACCCTGACCGAACAAGAGCCAGGCGTGACGGGTAGCGGCTGTTAGACCAGGTCTCAGAGCGTAACGGGGGTAAAGGCGACTGTGTGCTCCGCCATACATGCCTTCGAGGTTCTCGACCGCAAAATCGAGGATGACATAATCGATCATCATGCGGCTCAGTTCCCGTAGTTCCGGATCTTCAGCCCAACCCGCCAGTAGCCCGAGCGGGCGCGTGTATTCCTCTATGTAGTTGGGCGAGTCATATTCTCCCTGACCGTATGAGGTGGTAATTCGTATCCAATCACGAATGTAGTCTTCCGCTTCAGCCATATTCTCTTTGGCAGATTTACCGTTATACCAGGCCTCGGGTCCAGAGTCTGGAAACATCTGACAAGCCAGGTAAATACTGGCGTAATACATCAGCCAGTGATTCTCGGTGTCTCCTCTAAATGGATAGTAGCTGCGCCAAAGCTCTTTGATGAAGTCCCAATCATCGTCGTTCCAGATATCCTTGCCTGCATACATGATTAACACCATCGGGTGCATCCAGAACATGCTGCCACTCGGTGGGTTGTTAACGGTTCTTAGCCGCTCACGGGCCCATTCGATGTTCTCGCCGGCCGCCAAATTCGCAGCGATGGTGAAGAGGCTGCCACTTTCCGGGTTTTCTGGCTCCGTCAATTCAACGTAGTAGTCGATGGTTTGCTGGCACCGCTCTTGATACGCTGCGATTCGTTCGGCTTCGCTTGGCCAGTTCTGTGCTGCGTTGAGCGGGTTACCGGTGAGCGTTCCAGTTGTGAACGCGGTAAACGTGAGTAAGCGTTTAAAGAAATGGGATTTGATCGAAGGCATGTGAGAAACAGGTTTATGGGGAAGGATAAGGGGCGCTTAGGCCGGATCAAGGTTAGATGGGTTTTCTAAACGAGTTAGCATCTTTTAAGGGTTAGTCTTGGAGATCACGCCTGTGGCAGTTTTATTGTAACTATACAGGGAGTTGGACAAGTAATACCTCCCGTGTTGCTTAGTAGTGCTTATGCAATCAATTTTAAAACCTGGGTTGGTATCGATCAGTTTTAGGGAATTAGCGCCTCAGCAAATCATAGATCTCGTGGTCGCGAATGGGCTGCAGGGCATTGAATGGGGCGGAGATGTGCATGTGCCTCATGGAGCTATTGAGGTGGCGGAAACCGTTGGAAGATTAACGCGTACGGCCGGTCTCGAAGTGGCCTCCTATGGTTCCTACTATCGTTTCGATGACTGTGATCCGGAATTATCCGATTCGACGCCTGATATGAAGAGTGTGCTGGCGACTGCGGTAGCGTTGGGAGCACCCGCAATCCGGGTTTGGGCGGGGCGAGTCGGGCCAGAGGATATTTCACCTGAATTGAAAGCCTCAATCACGGGGCGGGCGTTCGCGTTCGCAGAGGCTGCAGCTGAGAAAGGAATTCGCCTGGATTTCGAGTTTCATGAAGATACGCTGACCGAGACGCCGAAATCGACAATAAGCCTACTTGAGGGCGTGAACCATCCGAATGCCCGTACGCTGTGGCAGCCCCCGTTGCAGATGTCGCCGGCGGATAGGCTGGAAGGCCTTGAAGCGGTTAAACCATGGATGAGCAACCTGCATTGTAACTATTTCGCACAGGAGGCCTGGCCTGATATTCAACCGCTAAAAGATGGAACCGAAGAATGGAGGAAATACCTCGATGCGGCAGAGGCGTTACCAGGGGAACGATGGATCTTGATTGAGCATGTCAGGGATCATTCACCCCATCAGTTTGAAGAGGATGCTGTTGCGCTCAGAGCATGGTTGGAGAAAGAATAGGAGAGTGGAGTCACGGTTTTCAGTAAACTGATCTAAAGATCGCTCCTTCGACTGCCTATTTCCAATTTCAAACACATATATGTCAGAAGCCCATAGCCATAGTTTATTACCTTGCTCTGTTGAAGAGGTAGATGACTTTCTGTCTGAACCGGGAGAGGGTGCGCTCAAGACGTTGGAGTCGATTGGCGGCGATGTCTTGGTGCTAGGTGCGGGCGGTAAAATGGGACTGCATTTATGTCGGATGCTGAAAAAAGGCTTTCGCCAATTGGGAAAGGACCGGACGGTATGGGCGGCATCCCGATTCAAGTCACTGAGCTCGAGAGACGTTTACGAGGCATCCGGCGTCAAAACCTTGGTCGGAGATTTTGAAGATCAGGCGTTTGTGGATGCACTGCCTGAGTGTCCGGTTGTATTTTATTTGGTCGGTGCGAAGTTTGGAACCGCTGGAAATCCGGATATGTTGAGACGCATCAATGTGGAAGTGTCCAAACGAATTGCTGAGCGCTTCAAAGCCTCAAGAATCGTCGCGTTCTCGACCGGTTGTGTATATAGCTATGTTAGTCGTGATTCGGGTGGTTCGACCGAAACGTCAGCGATGGAGCCTATTGGTGATTATGCACACTCCTGTATCGGCAGAGAACAGGCCTTTGTCGATGGGTCCACCAAACATGGCACCCCGGTTGTTCTGATTCGTTTGAATTATTCGGTGGAGTTTCGCTACGGCGTGCCCGTGGATATTGCCAAGAAGGTGCTTCACGAAGAACCTATCGACGTGAGTATGGGGTATGTGAACGTCATTTGGCAGAAGGATGCGTTGGATCAGATCATCCAATGCCTCACCCTTGTAGAATCGCCACCTGCTCCCATCAACATTACCGGCCCCTCCACCATCTCTGTGCGCGATCTTGCCAAACGATTTGGAGGGTTGTTCAATAAAGAACCTTTGATCATCGGGAAAGAGGCGGAAACTGCGTGGCTGAGTAATGCTTCCAAGTCACACCAGTTGTTCGGACTTCCAGCTACTTCTCTGGATACGATGACGCAATGGATTGCCGCGTGGCTGACCGAGTCAGGGCAGACCTTTAACAAACCAACCGGATTCGATCGACGGGACGGCAATTATTAATTTCTTCCGACAACAACGTGAACTTTCCTCGCTTATCAGATACCCAACAAAAACGCTTGATGGACGGTATGGTCATTCCTGCCCATCCGTTGGCCCTGGACGCTAATCGCAAACTCGATGAACGGCGCCAAAAAGCACTGACCCGTTACTACGCTGCAGCAGGAGCCGGGGGAATTGCGGTGGGGGTCCATACGACTCAGTTTGAAATCCGTGAACCCGGAATTGATCTGCTCAAACCGGTTCTCGAGTTGGCCGCTGAAACGATGAAGGCCTGTGATGCTCAGCGCGGTGAACCGTTACTAAAAGTGGCTGGTATTGTGGGGCGCACATCGCAGGCAGTAGCTGAAGCAGAACTGGCGAGGGAGCTGGGATATGATTTGGGATTGGTGAGTCTGAGCGCATTTGGCGGAGCCAGTAACGAAGAGATGGTGAAGCATCTAAAGACAGTCGCTGGGCAAATTCCTATCTTCGGGTTTTACCTTCAACCCTCCGTCGGCGGTCGGCGTCTGGACTATTCCTTTTGGAAGGCGGCTTGTGAAATCGAGAATCTGGTTGGTATTAAGGTGGCCCCATTTAATCGGTACGACTCATTGGATGTTGCACGGGCGGTGGTCGACGCGGGACGAGCGGGCGACGTGGCTCTCTATACAGGTAACGATGAAAACATCTTTTTAGATCTGCTTACGACTTACCGGTTTGGCGATTCTTCGGACCAATGCGTTCCATTCAGGGGAGGACTTCTCGGACAATGGGCCGTGTGGGCTCAGAAAGCGGTTGAGGATTTGAAAGAGCTCGTTCAGTTGAGAAAGTCAGGCGGGAGTATTCCTCCACATATTTTGGAACGTGCGCAACAAATGACGGATATCAACGCAGTCGTTTTTGACGCCGCCAATCGCTTCGCAGGCTGCATTCCAGGGATTCACGAAATCCTCCGTCGACAAGGTTTACTGGAAGGAATCTGGACCTTGAATCCGAATGAAGTTCTTTCAACAGGTCAGTCAGAGGAAATAGATCGGATTTACAGGACGTACCCGGGATTCAGTGACGATGAGTTTGTTGAGCAGCACCTGGATGAATGGCTGAGCTAAGAAGAGAGCTTGATTAGCTGATCTCTCCAATCGAAGTGCTCATTGCTTCCAGTGTATTCTCTATATCCGACGCTTGGTGCGCGTAGCTAATAAACCACTGTTCGTTGGCGAAAATACCGTTTGCATACAGTGCGTTAAAGAGCTTTTTGTGGTCGTCCGCCTTTGTCTTGCTGAAGTCGATGACGATGCCTTGGTCAACGCCAACGGTTGATGCGGGGAATCCGGTTTCTTTAAATATAGCTTCGAATCCTTCGCGCAATAGCTTGCCCATGTTTCTTATATGTTCATGGACCGGCTCAGCTCTAAATACATCCATGACCGCGATGGATGCAGCAAGTGACAAGGTTTC
Organism: uncultured Opitutaceae bacterium; assembly: GCA_964352065.1. Taxonomy (GTDB): domain Bacteria; phylum Verrucomicrobiota; class Verrucomicrobiia; order Opitutales; family UBA2995; genus UBA2995. Next base: position 6,698 of record CAYGQM010000024.1, read on the forward strand.
ACCCGCATAGGTAGTCGTAATGATCGTTTGGTCGAGGGTGTCCATCCACTTTTTTTTCCCGGTGTAGGCAGAAAGTGGATACCCATTGGCTATGCCCTTGGCGTAGGCAGCCATGTCAGGTTCGATTCCAAAAAACTCAGCCGCTCCACCTTTGGCTAGGCGAAAGCCGGTTAGCACCTCGTCAAAAACAAGAGCTGTCCCATATTCGTCGCACTTGGTTCGCAGGTGTTGAATGAATTCGGGATTGGGTGAGAGGTGCCATTCTATAGGGACGGTAATAGCCGCCGCCAATTGGTCACCAAAATCGGCAAACAGCTGATCAATGGCGTTTATATCTCCATAGTCGACTTCGTGCACAAACTGCTTGAGGGCTTCGGGGATTCCCGGGTTGGGCCAGGCAAAGGCAAACCAGTCGTGGTATCCGTGATAGCCGATCGATATAATATGGTCGCGTTGGGTCTTGCTGCGGGCGAGGCGAATGCAACAGGTGCAGGCGTCGGCCCCCGTTTTCATGAAGCGAATTTTCTCTGCCCATCCGACGGTATCGAGAATGCTCTCTGCTGCTTCGACCTCGATGGGGCTTGCCATACTGAACAAGGTACCACTCTCCATCTGTTTTCTTACGGCCGCATCGACAGGTGGATATTGATAGCCCAGAATAATGGGTCCCAACGCCGCGCGATAATCGATAAATTTTCGGTTATCTAGGTCCCACATATAGCAGCCACTCGCGCGTTTGATAAATGCAGGCCGTTGCTCCATGCCATCGCGGTCGTAGCGCTTGGCATTCGTCTGGGACCCCCAGGGAATGGTGCGGAGGGCTCGCTCCAGGTGGCGTTCGTTGTTGGTTGTCACGAGGATCCTTTATCAGTTAAACGAGGGTAATCTTTGGTTCCCGGGTGGTGGTTTCGATCGTTGCTCGAAGGTCACCTGCTTCTACGTTCCAGCGCATCCCGCTTTGCGTTACCTTGATCTTAGGTCTCCGTGACTTTGCACCCTTGGTGGTGACCATCACGGTCACGATATGATGGGTGAGTGCTTCGTTCGCATGGACCTCCACGCAGGGAAAATTACCAACTTCTGCGGAGACCTCCAGTTTCGCCTCACGCGGTGTTGCATCCGTGTCCGACGCCACAAAACCGTGCAGCTGTGCCTTTGGACGTGAGATCGTGAATTTTTGACCGTTTGTCTGGATGGAGGCTTCGCCGTCAACGTTGTCTGGATAGAATCTGGCATCCACCGTTTGGGCGCGGTAGCGGAACCGTATCTGATCCATCACTACGACGACGTCTGGTTTGGCGAACAGAACGGTACGTAGCACCTGGTGTGCGTGATAGTTGTTAAGGATGTAGGAACTGGTGGCATCGCTGGTCCACCAGACGTGATCTCCTTGATCTTCGTACTGGAGGATGTTGGCGTAGGCCTGGCTATCATTTGTGCCTTCAATACCGTCGATGTAGGGGTGTCCTTTTCCGTCGAGTAGAACCGTGTTGTGGGCACGAGCCTGGCGCATAGCCCAACCCTCATGACGCCGGTCATAGGCGGCTCCGACATGATCGTTCAACAAGCGTTCGCCATGTGTTTTCCACATGATGTGATTTCGGTCGGCGTGTTCATGGTTGGCAGGACCGCCGCTCTTGAAGGCAACGATCGAATCGTCGGCTTTCCAACCCGAACGACACAGGACCCAATTCAGGTCATTGAGTTCGTTGAGTAATGTTGCGCTGGGAGGTTTTGAAGGTGCTTTAGGATCGTACCACAAGAGATCAAAAATCCAAATAGGTTCGCTGGCGTAGGTTGCAGCATAACCGGCTAGTGGATTATCACTGTAAATCCCTGCAAGGTTGACGGCCCCGGGATTAACGCTGGATCGAGAGTCGCTAAAGTTTACCACATCTGGGCTGCCATCAGCCTTTTTTCCGAACTGCATGGTCATGATATGTTCCAGCATACCGTCGAAGTTTACCTGTCTAGACCAATCGATATTTCCAATGAGCTGACTGTGCGCATGGATGAATGGCATGGTAGTGCGCATGGAGTAAGCCAGGTAACTAATACCCTCAAAGAAAGAACCATCGGGACTGAATAGGGCGAGAAATCGCTCCGTGCTTTTGACGGCTGTATCGAGCCATTGTTCAGCCCGGTCGTCGATCCCCTGCAGTGCAAGTGCTCCCAGACCCAAGGCACCCGCTGGTGCTGCGCGAAGGTTATTGGCTCCGAGAATCATGGGCCACCGATCCATATTGATGTCGTAGTAATCGGCGTGCTGTTCATCGAAGTCCCAGCCTTTGACCGTCTCTGGGTGATCCATGTCATACACGGTGTTGTAGCAGGCTTGGCACCCTTTGTCGGCGATTGCTTTCATCAATCGTTTGTCCAGATCGGCGTCAATCGCATCCCCCAGTATTTCCCTTACGAGGAGCAAGTGAACTGTGGTAAAGGACGCTCGTTGAATCCCGATGATTTCCGTGCCACCGTCGCGAAAATAGTCCCAGTAGGGCCGGGCGATCATGATCTCAATCGCATCGAGGATACTTTGCTTACGCGCTTCGGTGGGTTGGACCAGATAGACGGCTGCGCTGTCATCCATCGCGCGCATGGCGGTCATCAAATCCCGGATGATCTCACCGGTCTCATCAAACTTCTCCATCGCTTCAGTTAGGACAGAAGGCGAGTTCGCGGCCCACTTGTCAAAGAGCGGTTTGATCAATGGATTACTCACGTTGGCCCGGATGCGAGGAATATCGGATTCGTTGAAAAATAGCCGACGTTTACGGGGATCTTGGTGGCTGGTTGCCAGACCTGAAAGCGGCGCGAGACCTGAAAGTAGCAGGGTGGACCCGCCCAAGCGGAGTAGTTCTCGTCTAGTCATCTATCGTTTTGGTTTTTGGGATGGAAGTCTTGAGATCGTGTAATTTTGCGTAGCGAGCTACAGTCTTAATAATGAAAAAACCGATACCGATTGCAATGCTGCCGATCAGCGCGTTCAGCCAGCCACCATCGCTAAGAGTTGGAAAGGTGAGTAACCAGAGGAATACACCCAAGCCGATCGCGAGTCCGCCCATGAGCTGGTAGGCTTTAAGGCCTTCGCTGCTTACTTTCTCGTCGTCTTCGGCGTGGGCCGGGGTCTGCAGATCGGTTTCAAATGACTCGATTCGTTCCTTGAATGCTCCCTCTCTGCGGTTCAGGAAGGCAGAAACCACGAATACCGTTCCGCTCACACCGAGACCGATCAAAGCGTTGAGCTCGTACCGCGTAAGGTCGAAGCCGAACCAGGTCACACTGATGTCCGAGAAGAGGATATTCATAAATGAAACGGATTTTCCGGATTGAAGAGCGGCAGCAACCCCGATACCCAAGACAGCAATGACACCCGCTGATACGGCGGCGATCGCTGACCACCGCGGAGTGCGTGTATAAAGAAGCCCAAGGAATACCGGGACGAAGAGGGTGATTTTGTACAGGGATTCGGCTTTCATGTAGACGTCGAAAGCGCCGCCGTATTTCTGGATATTAAAGGCGATCCAAATCGCAAATATACCTAAGGACGCAACAACGGCCTTACCGATCCAGAGTTGTGTTTTTTCTGATGGCTCCTGGTTCGTGACTTTTTTCGTAACGGGCACAAACACATCTTTGGTGATAACCGCGCTCAGCCAATTGAAGGTCGTATCGGTCGAACTCATAGTCGCGGCAAAAATGGCTGCCGTTAACAGTCCAAGCATACCATGAGGAAGTACTGCCAATGCGAGAGTGACAAAGGAGGCTTCCGACGGTTTCGCGAGATTTGGCCAGAGTTCTCCGATGTTGGGAAAGAGTATCGGAGTAACCAAGATTGGTATTATCCAAAGCATCGGCATGACCAGAGAGAGTCCGCCACACCAGTAAGCCATTTTCTTGGTATCCCGTTCGTCTGAAATGCTGTAGTAGCGCTGCGCGATGTGCCAGTTCACGTTGTAGCCGAAGATAATGTAGATAAACCAGGTAGGCCAAAAGAGGAGGGGCTTATCAGTGAGATTTATGGCAAAGTAGCCTTCCGGCGCCTCGCTTATTAAGCGACTGATCCCTGTTATCGGGTTACCACCTCCCAGGTGGGTGTAGGCGAGGGGGGTCATCACCAGAGTAATGAGCAGCACGATTAGGAACTGTACGGCGTCGGTGACCATGACGGCCCAGAGTCCACCCAAGGTGGTGTAGATGACTATGACCACGCCCGTAACGAACATCGTGAGCTGAAAGCCGTTGCAAGTGATGGGACCGATCTCAAATATTGTGCTGTTGATCCCCATCGCTGTGGATATGAAAATACACAGGGTGTAGATCATAATTCCCAGAACGAGAGTATTGGGGATGACGGCGAGCAGGGTGTAAAAATAGGTCGTTCCTTGCGAATACCGACGGGTCAAGAACTGCAGCGGCGTATCGAGGCGCGCGCGTCGCCAACGGGGACCAAACACCCAGGCGCCAAGCAAGTAGGCGGGTAGAGCGAAACTGAATAGAAGCAGGGCACCTCCGCCGTTTCCATAGGTGATTCCCGCAGCACCGACGAACATGAAGGCTGAAAAGCCCGAAATGAACAAAGACAGCATCGATAGTCTCCAGGGAATATGTCCTCCTCCCTTAAAATAATCTGCAGTTCCGCGATTGAATCGGGCCACGTAAAAGCCGACTCCAAGGACTGCCAGCATATAGAGGCCTACCACAGAGAAATCGAGGCGGTTGAGAAATGTCAGTTCGGGCATAGATATCGTCCTGAGCCAGGGGGTACTACTCTGGTTTTGACCCTTAGATAGAAAACCCAAAGGACCCCGAATGGCACTCCTAAAGGGGTTTATGGTAAACCCCGGCTGTGTCGTTGGGCGCGAGCCTACTTAAAGCGTATAATAACGTCGGTTCCCTGTTCAACCGAGAGCTGACAATCCACGTAGTGACTGGCTCCAAGAACGGATTCTTCGAAAGGAACCGAGGCTCCCGCGACTTGTATAGAATCAACAGCAGCGTTCTCGGGAAGGAGCTGATGGAGATGAACGTCCGACTTCTGAGTTTTTATTTCTAACTTCAGCTCATTGGCCCGTTCTTCGTAGTGATAGGAAAATTGAGCACCCGAGACTTCGTAGCCCAAACTAGCCTCAGCGGAACACAAACCAGCAGCTGCCCACCGGGGACACAGACGAACCGTATCGAGTAAGCGACCTTTATCCTGAATACCGACCAGTCCTTCCATGAAACCATACAACATGGATGAGGATCCCCATCCATCAGTTGGCATGGCGTCGGGACTGGTGCTGCTTTCGATCGATGAGGCCGTGCCGTCGGGAAAATACCAGAGGTAGGTCTCATCATTTTCGGAAATCATTTGATGATATTGGCGGAGAGTCGCAACGCCGGTTTCTTCAAAACCACTTTCGAGATAGGCTCTTGCCAGTTCACCGCCGACTAGCGGCATAATCCCGCCATTCGAGTAGGCACCGGGTATGATCTTGTCGTCGCCGAAGGCTCCAGCTGGAAAGCCAGGATCGATCGAAAACCATTCGGCGAATGCTTGTGAAGAGGTTTTGCGAGTCTGGTACTCCTGAAGGATCGATCGTGCCTGATTCAGGTCAGTCACGCCGCGATTGATGTTCATGGGGTTGGAGAAACTGAGTTGGCTTGCCTCGTCCAGTTCAGGAATCTCAACCGGTGTCATTTTGACAAAGTGGGTGTAGAAGGACCCATTCCAGCAGAATCGGTTCATCCGCTCCTTGAGTCCGTCACCGAATTGCTTCCAATGGGTGGCTTTTGCCTCTTCGCCGAAACGGCTGCAAATGAGCGACAGGAGCTGACAGGCTTCGTAGTAGCCGCTGTTATCACCATGCATAATTCCCCAGAACGTGTGGTCATCGATCTGAAATTGAAGCCAATCATGCCGACCGGCTGTGTAGGCGAAATCCCAGGAATCGATGGTGTAGGGACGTTTCACGAGTTGCCGCGCTTCATCCCAGCGCCAAGGGTGGGTAAATATATACTCTAACGCCCGTTCCAGGGACGGAATAAGTCCCTTGATCCACGGATCATCTCCGGTGGCTTGCCATGCAAGGAATGCAGCCTTGATAAAACGGTATTCGACGTCGGCTTCCACAGGGACACGCACATACTTGACCCAGTTTTCCCGTTCACAGGGCACTTTCTCCGGGGTGCTCGTAAAATAGTCGAATACACGACCATTCATGGCTTGGGTCTCTGCAAAATGCGTAACGGTTGATTGCAGATCGTGTTCAAAATGACGAAATCCCCGCATCATATCGCTATGATCCCGGAGCCAGATAGCGGGCGTATCGGGGGATCGGTATCCGCGGATCGGGATATTGTCTACGACCAGATCCATGGTGTCTTGTTTAAGAAAGGTCTCTACTCTGGGATAGAATTCATCAAACTCCGGATGGCCGGTGCGGGTGTAATTGAGATCAGACATGAGTGAATCTGTGTGCAAATGGGTCGGGATAATTACCAGTTAAAGCGTAGGTTTATCAGATTGAGCAAAATGGGGTTGGCGTCGAACTCCGATACCAGTTTACGGTATATCGAGATGACCGTTCCTTGGGGCTAATCAACATTGCAATATGGAGCCTGTCATTTAAATCTTCTCCCAGACTTCCTACCTCTTTCTCAACGTGCAAATATTCGGACTCCACATTCTAGACCTCATCGTTCTACTTCTCTATCTCGTTGTTATTCTTTGGTTGGGGAAGAAGGCTGGAGAAAGTAATCATGATACCGATGACTATTTTCTGGCGGGGCGCTCTCTAGGCAAATTTTACCAATTCTTTTTGAATTTTGGATCATCGACGAATTCGGATCAGGCGGTAGCGGTTACTCGGGAAACTTACCGACAGGGTGTCGGAGGTATGTGGATACAGTTTTTGGTTTTATTCATTACGCCGTTCTATTGGTTTACAACGCTTCTGTTTCGTCGAACCCGCTTAACGACCTTAGGTGACTATTTTTCGGAGCGCTTTCAAAGTCCCATGTTGGGAGGGAGCTTTGCAGCGTTTACGCTGGTGATGGCATTTATTGGAGGCGGCGTTGGGTATATGGTGGCTGGGAAGACGATGATGGCCTTGACGCCCAAGCCGTTCGAGCAGTTAACGATTGAGCAACAGGTGATTGTTGAGGAGTTCAACGAGTATCAAGAACTGGCCAAGTTTACAGTGAGTGAGCGTACCCCTGAGCAAACGGAGCGCTACGATGTTCTTCACCAAAAGAACGTGCGTGGTGAGTTGAAGTCATTTTATTCCTACACGGATCCGGTGGTGTTCTACATTTTTTATGGATTGGTAGTTGCTGTGTATACGATTATGGGCGGGTTCCGAGCGGCCGCGGTAACGGATGCCATCCAGGGGATCCTGATTATCATATTTTCCATTATTCTAATACCGCTCGGGCTGGCAAAGTTGGGAGGCTTTTCAGGTCTTCATGCGGCAGTGCCTGAGTTTAACTTTGAGCTGTTTGGATCGGTGTCGCTGAGCGAGTACGCCTGGTATACGATCATGGCGATGTTCTTTTCCAATCTGGTTGCGATTGTGGCTGTGGCGCAGAACATGCAGACAGCGGGTTCTGCTACCAATGAAAAAACCGCTCGGTTTGGCATGATCGGTGGGATGTTTTTTAAGCGTTTTCTCATGCTGTTCTGGGTGCTGGCTGGATTAATTGCTTTAGGTCTTTATGCAGGACAGCTGCACGATCCTGATCTCGCCTGGGGTTTTATGAGTCGCGATCTGCTCTTACCGGGTTTTCTAGGGCTCATGTTAGTGGGGATTCTTGCGGCCAATATGTCTTCACTGGATGCCGGTTCGGTTTCCAATGCGGCACTCTTTATCCGCAATATTTATCAGCCGCTCGTTCCTAAACGAAGCGAGGCGCACTACATGTTGATTGGGAGGGTAACGATCGCTGTCACTCTGTTAGGGGGTATCGGAGCCGCCATCTATATCGATAATCTACTGGAGTTGTTTAAATATTTTATTTCGATACCGGCTATATTTGGAGCACCTATCTGGCTCGGTTACATTTGGAGGCGCCTGTCGCGTTTAGCGGTGATGATAGAGGTAGTAATCTGTTTCACTATCTTCGCCGTCTTGCCAAATCTATTTCAAGGGTTGGACTGGGCTCGCACTAACGAGGCGTTTTTGGTTCAGACTGAAGGCTATACGGGATCTTATAAATCTCCCGCGAGTGCTGATGATGTGGAAAAGGGTCGTGCCGAGAATATAGGCGACAGCATTATCAAGGAAGTAAATGTAGCCCCCCGCGGTATTTTCTTCCAAACAGTCGCCCGAGTGAATCCGGAAGATCCGAATTCGCCATTGATCGGTATTGGTCGGTTTGAGGCCGAGATTTGGGTATTGAGCTGGTTGGGTATTGATTTTACCACATGGAAAAAATCTCAGTTGGTAGCGGCTCGATTCTTTATGAGCGCAATTTTCCCGTTTATAATCCTGATTTTGGTTTCATGGGTAACACCCCCTGCAGACAAGAAGCATCTCAACTACTTCTTCGGGAAAATCTACACACCGATTGATCCAGACCCTGAAAGAGAAGCAGCGGCTATTGCCCGTGTAACCGAGAAACCCGAGTTAGTGGCGCATCTCAAGCTGTTCCCAAATAGCAATTGGGAGATCGGGAAACCCTCGAAAATGGATTATATCGGATTTGGAGGGAGTTGGCTGGTAGTAGGACTGGTGGTCCTTCTACTGTGGGGAATGGTAAACTTGGGTGCCCCTTGATCAAGTCGCCAACGCGGCTTTAGGTAGCTCGGCACTCTTGCCATCGATCCACAGACCTCTTATCAAAGTGACAGTCGGGTTGTTGATGGGACCCAAGCTTTCGTTTGCCAGCTTGGTTTTCAGAATGTCGATCGCAGTCGCACCAATCTTTTTATAGCCGATATCTACTTGTGCGATGTTTTCCAGATTGTGTTCTGAGGGTCCGAGTGCGGCAAAAGCGATGTCACCAGGTATACTCATTCCTGCTTCCTTTAACCAACGGTAGTGATGCATGTTCGAGCTGAACACCACTTCAGGGTTGTGTTTTTTAACCCACTTAAGTAGATCAGTTTTCTCTATGTGGGTCCTTAACAGTGGGGGGATTCGGTCGCCTTTAGGAATGCCTTGCTGATACCACGTAAGGTAGCAGTGATAGAGATGGTTGGATTGTTCATCCTCTGCTTCTGTGACACAGAACCCGATTCTCTTAAACCCCTTTTCAGTGAGGTTCGAAATCCCCGCGTGCATGGCTTGGTAAAAGTGAGGGTGCACTTGGTTGAATCCCAGTTTTGCAGCAACCGAGCAAGTCGCCACGCCTTCAAAATCATCATGTGGAAATGAGAATACGTCTTTCAAGGACTCAACTGGGAGCACTACGACTCCCCGGATTCCACGAGTCTCGAGTATCTGAACGATGCGTTCGACTCTCATATTTGGCTCATGGAGCCAAAAATCTTCTGTTTTGAAACCCAGAGCTTCTGCTTGTTCGATCGCGCCTTCGCGGATTTGGCGGGCGTTTTGATCGAATTCCCTGACTGGATAGGGTTTACCGTTTAGAAGGGCAATAACGGGCTCTTTCTTACTGACGTCGCGTTTCCGTAGATAACGCATCAGCTCTGTGAGGTTCGGATCGGGCGTGTAGCCCTGGCGAATAGCGATCGCCTTAATACGTTCCCGCGTTTCCTGAGCGACCCGCGGGTGATCACGCAAAGCCATAGAAACGGTCATTCGGCTGACGCCAGCTTCTAGGGCAATGGTCTTACATGAAGGTCGTTTTGGCTTCATTTTAAATGAGAAAACAGGTTTGCAGAAATACCGTCGTTAGGGTGTTCGCTATTCCTCAAGAGAACTTCTGCAGTCGGAAAGGGTCAAGGGGAAAAGGGGGAGGAAAGCGTTTGATCAAGGACGTGTTTACTAATCTGTTCAGTTAGTTGTGTGAACTTACTTATCTATTAAATGTGAGCTATCGAATTGAATCCAGTCCATGTTCAATCCATCCGATGGAGCGTTTCTGATGTATAGCCAAAGTGTGTGCTTCCCTTGGATGATCCTATGGGTTTTGAAGTGAATCGTTTGCCATTCATCACTCACATGTGAAGTGGGAGGTATTTTTATATGGGCGAAAGTAGGGTTCCATACCTGGTCCGCCATAAACCAGATTTCTGCTTCTTCTCGAAACGTCTTTACTCGAATAGTTCCTCCAGTTACTCCCTCGTTAAAATCTATGTATTTGAATGCTGCTTTCGCACCACTGCGCAACGTGGTCAGAATCTCCCGGTCAGGACCGTCTGCCTTGATCATAGCACTCCCCATGAGCAAGCATGCTCTAGCAGCAGAAATAGCCCGGTGAGCCCCGAGGGGCAAGCCGGCACCCTGTGTGGTCATCTCAACTTCCGGGATGGAGCCATCCTCCTCGAAGTGTATCGGCTCCAGACAGGCTTTGCGCATGGTGTTACTCCCATGAGTAGACCGGTGATATATGACGTACCATTCGTCGTTAAAATGAACGATGGATCCATGATTGTTCCAGTTACCTGGATTGCACATACGGTTATCAATGATCACTCCTCTATAGTCATAGGGCCCAGTTGGACTCTGGCTAGTGGCGTAGCCCAAACAAGTGGGCATGTCAGCTCGGCTAATATCTGAATAGACTAGGTAATAGAGCTCTTTCCTTTTGAAAAGAAAGGCACCTTCATGGAAATGGTGTTCCTTTTCTGTCAGAACGTCTTTTATGAGCGAGCCTTGGTTTAAGGATTTCATATCCGAGTTTAGCTTGGCCATCTTAAGGGAAAATTGTCCCCATAAGTAGTAAGCCTGTCCGTCGTCGTCGATGAACACTGCCGGATCTATTTCGTTGAAGCCAAGAACGTCGAATTGCTTCGTGTCCGTAAAAGGACCGATAGGTGAATGGGATACAGCGACGCCTTCTGGGTAGTTCTTGTCCGGGGTGCAGAAATACAAAAAGTATTGACCGTCTCGATACATACAATCGGGTGCAAACAACAAGGAATTTGTTCCTTGGATTGCTTCCTGGCTTTCATCAGACCTTAGTAGGCCTTTATGTAATACCCAGTCCTTCAGGTTTTCTGTAGAAAGCGCGACCAATTCTTTAGAGCAGTAATAAGCGCAGTTCTCATCCCTTGAACCATAGAGATAGAGCTTGCCATCCTTCCACACTCTTGCCGAAGGATCAGCTAGGTATACTCCTGGTGGTGACACTGGATTTGCTCCGAGCGTAGTCTGGAACGATGGTGAGTTGTGCCTCATTAAGATAAAATCAAACCGGCATCGATTTTAATAAAGCGTTTAAGGCTTCATTCATGGCCTCAGCGTATTGAAAGTCAGGTTTGCGACCAAAGAGCCAAGTCGAGGTTTTCTCTTTACTGAGTTGCCAGCTTACTTTGCCGTTCTCGGAAACCTTGGCAGAAATAGGGTCTAAACGCCAAGGCCATACCTTGGAAGTTTCAGTAGTTTCGTGAGGGACAAAACGCCAACCCTCCGAAGTTTGTGTCAGTTTTCGACCCGCTGTAGCTACGAGAGAAGCGGTGGACCACAGATTACGGTCCTCACCGAGTAGCTTTTTCCAATCGGTTCCATGATCCTGCTCATTAAGAACTTCAAGAATATCGGTTCGCGCACTTCCGGTGAATCCATAAGCGAACCAAGCTTGAAGCTTAGGAGACAAATTTTTTAACAGAGCGCCGTTTGTGGTCTGCCAGTAGGTGCCGCGCTCGTGTTGGCGTACAAATGCGCTCTTTTCTGTTGCGCATGGATACCAATGTATGGGGAGGCCACTTTGAAAAAGCCCGACAAAGGCATGCGGGTCTAAGCCCACATTCCACTCGATTTTTGAACCACCTGTGGAGCCAGCATTGAGGATCATTGCACGAGTCTTTGCATACATGAGATCTGGATTGCGGTTGAAAGCTGCGGTCACGACTCGTGCGGATCCTACCACGGTTATTACAACAGGCTCAGAACTATCTTCCAGGATTTCGAGCAGCATGTGAATGCCAGCTTGTTCGTCTTTCGCTCTGTCTGAAGCAGAGTCTATTGGGCTCTTTAATGGAAGGGTGGGACTTGTGCTTACTCGGATATCTCTGCCTAGCAAATGGCCCATTTGAGCTACTGGAACAAAACCCGGATCACGAGGAATATCAAAACCAGCGGGCGATGCTTTTAGAAATTGCTGGGTGGTATCAAGGACGATGGCTTTTAAATCAAACTCCTCAAGTGCTAGAAGAGTTGCCAGGTCGATTTGATCGTCGGGATCTTGTGGGGGATGGTAGAGATCGGTCGTATGTACTAATGGAATAGGCTTTTTGAACTTGAGATCTTGCGAAGCCGATGGGTGTGTTGTTGTCATGAGTTGTTAATCCTCTGTCTGTCAGGCTAAAAACATTCAACGAAGGCAGTCCAGATGCCAGGTTACAAAATGAATGACCTGAGACTAGAACATCTCAACCGTTTGTCTGATCTCGTGCGACTGGCTGACTGCATCCAGCACGACGGTTCCTTCCAGTGCTAGTTCTGGAGGTGTCAGGAAAGGTTTTCCTTCCAGTAAATTGTCGGCGATATCATGGTAAATGTCTGCTTCATCCCCAAACTGTTTTCCTGTGAGTGGAATCTTTCGAGTGGTAATCTCTTCTGGTTTGCTGGGGTCCGCAGTATGTACTAAAACGGTCTCACCGTCAGAGGTGATGGTCCCTCCGGTTCCTTGGATAATGAAGGCCGGAAAACGGTGTATAGATTCTGTGAATTCTCCGATACCACGAATGCCATTCTCAAACTCCAAGACGGCCATGAAGTTATCATCGGCATCTCCTGGGTTAATGGTTTGTTGGAGCTGACCAAAGACACGTTTTACTTTGCTGTTTGCCAGGCCAATGATGGGTTGGATGATATGCATGCCCCAATTTAGGAGGTAACCTCCACCGTATTGTTTCTCCGTTTGCCAGTCATCACGGTGGCGAAAGTCAGAGTGATATCGGCGTATCAGAAACACATCTCCAATCGCTTTTTCTGCTAAAAGATTGCTGATACAATTGTAGTCAGGGGCCCAATACGTAGGGATCCACGGGAAGATGATTTTCCCGCTTGCTTCTTGAGCTGCGATCATGATGCGAGCTTCTTTCTGATTAAGAGCCCAGGGTTTGGTCACCACGATGTGAACCCCGGTGTTGAGGCAATCGCAAGCGATGGTTGCGTGCGTATCCGAGCGGGTAACGATGGCTACCAGGTCCAGATCTTCCTTCTCCAGCATCTCTGAATAATTCTCATAGACGGGGCAGTTCAGGTCATTGGCGGCATTTTTCCGATTCTCGGGATGGGTGTCACATGCTGCCACGATTTTGAATGAATCGCTCGCCTGCATTCCGTAGGCGTGCGACAATTTGCCGCTCTGTCCGTATCCGATAATAGCTGTCTTGATCATTCGAGAAAAAACAAACCGGTCTCAATGGTTGAGACCGGCTTGGATTTGAACTAAAACCAAAAAGGAACTACTTAAAATTCGATCGTGCCTGAAAGCGTGGCCAAACGGCCTTCTTGGATGCGATAGAGTTTGCTTCCGTCTGGCTGAGCGTAGAACGGATACAAGCCATCGTGGTCCGTGAGATCCCTGATGTTGAGCTGAACGGTGAGGTCGTACTTGTCGCTGAGCTGATAGACAGAGCGGAAGAACAGGTCATAGAACGTTTGGCTCGGTGCGTAGTACGCATCGTCACGATTGAAGGCGATCTCGCCGAACTCGTTCGTGTGGAGCCCGAAGCCAATTCCCATCTTATCCTGGTAGCGCATGCCACCACCAATGGTGAAGTCACCGAGCCAGTCCAAAATCAAACCGTCCATACGACCGACGTTGTAACTGGTGTTGAAGTTGATCCCCCATTCCCGCTGTTCATAGGCTGGGATGCCTGCCAGGGAGGCAGCCTTCCGGGCCGGATCAACAATGGATGTCTGGGCCCGCTCCGCGAGCGTTTGCCCGGTTTCCTCGTTGAGAATGAAGCCCTGCGCGAAGCTTGAGTTTACCCAAACCGGCTCGACGAAGTCGTCCACGAACTGGTTGACGGTCGCATAAACGTTGGACGTCACCGTTTCCTGCTGTGCGATTGTCAGGAGCAGCGTCCACTCCGGGGTCGGGTTGTAGGAAATTTCGATTTCCATACCTTCCGCGGTGAAGTCCTGGGTCGCTGTGTCATTGGAGGAACGGGCTTCAACCGCAGTGCCATTGGCCCAGTTCGGTTGAAAGCCACTGACGTCGATGACACCTTGCGGCGGCAGGACTGCCTGGGCATCGGCAACGGTCCATCCATTGGCGACGTTTTCCGGGAAGACCGTTCCTTCGACAAGATCGACGAGAATACCGGCATAGGAGTTGACCGAACTGTTTTCCGCCCGGGAATTGACCGCGCTTGTTTCGAACCAGTTCACTCGGGCATTCAGCTTGCCGTCCAAGGCAGACAGCATGAAGCCTTCCTCAATCGTTTCACCACCTTCCGGAGGTGTTCGCTCATTAAAGATATTGACGTTGCTGGAGGACGGCTGGAAGTTGTCCGACTCGCTCCGGAATAGGGAGATTTCGGTTCCGCCCGGCAACATTTCGCGAATGAAATCCGGCGTATGAACTACCACGCTATAGGACGTCGAGTCCTCATCGGCGATTGAACTCAGATTCTTAGGACCGGCGAGGAAGTCGGGATCCAAGGTATTCCGGGGCCGGTTCAAGGTGCTTGTTCCCCCCGATGGAGTTGGTATTACTATGTTGGGAGCACTGACCGAGGCGGACTTGGCCTTGTCGTTGCGCCAGCTACCGAGGAGCGCGATCGTGTCATCCCACAGCCACCACTGGCCAAGAAGGATTTTGGATTCGACCTTGGTCTTTGACTTGTCAGTGAAGAAGGTCGTCCAATAGTTGTCGTTCTCCCGGAGTCGGTAAACTTCAGCATCAAAAGTCGTGAATCCTGAGTTTATCCGATCCCAACCAGTTATCGATGCCGGGGAAACCGGCCTGTCCCGCTGTCCGGCAAAGGGAACTGTGCCAATGTTTATACCCTGCAAATCGCTCAGGGATGTGATTCCCAGAAAGTTAGCTCCTGTGCTGCTCGCGTTGTGTGGGAGGGTATAACTCATGCCCTTCCGGAAATCGGCTCGATAGTTCCAAATGCCCTGACTCGCGTCGCCTCCGTTGAGGGCATCCGCTACCATCAGTGGATTGACACCGCCTTCACCATCATAGGCCTGGCCCGATTCGATTGTCCGATCCGTGTAATTGCCGGTTAACCTTAAGCGACCGAGGAGGCGGGTGACCCAGCTGTCTTCATCCATGAAGTCATTGGCCGCAATCTCAGCGTAGGCAGTTGCCCGGAATGTCTCCCGATTGGTGAAGAGGTCATTGCCTCCGTACTGACCACCCATAGTGGGTTGTCCGTAGTTCGGGTTTGGGAGCCAGTTGCCACTGGCATCCTGCGCCATCAGGGACTGGTTCATGTCGATGAAGATGAGACGGTTCTCGATGCCTTGTAGCATGTTATTCCCCCAGGAGGAGAAGTTCTGATCGTACCCGGCGACCTCGAAACCGACGCGGCCTTCCAGCCAGTTGCCTTCGATGGATGCTTCAATAACATCGAAATCCGCGCCCTGCGAACTCGTAGCGGAGAACAGGTTTTTCCGGTAGTCGAAGATGCTGCGATCGAGAATCTGATAGTCGATATTACCGGCGCTCCAGAATCCGACCTCGTTCAAGGGAACAGACTGAGTCGTATCGCCGGGGAAGTAACCACCGGTAAGCTTCATCGTGCGGATCATGCCGCGGGGACGAACGTTTATGAACTCAAGATTATCCGGAGTTCCACGACCCGTTCTGACAAAGTGCGTTCCGATGAACGTTGGATCCGGGTTGTTGATGTCGTGGTAGTGATATACGTATCCGCTCGAAGCGCCATTTATGCCAATTACGCGGCTGTTGGTTGAGTTGTTCGCTTCGGGCGGGAAGAAATCACCTGTTCCGCGGAAGAGGGCAGCCCCTTCTGTCGGGTTGGCAACCACTGGGCTGCCTATATTCAGCCATGGCGTGATGCCGTCATTTGGCGGGAAGAAGTCCGGACGGGTGGACCGTATTCTGCCCGATTCGATGCTGGCATTGATGCGAATATTTTCGTTTATCTTCAAGAGACCCGAGACATAGATCCGTTCGTCGTCCTGATAGGCCTGCCTCTGTTCATATTCAGTGGCCTCATGCAGGCCCGCCACGTGTATGGCCAAGCGGTCCTCAATGGCAACCAGATTGTATCGGAAGGAACCACGCATGGTGCCGTATTGGTCTGCCTCCAACTTTACACGTCCGGCATTCCCGTATAAGTTTGCCCGGACAGTTGTGGCATTAACGATACCCCCCGGGTTACCCAAGCCAAACAGGGCAGAATTGGGTCCGCGCTGGATGTCAATACGGTCGGTGTTATAGCTGTCAAAGGGAGTATCGGTAAGGAAGAGGTTCCTTGTCAGGTCAGCTGCGGCCAGACCGCGGACACGGGTGAAACCGCCGGACGGATTATCACGGCTACCTTCCGGAATAATGTTGCCGGAACCGGCGTACTGGGAAGCGGTAAAGTTACCGCCTAATCCAGCAACTTCAGAATTCGGGGTCAGCACGAGAACGTCCTCAAGGTCTGTGGCTCCCGTATCCCGCAGAAATTCCGCATTCACAATGGAAATCGAAGTACCAAGGTCGCGCAGGGAGGTCTTCAAGCGAGAACCAGCCAGGGTGCTGGTGGCCAGATAACCGATGTCCGTTGTTTCATCCACGGAAAAAGGAGAAAGTTCGTAGACTTCCCCGTCCTCTGTATTCTGGGCCATCAATCCGCCTGCCTGTAGTAGGGCAATGGGAAAGAGCCATAGTAGTTTATAGTATTTCTTCATAATTATTTGAGTTACTCGGGATGAGCCGATGGGTTGGGTAACTTGAAGTTAGGATTTTGTAATTTCTGTTTGAGTTGTTGTTTGTGGAGCCACCGTTTTACGGGCGGCTAGCGGCAAATGCGAAGTCCTGATTATTCGCCGCGAAAGTGTGTGAGAACGTTGTGAGTCTTAGGGATGATAGGGAAGCTAGAGTGCTTCAGCGGTTGGTTAGCGAAAAAAGTGAGGTTAAAATACAGTTTTCTAATAAACAAAGGTTAAAATAAAGGGCGCAGTCTTCCACTAGAATTGTGGTTTTCTGTAAAGCACTGTAAAATTTTAAATTTTGGGGGATTCAGTTCGCGATGGCCGAGGGAAATTATAGCCCGGAATCCGCCATTTGTAATCAGGGTCGATGTAGGGTTCATCGTCCTCCCGTCCCTCCATCAATTCTATCTTTTTCTTGAGCAATTCGGCGAAGTTTTCTCCGTAAATAAAGGTTGTTTCGCCAACCCCGGATTTCAGCATCCATTCCGTTGTTGCGGATTGGGTGTGTTCTAACAGGGCGATCGCGTTGGCTTTTTCATCCAGGATGATCTCCCGGGTCAGGTTTCGCGCCGATGTTCGGGTTGATTCATCAGTTGCTTCCAGGTAGGTGTGAACGCCCTCGATCCACCCGGCGATGTTGCGCTGCGTCTGATACCAACTACGAAGACCGACTATACGGTCGTAGATGTGTGCATAGACTGAATGTGCGGGAGAGCTCGTCTCCGAAGCGTCGCGTCGGGCTTTAGTCAGGTCTACGGCGCTTTGAATCTGTGGGTAAACGTTATCGGTAATCGCGTGACGGCACTTGCTTGCGTATTCCGGCGTGCAAAAGTCGAAATTGATTTCTCGACGGAAATCGACGCGGACAAAGTTGTTGGCACTACCGAGATGAAAGTCTTCATAGTAGGCACGTTCCTCTTCGCTCAGCGCCTCGACATTGGGTAAAAAGGGTCTGACCAATACCCGGTACCAGGTGCCCCACATGGACAGAACGCTAACTGGAGGCGGGTAAAAGCGATAGGCTTCGTCTGCAAAGTTCCAGATACTGATGAGGTGTTCGGCCTCTTCTTCCCCGACCCAGGTTTTGGCTCGTTGAAAAAGCAGCGCGTTAAAATCCACTTCAGGATCGTTCTGAAATGCGCGGAGCACCTCCTGGTTGATGTTGTAGGGAGCGATCTTGGTGTCCATCGTCCCAGTCAGGCCCACGGTGTGTGAGAAACCTTGATGATGAACGGCTTTGAGACGTTCGAAAAGCAGCTTGGGGTAAATGGGAGCCAGTATCGGCTCCTGGTTCCAGAATGCTCCCGGACTAAAGTAAAGGTGTCCATTGGAACCCGTTGCCTCCAGGCTTTCACGGGCTGTGCTCTCGTGGTCAGAGCACTGGTTAAACATGCCACAGTAATTGAAGTCTCCAGCCCAATCGTATTTGGGGTGTTTATAGCCTAAATCAAACCCCTTGGCCACGAGTGAATTCACTTCGAGGTCGATGCCTTCTTCGATCGATTCGCGCAGGTAGTTGTCTTCAACCCAGAACATTTCGCTTCTCAGGATGGAAAAGAAGTTCGGGTTAATGCGACGGCCGGTGTCTCGCAGGTTCTTTAGGAAACGGATTATGTTGTCGGCGGCTGCTTTCGCGATGGCGTCGTCGTCTTTGAACTCACGAATGACATAGCCGCCGCCATTGCGACCCACGTAAAGAGAACTCGTATATTCGAAGCCTGCTCCGCTGTCGTTCGACCACACGGCCATATAGTCAATGTTGGGAGCTGCCGTCAGGATCTTTTCCAGCATTTCAGCGTAATGCTCCAATACGACGGGGTGTGCGGTTGTCAGGTTGTAGCGTGGACGGAAACTTCTCAAGGGATGGTCTACGCGGGCACCACGCAGCATCGGGTAACGCTCCAAAAGTTCATCGGGCACACTGCGGGGCTCGTAGGCCAGGATTCCAGCTCGTAACCCATATTTTTCGGCTAGCTGGGCAGAGTTTTTGAGTTTGTTCAGATTGGCCTGTAAGTAGTCGTAGGGGTAAATACCTTTGTTCAGTTTACTGTAGACGAACTGATCCAATGCGGGGCAGTAAGTGTAGAATCGATACAGCAATTCATCCGGGGCTGCATGTTCGTAAGGAAACGTTGCAGCGAGCCCGTTCACTTCGACATGGGTGAATCCCAGGCGCGCCATTTCGCGAATGTGTTCTTCGGCATCAAACCCCTTGGCAGTGCGGGCATGGTTGTTGAGTAGGGAATCCCAGGCTGGACGAAGGTGCTTGAAAGCTGCTTTAAGTAGGTGCCCCTTCGTGAAGGTCTCTATGTCTTCCATCAACCAGTCGTCAGTGAGCTGGCTAACGAGTCGAAACAGAAACCAGGTGTGTGATGCGTAGATCTCGATAACGCCACTGGGTTGGATCCTGAGAAATCGCCACTCCTTTTGATCGCCAGTTGGTATCTGGTAGGCTGAGGCTTCATCGTCACTCAATACTCCAATTCGAATGGTCGGGGCATCGATTGCTTTTTTTTGGGCGGTTGAAATGGGGGTGCCCGGTGATGTGAACGGTATCAGCCATTCGGCGACGGTAGTTTCCACTGGAATAGTCGGGTGCAGTATCGTTACGGATTTTGCCTCCGTTAGAAGCTCTTTAACGTTCATGAAAAATTAGTCGGTATTAAATTGGTGGATACTGTGTTTGCCTGCAGTAAGCGAGGTGAGTCTGGTCGGTTGGTCTTCTGATCCTGACCAAAGGATTTCGACGGACTCTGCCGCAGTTGCTTTGCCCAGGCCGATGTGAACGGAAATCATTTGTTGTTTGCCCGAGTGGCCGTAGGGGCCGAGGACTTGCCGGATTTGTGTGACAGGTGGAGTGTCAGGATCTCCGTCTATATCTGCAGTCACGCGAACCAAGGTTCCGAACGCATCTCGGGTGGCACCTCTTTCGGGATCACCCGTCAGTTTGAGGATCAGCGAGTGATTGCTTTTCGGTGTTTCATTGCGGAATAGCCGAATACTTGGAAGTGGTTTTGCGTCTTCGTTAGAACCTTCATGGATAACGCCGGTTACCGTCGCGGCTGCGCGACGAAGTTCAGCACTCAGTCGGTTGAAGCTTTGTCCGACCAGCAGATCCAGATCGCCGTCATCGTCGATATCTCCCAATGACGGCATACCAGCGCCAACGTGATTGATCCCGAGTGCCTGGGTGGAATCGACGAAAATGCCTGCTTCCGATTGTAGGTAAATTCTTAGTCGTTCATCATGAGGCGGAGGATCCGGGTAGTCGGAAGAGCAGAGTATCAGGTCCAGGCGTCCATCGTTATTTAGGTCGGCGAGTTCAGCGTAGATATCGCCCTGGTTGTATTGAGTATGGATAGCCTGAAGCGGCTCTCCGTTCGAGGGTTGTTCCGGGATTCGATCAATGTTCAGCTTCTTGGGACTCGTGAAATCCAGCTTACCGGTTTCCGTGAGCTGATTGACCAGGAATCGTGAACGATCGGACGAGTCACCCGCCCAGGCGTGAATGATGGTGGAGAGAAAAAGGTCAAAATCACCGTCGTTGTCGATATCGCCGATCGCGGCATCAAAGGTATTTCCATTGGCTCGAAAGGGTGGCTCATCGGGGCGAGTCGAACGGGGTCGATCCTCGGCATGTAAGGGAGGCCATTTCGGGTGAATCCCATGGCGAATCTCATCTCCATCGATATGAGTTTCTGCTGCTAGGTTGTCTCCATGCAGGGAGCGCGACAGATGGGATGCAGTAGCGCGCTTATCTTTCAATTCGAGAGGTGAGGGTGCTTCGGATCCAGGTGGAATTCGTAACGGAGCTCGCTCGGTCATCTGATAAAGTCGGTTCCAGCGTCTGCCGTAGTTGAGTTCCAGTAGGTAGGGAAGACCGTCATCTAATCGGGGAAGTGCCGTTCCATAGGTGGGGCGTCCCCCAAGGTCTTGGTCGAAGGAGGTTCGTTGGTGTTCGTTCGGGATCGACCAGCGGGCAAATGCGGAGTTTTGATCAGGGTCTTTGTATTGAAGGAGGAGATCGTTGGAGAAAGCTTCGTAACCTGAAAAGTA
The DNA here is from genome assembly GCA_964352065.1 of uncultured Opitutaceae bacterium. Classification (GTDB taxonomy): domain Bacteria; phylum Verrucomicrobiota; class Verrucomicrobiia; order Opitutales; family UBA2995; genus UBA2995. Next base: position 27,718 of record CAYGQM010000024.1, read on the forward strand.
GCGCTCGTACCAATTGCCTAGGAACAGGTCCGGAAGACCATCGGCGTTTACGTCACCGACGGCGATGGCTCTGGTGGTAGCGAGCTGGGCCGTCTCAATTATGTGTGGCGATGAGAAACTCCCGTCTCCGTTTCCAGGTAGCCATCCGGTGCGGGTCGGCTCTTCCGTAGGCGGTTGATAGTCGTCTTGATAAATATCGAGGTAACGCCCGATGATCGCGTCCTGATTTCCATCATTGTCCAGGTCGGCAAAGACAACCGTATCCCCTTGTCGAATGTTTGGCAGTCCCGTATCCGTTTTTAAGGTATATGTTGGTGAGCCAGAGGCTTTCGAAACACCTTGATGAATGTAAACAGCTGGATAATCCCCGGCGCGTGATTCTGAGAAGACGATGATATCCGGCTGACCATCATTGTTAAGGTCGGAAAACTTGATTCTTGAAGTGGGGTGATTTTCCAAGCCAGCCTCTGACGTGATGTCAGTCCAAGGTTCCAGGGCCTGCGTGGGTGACAAACAGGCAACAAGCAGGCTGCAGGCAACTGGCAAGGCACGCTCGAGCATTAAGCTTTTGATTTACCCAGTTCGGTAGCCTGGTCAAATAGAAGTCGAAGTCTCCTGAGGTCTTCACGGGTGGACTCGAGGAGGGGAAACACGTGGGTCTCCAAGGTCAGGTGCGAAACGGGTTTGTCGATGAGCAGGCTTCGTAGTTGACCTAGCCAGTTGACACCGCCGTCACCGATAAGGCGATTCTCCCATTTGTTGGGAGGGATTGGGATCGCGTCTTTTATATGGACGTTCTGTAAAAATGGCAGGACCGCTTGATAACCGATGGGATAGGCGACTTCGCCTGATACGACCGCATTTGCGGGATCCCAGTTGATACCCACATGTGGCCTATCGATGCTTTCGATTATGGCTGCAGTATTTACACCGGTATCACAGTAGGATCCGGGCTCGTTTTCAACCGCCATCTGAAGATCAAATGCACCTGTGATCTCGGCGGCTTCTTTTAGCAACTCAACAATGGTATCTAGCTGGACGCCGGGTTCCCGCATAAACCCAAAGGTGATGATTCTGGGAGCTTTCAGGCGTTTCGCGGCCTCGCAGGTACGAGGAAGAATGTCTTCTAGCTCGGCTCGAACTCGATCCGTATCACTCGCATCAATTTTGAAAACTCCTGGGGTAACGGCAGTGACTTCTATTGATCCATTACCCACCAGCTCTTCCAATCGATCCATTCTCTCCGGGCGCAGATCTGGTATCCGGTGTCCGTAATCATCCATGCAGCGGATCTCATACTTTTTGAATCCGAATTCTTCCCCGAAACGAAAGGCTTCATCGAGGTCGAGAGATATTTCGTCACTGAGAATAGCGAGTTCCAAACGAGGTGTGATTCAGGGTTGTTGGTGCGTGCCTCCTAGGGCCAGAGTAGAAAAACGGAATCAGAATTCGAACCGGAGCGCCAAGTATCCAACTGTTTTTCGGTAAACCAAAACGGCTTTTGCTAAACCCGCAGATGAGCAGCTTTAATCCTCTACACATTAAACGTAGGGTATTGGTTGTGGGTCTCAGCGCCCTAATTGAACCGATCGTCAATGTTTCGAGCCAATGTCTATACCGTGATATCCAGCAAAAATACTCTCCCGATTGACACTATTTGAGTCTAGTAACTAATGACAATTTTTCCCGTTGCTGAAAAGAATGAAAAGGTCTCGCCTCTCAGGGTAGGGTTGATCGGAGTGACGGGCTATGCCTTCGCCTATTTTGAAGAGCTAACGCGATTGGTCGAAGCGGGTAAGGTTACCTGGGGAGCGGTAACGATTATTAATCCGGAAGATGCGACCGACGTAATCGCCTTTTTCAAATCTATTAAGGTTCCTATTTACGATGACTATAGGGACATGCTCGAACAGGAAGAAAAGAATCTCGATTGGGTCTGTGTGCCCACTGCAATCAGTTGGCATGCGGAGATGACCATCGATAGTCTTCATAGAGGAATTCCGGTCTTGTTGGAGAAACCCATTGCTTCCACGCTTCAGGAGGTGAAGGCGATTCAGGCTGCTGAAGTTGAGTCCGGTTTGCCTGTGGCGATCGGTTATCAGTATGGCTATTGCCCTAGAACTTTGGAGATTAAAGAGCGTTTGATAGCGGGCGAGATTGGAGAGATTGAACGGATAGATTGTCTGTGTCTCTGGCCCCGTGACTTTGCTTACTATCACCGCAATGATTGGGCAGGATCTGTGCACGATGGGCACGGCTGGGTGTTGGATTCGCCGCTCCACAATGCATCCTCGCATTTGGTAAACTTGATTCTTTTTTTTGCAGGTTCAAGTTTTGAAAAACGAGCCGATCTCAAAGATGTTTCGGCAGAGCTTTACCGGGTGAATGATATCCAGAATTTCGATACGATACGTTGTGAGGTGAATTTCGATACAGGGCCTCGTGCCACGGTATTGCTATCCCATGCAACGGAGAAGCTATTTGACCCTGAAATCCGAATCCAGGGTAGCAAGGGGATCTTCGTGTGGCGGTTTTGTGGAAACCACACGATAGAAACGGCGAATGGCATTGAGCTAATAGAAGCCGACAGTCCGTTGGCGGTTCGCGCTTGTATGTTCGACAAAGTAGTAAAGCAGGTGCAGGGCGACAGGTCGGTGCACGTATGCACGACGGAACAGGCCAAGGGTGAGGTGAAGTGGGTGAATGCAGTTCAAGATGCCGCGCCGGTTCATGAGATACCAGAAGAGTATAGGCGGGAAGTTATAGGCGATAATGGTGAGGTTTCCAGGATCGTAGACCAGCTCGACCATTACGCGATGCAGGCTTACAAAAACCAGTGTTCGTTTCAGGAACTGGGCGTTCCGTGGGCAGTGGAGCCAAGCTTTCTGGATCTGTCAGGCTATACGGATTTTGAGGCGCGTTTTGTCGCTACACCCGTCGTTGCAGATCAAAAAACGTCCTAAGGGGCTGTTACTAATTTCCTCGAACGGTTTTTCGGTAGGCAGATGGAGGTATGCCTTTGTGTTGCCGAAATGCCTTTGAAAAGTGATAAACATCACAAAATTCGAGCGATTCGGCTAGCTCCTTGAAATTACTCGAACCTTGGTAAATCGCAGTGCACGCCCGATCAATTTTACGTTGGCGTTGGAATTTTTTCGGTGGACTACCGGTGTGGTGCGTAAACAGCTTTCTGAAGTTCTCGTAGCTGAAACCCAACTGAGTTGCGACTGCTTGTGGCGCAGTCCAGCCATCTTTTTGCGGTTCTCCGAGTAAGCGAATGCTCTCTTTCAACCAATCGTTGGGTGGGTCCGATTGCTCGGGCTTTGCGGTAAGCATCTCGATCATCAACTCAACAAAGTGACCAAGCGTTCTTAGCTGATGGGCGGCCTGACCCGTTTCGGGTTCCTGGAGAACCGACTTTAGCCGTGTGTGCCAACTCTCTGCATTTTGGGGACTCCAGACCGGTTGGCTTCTGGTCATCGTTGGCGATTGCTGTAGCAGATCAAATTGAGGGCCATCGAACACCGCATAGACTTGGCTCCATGGGCGGTCGTCTCTGGAACCGTAGGCGTGTGGAAGGTTGGGTGTCACGAACAGGGCGTCGCCGGACCGCAGATGCGTAATCTTATTAGCCGGATCTTTGTAATAGGCATTTCCTTCTATGACCAAAACAAGTGCATATCTTCCCAAAATACGCATGTTATTCGTTGGTATTGAGTGGCTTCCTCTAAGGAAACCTCCAAGCCAAAGTGTTCCTATCTCCGTGTTTATAGGGCTTTTTAGCCAGTCCTCGCTGGCAGCAGTCTTTGATTTCATAGAATTACCAAATTATACAGATAAATTCCCATTTCAACCATTCATTATCAGTCGTTTATGGGGTATTATCGTTATTTCGTCTAACTCAAGGATGCCCATGAATACGTCGTCAGTACTACCACCCTTATATTCCTATGACCATAATCTGGATAGCGATCCGGACAAAATTGGGCGATTGAGGGATTCGTCGGACGCTGCAGAAAATATTGCGGAGCTTCGGAGAAGGTTCGATGAAGACGGTTACCTGTACATGAAAGGTTATCTTTATCGCGAGCAGGTACTCGGTGCACGGGCCAGTATCGTTAAACGTCTGGCTAAAGCAGGAATTCTTGACGACAAGGAGGATCCCATGGATGCAATTTGCGTCCCGGACTCCGGCTATGTGTTTAAACCCGAATTGGCGGACGGAAACGAAGAAGTTCACGATTTGTTGTATTCGGGGCGTCTCACAGAGTTTTACCGAAAGTTCTTTGGAGAATCTATTCGCCACTACGATTTTACCTGGTTGCGCGCCATCGGTCCGGGCAAGGGGACCAATCCTCATTGCGACCTTCCTTATATGGGGCGCGGTACGCACAAGCACATGACCTGCTGGATGCCCTATGGCGATATCTCGTTTGAGCTCGGCGGATTGATGATTTTGGAGGGATCTCACAAGCGCATGGATCTACTCGAGAATTACGTATACCGCGATGTGGACGCTTACTGTGAAAACAAACCAAATCAGAAGAAGGCCGCAGACGAGGGAGGCTGGACGTTCACCGGGACCTTGTCGCACAACCCGCCAGTTGTGAGAAACAAGTTTGGAGGCCGCTGGCTTACCACTGAATTCGAGGCCGGTGATTTCTTAACCTTTGGCATGTTCACGGTTCATGCCTCTCTGGATAACCATACTGAGAACCGTCTCAGAATATCCAGTGATAGCCGTTACCAGCGAGCAAGCGAGCCAATCGATGATCGTTGGATCGGTGAAAAGCCTCCGGGTCATTCCAAGGCGGGCAAACGCGGGCGTATTTGTTAACTTTCAAATCCTGACTAAAATATGTCATCTTCTGCGATTCCCCAAACTGATGGTAAGCCAACGGCTGGTCGTATGACTGCAGTCAAAGAAATGGCTGCGTTCCAACGCATACTATTTGAAGTTGAACGTGAGTTCGTGAGAACAGCGACGACTCTCATTTATCGAGTAGGTGATGTTGAACTGAAATATCTCCTCTGCCAGCATGTCTGGGAGTCGGCTGGCCACGCGCGTTTTCTGAAGGAGCGTGGCCGCGAAATGAGTGGCTTCGGAAAAGGTGACTCGGTGCGCGAGGCATTCCGTGAAGTTTTTGAAGAGGCAGTGGTGTGCGAGGACCCTGACGAGGCGGTTGCTGGATTCTACCGCGTTATCAAGCCAGCGATTTTGGCGGCTTACAAAGAGTATATCCAGTTGACGCATCACCTGGCTGATTGGCCGTCCAAGAATCTCGTCGAGGATTTTATTCATGAGGAAATGCGGCACGCCGAAGAGATGGAACCGTATTTGAAGGGAGTCGAATCCACCGAATCCGAAAGCGCTTTGAAGGCGGCAGTAGCGGCCCTCGGTGGATTTCTCGGGCAGGATCCGAAAATACCGCTTCCAGGTTCATTTACCTGGCAGCATCGTGTTCGAGGATTTAAGCATCCTGAAACCTGTAGCCGGGGGAAATATCCTGTGTGTTCGAGTGTCTTTAGCGAAGACCCCGACGAGACTCCGATCGTTCGTCAGTGGTTGGAAGATCCCAAGACCGATGCGCGTGTCATTCGTTTGATGGTCTACGTGTGGTTGATGATGGAGTTGGATGCTGTCGATTACCTTGCTACGCTATTCCACGATACACCGGATGCTCCGTTTGACCTTCACTACGATCTGGCCAGGCATCTTTGGGATGAATCGCGTCATAGTGCATTTGGTTTCTGGCAACTTCCGAAACTCGGGGTAGATTTGAATACCTTGGAGCATTCATTGGATCTCTATAATATTCTGGTTCAAATGACTCCGCCTGAGCGCTATGCCATGATGACCATGGAATTTGAAGCAGGTAGCTTCCCGACGAAAGCGAAGGTGATGGATCGTGTGCGGGAGTTGAACGATTTTGAGGCTGATACGCTGTTGGCATTTGATCGCAATGATGAGCAGAACCATGTGCGTTACGGGCATCGTTGGCTTCCTGAAATCATGAAATTGTTTGGCGAAGAGAGGCCGGTAGAAGAATTTGTGGATGCGACTCGGGAGCGCTTTGAGGTCATGGCAAAAGAGTTTGGTGGTAAGGTGTCACACAGTTTGTCAGCTGATCAGCGTTTGACGGGAAATAAGATTTTAAAGATCGCCGGAGTTACTCAGTAGGCGCATTCTGAATACACTATGAGTTTACCGTCTGGTTTTTACAGCGATCTGCGCCCCGTTGAGATTGAGCGCATCCGTGATCAAGCACCCATTGCCTACGTTCCGTGGGGAGCGTTGGAGTGGCATAGTCTGCATGCTCCAATTGGACTGGATTCCGTGAAAGCGGAAGGCATATGTAAGGCGCTCGCCCAAGAAACGGGTGGGGTTGTTTTACCGGCTATTCCCATGGGGGTAAATACGATCAAGCCTTTTAAGGGTTTTCCCCATTCCATCGACATTTCAGCGGATCTGGCCTCCCGGGTTGCTGAGGAGTTTTGTCTGCAGTTAGCGGATGAAGGATTCAAGGTCGTTATTTTGTTTACGGGCCATTATCCACCTGAACAGATCGATGCCTTGCAAGCAGGAGTCGATCGAGCAAAGACGGTATGTAGTTCGACGCATTTTGAAGTGTGGGCAGATCTACATTTTTTGGGTGATGAATTTAGGGCTGATCACGCCGGTGCAACTGAGACTTCGTTTCAGATGTATTTCGAACCAGGATCCGTGGATTTAGAGGCATTACCTGAAGCGCCGTTAACGCTGGACGACGATGGTATCATGGGAGATGACCCTCGAGAAGCATCCGCCGAACGCGGTGCCGAGCAGCTGAAGCTCGTAGTTTCACGAGCCGTTAAACGGATGAACGAAATTTTAGACTACCCCGGAGCACATTCATGAATTATAGAAGACTGGGTCGCACGGAATTGAACGTGAGTGAAATCGGTCTTGGGACCTGGGCTCTGGGAAGTACTGTCTATGGCGAAGTCGAGAAGGATGCTCCTGAGAGACTCGTCAAAGGTGCGATCGATAAAGGTATCAATTTATTTGATACAGCCCCTCTTTATGGAACGAAAGAAGTAGATGGAGTTTCTGAGTCGATTCTGGGTGCGGCTTTGGGTGCGGATCGTGATTCGGTTCTGATATCCACAAAATTCGGTCGGACTTCCAGCGATGTCATTCCGGGGCGGTTTTATGCGAAGGAGGCCAGGGTGTCTTGCGAGGCAAGTCTGAGGCGTCTTGGCACAGATCGGCTGGATGTCTTGTTCTTTCATTCACCGTTTAAGCCAGAGGAAATCAAGGACGACGTCTGGGAAGAGTTGGCGAAGTTGAAAGCAGAAGGAAAGGTGCGCTTCCTCGGGCATTCGGTTTCTTTATATCAGGACACGGCAGATATGTCAGCCCAATGGATGGCAGACCGGCGTATCGATATGGTCCAGGTGGTGTTGAGTCCGTTCAACCGAGAAGCTCGTCCGTTAATTAAAACAGCGATCGACTGTGACTGCGGTGTTGTGGCGCGCGAATGTCTTTCAAATGGCTTTCTAAGCGGAGCCATCAAGGAGGATACGGTTTTTCCGAAGGGTAGTTTGAATGCCCGTTATTCTCAGGCTGAAATTGCGGAACGAGTCGCCTATGCGAATCAATTGGCTGAGGCGATGATTCAAGGCGAGGTGAAAACCTTACCACAAGCCGCCTATCGGTGGGTACTTGATCAGCCTGGCGTATCCCTTGCATTATCAGGTGCGAAGGACCTGTCTGAGCTGATTGATCCAGTGATCGCTTCATCCTGTTCATCCTTTGATTCAACGATTCAGGAATCTGTCGAGGATATGCATGTGCAAGACTTTGGCGCAGCCTAATCGCAGGAAACTTCTATCTATTGTCTCAATTCGCTGTAATCGAACGGTGATTTCGAATCAGCGTGCGAGGTAACCACCGTCTACGACGAGATCGCTACCGGTCATAAACGAAGATTCATCGCTGGCCAGAAAAGCAACAGCGGACGCCACTTCCTCGGGTCGGCCCTGGCGTCCGAGTAGGTGCATGGCTGAGGCCTTTTTGTTCTCCTCGGCTTCGTCGAGTCCCAGGTCCTTACAGGAATTCACAAAGGCGCTTGTGTAAATATACCCCGGGCAAATCGAGTTTACGCGAATGTTGGAGGCTGCGAGATCGGTTGCCCATGCTCGGGTAAGTCCGCGCACGGCAAATTTGGTGGCTGTATAAGTGCTGAACTTGGGTTGTGCAACGAAGCCACTGACTGAGGAAAAATTGATGATGCTCCCGCCACCGCAGGTTTTCATTTGGGGTTCGACGTGTTTGGCCATCAGGGAAGCTCCCCGAATATTCACCCGCGTCATTTCATCCCAATCTTCTGGCGTCGCATCGATCCCTTTAAGTATAAATCTCGCAGCTGAGTTAACCAGTATGCTGGCGGCACCCAGTTGTTTTTCGACGTCCTTGCAACAGGATTCGATGCTGGCCTCATCACACAGATCGACGACCCAGCTCCGGCATCCAATTGACGCGGCTTTCTCTGGATCATCCTTGATGTCAAAGAGAGCCACTTTGCAGCCTTCTTCTACAAGGCGTTTGCCGGCGGCGAAGCCGAGGTCTCCCAGGCCTCCGGTTATAATTGCAACTTTCCCGTTTAAGCCCTTCATTCTAGTTCTTTCCTGGTAGCCAATAAACCCGATTGCTCAGGGTGTCGCCCAATCCGTCGCCGCGAACTCCATCGGTATAGAGCAGCGAGGGTTCAGCTGGCATCTCATTGAAACCAGTTGGGCGTTCGAGATTTGGCATCCAGCGCGGTTCGGTCGCACTGGGTTTATCAAAGGTCTCTCCGGTGAATGTTTCTCCGCCGTCGTTTGACCGAAACCGTATGAGTTCCGTCGTAACTTCACCCCAATCGATCCCGTCAACAGATATGTGCATCATCGTGGCTGCAACCGTTGGCTGGCCGGATGAACCAAATGCAACACCTCCGTGCATAAAAACGTCCCACTCGCGGAATTCCTCTGGCAGGAATTGATTCATGAGAAGGTGTCTCCATTTACCGGCTCCTATAGGAGATGCGAGGTAGGTTTGTGATGTATCCTGCGTACGAATACTGTAGGGCAGAAAGGGCTTTCCTTGTGGATCTACTCCAATGGAACCGGCGTTCAAAACCCGTCCCTCTTTGATTCTCCCGGAAGCCACAACATCCATGGTGTCGGCGGTGGCTGGAAGTTTAACAGCTCGCCCGTCGGATCGCGTCCAGGTCGTGCCGCCATCGGGACTGCTTAGATAACCGACAATGGTTAGGGGAGCGATGGATTCGTCGTCTGGCATTTCGTAAATACGGGTTCCCAAATGCAAGGTTTTGTGGTCGGGGCCCCAGGCAAGGGAACCTGCAAATTGGCAGTAATTCCCATGGCGTGATTTAAGAAGTGCTTGTCTGCGTGCCCAGGTATTGCCGGGTTTCTTGGTCCACATCTCTAGCTCCCACGGTTCATTATCGTAACTTCTTCTGGCGGTCATGATAAGGGTACCATCGGCTGCGCAAACCAATGCCGGGTAGGTGAGGTTAATGCCAAACTCCTCATGCGGTGTCCATTCTGAGGCATCGTTCGGACGGACGGACTTTCGATAGCGAAAGGGATGGTGATGGGAGTAGTAGAGAATATGGAGGTAGCCTTCGGCGTCGATGGTGAGCGCGGGCCCTCCGTGGTTATCATCCGCCTCTCCGATGGTTACGGGCTTCGTCCACGTGTCTGATTTGTGGTCCAACGTGCGAATGCGGATGCGAAAGCCCTCTTCGGGGGTATCCAGCCAAGCGACGTGTGTTTTCCCTTGGTAAGTTATGATCTTGGGAGATTCCAGGTAGGCGGTCGCTCTGCCAGATCCTTCTGAAGACAATAAGACCCGGTATTCACCTGCTAGAGCGGTAAGCTGAAAAATCAAGCCAAGTAGAATAAATAGGGTAAGGCGATTCAGCAATTTGGGTGGCGTCATGAGTATGATTGATGGCTTGGGGTACGGTACTGAGGTGTCGTTTATTGGAGACCAAAATACGTTTGTGCGTTTCCGCAGGCAATAGCGATTCGCTGCGCTTCTGAAATGGATGAGAGCCGGACTTTGTCGATCTGGGCTTGTTGCACCTGGAGCGGGGACAACGAACCAAACAGTATACGGGAGGTCGGTAGGTCACGTTTCAGGACCTTCATCGTATCCTCCCATTCAGCAAAGCTCGTATCGGTTCTGAAGCGACCGTTTACTGCCGATAGCGTTTTTAGTTCATGAACACCGAGTCCTTGAATCAAAGGATCCAATCGTGGGTAATCGTTCAGGAACTTCTCTAATTCGGTTACTTGAACCGGTTTGATGGTAACGGCCGGGTGTTCATGTCTTTCATCGACTAGCCGTGCTGTTACTACCAAGCGCAAGGAGTGCTCGTTCAGGCGTTCGACCAATCGTCGGACGGGAAATGAGGTGAGGCGATATCCGTGATAACTGGGAAGCAGTCGTATGCCTACGATACTTGGATGCTCAATCAGCTCGTCCAAATGATCTTCCCAGGCGGGTGTCGCGAGATTGATAACGGGTAGGGGAATGAATGCTTTGAGTATTCGAAACGCATCAAAGAGCGAGCGGTTCCCGGGCATGGGATCGATTTGGAATAAGGTATCGAAACACGACACTAATGATTCATGAATCTCGTAACCCACTCTGGGTAATGTGGGGTGCACTACACTCTTGCCCTGGATCGGAGCAAAGGGCCATGAACCGCACCAAGCATTTGTATCTATAAACTTCATACGATCTTTAGCAGCTTTGCCGAGTTATGGTAAAAGATTGCCTCTTTGTCGTTTGCGCTGAGATCTGCGCCTGCAATTTGCCCAATTGCAGCTGGCAAATCTCGAATGGGGAGGTCGGATCCATAGAGTACGCGCTGGGGTCCCAGATTGGAAACCGCATGGTCAACGATTCCAGCTTCAGGAGTGGCCCCTGAGGTATCGACCCACAAGTTATCGATGCCACGGGCGGCGAGGACTCCACGGAACCCGCAACCTGTCAAGTGCGCCATGATAACCCGAGTGTTGGGAAATCGTTTTGCCAGACGGCAGGTGTCATCTGGATCGGAGTGCAGTGAGCGCAGTCGTAATTTAGTCTGACTCCAGGTATGCTGTAGCACTGGAATGTCGAAGTTTTCAGCCGTCTGCATGACCGGTTTCATACACGCTGCTCGCGCGTTGTTAGCGATCTCCAGCTTTAGTCCCCTGAACCCAAGTCCACCGACGCATCGGTCCACTTCAGATCTGACAGCTCGTTCACCGAGTGTTGGGTTCAGGTAACAGAATCCAATGAAGAAGTCAGGAGCCCACGCCATTAACTGGGCCGTTTCGTCGTTGATTGCTCGCAGTTGTTTACGGTTGGGGGAAGGTCCGTACATTAACACATCACCAAGTGCTACCATCCGCTCGATTCCAAACTGCTGCGCCCGCCTTACCAAGCGCTTTACCTCCGCTTGGGTACGCCCTTCACCCATGAAGACCGGGTGGGTATGAACATCTATGATAGGTTTTGAGTAGCTGAGATCCACGGGGCGATTTATGACGTGTTCCAGAAGGATTACGTTGGTACTAAAGAACACAACACAATGGTGTTTTCGTTAAGAATTAAGGGGCCTTACCGTAAACTCGGAGTTTATGAGTATCAAAGCGATCTCAAGGCTTGCGGGCGTAAGGCAAATACCTAGTTTTTCGAAACGCTCTTATGAATACATTTAAAAAGAAATCTCGTGCAGCACAAACCGCTGCTTTCGTTGGTCTGTTACTTTGCCTTAGTGCTTTTGGTGCTGCCTCAGCTGTGGCGGCAACGCCTGAAGAGAATCTCGAACGGCTGGAAATCGTTCTTCCGACTCCCGGAAAATCTATTGCCAACTATGTGGGGGCGACTCGTGTCGGGAATATGATCTATTTGTCCGGGCATATTCCCCGTGAGGCGGATGGGACAGTTGTTAAAGGAAAACTGGGTGATGACTTGGGTGTTAAGGACGGCTACGATGCCGCTCGCTTGTCGGCAATCGGTTTGATGGCCACCTTGAAGGGCGAGATTGGTGATCTATCCAAGGTGAAACAAATCGTGAAGGTATTCGGCATGGTCAATGCAACCGGTGATTTTACCGACCACTCGAAAGTTATCAATGGCTGCTCCGATTTGTTAGTCGAAGTCTTTGGAGATAACGGCCGTCACGCTCGGGCTGCTTGCGGGTTTAGTTCTTTGCCCCTGGGCTCTGCGGTAGAGATCGAAATGATCGTAGAATTGAAAGACTAGCTAGTCGGCCGCCGGCCGTAACTTATACGCTCGCCAGGATTTCTGAAACCGCTTCAAGGACGCGGTCGCAGTCTTGCCTGGAATTGAAGATGTGGGTCGATACACGTACTGCATCCAATCCTTGTTCTGAAACTTGTCGGCAGCGCAAGCGATAGTCTCTCATGAGCTGGCTGGTCAGAGTGTTATACGCGATCTTCGGAGTGCTGAAGGTGGTAATGGATCGACGCATGGCGGGATCTGAAGGTGTCAGAATGCTCACCGTATCAATGCCCTTAAGGCCAGTTTGCAAATAAGTTGCCAACTCCGATCCGTAAGTTTCGATGCGTTCCAGACCGATCTGGGTTTGAAATTCCATGGCAACGCTGAGCCCTTCGACGAGCTCGGTATTGCGCGTGCCGTATTCGTGGCGTTTCATAGAGTCGGCATAGGTGATCGAGTCGGGGAGGCTGTAGGTGGGTGCAGAGTGTCCGCCCACATGACTCGGCTCGACGTCTTCCAAGCGGTCTTTGCGTATGTATAATAGCCCTGTTCCTCGTGGCCCCCCCATCCATTTGTGTCCACTGGTCGCGTAGGAATCACAGACCATGGTGTGAAGGTTTACGGGTATCATACCAGCTGTTTGCGCGCCATCGACGTGGAACCAGATACCTCTTTCCCTGGCTAGTTGGCCAATGGAATTCACATCAAATAGAATACCGGTTGGAGCCGTTACATGGCTGACTTGGATAACGCGGGTCCGTGGTGTTATCAGCGCGCGAATACGTTCAACCGATCCCGCCATCGATTCAGGATCAGGATCGAATACCTTGACCTTGATTCCGTGGCGCTCCTGCCGGTTCAACCAGGGAAACGAGCCGCCAGGATGAGCGTGGGATTCAAAAATGACCTCGTCGCCTGACTCCAGTTTTAGACCGGCTGCGATGATGGAATTGGATTCGGTAGCATTGCGCGTGAAACAGATTTCTACAGAGTCAGCCCCCAAGTAGGTCCCGGCTACTTTACGAGCTTGGTCCATGATTGAGTAACCGGTTTCAGAAATTCCCTGTAGCTCCATCATCTTTGCCTGAACCGCATTGAGCACGGGTGTAGGGGCAGGTCCGAGACCCCCGCAATTGAGATACACGCGATCGTCGTTTATTGGGAATTGACTACGGACAGCTGCCCAAAATGTGGAAGAGTCGACGGTCCCGAAATCCGGGAGGGCGGTTTGGGATTCCGGTAAACTACGGCATCCGGAAGCGACCAGTGCTGAAGTGCCGAGTCCAAGTGCGCCTAAAAATTCCTTTCTGTCCATGCTAAATGGGTTGGTGGAAATTAGAAAATAGCAATTCGTTCGATGCTAATTGAGCTCCGTCTCATCGGCTCGGAAATGATCATCGATTTCTGCAGCCAGGTAAATGAAGGCAGCATACGCGGCTACGTTTTGCGCGAGGTCGTCAGGATCGATTTTGTCTAGCGTGTCATTGGCGGTGTGGTGAAGGTCGAAATAGTCCCAGCCGTTTTGCTGTAGGGATACGATGGGTACCCCTTTCGCTTTCAGGGCGCCGATGTCGGGACCGCTGTTCGCTTTGTTATCTCCGCGTGCAATGCCGAGTGGTTTAAGGGTGTCGGCGATACCTGAAAGGTAATGCAGTTTTTCTTCAGCAAAGAAGCTGTTGAACTTCCAGATCTTGCCCGCGCCGAAATCAGACTCAGCCGCCACGATGAAATTGTGCAACTCGTCCTTATGGGCTTCCGCGTAGGCTTTTCCACCCACAAGACCAACCTCCTCGGCGCCAAACAGTACGACGCGTATCGTACGCTTGAGGCCGTTGGGGAAACGATCCTTGATTAATTTCGCTGCTGCAACGGTGATGCCGATACCCGCTCCATCGTCGATGGCACCTGTTCCAAGGTCCCAGGAGTCGAGGTGTCCGCCGATGAGGATGATCTCTTCGGGTGATTCGGTTCCAACGATTTCTCCAACGACGTTGCCGGAGGTAGATGCGGGTTCAAATTTGGGTGTAAGCACCAGCTTGATTTTTAGGGTGTCACTGCGCTCCAAAGCCCGGGTGAGCTGGTCCGCATCGGGGGCTGATAGCGCCGCGGTAGGGACGCTGTCGATCTCGTCGGTGATATCGGTGATCGTCTTCATCTGGCCTGTATGGGCAAATCGATGAGACGAGGTGCCTACCGAGCGTATGAGTGCACCAACCGCGCCCAGACGATAAGATTCGTAAGCGGTTTGGCGACGCTTGGCGACGGCGACTCCATAGCCGGAGCCATCTTGGGTTCGGGTCATGACCTCGTCGATAAATACGATTTTTCCCTTCAAGCTGCCGTCGGCTTGTTTCTGTAATTCTTTGAGGGAGTTAAAACGTACCAAATCGCCAACGACTCCATCGAGTGGGGTTGCAACACTGCCTCCTAATGTCGTGATGGTTAGAGGTTGAGGGTAGGGGGAAAGAATCTCTGCCCGTTCGATACCTCGTTCCCACAGAGGCACATCGAAGGTTTCCACGTGCACATTTTCGAAGCCGAGCTCTTTAAGTTTTGCGACGCCCCACGAACGAGCGCGTGCCTCAGCTTCACTGCCTGCCAATCGAGGACCGACTTCCGTCGTAAGAGATTCAACAATCTCATAGGCGATATTGTCTTCCAGCGCCGCTTGCAAAAGCGATCTGGCTTCACGATCCAACGATTCAGGAATCTCTGGTTGTTGAGCGACAGCCAGACTCCAGGAGAGGCAGGTCATTGAAAGGACGAGGAAAGCGTGTTTTGGATTCTTCATATAGGGTACTGAGTAGAACAAACGATCCGCTACAGAGGCGTGTGCAGCAAATCTATTTTGTGCTGTCCTGTAATAGGAAGGTTGCTTTACTAAAAAACGGTAGAAGTTCTGGCCACCCGGCTGTCGATCGTTTTATCACATCTCTAGACTGATCTTATGAAATTTCAAGTATACCAATCTTACTGGGGTTTGACCAACTTGCCTTACCAGGGCGATGAGTGGTCACGTGAAGAAAAAGTGGCTCAAGTAGCCGAAGCTGGATTCGACGGTATCGAGTTTCTCATGGAGGAGGCCGAGCATCGGGATGCGATGGTGGCGCTGACTGATAAGTATGGTTTGAAGCGGGGTAACCTGGTTTTCCCGTGGACGGCTGAAGAGTTTAAGGATGACATCAAAGCGGCTCAGGCGGGTGGAGCTACCCACATCAATTTACAACCCATGCCAATGCCGCGAACCGTGGCTGAGGGGGCTACATTTTTGCGGGACTGTATAGCGTTGGGAAATGAAGCAGGTATTCCGACCTTTATCGAAACCCACCGTGACCGCATGACGACAGATATGTATCATACGTTGGATTTGATGGAAGCAGTTCCTGAGATGAAACTCTGTGGAGACCTGTCGCATTTCGTGGTGGCTCGTGAGTTTGCCGGGCCGCCCATATCGGAGCAGAATCAGGCCTACATGACACAGGTGATTGAGCGCTGTGGACTCTTTCACGGTCGTGTGGCATCTCGAGAGCAGGTTCAGGTATCCATCTCGTTTCCTCATAACAAGGTGTGGCTCGATCTGTTTACTGGATGGTGGGAGCAGGGATTCAAGCACTTCAAGGCGACAGCGCCTGCGGATGCTACCTTGACCTTTGTGGTCGAGCTGGGTCCTCCCGGCTATGCGATTCAGGGGGCTGATGGAAACGAACTTTGTGATCGTTGGGCGGAGTCTATTCAGATCAAGGATCTTGTGAGGGAGCTTTGGGACCGGTGTAGGCCATGAGTAAGAAGCGAGTTGGTATAACCGGGTCTGACGGAATTGTTGGAACCAAGTTGAGTAGTGCTTTTGCGAATCAGTATGATCTGCGCCGTTACACGTTGAATACGGTTGATTACGAGTCGGTGATTGCAGACTTGTCAGACCCGGAACAGGTGCGCGGAATATTTGATGGCCTTGATTGCCTGGTGCATCTGGCGGCGGAGATGAGTGCACGGGCTCCGTGGGAGAAGATTCTGCCCAACAACATAATTGCTACGCAGAATGTATTTGCCGAAGCGGTTCGGGCAGGGGTTAAAAAAATAGTATTAGCGAGCACTAATCATACCCAACACGGACACTTTATGAAGGATCTTCAAGCGCACCTTACGGATACGAGTGTGGAAGGACGTTTCAATATCGAGGATGGCCCTCATCCCGATTCGATCTATGGCGTTTCAAAGTTGTTCGGCGAGAATCTGGGACGTTATTATGCGACCGTGGCCGGGCTACAGTTTGTAGCGCTGCGAATCGGTTGGACTACGGTTGCGGACGATCCAGGAGCCCTCGATGGAAAAGAAAACGAAAGTCATCTGCGAGCGCTCTATCTAAGTACACGGGACTGTGTGCATGCGTTTGAGCGTGCCATTGAAATCGATACTGATTTTCTCGTGGCCTATGCGACCAGCGATAACCGTCAGTATGGAATCTTTGATCTGACGGAATCGAAAGAGAAGCTGGGATTTAATCCGAGGGACTCATCGGACCGGCCTTGAAAAACCAGGAGTGCTAGAGCTACAGCGAAACTTGCCAGTTAGTTCCCAGGGAGTCGCTGGATACCTTTAGGAGATCCTCTGTCAGACTAACCGTACAGTCGCCTTCGCTGGTTTGGATACTCCAGCCGCTATCCGCTGATTTCCAATAAGGAGTGTCATCTGATTCTTGAACGAGAGAAAATAGTGAAAGAACGCGGTAACTGCGATCGCGTAGGCGAGTTTCCAGGTATGGCTCCCGTCGTTGATCCAGCAGGTCGCCCGCGCGGTCCTTATGAAACGGCGCCTGGTATTCGTGACGCATCAGGCGATGGTCGATCAGCTGGCCATTTTGAACATCGATTTGTCCTGCGAGGCTAATACCATTGTTCGTGAGATAAAACGCCCCGCTCGAACCGAGCTGCGCTGGATTGATCGTATGCCAGCGGAGGGAGATGTCTTCTTCATTCTTAGACCAGCCTTCGTCGAGAACGGCTACGAATCCAGGAAACAGATGGACCACGGTTCGTTTGACGCTTTGAACACCCTCGTAAGCACCGGTCAGGTCCAATTGCCAGTATCCGCCTTTGTCGTCGTCGAACTCCGTTTGCATGAAACGGCCGCCAACCGCTTCAAAATCGATGGCGCTTTTTACGCCGCGTTTGTGGGAAGGGTAACGTTGCTCTCGATTACAAAACATCGGAACGTTATGGCCGCGTATAGACGCATTGTAGTATTTCCAGCGGTTTTCATCAAAAAAGTCGGCCGGGTAGCTGGAGGGTGAACCCGGATCAATGATCATTCGCTTACCCATGGCGTCGATGCAGACCTGGCCTACATCGTTGTGAGCGTGGTTGTGGTCCCGTTTGGCTTTACCGTAGACGACCATCTGGGTGCTTTCCGTATCCCAGCTCGTTCGACTGTATATTTGTGCGGAATTGTCTCTAAAAGCCCGACCGAGTGGCCAACGGCCTTCGGGGCTTGCGCTTTCCAAGCTGGGATCAAACCAAAGAAGTAGGTAGGGGTTGGAGCTGGCTTTTAGGAAGCGCTTGCTGAATCCCTGTAGCACCGGGTTGCGGGAAGCTGCTGCGATCGCCGTCATAAATTCTACCATGGGAGGTTGACCGACCCAGCCGTCACCAAAGGCTGCATAACGCCCGGGAGGCAAGGTGGAGTACACGGTCCATTCACCCGTTTGCGGAAAAGGATGCTCGGCTATCGGATTACTACCGCCAGACAGGTGGTAGTAATAGGCGAAGAAATAAGTGACTGGAATTCGGGTGGCATTTGAGTAGGCGACGGATTCGTTGAATTCTCCTCCTTCACCATAGATAGACAGGTAGTCCTTCATTTTACCCATCGAAATATCAATGAGCTCTTGTGATTGCGGATGCGCATCGCCCAAAGCCATGCCTGCAACACCCAGACCGCCGATAATAACCGTATACCAGTTGTTAAGGTCATTTGCCCACCAGGGGGCTTGAGCCATGCTTTCAAAGAACGGTTGAAT
This sequence comes from uncultured Opitutaceae bacterium, assembly GCA_964352065.1. GTDB lineage: Bacteria > Verrucomicrobiota > Verrucomicrobiia > Opitutales > UBA2995 > UBA2995. The sequence continues at coordinate 46,023 of CAYGQM010000024.1, forward strand.
GCCGCGGCGATCGAGGCCCTCTACTATGCGTTTCTTCTCTTCGTCGTTAATATGCGGATACAGCCAATCAAACCCGATCCCGATATCCTGGGAGAGCATACCGGTCCTCAAATCAACCGGTAACCCAAAGCGAATGTGTGCTTGATCAATCCAGTCGGGAAACACGTCTTCATCAATTAACGCCCAGATTTGTTCGAGTGCTGTTTTTTTATAAGCTACATCTTCAGTGATCAGCATTGCGAGCGCGTTGCGCAGAATGCGCTGACCCGCAGCTGCACAAATGGTGTAGTCTGGATTGTTCTGCTGCGCCGCGGATTCACGTCGGTCAGGGACCATCGACCGCGCTGTTAGCGCTTCACTCCCGATTTCTGCGTCACAGGCGGATTTAATCATCTCCCAGGTTTCTTTGGGGATTCCGCTTTGTATGGATTGCCGAACGTCCTTCGCGGAACGCATTCCGTCGATCTCATCCCGGTTTATAAAGATATGGGGGTGCATGGTTGGAGTTCCAGCCGCGTGGGATGCTCCCTGAAGTTCTGATGATCCGGCCAAACCAGCCATGGATAGTAAACCCATGCGAATGATCGCCTCTCTTCTACCTATATGACCTGCATCCATGCGGTGGATAGTGTTATTAGCTCTGTGGAGTAGCCATTCGAAACTCTTTTTATGGTAAACCTTCATTTGGGTGTGTGATTTAAGTTTCTATCAGTTATCGCAAGAAACAGCGATCATGGCAAAATGATCGTGTCCTCTCTACTCGATTCGATTGCGCAAACCAAACGGCGCAGCCGGAGGCTACTGCCCTACCATAGAAACAACATTCAAATGGTTTGGCATCTTTCAAGGCAGCAGCTTTAAGCAGTGCGACTAAAGGTTTCCGCTTTCCATCGTAACGCTGAAGCGCTAGAGCTGTAGGATGCGCTATTCTCTTATGCTTCTTCCCCTGCTTTTACTTACGTCATCTGTTTTTGGTCAGGATGATCAGGAACCCGTACTCAGTTGGCACTACGTGACCGATTGGGGCGTTGAAGGCCGTGCCTGGGAAGATGAGCCACGGCTGCGCTGGTTTGATAGACTACCTGCTTCAGCGCAGGGCGAGGTTCGGGAGGCAGTGTGGAACCTGAGTCGAGACAGCACCGGCATGATGGTGCGGTTTGAAACAGATGCGTCTGAGATCTGGGTCGATTATAAATTGAGGAATGATAACCTGTCGAAGCCGCATATGCCAGCAACGGGAGTGAGTGGGATCGACCTGTATGCGCGTGATGAGTCGGGAACCTGGCGTTGGGTCATGGTTACGAAACCGGAATCTCGGGAAGTTAAGACTGCAATCATTAAGGGACTGGCTCCTGGTAAACGTGAATATGCGGCGTACCTGCCGCTTTACAATGGTGTCGATCACCTGAATATCGGAGTTCCAGAAGGAGCCTCCTTTAAGGGACTAGCTCCTCGGGACGTTAAACCGATTGTCTTTTATGGAACTTCAATCACTCACGGTGCCTGTGCGTCGAGGCCGGGTATGGTTCACACAGCAATACTCGGGCGGCGATTGGATCGGCCGGTTCTTAATATTGGGTTTTCTGGCAATGGACGTATGGAGCCGGAGGTGGGTGAGTTGCTTACACGCGTCGATGCGTCAGTATTTATCATCGATTGTAATCCTAACCTCAGAGCGGAACAGGTTCGTGAGCGGACGATACCACTCGTGAATCAACTGCGTGCGGCTCATCCGGAAACTCCGATTATGTTGGTAGAAGACCGGCGCAACACCAACTCCTGGATTCTTCCAGCCAGAAGTGCGCATCATGATAGCAATCACGCTGCATTGAAGGAGGCTTACGAGACGCTTAAAGACAGCGGGATGAAGAAGCTCTATTATCTACCCGGGGATAATCTACTGGGTCAGGATGGCGAAGGTGCTACGGATGCGTCTCACCCGAATGATCTGGGATTTATGCGTCAGGCGGATGCGTTCGAACCGGTGCTTAGGAAAGCCTTGGGATTATAGGGGTGAGTAGTGGCTTGGCTATCGGGAGCTATCTGAGAACTTCAACGAGTATAGGTCTGCGTCCTTGAGGTAGAAACGAAGCCGAACTGTTTTTCCAGCCAACTTGGAAACGGAGGCCCCGTTTTCCCACACAACGGTGCGGTCGATTTCATCGCCAAAGATGGTGAGGCATTCATCCATTCGGTAGCCGGGTATCGCCCGCCCCTGGTCATCTTGTATTTCTACACGGACTTCACCCGCAGCTGAACTGGCGTAGTTAAGGGACATCGAGTCGCCGGAGAATGTGAAGGGTTTGGTGAGGACCTCGCCGCCTTGATAAGGCGCGGAAAGTGATACGAAGCCATCATTCCGGATGGAGTAGCGAGTTAAGTGTGAGCTGTCCTGCCCGTAGTGGGACATGCGATACAGAAACAAATGACGGTCATCCCCCGGAACGACGCCGAGAGCGGGCGTATTGTCACGTGCCACCCAATCTTCTAGGGTTTCGCCCGGGCGAATAAAGGCTTCCATAAAGGTTCGGTCGTAGACATTGCCTCCGCGGGTACTCATAAAAATCGAGTCACTCGAGGCTTTTGCGTAGTCTGGATTGTCTACCAGCTTTTCCGCCTGATTTTTACTGAGGGCCGCTTTTTCGGGAAGGAAACGTTTGGCCAGTGCGATGTAGATGTGAGGTGCTCGGATGTAAGGGTGGGTTCCATTGGTATACAAGTGTTCCATCGGGGTGTTTCCGTAGGTCATTTCCTCCTTGGGCTCCCAGTTTAAAAAGTCCTTGGAAGTCGTGCGGGCAATCGTTCGGAAACCGGAATACTCGGTTCCGGTCCATGTGCGAAAGTAGCATACATAGCGTTCTTCACTCGGCGACCAAAAGGCAACGTTGTGCGAGTCGAACATCCCATTGGTAAAGATGAAGTCGTCGCCCCATTGTTTCCAATGTATCCCGTCGGCTGATACAAGTGCTACCAGGCCATCTTTTTTCTCACTCGCGATAGCTTTGTAGCGCCGCGATGCGGGAACGCCGGGTCTGGTATCGAGAAACGGACTGAAATTGTGAGACCACAATTCGTTTTCCATGAGGACCACGTTGTTGTCCTTGGTTCCGTCGACCGTGTAGATGCCGAGGTTGGGTTTCGTCCAGGTGATACCGTCTTTTGATTCCGCATAACAGGTCACGGCAAACATATCGTCACCGACCGTGGGGAGTCCTCGGTAATACATGCGGTAGAGATCTCCGTCTTTGATGACTGTCGGGTAAGCGGACCAATTTCCTTCCCAGGGTTTGTCGAAGGGAATGGCAATTTCCTCGCGTTTGGGTTGATGAAGCTGCTTCCTTACCTGTTTCAAAGAAGCGATTAGGAAATCATCCACGAAAAGCTCACGGCGTGATCCGATGTCAATTACCTGAGGCGCTTGCCCGTCTCTGGAAGGCAGCTCCCAAATGGTCCCGAGTATGCCAGGCTTCTTTCGATTCGGATGAGGTGGACTCGTCTCTGGTTTTTCTCCCTTGGGGATGTTCGGTTGGTAATAGACCGTGAGAATTCTTCCCGGGGTTAGTTCTACGGATACGGGGTAACCAAGGTCCTTGTTAGCGCCGTCATCGCGCAAAATATATTCGTTATCCAGGCTCCAGTTGACGCCGTCTTCGCTGACCGCCGCTCGTTGACCAAAGGGAGCTCGCCTGTGCCCATAAGTGCAAAGGACCCGGCCATCCGATAAGAGTGTTAGATGGGGCGGGAATCCCCAGAGTGGTGTTTCATAGGGCTCGGCCCAGGTTTTTCCGCCGTCGTCGGAATAGCTGCCCCAGAGTTTGGAATGCGGCGAACTATCGTCGTAGGGTTTAGCGGTGGCTCGCGTCATAAGGATGACTCGACCACTCGGTAGCTGAACGATGTGGGGTTCTCCGAATCGAATCCTGTCTGATACTGCAGGCGGTGTGGCGACGGTTGCGATATGCTCCCAGGGCGTCTCGGGATTCGGGGTTGCGTAAATACCGAGTTTTTCTGGATGGTCACGGTAAGTGGCAACGAGTAGGGAGCCGTCCGCTAGCTGTACGCCCCCATGGATGGAGTCCGTGCCAGGAGCCTTTTCTGACCAGGTGTAGCCGTTGTCAGTAGAAACCGTTTGCCAGGCACGGTGCAGATAGTCGGCGTTTTTATATTCCTCTTTATTAACGTAGCCCCGCCAACGATCGAGCAGCTCCTGAGGATAGTTCGATGGCGTCATGGAGGTGAACGTCGTTTCTGGAAATTTCACAGAGCGGAGGTGCGTTAATAAGCGTCCATCTCGCAGGACCGTAACTCCTGATTCACGATCATCGACAATCGTATCGAAAATAATGGTGGGCGGTAGCCAGGTTTCGCCGTTGTCGGTTGATCTGACCATGAGTATCTCCCCATTGGGTCCCATGTGTTCTTCGGTCCTCGTGAAGAACACCAGTAGGTCACCATCGGCTGCCCGTGCAATGGCTGGCCAGGCCGAGTAGGCATCCCGTTTTTCGTAGATACTGAAGTGTTTTTCGATCGTCGGATAACTGGAGCTCAATAACGCGGGCTGGGAGCCGACGATCCAAATAAACAAGAACGAGAAGATGAATGTAGAACGGATTTGGGGTAGCATAACGTTGAAGGTAGTAGAAGTATGTGATCGAACGCAATCCGTCGAACAGTTTACGATACAATGGGAATTTTGGAGTGAGTAAAATGGTCGAGCATTCCGATGGACATGTGTGGCAGTGCCTGATCTACAAATTGAATTCGCCCGCCTATCGAATGGCAAATTCCAGCGTTTGGGTGTATGTTATACTAGACTACACACGGGTGGAATGAACGTTGAAACAGAGGCTTTGAAATGAAAAGAGCGACGCAACTTGAGATCACATATCCGATGCCCGTATACTTTTTTTGTTCATCGGTCTATTGGCCAACTGAAGCGAAGCGGTTGGATCTCTTTCACAGGGTGGCAGATGCGATGGGGATCGAAGGTGATTCGCAGTGGAAGCTGACATTCATTGACGATGAAGAGACAGCGATAGTTGAAGCGAATCGGCCTGGCGATACACCGTGCGTATTTGTCGCACTTAGTGGGGGAGTTCAGACTTGGATGCAGATGGTGGGCGCTGGTCGGACTCACCTGGGTTTATTCAATGCCTACTTGCCGGAGGCGCTCCCTGGCGACGTCGCGCATTTGTTAATGCATGCCAATGCGCACCCAGCCAGTACCGACTTTTTTGCATCGTGCCGCATGGCTGGAAAGTCAATTGAGTGGTTTGATTCGCTTGCCCAGCTACGACAGTATGCGATTGCCTGGCAGGGGGCCTGTCGGTTGAAAAATGCCCGGTTCTTGAAGATCGGGGAAACGGAGCCGTGGGTGATTAATAGCTGCCGCTCACCTGAAACGATCGCGGAGCGAATTGGCTGCGAGATTGTCCCGATCGAACGAGCTGACTTGTATACGATCTATGAAAGCATCTCAGATGCGGAAGCATTGGAAGTGGCTGATCAATGGCTGCAAAGAAACGGTGGCCTGGAAGGTATCGTCGATGAAGATGTCATCAAAGCTTCGAGGGTTACGGCTGCTATGTATAAAGCCTTGGAAAACCACGACGCAGATGGCTTGTCCATGGCTTGTTTCGCCATGATTACCGATATCGACACGACCAGCTGTTTGGCGCTCAGTGCGCTCAATGATTCCGCGTCGTTTATCGGTGCTTGCGAAGGGGATCTCGACTCGGCTCTAACGCTATTTCTATTGAAAGCCATTGGCGCTGATTTTGTCTGGATTGCCAATCCGATCATACACAGCGATAACACCCTGGATCTCGTCCATTGCACGGCTCCGACTTGTGCTTGTGGTAGTCAATTGTCATTCCGGCTTATGCGGCATCATGAAAGCGGACGCGGGGTCTCTCCTGAAGTGGTGTTGCCTGGAGGCGTTTCAGCATCTGCTGTTCGATTGAGCGTTAATGCAGGTGAGATCGTTTGTCACGTAGGTCTTACGGAACGGAAATCAAAACTCCCTGCCTGTCATACGCAGATTCGTCTGCACGTAGAAAGTTCTCAAGTGGTATTGGAAACTTTACTCGGCACTCATTTCGTCCTGAGTTATGGCGATTTCGAAAAGCCACTATCTTATGCTTCCAAATTCCTGGGACTAAAGAGTGTTAGCACTTGTCTTTCAAATTGAAGACAGCGGACCCGATGGGAATAGGTCTAGAGAAACGGGCTAGTCGGCGCCTGCCGGTTTCATATATTGACCGAAGGAAACGGATGGACAAAGTAAGGCATAAAATCAACTGAACGCTATGAAGCCTACTTGGACTCTCTCTCGAAAAACCTTTTTAAAAGCCTGCGCTGGAACTGCTATGGTTGGAACCGTTGGAGCGCTTGCCGGATGTAAACCGTCCAACGGACCCGTCCTCAGAATCGGTCTCGTTAGTGACACGCATTACGCTGATCGGCCACCGGCTGGAATTCGTTTTTACAAGGAGTCGATTTCCAAATTTCAGGAGTGCGTGGATAAAATGAATGAGGAGCGGGTAGACTTTATGGTGCATATTGGCGACTTCAAAGATGAAGATGCTGATCCGATCGAATCGCGTACGCTGAAGTATGTTCATGATTTGGAAGCGGTCTATGCTCAGTTCAAGGGACCACGCTACCATGTCCTGGGGAATCACGATATCGATAGCATTAGTAAGGAACAGTTTCAGGGTGCGATTGAGAACACGGGGATTGATCACCAGGCCACGTACTACTCCTTTGATAGAGAAGGGTATCACTTCGTCGTATTGGATGCAACTTTTCGGCAGGACGGGGTGGCTTACGATAAGGGGAATTTTGACTGGAAAGATACCTTCATTCCTGAAGAGCAGTTGTTATGGCTTGCGGCTGATCTAGACGCAACGGACAAACCGACTCTGGTTTTCGTCCATCAATTATTGGATTCAGAGCAAACGGTTGAGCATCAGGTCAAAAATGCCGCTGCGGTTCGTACGGTATTGGAGGCTTCGAAGAAAGTGTTGGCTGTATTTCACGGTCACCAGCACAAAGGCGGTCACCACGAGATCAACGGAATCCATTATTATACGATGAAGGCGGTTGTTGATAACAGCGGTCCCGAGAATAACAGCTATGCGATTCTTGAGGTGAACCGGAGTGGAGATCTTACGGTGAAAGGGTATCGCCGTGTGGAAGATTTAGCACTGTAGATTGCTAATCGTCAGCTCACGGAGTCGGCCGGATTCTGATGTTGCGGAAGTAATGAACGTCGCCTCTTCCATGGTGTTGGATGGCGACACGTCCCTCTTTAAAAGTAGTGTCTTTAACATCAGTGGTCAGGTGTCCGTTAACCCAGATTTGGATGTGATCGCCGACGCAGCGGATGCGGTAGTGATTCCAGGCACCCGGTTTGTAACTGTCTTTGGAAATGGCGTAGAAACTTTCCAGTTCGGCTTTGCTGGGTGGGAATATCCACCCCTTTTTAATCGCATAGAGTGATCCCGATTGCCGGTCAAATATCTCACATTGGTAACCTACTGGGATTTCGTCACAGCGAAAGGCGACACCGGTGTTGTAGTTCTCCTGAGGGGCCTTGATTTCAATCTCGAGTTCGAAATCAGTGAAGACTTCGTTGTGCACTAGCCACAGATTCTTTTTTACGGACATCATTTCGATGACTCCGTCCTTAACTGCGATCTGTTGATCGTCAAAGTTAGGGGTCCAACCGTCGAGTGTGTTGCCGTCAAATAAGTCTACCCAGTCACCGTCGTGTGTTTTGGCCGTGCAGACCATTATTGAGAAGAGTAGTAGGATGGATAGGCAGTTCAATATAGAAAAGGGTTATGGGGCACTTAGTCTTTTATGCGTTAGCGCGGATACGCTTTCGAGACTAAACTGTGGGGCTTTGGATAATAAAGAATTGCAATAAACCCAGGTAAGCTAATGATGCGAATGTAGTATCTCAGTCAGTTCCAAGTTGTTCCTCTTTATTGTATGAAACGTGCCTTACCCTTGATATGGCTGCTATTGCCGTTCTCGTTTGTGTTTTCTGAAAACGTTCGTCTGTCATACAGCTTGGGAGCAAATTCGATCATTGTAGACGGCTTCGATCTTTCGAGGCCATACGCGATTATTAATGGAGAACGGCAGTTCTTGCCACTGGGAGGAGAGTGGGGGATAGAGATCGATGATCAAATGGTGTTCGAAGAAGTTTACTATCCTCGTAGCTACAAGATATCTCGAATTCGCAGAAGTTATCATGAGCGCAATGAACCGGACCTTTTCTACCTAAGATTTGATCGCGATGAGATTCCTGTATGGAATCCAGAATCATCTGAAGATCCCTATGCGATTTCCTGGAAGAAAACTGATTTTGAGGACGCAGTCGTCGTTCTGGGCTGGGTTAAAAAAGATCGATTTGTTGCTGTAAATATTACGCTCACAGATCGGCCTATTCCAGTTGAAACAATGGATACCGTTTTCGGGAAATTCAGAATCTCAGCCAAAGATGCCGATGGATATCCTGTGATTATGGTTTTGGATAAGAATTCTGTAGAACTTAGAAAGCCTATAAAAAAGTTCTCGGAAACTACCGAAGATTTACTGTATCGAATGGCATGCCGCGGGAGCGCGCGAGCGTTTGAAGGTATTCAAATGTCAGGAAAAGAATTGTCGAAGGTAACGGTACATAATCGCTTATCTCTCATGCATGGAGCCGCTCTTTATGGAAATTTGGAAGTATTGGAATATTTGCATGAGATAGGTGCTGATAAGATTAAACGTAGGGTGTTTGATCCGGTGCTTTTGTATGCGATCTATGGAGGGCGTGTGGATGCGGTAAGATATTTGATCGAAATAGGTCACAATCCTCTAGAAAATTTTACATCACGGCTCATTGGGAAGGCGCTTAGAAAGCTAGTTAGTTCTGAAAACTCTCCCTATTTACAGGCATTGAGAACCGGGCATCTGGAAATTGTGGATCTCCTGACGGAGGATGTGCGCTATTTGGAATATAGAGGGACTTCAGGGAATGCAGTGGATGTTGCGATTATAGCCCGAGATAATGATATGTTCGGTTTGCTCCTGCGCAAAGCTAAGGATAACGGTCTTAGTATAAGGCCCAATTATATTTTCGGGAAGTTGGCATCTTGGTACGATATTACATTAACAGAAAATTGTTACCTCGGAAACCTGGATATCGTTGAATCGCTGCTTGAGTATAAGAAACTGGACCTCAACAAACTTTCAGAGGTTGAAGCAACCGCGGTTGTTTCTGGAAATCCCTCATACAGGTTTGTTAGAGGAAGCAGTCCGTTAAAAGCTGCCGTGATTTCAGGAAATCCCATTTTGGTCCAGTCGCTAATCAATAAAGGGGCAAGTCTTTTTACTACTTATCGAACTGCTGAATATACCCTATTGCATGAGGCGGCATTCGCAGATCACATTTCGGTTATTCGAGTATTGCTTGAGGCCGGAATGGACATTAACGCGTTGGATGCGCGTGGTCGTACGCCGCTTTATTTGGCAGTAGTTTCAAGGAATCCGGAAGTAGTCTGCGGTCTGTTGGAACTGGGAGCTGACACGGAAATAAGGCCCAAAGGGCAACCTTCCGCCATGTGGATGGCAGTGGTGCAAGACGATCGAATTACCTTCAAATCGCTAATTGAATTCGGAGCGAATAGCAAGCTGAGTGAGTCACTCGCTTTGCAATTAATGGACTATGCCTTGAGTTTTGAAATACCGGAAATGGTGGAAACTGCTCTCGACCAACATCTGTCACCAGATTTTCTTATTGATGGAGCGGTGCCCGGTGTTTGGCTCGCTGAATACTACGGTTCTAAGGCTTGCAAGGAGGTATTGATAAAGAGAGGTGCGAGTCCTAAAGCTTCTCCGGTTTGGCCCATAGTCGAAGCCGATAAATCAATGCTTCGTTTGATTGCTGAGAAAAAATCGATCCTTCAGTACCCCAAGGAATTAATGGTGAAGTATGACGATATGCGCATACTAATACAATTCATTGTGGATCCTCAGGGCCGCATTAGATTTCTGGATTTTTTAGAGCCTCTTCCGAGAGATATCAGTCTGTTTGTTAGGAATACTCTTAGGAATTGGACGGTCGATTTGCCTGATAAAAGTGGAAGTGAGTTGGCGTATAAGGTAGTTTTTCCTTTAACCCTTAGATCCGCTGTTATCGATTCTGAGGCCTACTAGGTGGTGCAGCTTGACAGGAATTCAATACCGGAAGTTCATTGACCGGTTGAGTATTCAATCGAAATGAGAAGCAAAAATGAAATCGTTCTAGCTATACGTATAGAGAGTTTTCGGAATCGACCTGCGCGAACTTGGCGTGCTACGAAGTGAGAATGGCATTGATTACTTCGCATTCAGATTGTCCGACTCGGTTGAGCGATGACCAGTTGGCTAGCTTTAAACGGGATGGTTATTTGGTGTTCGAAAATGCGTTGAGCCCAGAAGAGATTGTGCAGGCGAGGCAGGGCTTGTCGGATATTGTCCGGTCATTTGCATTTAATGACGAGGTCGCGGAGTACAAGCCGAAAAGCACCGAATCATCGAGTCACTCAGGGGCAACCTTTCGTTCAAAATCGAGTGAGTGTTTCGTGCAGCTGGAACCGGGGTATGATCCGAATCCGGATAAGCTGGATGAATTGGAGCTTGCTGTGCGGAAGACGATGAGTTTCGAAAACGAGGCGCCTATTTTCAAATCGATTTGTAGCACGCATCCAAGAATTCAGGGTGTTGTTAAAAGCTTACTTGGGCAGTCAGTTGAGCTTTACCAATCCATGGCATTAGTGAAACCGCCCACGGGTGGGGTAGAGAAACCTTGGCATCAGGATAATGCCTACTTTGCCATTGAAGATATGGACAAGGTTCTGGGAACCTGGATTGCTCTGGATGATGCAACGATTAGTAACGGTTGTATGCATGTCCTAAAAGGGGGGCACCTGCTCGGTCCGTTACGCCACCACCACACCTTTGATTGTGAAATCGTTCCGGGACGGATTGATCCAGCATCCGCTACGCCCATAGAACTCAAAGCGGGCGGCATACTTATATTCCATGGAAATTTGCCGCATCAGACGCCTGCCAATACGTCGCCTGATCGGCGGCGTGCCTTGCAGTACCATTATCGGACGAGTGATAACGAAATCATTTCGAAAGACGAATACTTTGGGATTTTCAAGGAGTCCGATGGGACACCCGCATCCTGTATGGCCGCGATCCCTGAAAATTTCTAAAATTCTCCACAGTTTTAGGTTATTTAGGGCGTTTGTGTGAGGTAGGCCAATAAGTCGGACATTTGTTCCAGTGTGATGGCATGCTCGAGTCCCTCTGGCATCAAAGAGCTTCCCAAGCCTTTCATACTTGTTACTTCGGTCCGAGGAAAGGATTTGCGGATCCCAGCCGGGAGGAGAAGGGTGACGTTGCGGGTGTCTTCGGAGTCGATCATTGCGGTAAAACTTTCACCATTGTTTAGTTTGAATTCGAAGGCTTGAAACTGAGGAGCGACTTCTTTGTTGGGGTCCAGGATGTTGCCCAATAGGGAAACTTTACCTGCCGTTTTGAAGGTCGTGATTGAAGGACCGAAAGCGAATCCTCGACCATCGTGAGTTTGATGGCAGGTGAGGCAGGTCTGTTCAAATACCGCTTCCCCATTTGCCTGATTACCGCTCATACTTAGTGCTGGTTGGTAACGTGCTACGACATCGGAGCGGTCTTCTATTCGTGGTAAAACCTGTTCGGCTTGTTTGGCCACCATTGTGTCCTCGTGGTTACGAAGTTTTTGTATCGTATCAGCAGGAACGGTTTTCAGATCTAGTGACCCAGATTGAATGGCTTCCAGTACTTGATGCGCTCCTAGTGTGGTCCTGGTGATACGAGAAATAATGGAGTTCCGTGATTGAAGTGGAACGTTGCCGAGGTGTGAAATAAGAAAGGCTATGTCTTCAATGCCGCTTGCTGCCTCGGTTGCCAAATTATCGCTTGAAGAGCGATCTGTTACGATCGCCTTGCGCAACGACTCGTTGGAACTTTCCGTTTGAAGGCTTAAGATTTTGAGTGCAAGGATTCGGTGTTGATCGTTGGCTTTGGAGTCTGCGGCGAGTTTACCGGTTTTTTGGTAAAGTTCTGAGAGACTATTGATCGCCTCGAAGCTACTCCAGTTACCGTTCGCGTAGATAATACCTTCTTTAAGCGCGGTCAACGTATTGATCAATTGATGGGATAGCTCTTTGCGCGTTAACTGATTGAGGGCAGCTTCCACGACACTCCAATCTGTAGTGCGACCCGACAGCTTGGCCAGAGCAACTTCAAATGAAGGAGAGGCGGATACCTGAGCTTGTTTCCAGGCGGCCAGAATTTCATCCCCGTTACGTAGTGAATTGAGAATAGTCGCTTCCAGCCAGGGGTCATTCTTCCACTCATTCAGTTGATCAACGAGCGAAGTTTCGCTGGCAAGTTGGGCGGGGAAGGGTTGCTGAAGTGCTTTCGGAGCCACGGTCTTGCCACGCTCGAACAGAAGACGTCTGGCAGTGGTCTGATGCCAATCTCCACTTGCATGCGTTGCCAAGTCGATGAGTTCAGAGTCGCTCGCCCCGGATAGTCGGGGGATAGGGGTCCGCTTGAAGTTCTCAGGTTCGACGCGATAGATGCGGCCTCGGTCAAAGCCGCTATTGAGGTCGAGGTGCTTTTTGATGCCTTCTGGCAAAGACCAGGGGTGTTCAATGACTTCACGATACATGTCGCAGATGTAGAGACAGCCATCCGGGCCTGTTGCGAAGCTGGCAGGCCGGAACCAATTATCCCGGCTTCGGAGAAACTCGGTGTTTTGTTCGTCGTCAGGCCGTGTCGCAAGTGGTTGGACTTGGTCAGAAGCTGTCGTAAGTAATTTCCGGTGTACAAGATTGCTCCCTACGTCGCCTACGAAAATATTATTTTTAAAATCACGATCGTAAGCGTCGCCCCAGTAAACATGGATACCGGTGGCCGATGTAAAGTAGCCCGATACCCGTCCGCCTCCTTCAATCATGCCTTTAACTACTCCGGATACACGCCAACGGGTGCGAACAACCCGCCATGGTTCGTCATCGCTGATTCTGAAAACGGGGGCAGCAGCACCATCATTCGGAATATCGACCAATGCTGGTGGTAGATCGTAGTAGGGGTTTAATAGGACTTGATTGCGCTCGTAAGCCACCCATTGTGCGTGGTGCGAGTTACTACAGACGAAGCGTCGCCCGAATGAATCAAAGCTCATTCCATACTGGGCAGTTCCGTTCTCAGCACGAAAATCCAGGGTCTCAGGATCGAACGAAAAGTCGGCACCTCGGATAGGGACCGGTTTAAAAGAAGGATCGCCTGGTTTACTAACGGTTCCTCCATTAGCGGCCGTTGCACCCCAGATGCGATTATCAGGACCCCAACGGAAACTGTTAAAGAGGGCCTGCATATTGAGCTCTGGTTTACCGCTTCCGAAGCCCGTGAAGATGAGTCGTTCTTCGTCGCTTACTCGGTCGCCATCGGTGTCTTTGAAATAATAGAGATCAGGGGTTGCTCCTACGAATACACCGCCCTTGTAGCAGACAATTCCGGTGGGCCATTTTAGACCGTCTTTGAACACGGTGGATGTTTCGAAGCGACCGTCACCGTCCGCGTCCTCGAGATAACGAATACGACCGAGTGCTTCGTCCCGGCGCTCAGAGTAGCCGCGCATCTCGATGACATAGAGTCCCCCGTCTTCATCGAAGGCCATAGCGATCGGGTCAACCACATCGGGCTCGTGAGCCGCTAGCTTGAGCTGAAATCCGGGGCGTATTTCGAAGGTGTCTAAAGCGTCGGCCGGTTCTGTCGCGGGGATGCGAGGGAGTTGAGCCGAATCGATTTGAGGTTCCTGTCCATGACTGCTGGTCAACGCAATGATTAGAAAACAAAGCGGAGATCGTCGTGTGAGAGAGCATACACCCCATTGCAAACTGTGTTTTACGGGAAACGATGAAAAAGACTGGCGAAAAAAGTGGAGGTGTTTTGTAATCACTGAACTGCCATGTTGATAGGAAGAAGGAAATTTGCAATCACTGCTGCATGTGGATTGGCCAGCTTGGCCGTCTCACAAGGCTGCTCAAAAAAAACGAAGGAAGAGGTGATCGATATTCACCAGCACCTCAATTATGTGAACCGGAGTAATCCGGATTTCATTGCGCATCAGGAACGTATGGGAGTAACCCGCTCCGTGCTGTTACCGGCCGGTTCTTATCTGAATGTTGAATCAACCCATTTCGGTGAATCGAACGGCCTGGCAGCCAATATATCTGTTACGCAATCGGCCTATGAGCTGACCCAGGAACACCCGGACAAGTTTGTTTATTTCTGCTGCGAAGTGCCTGATACCGATGGAGCGATTGATACGATGGAGTCGTGGCTCAAAAAGGGAGCGGTTGGAATTGGTGAGATGAAGTTCAATATCGATTGCGATTCTGAACCGATGATTCGCGTTTACGAACTAGCGAACGAATACCAGGTTCCGGTGCTCATTCACTTTCAGCATGGTATGTATAATCATGGGTTTGAGCGTTTCCACAAAATCCTGACGCGTTTTCCCAAGGTAAATTTTATCGGACATGCGCAAACCTGGTGGGGAAATATCGATGCGAAACACGAGCAGGAAGTCATGTATCCCACGGGACCGGTAACTGCCGGTGGATTGACCGATCGTTACTTGAGTGACTATCCGAATATGTATGGAGACCTTTCAGCTGGCTCGGGCAAGAATGCACTGGATCGTGATCCGGAGCATGCTGTCGCCTTTCTGGAACGGCATCAGGATAAACTGTGCCTGGGGACCGATTGCCCGGATATAGAAGGCGAAGGGGATACTTGTAAGGGGTCGGGGCAGATCGAAAATGTTCGAAAGTTCGCGTCGAACCCAGTGATTCTGGAAAAAATATTCTCCAAGAACGCTCGGAGAATTATTCGGTTCGGCTAGTTTCGAATGATGCGTCCTGTATTGATATTCGTTGCGACTCTTTCGCTGGGCCTTGGTTATCTGACGGCGGCCGATTCGGAGCGGCCGAATATATTGATCATCACAGCTGATAACCTTGGTTATGGAGATTTGCCGGTTTACAACGCAGCATCCGAGATCATGGCACCTCGCCTGGATCAACTCGCAGAAGAAGGTGCACGACTCACCAGTTTTTACACGGCGTCTCCTACCTGCACGGTATCACGCGCTTGTTTGTTAACGGGACGGATTCCGCAGAGACATGGATTGTTGGAACAGTTATCCGGTCTGGAGGGCAACTACGGAGTCGGACTCGATCATAAGGAAGTCTTAATTTCACAGGTCTTGAAGGCCGCACCGACTCCTTATGTTACCGGCTGTTTTGGTAAATGGAATATAGGCTTTGCCGAAGGGTCTCGTCCAACTGAACGGGGTTTTGATGAATTCCTGGGACACGCATCGGGTAATATGGATTACTACACTCATAACTATCGTATGAGACATGATTTGTATGAAGGCGTGGAGGAGCTGTATCGAAAAGGGGACTACGCAACAGATATCTTTGCCGATGCTGCGATCGATTTTATTCAGCGACGTTCGAAAGCGGATACACCCTGGTTTTGTTACTTGCCTTTCAATGCGCCTCATTTTCCAAGTGCGAGAAACAAAAAACCAGGGGAACCGAATAATTGGCAGGCGCCTGACTGGGCTTTTGGTATCTATGGTTGGTCACCGGATGAAGAGGATCCAGTAAGACGATATGCGGCTGTCGTAACGGCCTTGGATCGGGCGATCGGCCGTGTACTCGATTCGCTCGAGGATGTAGGAGTGGTTGATAACACGTTCGTATTCTTTATGTCGGATAATGGAGGATTTCGTTTAGGCCGGGAGGGTATCGATATTGGCATCAATGATCCTCTGCGTTCAGGCGGTGTCACTTGCTGGGAAGGTGGCCTGCGGGTCGTGGCGATGGCTCGCTGGCCTGGGAAAATCGAGTCTGGTTCTGTTATCGATGAACCGTTTTGGTCACCCGATCTTTTAGTTGCTTGCGCGGAGTTGGGAGGAGCACCAGTGCCACAAGGAATTGTTCTGGATGGAAAGAATCCGCTATCGCTGTTAACGAAGGGCGCTAGCTCTCCGCATGAGTCGTTTTTCTTTGAGTATCGGAGCCATGCGGCGTTGCGTGCTGGCGATTGGAAAATCGTTCGAGAAGATCCGAGCAATCCTTGGCAGCTATATAACCTCGCAAATGACCTTTCAGAGTCGCGTGACCTGGCTGGTCATTATCCAGAGAAATTGAGCGAGCTTCAGGCCAGCTATCGGGAATGGCAGGATAGTTTTTAGAAATTCCCCTGTGACCCCATTAATTTTAAGGCTGATACAAACACGCCCAACTCCTCGGTACGCGTAAATACGTTCGGAAAAATGCGGCACCCATGAACGCCGCTCCCATTGATAGTCACTGTGAAGATTTTGTATTTCTCCAGAAAAGTTTTCGCCATGTCGGTTAGTTCCATTCGTGCGCGTTCCAGGAAGTAGCGCTTCTTCATAGTTTTCTGTAAGTTGATATTCGTGGGTCCGGCTTCTAGCAACCGATCACGGGAATGTGAATTCGAGCAGAGTTATGCTGGTTTTGGTTTACAGGAAAAGTAATTCTGAATGGAAAAAATTTCGTGCGCTGCCATTGTTCCGTTTCAACATTATGGAACACTCATCGCTTTTCTTGTTAATAACCATACTGCTGTTTTCTATGCTCAACGTTCATGCTGCTCCAGAATTGCTTACTTCTCCGAAATCCAAAATACTGGTCTGCGGTGGCGCCATGATGAATGGGAATCATTTTGCGGACTCGGTCATACCAGCGATGAGTGAGTTTTATGCAGGAACCAAGCATGTAGCGATCGTTTTACACGCGAGTGTACCGGCGGATCGGGATAAAATGGAGCGGCGCTTACAGGAGGCTTTTGCACATATAGGAGTACCCAAAGGTACGTCGTTACATAAGTTAGATGGACCGGGTGCGATCGCATTGTTAAGAGAAGTCGACGCCATCTTTATCAGTGGGGGAGATACATTTGCACTGCTTCGTGAATTGCAGAAAACAGGACAACTGGAAGTCATTCAAAAGCAGGCATTGGCAGGTGTCGTCACGGGAGGAACCAGTGCTGGCGCAAATGTTTTGGGCCCTGTAATCGGCACTACTAATGATTTTCCCGTAAACGACATACCCACGCGTAATGCGTTGTCCCTGTTTCCTGCATTGATTAATCCACACCATCCGGAACCCGATGACCAAGCTGGGTATGCAAGTCGGGAATGGAAGATCAATAACTACCGGCGTTGGAATCCGGGTGAGACGGTTCTTGGATTGGGTGATCGATCGATTGCAGTATTGAAAGACGGCAAAGTTACGCTGCCTCTCGGTCCCGCCTGGCTATATGCACCCGATGTCACGAGGGCGTTGGAATCGGGTGACAGAATTCAGGAGTTGGATCCTAAATGACAAAGTTTGAATTCTTTCCTAACCCCAAAGGGAGGGAAAATTAAGGCTAGAAGTCTTAAATTCTATAGTATGTTTCAGCATTGTCATGGAAGAGTTTTGCCCGTTCGTCCTTTGAAAAATCAACAGTTATCGAGTCATACGCGTTCCATACCGTCTTATAGTCGCTAAAGAGAATATCTACCGGAAAGTTGCTACCGAACATACTGCGTTCGGTGCCAAACGCATCTAAAACATCGAGCACGAACGGGCGGATACTATCGACCGTCCATTGCTTGTCGCACATCCCGAGTCCCGAAATTTTAGCGACTACGTTGTCGCATTCGGCGAGTTTCTGCATCGCAGTTCGCCAAGCGTTGATACTTTGAGAGTCTCGATCCGCCGGCATGCCCGCATGATTTAGGATGATGAGGATATCAGGATTTTTCCGAGCGAGAGAAATAGCTTCGTCGATTTGATGATAATAGATCTGGAGGTCGAAAGATAAATCGAACTTGGCTAACAGACTGAAATGGGTGCACCACGTTGGGTCTTTCAAATAGTCGTGGTCAGACATGACCCAAAGTGGGTTTTCGTGTCTGTTTAGAATCTGACGAATGCCACGCATATTGTTGTATTCGCAATGTTGCGACAACACATTCTCAATATCGTCCGCAGTAAAATCTGCATAGCCTACGATAGCGTGCGGGAATCCACCGGAACCGGTTTTGTCCGCTAGCTCTTGTAACCATTTCGACTCGTCTGCAGATCGGGCAGGATCATAACCACATTGAATATGAACTGACTTAGACAATTCAAAGGATCCGGTATCCCCAAGTAAGTCTTTTGGGAGATACTCGCGTGGCAGGTCCGGAGGGTGACCCCATAGCATCTCAAGTTCAGTATTCTCAAGCCAAGTGTAGTTGCCGCTCGCTACTTTCCAGAAGTGATGGTGTGCATCAATGATTTTCATGAAAGAAAAGGGTAGTGTGAAACCGGTCGTTTGGTCAACGTATGACTGGTCGTTAGTGGATGAATTGTTAGTCAGAAAATACCAGCTAACCTCAGATAGAATGGGTGAGGGCCGGAGGGTGAAATTAAAATTACAGTTGGAAAATCGCTCTTTTTTGGATGAGCAGCTAATTGGATAATTACCTGTAACTGAATTGGGTAGGGCAACTGCGTCCTCGCAGTGCCGCGGGTTTCCTAAGAATTCGCCGCCAGTTCCGAGGAGTTAGTCGACGACAAGACCGGATGCGAAGCATACGGGAACAAAGGACGATCTTACCCTACCGGTTGGTTCGCTCGGAACCTGATACTCGTCTTTGTGAATGATGATACGGTTCCCTGCATAAATAATTGCACCCGGAGCCAGATTGAAATGTGGGTGCGTAAAGTAGGCGAACGGTGTCTACACCGAGCGGCTTCGATTAAAACGATTCGTTTGTGCCGTCAGGGTAGATTCGAGCTTCAAATAGTCTGGCATGGTCTATGCCGTTCGTTGCGAGGATTTGAAGTCTTAGGCGTTCGGTCTTGAGGGCAGAGGAAAGCTTATGAATCCGGCGCCGTTGGAAGTTGGAACGCTCTTCGTGGACGACTATCCATTTACCGTCTACAAGGGCTTCGATATCGTAATCGCTGATAGTTTCTGGCTGGGGAGATCCCCAGTGCATACGCTCAGTATAACCGTCAGCCATGGAGAGGGTTAGTAGGCGGTGCATGCCTGTATCGAAGACCAGTTCGATCGTTCCGATTGTCACAGGAGCGTCCCACGAAAAACTGATCCAAGCGGGTAATCCTTCTCCCGGTTCTGACATCCAGCGATGAGTTGAATTGGGAAAACGATCGGGGGCTGCGCCGATCGGATTAGATGCGCGATCATTGGAAGTGCCGCTCAAGGCTCGTGTCCAACCATCAGTTACCGAATCGGCCGGGCCGTTGCTCTGCTCACTGGAAGCTGTAATGGTCGCTGTTCTTGCCAGATCGCGCCGGTCTTCATTGTGACACCCCAATAGCAACACATCATCCCTCAAGAGCTGCTGTTGAATATGTGTCATGGCCCGTTCGTTTTTTGGGAGCGTTGCGGGCCGGATATTTTCCAGGATGGAATAGGCTGCAGCCGTTCCAACGCCTTGGCCGATTGCTGAGCAAGTCGCCATGACCCGAGTCGATGCGAAGGCAATGTGTGTCGCTGAAATATTCCGCCCAGCAAACAGGAGGTTGTCGAAGTCGCGGGCGATACAGCAGCTGAGCGGGATATCGTAGAGGTAGGGTAACGGGCTTTGTTGACACGGGGCTTCGTCGATGGCGTCGATACCACCAGGTGGATGGGTATCAATCGGCCAGCCACCCGTTGCGATCGAATCCGGAAACACGGTACTATTTAATAGGTCGCCTTCGTGTAAGCGGTATTGGCCCTGGAATCGGCGGCTTTCTCGCTTACCGGGTACAAACCCACACCACTCCAAAGCCCAATTCTCTGCGTCGAGGTCAGCCTCGTTCTTGATGAAGTCCCAGACTCCCATCAGGGCTGCCAACAACTCGTCGCGGATCGTTTCATTGTCTTTAATGGTGTCGAGTTCTCCTCCCCATTCGAGCCACCAGAATCCATACTCGAGGTTGAGGTCCATCCCCGGTTGCCCATAAGGACGATGTTTCAGGTCTTCGGCCGAAAATTTCCGTGCCCAAGTCGGGGGTGTAAATGCCATGGGGGAGCTGTGTCTGCGCGCCTGAAACAAGAGAGTGGAGCCCAGGGTTTTGTTGTCTGGTTCCAGAGGCGCCAGCTTCTCTGAAAACTCAGTTTGTCCCTCTCTGCCCATGGAATAGTCTGCGCCCGCTGCGCAGCCGAGGGCGCCGTCTCCGGTGCAATCGACAAAGGTAGCTGCGGAAATTTCAAACTGATCGTGGGTGCTTGGACGGTCCGCCAGAACTGATTGTATCCGTTTACTATCGACGGTAGCTCTGGAAACCGTGGTATTTAGCATCACGCTCAAGTTAGGCTCTTGTCGGCAGAGATCATAAAGCCCGAGGTCCATCATAGAGGCAGACCGTTGTGGATTGTTAACGCATTGGTTCAACCGGATTTCTTCAACGATGCCACCTTCCCGAGCTTCACACTTGAGCGGAATTCCTTCGCTCATTCCGTTGGCTCCCACAATATGCATGCGGACTTCGCTGGACGCGTTTCCACCAAGTACGGGGCGATCCTGACAAAGGATGGTTTTTGCTCCGCAACGGGCGGCTGCAAGTGCGCAACTGACACCGGCCGGACCCCCTCCCGCGACAAGGATATCGCAATTTAGTTTGGAAAGTGTAGGGTTCATGAATATTAATCGGTATCCTCGAAAATGAACGGAAGCTCCTTACGGAACAGAGTTGCCAGGTTCTGAATCTCCGAATCTGGGATACTAGAAAGTGGCCAACGGATTCTCGACGTCAGTTGGGTCCAACCTCCCGCCGATGCCAGGGCTTTGTCCAAAGCGCTGTTTGAGAATTTTCCTCGGAATGGAGCAATCGCTTTATCAAAGGTTTTCAGTATTTGAGTTTCCTGCTCTAGCGCTTGTTCAGGATTTGAATGAATGAGACCCCCCCAGCGGTTTGCCCCTTTAGGAGATAGGCAAGCCAGGTTGGAATAGCTGCCACGGGCGCAACCGTGAATCACTCCTGATGCCAAACGTACCCCGGCCACGAATACGGATAGTTTTCCAGCCACTTCTTTCATTTCGGAATGCCACTTGCCATCGCCTCCAGCGACTTTGATTCCGATGATGGTATCGACGCTGGACGCCAGCTGACTCCATTCAGATGGAGTTAGCACTTTTTGAGCATTGGGTGGATTGTAGATAACGAGAGGTATCGGTGCTGCTGCATCGGTCATCCGTTTCAGGAATCGGATAATCTCATCCCAGCCGAGGGGTGTCCACTCAGGTAGTATAATTTGGAAGGCCCCGGGTTTCAGTTCGCGCGTCTGTTCGATCCTTCGAAGGGATTCTGCTGCGTGTGCGTGCGAAGCTCCGATTTGAAAGGGGATATTCCTCTCCTCGCAGAAAGTGGCAGTCGTTCTGGCTAGCCGCAGAAATTCCTCATTGCTCTGGCTGTAAAACTCACAGGCAGTACCATTGATGTAGACGCCATCCACTCCGGCCTCCGCCAGGGCGTTCAATTGACCGTCTATGTGCTCCCATTGAATCTCGTCCGTCTCAGACAGCGGAAGCAGTAAAGTGGACCAAGTGCCTTTCAGAGTAGCTGTTGTGAGAGGGGTCATATTTTATTTTCTTATTCTGGAAAAGAATGGTTTATCTTAAAATAATTCGGCGGCAGAGCAGGGAAGCTCTTGCCCTACCTTTTGAATCGATAATGGTAGGGCAATTGCGTCCTCGCAATGCCGTTTCTGAGACTTGATTTGGTCAAATAAATTGGGCTGTAGTAACGGTTTCATGCTTTGATTTAGGTACTAGTGTATGAACTCCGCGCTATCGAATTGTAGGCGCATAATATCCGGCGAATTGCCAAACAAGCCTTTGTAGGTAAATACGTTCAATAGCTTTTTTTCGCCTGCATCTACCAGAATAGGACAGGTGTAGTACCCGTCGGTGACATCGCCTTGTTCTTCATTATCTAGAACAAAGTGCTTCTCTATGCTCAAGGTTTCTGGATCGAAGCGAATGAGGGCGAGTTCCATCGGGAGCTCTCGGTTGGGGGCAGGCCAATTACGACCGATGAGAAAATAAGCACCGTCGTAGCTAAAGAGTCGTGGTCTTCCGATATAGGAAGACATGGAGGTATTGCTTTCAGTTATGTTCGCTTCCTGAATTAAGTTAAATTTCATGTCGACCTGATGGATTCGGGCCATGTTGTCGTAACCGCGTGTGGCGACCAGGAAACCGTTTTTGTAGGGAATGAGGCTGCTTTCGTTGATCCGAATATTGCCAAATTCCTCGCTTAAATTGCGAATGAAATGCCAGCTCGCTCCGTTGTCGTCGGTATAGAGGGCATCGACCGAACGTCTTCCACCTGCGAGGTATTCGAAAGTCATGATGAGTGCATAGAGCCGTTTACCGACGATTGCTGATTCAAACAAGTAGCCGTATTCAACGCCATCGATAATTCCCACGCGTTCGAGGGGACCAAAACTGTTTCCGTTGTCATGACTGGTGGCTCCTCTCAATCCGATACGGATAGCATTTCGGTCATTGTCGGTTTTCTGGGCGTCAATGTAGGTGCCAAGGGTGCCATCCGGAAAGCGCACCCATTCACCCATTTCCATAATCCTGTCCGGGATTCCCAGCTGTATGGGTTCTTGAATCGGTTGCCCACTTTGAAGATCGAATCGAATGATTTCCAATTGCGAACCTGGGTCCCAGCCGTGATCCGTTCCTCGTTTGTAGGAAAGCATGATCTCATGATCGCCGGAAGGAACGATAGCCGGAAACCCCAAATAATCCATGGTTCCGGTTCCCCGGTAGGAGACGATTGTTTCCTCGATCTTATAGTTGGGTGTAGGAGGGATCTCTGCCGTTGGCTCAGCGGTAATCGAGTAGATGGGGACGAAGCTTAATGCGCATCCTATAGGTTTCCAAAGATTCATGATCCGTCGCTACCGAAGAAACTCCGAGCTATTGAATTGCATGCGAATGATGTCCGGTGGATTTCCAAACAGAGCCCGGTAGTCGAATATGTTTAGGAGTGTCTTCCCTCCGCTCTCGACCAGTATAGGGCATGGGTAGTAGCCGTCGGTAACTTTTCCCCTTTCTTCATTATCCAGAACATAGAGCTTTTCTACTTCCAGGCGTTTAGGATCAAAACGGATCAGAGCCAACTCCATCGGTATTTCGCGATTGGGCCCTCTCCAATTGCGGCCTGTCAGGAAATAGGCTCCTTCGTAGGTGAAAAGCCTCGGTCTTCCTATGTAGGACGAGATCGCGGGAGTGTTTTCAGTGATGTTTGTTTCCTGAATGGTATTGAATTCCAAATCGACCTGGTGAAGGCGTTGCATGTTATCGTAGCCACGAGTAGCAACGATGAATCCATCTTTATAGGGAAGGAGACTGCTTTCGTTGATCCGAATGTCTCCAAACTCCTGGCTCAAGTTCTTTATGAAATGCCAGTTGTCCCCATTATCGTCCGTGTAGAGGGCGTCGACTGACCGTCTGCCGCCAGCGAGGTATTCAAAGGTCATGATCAGCGCATATAAGCGCTTTCCGACGATGGCTGTGTCAAAGAGGTACCCGTATTCAATACCCTCAATTTCGCCAACGGGTTTGAGTGCCCCAAAGCTTTTGCCGTTATCTATACTGATAGCTTGTTGTAGCCCGATCCGGGCATGTTTGCCTTGGTCATCTATGAATTGGGCATCGATGTAAGTGGCTAGTGATCCATTGGGGAAACGAACCCATTCTCCCATCTGCATGATTGTTTCTGGGATGCCGAGCTGAATGGGATCCTGAATAATCTTCCCGCTTTTTAAATTTAATCGGACCACCTCTAATACGGCTCCCGGGTCTTTGAGGTGTGCTTCTCCACGTTTATAGGAAAGTAAGATCTCATTCTTGCCGGACTCAATGATGGAAGGGAAAGCGAGGTAGTCCTGTTCATCTATCCCTCGGTAGGATATCAAAGTCTCCTCAATTTTGAATTGAGGAGTGGCAGGGATGGGAGAGGTAGGGTCAGCTGCCTGGATGCTCAAGGGTAGCAGGGGTAATAGGAGTAGGGTACTGTTTAGAAGCTTCATACTTTTAGTTATACCATAAAACGAATGAGGGTTGTCAGCAAAACTTATTGTTCTGTAAGTTAAAATAGTGGTTATGCTGTTAAGTAGTGCCTAATTCTTCTCCTGGATCTTCCAAACCCCATTCTATTGATCATTTCTTCAAGTCATTTACTAAGTAAGTCTCTTCGCTTTCTAGGATTTGCGTTTCTTTTTCCATTGGTTTCGCGGGCTGCGGAGAGCGCTCCGAATTTGAATTTAGCGCCGGTTAGCGGACTTGCGTTTATCGATTGGGTAATTATCGCTGTTTACGCTCTATCCACGCTTTTCTTGGGTTGGTGGTTTTCCCGCAAGCAAACGGACACCAGTGAATATTTCGTAGGGTCAGGGAATATGAATCCGTTGCTTATTGGGGTTTCGCTGTTCGCTACACTCTTGAGCACCATTACGTATTTGGCTGCTCCTGGTGAGTCAGTTGGTAAGGGACCGGTCTACATGACCAATATACTGGCTTACCCAATAATCTTTCTTGTGGTGGGTTTTGTTCTACTACCGGTTTACATGAAGCAGAAAGTCACCAGTGCCTATGAGTTGCTGGAGCTTAAGCTCGGGATCAGTATACGTTTATTCGGGGCTTCTCTCTTTCTGGTTCTTCGATTGTTCTGGATGTCGTTGCTCATCTATCTGACTTCTAAGGCGATCGCGATTATGATTGGTGTGGATGAGAGTTATATCCCGTGGATCGTCATCATCACCGGTGCGTTCGCCATTACTTATACTTCCTTAGGGGGGTTGCGAGCGGTTGTCATCACCGATCTCATGCAAACGATTTTACTCTATGGAGGTTCATTGCTCGTTATCGGAACTATAACGGTGAAGATGGGGGGATTCGGGTGGTTCCCCACAGAATGGCAATCTGGCATCTGGGATTCGCAGCCTGTCTTTAGTCTAGATCCATCGACGCGTGTGACTGTGATTGGGTCGATCATTTCTGTGTTAATCTGGTACGTTTGCACCGCGGGTGGTGATCAAGTATCTATTCAGCGTTTTATGGCTACCAAAGATGCGAAGACGGCACGCAAGGCAATTGGTATGCAACTGACAGTGGGTGCCATTGTTGGGATCACTCTGGGTATCACGGGATTCGCATTGCTTGGGTATTTTCAATCCAATCCCCAGTTGCTTCCTGTCGGAATGACTCTCAATGAAAATGCCGACAAGATCTTTCCCCACTTCATTGCTTTCCACCTTCCCCCGGTCGTTTCCGGTTTAGTCGTCGCCGGTCTTTTTGCGGCCGCAATGTCTAGTATTGATTCGGGAGTGAATTCAATCACGGCGGTTGTGATGACTGACTTTCTTGATCGTTTTGGAATGAAGCCCGAGACAGAAAGGAAACATATTCTGATAGCCCGCGGACTGGCTGTTGGAATTGGTGTCGTGGTGGTGCTTAGCAGTACTCTGATCGAACATGTGCCGGGCAACTTTACCGCAGTGACTACCAAAACAGTAAATCTACTGACCGTTCCTATCTTCCTCTTGTTCTTCTTTGCTCTCTTTGTTCCTTTCGCCAATGCAAAGGGTGTGTGGGTCGGAGTGTCCTGTAGTATCGTGGTCGCCGTTCTGATAGCGTTTTCAGGTCCCATTTTTGGAATGAATGAGCAAGGCCTGGACCCCATTAGTTTTCAGTGGATATCTCCTTCGGCTTTAGTGGTTGGCATCGCGGTCGGTTATTTGGCCTGCAAATTCTTTTCAACCCGAGCTGATAGGTCCGCTGTATGAATCATCGTACTTCTTCTTACCTCTTTCTCATAATCTTGGTTGTTTTTAGTTTGAGTGGGCGTGCGGTTGTGGCCGCAGAGCTTATTGAGTTATCCGATGAAACCCGGGCCAGGTGTTTAGAAGTACTTCGGGAGGGGTTAAAGTCCGACGATTTCTGGCCATCCATGCACGCTGCGGAAGGACTTACGCTAGGGGGGCATGGGGAAGAGGTTATAACCTTTTTGGAACCCAAACTTCTAGGCGAGAACGACGATCAACGCCGTTGTGGTCTTGCGCGGGAATTAGTTCGAGCCGGAAGACGAGAATACACAGAGGTGCTGCTGGATATTCTCGCGAGTGACGATCCTCATGGCCATGTCCATGCCGCTGAGAGTTTATACAAGGTAGTTGAGATTGGAGACGGATCGGCCTTGCGCCATGCATTCGCCCAGTCCCCCAATATCACATTGCGAGTCATGGCTGCTGCTGCGCTGGGACGTTGTGGTAATCCAGAGGCGATGGCCTTTCTGCGCGAGCAATTGGTATCGGCTGAACCCAGCATTGCCCGGATCGTTGGCTGGGTTCTGGGCCGCATCGGATCGAGTCAGGATATCCCAGGAATTCGCCGCCGTCTTGAGAATTCCGAGGACGACCTGCAGCGCGTATTCCATGCAAATTCGCTCGCCGCCTTGGGCGATAAAATGGGCCTTGAACAATTGGAGCGTAATCTCAGTTCCGATGACCCTGGTTTCCGTACCTATTGTGCGACATTCGCGGGAGATGCTCGTGCGACTCAAACCAAGCCTGAGCTCATTCGTTTACTCGAAGATCCTCACCTGGACGCTCGCATCCGTGCCGCCCAGTCCTTGCTCGTGCTTGCTGCTACCCCTCCTCACGATAGGTTAGAGGATATTTCGGAATTAGTCTTCATTCCGACAGAAGACAACCCACGCTATACGGAAGGC
Source organism: uncultured Opitutaceae bacterium (assembly GCA_964352065.1). Classification (GTDB taxonomy): domain Bacteria; phylum Verrucomicrobiota; class Verrucomicrobiia; order Opitutales; family UBA2995; genus UBA2995. The sequence goes on from CAYGQM010000024.1 coordinate 72,953, forward strand.
TCGGTGCTTGATTTACAGGATGGGTCTCTTCTCTTTGCTGTGACGGAGTTCTTTGGTTCCGGAAGCGATTTTGCTGAGGCGCACATTATCGCCCGTCAATCCAGTGATGGTGGCCGCACGTGGGGTAAAAAAAGAATCCTTCAAAAAAACACCGGCGGACTGAATTGCATGAGTGTAACGCTTCGCCGTCTGCCTAGCTCCGACCATTCCCATCGTATCGCTCTTTTTTATCTTCAGAAAAACAGTCACAGCGATCTCGATCTCTATGTTAAGTTTTCAACCGATGAAGCACGGAGTTTTGGATCTCCGATTCTGGTTACTGACGATCCCGGCTATCATGTGGTAAATAATGATCGTATCACACGGCTTTCCTCGGGTCGTTTGCTGGCACCAGCTGCGTCGACCTCAGACGTCACCAAAGTGAACCATTTTGTAAGTCGGTGTTATATTTCGGACGACAACGGACTTAGCTGGCGTAAGGGGAATGAAGCGGTTGATCTCCCCAAACGCGGAGCGATGGAACCAGAAGTGGTTGAGCTGACCGATGGCCGCGTTTTGATGATCATGCGCAATCAACTGGGGACCATTTCAAAAAGCTACTCGGCGGATGGAGGTGATACCTGGAGCCAACCCGATAACTTGGGTATAACGGCACCTGAAGCTCCCTCTACGCTGCGACGTATTCCTTCAACCGGAGATTTACTCCTTATCTGGAACAACCATTACAAGCCCGGGGAAGGGCACGGCGGAAAACGGTCTCCATTGAATGTAGCTGTCTCCTCTGACGATGGCTTGACCTGGAAGTATAGGCGCACTCTGGAATCCGATCCTGAGCGATCTTACTCCTATGTGAGTCTAACCTTTGTCGGTGAACGCGCAGTATTGACTTACTGGGTGGGCGATTCATCAAAGCGACAATGGTCTACTAAATTTCGTTCATTACCCGTTTCCTGGTTCTACCAATAATCCCAATCAATTATGAGAAAAAGCAAAACACTCGCCCGTATCCGCAATGGTGAAGCCGTCCGCATTTGTGCGCTCGGTCACTATATCCCCTGTTACGTTAAATATGCTACCGAATACGGTTTCGATTGTATCTGGCTCGACCTGGAGCACCGGGCTATGGATGACCGTGAAGTACAGGCCCTAATGGCCTTCTTTCACAAATACGACATCGACTGCATGTTGCGACCATCAACCCTCGAGAAGTCGAAACTCTATCGCTACCTTGAAGATGGCGCCAGTGGGTTTTTGGTTCCCCATGTCTCTACACCCGAAAAGGCGCAAGCCTTGGTCAATGCCTGCAAATTTCCACCTATTGGAGATCGTGGGCTAGATGGTGCCGGTATGGATAACGACTTTATGCTTTTCGACGACGACTATCCAGCTCGCACGAATGCCGAAACCTTTCTGGTCGTGCAGATCGAAACACCTGAGGCAGTCGATAATGTAGATGCTATTGCCAGTATCGAAGGAGTGGATGGTTTATTTGTCGGTTCAGGTGATCTGGGTTTTCGTCTTAAGCAATCACCGGATTATCCCGATCTGGAAACGTGTATTGAGAAAGTGGCGGCCGCTGCAAAAAAACATGGAAAAGTGTGGGGGCTTCCGGTGGGGTCTCCAGAGGCTGTTCAAAAACGAAAAGACCAAGGTGCACTCCTTATGCCTCGAGGTGGAGAAGTGATGGCATTGATCAAAACACTTGCTGCATGGCAGGAGGAGATGGACGGCATCTTGTAGAAGATTTCTCAGTTTCTGAGTTCAATGAACAGGCGTAAGTTTTTAGCAGCAGCTGGATGGACCGGCTTGGGGAGCTCCCTGGTATTGAAAGGAGCTACCCAGCCTTCATCTGAGATTCTGAAACGGAGTGATGCTTCATGGAATTCGTTGTTAGCCGATTGCCAGAATCAGTTGTTTGATCAGTACCTTCCTTTCTGGGAGCGGGGCGGAATCGATGAGGAGCATGGTGGATTCATGTGCTATCTCTACAACGATGGATCTGTAGAGAATGACCGAAAGGATATATGGTATCAAGGACGTGGAATCTGGGTGTATTCAAATATCTATAACGAATGGGATAAGGATCCGAAGTGGCTCAAGATCGCTCAAAAAGCCAGGGACTTTATGGTGCAGCACATGCATCGCGGGGACGGGACCTGGCAAGATACGGTCAACCGGTTTGGGCAATCCGTCGATACGATCGCGATTGATCGGTCGAACAATATCTACGGGGCGTTGTTCGCTGCGGTCGGTTTGATTCAGTATGCAAAAGCAACCGGAAGCGAAGAAGACCTGGAGTTAGCCAGATTGTCGTTGAAGAAATCGGTCGAACTCTACGAGGACCGAACCTACTCTGGAGTAGTAGCGGAGGGAGTCACTGAGAAGGGGCTTCGCGCACAGGGGCACTCATTTATGTTTATTTGGGCGTTGCCTCAATTTCTGGAGCTGGATCGTGATCCCTGGTCTGAAGCGCTCTTGGTTGAACACTTGGATCGATTGGCCAATAGCTTTTGGAATCCAGAGTACGGTATTTCAAATGAGATTCTTTACCACGATTATTCACGGATTCCCTCTCAATCAGTATTCATGGTGCCTGGGCATAGTATTGAGGCACAGTGGATGGGCATGGTGGAAGCGAGGCGATCGGGTGATGACGAGATGCATGAGCGCTTCAAAAACAGAATGCGGCGTTTAATAGAGATGAGCTGGGACTATCCATTTGAGGGAACCTGTGATACCGGTTATCACGTTTATGCATCTGATGAGCATCCAGCAGGTCCGATTCTGGAGATGAAAACCATGTGGGCGCAGACGGAGGTGGCTGTGGGTTGTTTACTCGCATTTGAACATAGCCGCGAGACCTGGGCGCGGGAGTGGTTTGAGCGAAGTTGGAGTTATTTGCAGCGAACCATGACGACGGATCATGGTGTCTGGCGACAGGCCGTTGATCGGGAAGGCAAGGATCTACAGCGGGAAGGCATCTCGATCTATCGAAAAGGTAATTTTCATCAGCCGCGCTGCTTATTGTATTTGATGCAGGCACTGCGTCGTATGAAAGTCTCATGAGGATGAGTGATTTGATAAATGAAATTATTTGATTTTCAGGTAAACGGCTTTGGCGGGGTAGATTTTCAATCTGATAACCTGAGTTTGGCTGAAATGAAGCATGCCGTGGATGCGTTGAATCGTCACCATATGACGGCCATATTTTTTACGCTCATCACAGATCGAGTAGAGAGCTTATGCAGAAAATTGGAAGCGATTGAGCATATGCGCGCTCAGGATGCTTCGATTGCCTCGACCATCTGCGGGTATCATTTGGAAGGACCTTGGATATCGACGGAGACTGGCTATCACGGAGCCCATCCAGTCGACTTGGCGTGCAACCCGACGATCGAAGACTACCGTCGTTTACGAGATGCTGCTGGTGGCAATTTGAGGGTGATCACGCTGGCCCCAGAAATTGAGGGAACTGAGTTGATCATCGAAGCGGCCAAAGCGGATAATATACGTATCAGCCTGGGCCATACGAATGCGTCGGTAGCGGCTATTGACCGCGCAATTCTTGCAGGTGCCACCTTGGCCACTCACGTAGGAAATGCGGTCCCACTTCACATGCACCGTCATGATAATGTCGTGCAGCGATTATTGGCTAGAGATGAACTGATTGCTTGCCTGATTCCCGATGGGATTCATTTGCCACCCTTTGTGCTCCAAAACTATTTTCGCGCAAAGCCAACAGGAACTGTTTTTTTCACGACGGATTGTATGGCTGCTGCGGGGGCACCTCCGGGACGGTATACCGTCGGGCCTCACGAAATGGATGTGGGGGCGGATGGAATTGTGCACCTACCCGGTGATTCTCGTTTTGCCGGGTCGTCATTGACCCTCGATCGAGGGGTTGAAAACATAACGAATTGGCTGGGCTTGGAGAAAAACGAAGCTGTTGAGTTGTGCGGATCGTTGCCCGCGAAACATTTTGGAATTGAATTATAGACTATTGAATTATGACTGAATCTGGTAATCCCAAACCTGTCCGGGAACTTAGCTCGGACTCACTAAAAGCAGCTGTTTACGCGAATCGCCAAGCGATGGGGAAAGCAGCGGCGCTTTACGTAATTGACTACCTCAAGGAGCTTCAGAAAAGCCGCGATGTAATTCGGATAGTCGTGGGGAGTGCGCCGTCTCAGGATGAGTTTTATGAGCACCTGTCGTCTTTATCCGAAGATATCGATTGGGGAAAAGTCGTCGTTTTCCATATGGATGAGTATGTGGGGTTGTCCGCAGATCATCCAGCGAGTTTCCGAGCTTACCAACACCAGCACTTTGTAAGTAAGGTGCCGCTAAAAGCCTTCCATGAAATACGAGGAGAGGCTTCGGATTCTGAAGCGGAGTGTCAGCGATTGTGTGCCCTGCTTTCTGAAGCACCGATCGATCTTGCCTGTTGTGGAATTGGTGAGAACGGACATTTGGCGTTTAATGATCCTCCGGTTGCAGACTTTGAAGATCCGGTTGAAGCCAAGGTGGTAGAACTGGATGACATCTGTCGTCAGCAACAGGTGAACGACGGTTGTTTTCCATCGTTCGATGCGGTTCCGACCCATGCTATTACGTTGACGCTGAAAGTTTTTTCTAACGCAGCGATGCTCAGTGGCGTAGTTCCGGCGAGCACGAAGGCCAAGGCGGTAGCTGCTACTTTAAACGGACCGATATCAACGGATTGTCCTGCCAGTCTGATGAGGAAGCACCCGAATGCTCGTTTATTTTTAGAGCCAGATTCTGCGTCGCTGATTTAGTACCCTAGCTACTGGTGATAGCGCCGTTCAAGGAATAGATCAATAGACGGAGATTCCGTAGACAAAGAGGATAATCGAGATCACGCAGAGCCAACCGATAGCGAATCCGATCATGGAGCGTTTGGAGGGAATCGGTATTTCCAACTCCGTGTTAGGGAAAAACACGCGTCGAGGGTTTGTTTTTGTGTTGGCAGGTAGCACGAAAGGCTCGGAGTTATCCGGTTCTTCTTCGAGCACTGGAGTGCGAAGCAGTTTATAGAAACGGTCCACTTTTTCAGAATCGCTGCGTTGCGTAAAAAAACTCACTATAATTCCAACCAATAGACCGGTTGTCAGGTAGAGAATCATCTGCCATGGAAGTGAGACAACAGGCACACCTTCGGTGAGGAGCACTGCACTTTTAATCCCGGGGATGGTTGACAACCAACTTGCGAAAAACGTTTGAGAGCCGATCCACCAGGTAAGCAAGGCACTGAGAGTCGATGCCCAGGCAGCGGCAGGTGTTGCTCGACGCCAGAATAGACCGAGCCAAAATGCGATTCCCATCATAGGTCCAATCTTCCACAATATTTCTAGCCCTTGAATGACACCAGATAGCCAGTAAGCGTAAAGCACTCCTAGCACGACTACTCCCATGGATGCAAATCGAGCGACCCAAAGGTAGTGATGGTCACTTTTCTTGGGTAGGACTTGTTTGTAGACGTTTCGGGTAAATAATGCTGAAGCTGCAATCATAAACGAGTCGCAGGAACTCATCACCGAAGCCAATAACGTTGCGATGAAAAGGCCTAGCATACCCGGTAACAGCTGCGGTAAAAATTCATTGGCTAGAAGTCCATAGAGATGGTCCGGTTCAACTTCCTGCCCCGCATAGTAGGCAACTCCTGCCAGCCCGGTCAGGCACCAGGCTATGGTACAGAAACGTTTGGTAAAACTTCCTACCATGAAACCAAACTGTCCTTCCTTTTCTGTTTTACCCGCTGCACAGTTGGCGAGGATGTGGGGTTGGGTGGCAATTCCAACCAGTGCGTTTATCGAAATAATGGTTATGTAGAAGATACCGATGCCTGCCGGCGCCGCTAATGAAAACATGGCAGGGTCATTGATAGTCGCTCGCATTCCTTCGAATCCACCGACTGCACTCAGGACAAAGGGCAAGAGGAGGAAGGAGAAGATAATCGTTAGGATTCCTTGAACAAAATCGGTCACAATCGCCGCGCCCAGTCCCCCTGCTGTCCCATAGGCAACAAATAGAATCGTCATGCAAAAAATGGCTGTGTCCGAGGAGATGGCTCCACCGCTTGCACCCGCGATCACTGCGCCCGCTCCTTTCAGCATCAGTCCGATCGTTGTGATCATCATAAAGATACTGATTAACGCATAGAGAGTAGCTACGCTTCGGTTGTAGCGCAGTTCGAAAATGTCGCCGGTGGTCAACGCACGGAATCGCCGCATGACAGGAGCAATGAGCCAATAGAAAGGGGTCCCGAACAGATAGAGCCACTGATACCAAATACCCGACAATCCGCTCGTATAGGTTTTGGATGCTACGCCAACTGCCTGATCCGAATGGGTTCCGCTTCCGAATGCGTGCAGGGTCAGCATCCACTTTCCAAACCGACGTGGCATGATAAAGTCGCTTACACCCTTGATCTTTTTCATCGAGTAGATCCCCAAGAGCGTGATCCCTATGAGGTAAACAAACAGGACAAAAAAATCTACAATACTAAGGCCGAGCATAATGGGTGAAGACGATGACTAATGGGACGAATGTCTGGACGTCGTTATGTAAAAGTAACTTTTCTCCATTATCGCTGACAAACATTGATTACCGTAAACTGATTGTGGAGTCGTTCTATAAGAGGGGAAGGAGATTTTCGTAGAAGGATCTGGCTAAGCCGCGTAACATTTTTATCGCGACACTGGAAAATGTATGGCAATTAATACTCGGATGGTTACGCACAAAATACTCGTAGTCGGATGTGGCAGCATCGGTGAACGGCACATCCGGTGTTTGGGTCGTCATTCCCTCGTTGAGGTGACGGGATGCGATATCAATCTTCAACTACGCGAACGTATTTCTCAGCGCTATGACATTCCGTGTTTTGCGGATCTCGACGATGCCCTTGATCAAGGAAGCTTCACTGCTGCCGTGGTGGCAACGCCGGCTCATCTGCATATTCCAATCGCGTTGCGTCTAGTTAGATCCGGACTTCATGTGCTCATAGAAAAACCACTTTCGGTGGATCTGGATCAGACTGAAGAGTTGTTGGAAGCCATAGCGAAACACCGGGTTTCCGCAGCTATGGCTTATGTATACCATTTCTTTCCGTGTTTTTCTGCTATAAAAGCAGAGTTGTCACAGATCGAACCAGGAAGGTTGTTGCAGGCTACCCTTAGCGGAGGGCAACCGTTTCAGTTTTATCGTCCGGCTTACAAGGATACCTATTTTAAGGATCACAAAACAGGAGGGGGTCTCATCCATGATGGCTTGACCCATTTTTCCAACCTCGTCGATTGGATCTTGGGTCCATCCGACGAGCTCGTGTGCGATTGCGCTCATCAGGCTCTACCGGATGTTGAGGTTGAAGATACCCTAGCTATTTTGAGTCGGAACAACGGAGCCCTCATTAACTACTCTTTCAACCTTGTGCAGGCACCGACGGAAGTAACGCTGCAGGCGAATTTCGAAAATGGAAGTATCAAGGCGGAATCTCACCGGCAGCGCTGGGGATGGTTTGGTCGAGGCGATAAACAATGGACCTACCATGATGCACCCATGCCGGACCGTGATTTTCCTTTTATAAAACAAGCGCGCGCCTTTCTTGATTTGATGGAAGGTAAGGAGACGGACATGGCTTCTGTCGAAGATGGCATCCGAGCTGTTCGTGTGATCCAGGCGGCGCATCAATCATCGGAGGAACGGGCATGGGTGAAACTCTGAACCCCATGTTGCGGTTGGCCATCGTTGGCATGATCGAAGGAAACGGGCATCCGTATTCGTGGTCAGCGATCATAAACGGATTTGATCCGGAGTTATTGAAAAAGTGCCCCTATGCCGCAATCCGGGATTACCTCGGAAAACAACCGAAGGATGAAGTGGGCATTCCGGGTGCCCGGGTTACCCATGTCTGGACTGACCATGCCGAAGATGCGCCCCAGATCGCTGCCCTGTCGCTTATTCCGCATGTTGTTCAAACGCCGGAGGCGGTCATCGGATCGGTAGATGCTATCATCATCGCCACCGATGACGGTGAGGATCACGTGCGGCGGGCTCGTCCCTTTGTGGAGGCTGGGGTGCCAGTGTTTATTGATAAACCCCTTGCAACGAATGTGCCAGACTTGCGCCAGTTCATCGAATGGGAAAAGGCAGGTGCCCGAATCATATCCTCAAGTGGGATGCGCTATGCACCTGAGCTTAAGGAACTTTCAAGCTACATGCCAGACACGGGTGATGTACGCTGGGTTTCCAGTTTCAGCTGCAACAGCTGGGAGCGGTATGGGATACATGCTCTCGAAGCCCTGCACCCACTTATTCGGGACGGTGTGGAAGGGATTCGGATAGAACGGGGTGAGGATCCCCAGGCCGATATCGCTTATATTCGGACCTCTGAAGGAATCCACATAACTATTCCCGTTTGCAGTGACGCCTACGGAAGCTTTGGAAGCGTCCAGGTCTGTGGAACGAAGGCGAGCAAGAGTATACAATTAGTGGATACTTATTCCGCTTTTCGGAGTCAATTGCTAGCAGTTGTCACAGCGCTTCGGACGAAAACGGCGCCTTGCCCATTTAGTGAAACAGTGGACATGATGGCGATAATTATTGCCGGTATTCGAAGCCGAGAGGAAGGATCCCGCTTTGTGTGGATTGATGAAATCAACAAGGAGTTATCGTAGAGAGCCACGTGAAACCCAAACAAGTCCTATGAGATTCAAGACCACAGGTTATGTAAGACTTAAACAACGCAGAAAATGTCCGCTTCTAACCTATCGTTCTGGTTTCTTCCAAATGACCGAGGAGACACATTTGACGTTCGGATCGGAAGCAAGCGCCTCTCCTACAATCGACTATCGATCCTATGCTGTAGGAGGTAGCTTGCTGCCGATTTCGGGATGTTCTAAATTGCCCATCAGTTGTCGTCCCCACGGAAGCATCAAGTCCCGCCAAGGACGGAACCATCGGGAACCACAGCCACTGGTAATCACAAGTTAAACTATGTCGACTAACGAATTTTCACTGAACGAAAAAGTGGTCCTGCTCACCGGAGGGGCAGGTCTTTTTGGAAGCGGACTCACTCGCTTTCTTGCGCGTCATGGGGCTCGCTTGATCATTGCCTCACGCAATACGGATGCTCTTGCAATACAGGCCTCCGAGGAACGTGCGAAAGGGTATGAAGTGGAAGTCGAATACCTGGATCTGGCCAACCCTGTATCGATTGACGCGTTGAAGGAAAGAATTGTGGCCAAGCATGGGCGAATCGATGGTCTGGTGAACAATGCGGTCCTGCGACCCATGCAGAAACTGGACGACCCGGCCGAGACCTGGGTTGAGTCAATGAAGGTAAATGCAACGGGTCTTTTCCTGTTAACCCGCGCGGTGGGAAATGAGATGCAGAAACAGAAGGGTGGCAGTATCGTAAACATTTCCTCCATCCAGGGTATGATTGGTCCGAACGACTTTTTGTATGAAGGCACCGATATGACATCCCCACCGGATTACTATTTTCACAAGGGTGGGATGATTAATCTGACGCGCTATCTTGCTTCGATTTATGGTCCGCATAGCGTTCGGGTCAACTGCCTGTCGCCCGGTGGGTTTTTCAACAACCAGGCTCCTGAATTTCTCGAACGTTATAATAAGATGACCATGCTCGGCCGGATGGCTGGTGACAATGACCTGGGCGGAGCGGTCGTATTCCTCCTCAGCGATGCCTCCTCCTACATCACCGGTGTCAACCTTCCAGTGGACGGTGGATACACGGCGAAGTAGGCCTATGGGGGCTTGATTGAAATTATGTGGTAGAAACTAAACGAAAATTGAACACACTATCATTCAATTAGGTCAAAACGCTTCTTATCTCAGCTTATGAATAGAACTATTGAATTAAACCCCCAGTGTAAAAAGTTGTTTGATGAGGATGGGTTTGTCGTTTTTCGCGGATTTCTCGCTGCCGATGAGGTTGCGGAAATGAACTCAAACATTGATCGATACATTCGAGAAGTTGTTCCGGAGCTGGAACCCACCGAAGTTTTTTATGAAGATAAAGAACGCCCTGAAACGCTGAAACAGATTCCGAGAATGAATGAGCGGGATGTTTACTTTGATCAAGCGGTGTTGAAGGGAAAGTTTAAGCAGCTGGCGGAATGTCTGCTGGGCGACGGTGTGGTTGAAAACGGTGTTCAATATTTTAACAAGCCACCCAGAATGGGTCAACCAACGCCTCCGCATCAGGATGGTCACTATTGGAAGATTGAGCCCTGTGAAGGAATAACCATGTGGTTGGCGTTGGAGAAAGTGGATGAGGAAAACGGATGTCTTCACTATTCGCGTGGATCACAGAAGCTGGGGTTGCGTAACCATAATGTCTCTGGAGTGCTGGGGTTCTCACAGGGTATTACCGATTTCCCAAATGATGATGATCGTGCCGGGGATGTTGCTGTGTTCGCAGAGGCGGGCGATCTTCTGGTTCATCATGCGCAAACGGTCCATTGGGCGAGTGGCAATGATTCAATTACACGGTCGCGCAAATCAATAGGCATTGTTTACTATGCACCCGGAGTAGTAACGGACACTGCTTCGAGAGAAGCTTACCAGGAGATGTTGCATAAAAAACTGGAAGCGACTGGGAAAATTTAGAAAAGTGATCGATGCTAATCGATCACTTCTTAATACCCTTCTTCGAAAGGAAACATCGGCTTGCGACGATGGGAATATTTTAGCTTCGTCATATCGGCTCGGGTGACGCCGGGTGTGTCCACGTAAATGAAGGTTTTGGCAATGGAGCGGTAGGCGGCAAGGGGGGCAATGACTCCTTTGGCGACAATGATGGAGAACGTGTTTAGGGCGAGATCGCAGCTAGTAAGCTGGGCGAGACTGAAAGGAGGCATGCGCCGTGTGGTGAGCATCACCGTGATGTGCGTTTCGAGAGTTTCAACAACCGCAGTAGGGCCTTGGTCGAATTGAGTAAATCCGCCGTGGCGGGCTTCCGATTCAGAAAATTTTCCATCGTGAAGAGAAAGGACGCGGAAGCGAGCCTTGAAGGGCGGCCCGTGAAGTGTGTCGTTTTTTGCTCCGATCGTTAGCTCGAGTTCGGCCTTGGGGCCGGCTTGGATCGCAGCGGTAGTTGACTCGGGATCGCAGATACAAACGAAGGAGTTTGAGGTGCCGCATCGATGAAGTTCTGTTAGCAGAGTCGTGCCGTCGGCCGGAGATCCGCCGCCGAGCAAACCGCCGAGCGCATCCATCAGACCACCGCCGCCGCCTTGTCCGCCACCGAGCAGACCACCGGCCATGCCCATCAATCGTTCCATCGGATCGGCATCGGCGTGATCGCGGAC
>CAYGQM010000025.1:0-55078 GCA_964352065.1 uncultured Opitutaceae bacterium
CTCATGAACGCATGTGCAGCTTTTTATATATAAAGGGTATTTTTAGACACCCTCTAAGTATAAATGATAATTTTAGTGTGCCAATTGTGTGGGTTTATTGGCGCATTGGGTTGGGGGGGATCTATAGTACTAGTGGCTTTTGTGCAAAAAAAAAGTGCTGAGCGATCCATCCGAGACAATGGGAAAGAGTTTTGGAAAGGCGCTGCCGGCCCCGTCTGGGTGGTCTGAGGGTTTACTGTGCCGCTTCAATCCGCTGCCAATTCTGGTTGTTGATTGATGGGTCTGTGTTGGGATTATAAAAAGCGTCGTTGTTGAGGATGTAGCGCCCGTTTCCATCGGTATACACCTGGTCGTAGAAGCTGGGTAGTTTAACGGTTTCGCCTGTCGGTGTCAGATACGGGGTTTGTTCATGGATCGCATCGACCGTTTGTGCCTGTATTCTATCCATGGATGAGTTGCGGCTTTTCCAACCGTTCATGATGATGTCCGAAGTTTCGTTGAGGGTGTTCATGCGCTTTTGGTGAGCTGCTGCCGAGGCGTTCATGCGATCCATGTTTCCCTTGTGTCGAATCCGAGCAATTTCTTGCCAGTATCTATCCATTTCTGCCTGCCAGGCAGGATTGATTCGAACGGATCCTAGAATTGCTATCAGTTCCGGGTCGTTTAAATAATCTTCACCGGGTGCCCCCCTCAGAGACAACATGGAGGTAATTGACCACATCCCGGAGGTCACTTGTCCCTGCCATGAAGAGACCATATAGTTCCACATGATCATGATGCTCTCCTCATAGGAGCGTCCGTCACGATCGTAGGTCAGTACGACGCTGGTTGCCTGAGTATCAAAGTACGACATGAGCCCGGTCTGCATACCCATCTGGTTGTTTTGCTCCATCTGCTGGTAAAGAAACTGATTCTGTTGCCTGAGTGCTGCAGTGAGCTCTGGGATATCTTCTTCCTTTACGAGCTTCAATTGTTTGACCGCAGGATCAGGATTCATTCGGGCCATTTCCATGACCCAGGCGCCGGGGGATTCGGGCATTGGCATGTAGAGGGTACCTTCCATGGTCGGCTGCAGGAGAGCTCCGGGTTGGCTGTGATTGAAATTAAACACCAGACTGGGGAAAAAGTGAGCCTGACGCCCATCCGGTGCGGTAAACTTGATGTCTACCATGACAGGGATGCTGTAGAGCTGGGCGACCGGACGATTCAGTCCTCCTTCGATTTTCCATCCTTCGGGTACTAATACCGTGGAGGCCACCGTATTGTTCATCCCCGGGTCGGTTATCTGGTGCTCTTTGAAAACAACCGCTCCAGAGGGCAGTTTTCCGGAGCCCAGATTAGCAGGAGAGGGAGGCGAGTTTAGCGGCCGGTTTGCCGCAGACTTGTTTGCGAGTGGGTTGCTGCGCGTGAGCTGAGGTTCTCCCTTTAAAGAATAGCGGGTGCCTCCGGTTTCCAGCGTTAACGCATCGCCGGCTAGTGTGGCTCTAAATTCGAACTCGCCGCCGTCTACTGTGCGAAAGGATCCACTGAGCGTATTATTCTGGGCCTGAGCGGATACGGGATAACGCTCGCCGTTGAAAATCAGCTCTCCCGTGTGCGCCTGACCTGAATGACTGCTAAGGGTTAAGGTTAATCCTTCGCCGCTAAACGTGCGTGAGAATGGATCTGCGGTGGCTTGGAATCCGATTGCGGTTAGTAGAATTGTAAAAATATAAAGTTTTGGGAGTGTACGTGATTTCATAGGAAACGAGGTTCAAGTGTTCCATAAGATATTATGGCATAATTCATACCATTATTTTGTGCTGAATCAAAGGCTCAAGGTGATACCTCCAGGAATGCAGGCGTTGTATTTCTGGAGGCGCACGGAAAACGGGTAATCATGGTGGAAGGGGATTGTATTTCGAATTGAAACGAACTGAAGTTTCCAATCGATGGACTACTTGCCAGATACTAATCTCCGTTGGTAGCGAGTGAATAAGTTTTCAATGTCATCTGGCATTCCGGACTTCGGAAAGGTAAACTCAACTTCGATACTCTTGTTTTCTTCCGAATATTCGAACTGAACTTCGACAAAGTCTCTGATCTTATCTTTCGATACCTCGAGTTGTGCCGCATATATGTATTTTTCTATAAGTCCTTTCAGGACTTTTAAATCTCCCGCTGACAGCTCGAGTGAAACCTCGTTTCTGTCTGAGAGATCTGTCAGGGTAACATCACTGTCTTCGATCTCAATTTTGAAATGCTCGTGGAGCCCTGGATCTCGTCCGGCCCGGTAAGCTACCGTCCATTCCTCCCCGATTAAGATCAATGGTTGGTGAGCAACTAGAACGAGTGTAAAGAGAAGAGTGTATTTCATGATAGATTATGATAACGAGCTACGCTGAGGGGGCTCAAGATATCATCGTGGAAAGTGGTTACTTAAAAGGCAAAGACTTTTGAGTCTTCCGGATCCAGTAGTCAGGATTGGCGGTCTTCGGTTCTGAAATTTCATTGATGCCTGTAGGACCTCAATGGGTTACTTCGGTACCGGGAGTTACGAGGAAACGCTCGATCTTGGCCAAGTATTGGCTGGTATCTTTCCAGAGGGGCTCGGTCTGTCCTTCAACCGTGATCTCGAGGTGACAGGCAAACATTCCGACAGCCTCAGATTTTTGTTCAAGGACCGGGGATATATCGATTTTAACGAGTATTTCGTTACCGTCTCCTGGTCCAAATTCGGGTCTCGGTCCAACACTGTATTCCCAGAGATTTGGTTTTTCGCCCGTCAAACGGCGATAGGCCTGTTTGACGATAGTGTTGGCAGCTTGGTGATCGGGATGGTATTCGAATGCACTGGTGACGTATACGCGGGTAGGATTGAGCTCCTCAATCGTCGTCGCGACTATTCCGGCGGCCTCCTCGATTTTCTCAGTGAGTTTACCGTCTCCAAAATCGATGTAACGAATGTTCTGCGGATCGGCACCGAGATGCGCAACTGATCGCTCGGTTTCCCGCTTCCGTCGACTGGAGATTTCACCAGGGGGTGGTTGAGTCTCAGTTCCAAACCGCGAGACAAAGAGCTGGCTCCCATCCGTCAGGACGAGGATATGAACCGAATAACCTTCCTTCGTGAGAAGGGCGATTTGCCCGCCAGGGCCTAATGTTTCATCATCGGGGTGCGGGGCGACGATCAAGATGCTTCGAGGTGTAGGGTCCTGCTTGGTGCATCCGGAAAACGAAACAAAGGATAATAATATAAAGGTAAAGAGTCTCATGGGGTGGTCAGGACGAGCTTGCTCATAGAAAGATGCTCAGCCTCACTACAGGGAGCATGGTAGCATGTTCGAATGATTATTCAGTGTGCCACTTTATTCGTGTAAACTGTAAATGGATTCTGCGATTTTAAATGCTTCACGAATACGCTGTTATGGAAAGCTGCGATCGCGGGGTTCAATCGAACAATAGCTGAAAATCCGTGCTTTTGATTTGATAGTACAACGAAGTCATGGGGGAGGCCGAGTTGCGTCAGGAATGCATCATAGGCCGCCGTGCCGTCATGATTGGAGTCCAGAGCGTCGCCGACATGGAGAAAAATCTCGATGGGGTATTTTTCCTGATACTGATCTGCATAGATCTCAGCGAGCGTCCACATGTCATCGCCCTTTGCGAATACCAGGTGCTCACTCTCTATTCCTCCGGTATCTTGAATCCGTTTTTCTGTAGTAGCACCGGGACTTCCTATTACGAGTTGTGAAAATAGTTCCGGATGCCCAAATCCGATACGCGCCGTTGCACGACCACCCTGAGAGTAGCCGCTCAGAGCCCGACCGCTGCGATCAGCGATGGTTCGGTATTGCGTGTCGATTAGAGGAATCAACTCCTGGATGAATAAATCCTTTCCCAAGGCTTCCGCCCGTCCAGGTACATTGTAATGACTGACTGGACCTCCGTTGTTCAAAACCATGATCGCAGGGATCAGATCTCCATCATTGATTTCATCGAGCATGTAAGGCAATAAGCCCGCAAACTTCGATTCATCGCCCGGTCGTCCTCCGTGAAGCATATAAACCACCGGGTAGCGTCGCTGGCTGTTTATGGGGTCATGGTAGTCAGGTGGGAGGAACACGCAGTAGCCGACTTCTTTGCCAATTATCTTACTTTTAAAGGTGTGATGATTGAGGCCGGGCGCAGCTTCCAGCTCTTGCTGCGTGAGGGGGTTCACCCAGGAAAACGGGGGCTTGTCCTGGGCGATTGATGGAAGCTGTAAGCAAAGGAGAAACCATAGAGCAACAAAATGGGGACATTTCATCGCAGGAGTATCCGGTATGGTTACCGTTTTCGCAAACGGAATTGAGTCGTCGGGCCGGATATTTTCACGGACGTCAAAGGTGCAGTCTCCGTTACGCAGTGATGGTGCTTCCCTCTGCCTTGTTTCGGCTTTAGGTTAGTCCGCCAGTGCATCGAATCCTTGTATTGTGCCCTCGTGTTTTTAAAGAGTCATAGAAGGCTGAAGCGATTTCAATGAGTGCCTTTTTACTGACAACCAGCCGTGAATCAGCTATCTTTAAACGCAAACAGGTGTTCCATCGTTCGTAGGTAAGCGGTGTCGCCATCGAAGATGGGGGTGCTGCGATTCTCGCCCAGGTTGAAGCGGGCGAGCTCTTCATATTTGGGGCCGGGCTTGATGAAGATGAGGGTCCCGTCCTCTTCGCCAATGAGGAGTTTGTCGCGAACCAAAGTGATGCCGGTGAAGGCGCGACCTTTGGTGCCTTCGACTTTGTGGGAGTAGAGGAGGTCACCGGTAATGGCATCGAGCGCCTGAAATTTATTCCCCATGGAGTAGATGTAAACGATGCCATCGAGTACTATGGGGGAGGTGTAATAGCGTTCTTCTGAGACTTTCGCGTACCACACTTCGTTCAGGCCATTTTGGGCAAGTGATTCTTTGGTACCGGGAATCTCCATACAATAAAGGTCACCCTGGATACCGGCGGCACCGTGCACCACATAAACGCGGTTGCCCTGCACAAATGGTGTGTTGAAGAAGGCAAACTTCTTTTGCGGGATGGCCCAGTCCTCGGAGGGAAGCTTTTTGCCATCGGAGACGCGAATGAGCTCCCCGCGCACGGTAAAGAGGTAGTGCTCGTCTTCGACTTGAAAGGATGCAGGAGGACCGAAGGTGGCGGGATCTTCCACGCGCCAACGCTCTTCGCCAGTGTGGGGGTCGAGACCAGCGTAGTCGCCAAAACGAACAATCAAAGTGTCCCCGACAAGCTGAGGTGAAACGCAAGTGCCGAAGCCGTGGTCAGGGCCTTCCATGACTTTTCCCCAGATACGGTTCCCGTCGAGGTCATACTTGGTGATGATACCCATGCCGTTGCCCGCGTAAATGAACTCGCCGTCCGAGCAGGCGGTCATGGAGGCATAGCCGTTGGTATCGTGGGTCTTGGGTTTTATAAAGGCTTTGGGTATCGTGCCGGCTTCTTTCTCGAGTCGTGCTTGTTCTGCTTCTGTTTGGGCTAGTTGTTGTTGCAGTCGCTGGTTGTCCTTGTCGTTGCGTAGACGGCGGGTCAGTTGGTAGACCTTGCGCTTAACTGGCTCGAGGGTTTTGACGAGGTTCTCATTGGCTTCAATGATGCGTTTGATCTCGGCCCGTTCCTCTGGAGACATCTCGATCACGTCTTCCAGCGAGTTGGAGGTTTGCCAGAGCGTGTTACCGGTATTGGCATCGGCGCAGATGAGCTCGGCCGGCTCGGCGGTGTAGAACAGTTTTTCTCCGACAATGATGGGGCGGGCATTTCCCCAGACCGGGGTCTCGACTTTCCAGAGGATCGAATCCCGGTCGTCCCAGTTAATGGGAGCGGATGTGCCGGGATAGAGATCATTACCGCCGTTGCGCCAGGATGTGACGTCTGCGCTGAGTGAGGGGAGAAGAAAGAGGGAAGGGATGAGAAGGCTCTTAGGGAACTTCATGGGCAGTGTTGAAACGGGTTTTGGGAAAAAATGCCACTCTATTGTACCGGAATCAAACGGAGTTCTTTCAAACTGAGGTGGGGTCCATCCAATTGATGTTCAAGTGTGATAACCGCTTGCTCCAGATCTTCGTCGACCTGGAGGTTCCCGAACTTGCGTTTGCGGTAGCGGTCAGTGCCTCGGGTGTAGGAGATGACACCCGTCACGAACTGGCCGTTTACCGTGAGCTTGAAGGGCCTGCCGCTGTAATCCATGGCGAGTGCGGCATCGGAAAAGATGTCGTAATAGCCGGCCTTCAGGGTGCCAATGGTCCACTGGATGGTATCGCTGTCGGATATGGCATCTACACTGGCGTTTGCCGGATTGTAGAATGCGCTCGCGCCTGAAACAGTGGCTGCTCGTGCGGTGAGGCCGTAAGAACCATCGCTATCCACCGGCACTAGGTGGGTTTGACTGCTGTCTCCCAAGAATGCCAGTAGGTCTGCCATGCCCTGGTGATCGATGCCGAGTTCCAGTCCCTCGGGCATGAGTGAACGGGTACCCCCTTCGAGCGTTTGAATCTGAGTCCTCGAAATCGTTTGCTCGACTCCTCCGGCATTGAGGAGGCGGATCGATGTGGAGGATTGATCGGCGATGATTCCCGCCGCTGATTCCCGGTTTTTTGTGGTGACCGTGTAGAGCGCATACTTGGCTTCGAGGACGCGATTGGGATCGAGGATTCCGATCATGAGTGATTCAGCTGACTTGTCGGAAAGCGACGCAAGATCGGGGCCAACGGAGTAGCCCAGCGGGCCGATCTTGTGGCAAATAGAGCAGCGGGCTTCAAAGATGGCCTGGCCCGCAGCGCTGGCTCCGTTGAGATCGAGGGCCGGTTTAAAGGATTCAAGGGTGCGTAGACGATCTGTGGATACGGTGGTCTCGAAAAGTGTGGCGGCGATTTTTCGGATCTCAGTATCGTGGTGGGTGCTAAGCGATGCAACTTGTACAGGAGAAAAGGTCGGCAGGATCTCGGAGCGGGTGGCTGCATAGTCTAGCAAACTGCGGGTCGTAGATTCCCGTTTCAGCAAGGTATCGATCATGGAACTTCGAACGCGTGGTTCTGCCTGGGGCCAACGTCCCATAAGACTGGATACAAGGGATTCGTCGGAGCTTTGTGCCAGGTATTCGATCGCATCCAGTTGTAACTCGGACGGGGTGACAGGGTTTAGCAAACTGAGGAGCATCGCTCCATCCACAGTTCCGTCCGTTTGTGGATAGGACAGTAGTGCCAGCGCGGTGCGTTTGGCGGACAGACTGGCAGCTGGATCTGAAACTAGCTCACCCGCATAGTCGAAGAGTCTCTGAAACTTTTCCAAGCTGGTTTGGGTTTTAGAATCGGCAGCACTGTAGAGTTCGGGCAGCGACGTTTGCTGGTCTCGTAGAGTCTTCAGGAAGATCGCCGCAAGGTTCATTGTCCGAAGGTCATTTCGTCTGATGAGTTCGGGAACGACGGCGGCGATTCCACTTGGCGATCGGATACCGACCAGTGTCTGCAGAAACCCTTCGATGAGTGTGCGGTCGCCAGAATTGAGAAATGCACGGGTATGATCCCGCGCCAGGACGTCTGCATGGGGTAAGCTGGAACTGAGCACGGCGGATCGGAGATAGGGGTCCTTCGAATGGCGGAGTAGGATCTCAGCCAGGGCATGGGCCGCGTTTTCTGAGTGGGATTCGCCGAGTGTGTAGGCGACTTGCTGAACGAGGGCCGCGTCGTCGTGGTGCGCGAGAGAAAGCACCTTAGCCAATATTCGCGGATGCTGGTCGATGGTATCGGCGCTAAGTCTCACCGCTTGTCGGATGACGCGGGTATCACTATCATTCAGTGACGCCAGGAGGAGCTCTTCGCTCAAAGAACTCAGGGTGTGGAGCGTCCAGAGCGCCTGGATTCTGGCCGCCGGATGGGTTCCGCGTATCGCGAGGTCGCCCAGTGCTTCGGTGATGGAGTTATCATGACTCCAAAACAATAACTGTTGAATGGCGTCCCGCTGCCAGCGGTTATCCGAATCGAGCGCTTTCACAAGGTCAGAGCTGTTCAACTGCTTGAGATTCGGCACGATTCGTCGCGGTAGACCCTTTCCTGAAATTCGGTAGATACGTCCTTTGTCGTGCCCTTCCCGCAGGTTGAGCTTTCTTTGCCAGTCCATTGGAACCCATTCCGGGTGTTCAATGACCAGGCGGTACATATCCGTCACGTAGAGCGCTCCGTCGGGTCCACTGCGAATAGAAGTCGGGCGGAACCAGTTATCGGTCGAAGCCAGGAATTCTGCGTTTTTTTCTTCATCCGCCCGCTTGCTCCCGAAGGTCGTACCGGTGGGGAATACCACGGCGCGTGACACAAGGTTGTGAACGGGTTCCGCGACAAAGGAGTTTCCGATAAAAGAGTCTCCAAGCCTGTGGTCTTCATAAATGATGAAGCCGCAGGCGGAGGTAAAGCGGTTGGCTTTCTCGTAGTCGTTGTAGCGACTCAAGGTCTTGCTAATGGGGTAAACCGGCCCGGCTTGTGGTTCTTCGGGAAGGTAGGCACGCACACTGGGGTAGCTGACATGGGGGTTGCGGTTCAAGTAGTGATCTTCCAGCGCAAAGTGCCAGCCCGGCCATGAGTTGCTGTTTCCAAACCAGTTGCCCCAGGCATCGCGGTTGCGTCCGAATTGAGAGCGCCCTTCGATGGCTTCGATCTGTCCGGTTTCGGGGTGAATGCGTAGATCACGCCCATTGATGTCGATGGGCTCTTGGGTCGAGCCTGTCGCCTTGACGACCCCACCGCTATCACCATTTGCCAAATAGATCCAACCGTCGAGTCCCCAGTGCAGTCCGTTAACGAGGTGTTGTTCGTTACCAAGCGTGAATCCAGTGTAGAGCGATTCCTGTTTGTCGGCCCTGCCATCGCCATCGGTATCAGTCGCATAAATGATATTCGGGGGCGATGTGATGAGAACGCCGTCTTTCCAGGGAAGCACTGAGGTGGGAAAGGGGATGTCTTCGAGAAATAGCGTAGAACGATCGTAGGTGCCGTCGTCATCGAGGTCTTCCAGAAAGCGAATGCGGCCTCCGGGAATACCCAGGTCGTCTATGCCCAGTGGGTAATCAGCCATCTCTACCACCCACATCTTCTTATCCGGCCCCCAGGCTACATCGATCGGATCCATAACGAGGGGCTCTGCGGCCACGAGTTCGACCGTCACATCCGGATGTGCCTGCAGGGTGGCCAGGGCCTCGGCTTTTTCAATCGGAGCGGGAATGCGATCCAGCGTTGCCTGGGAATAATAATGATAAGGCAGTTGCTTGAGGACTTCATCTAAAACCAGCTCTTCAGTGTCGGGAGATAAACGGGTCGGCTTGTCATAGTAGAGCATGGACCGATCGACCTCGTATCCACCTTCATTATACAAACGGCGGGAGGCGATGTAAGAGGGCGCGGCATTGGCGTAGGCGTTGATCCAGATACGATCGGCGTCGAAGCGTTCTTTGAGTTTTAGGGCGTAGTCGACAACGACCTCACCAGCGAGGAAAACCATGGCCAAGTCAGTCCCAAAGGTCCAGGTCTGGATGGGGTAGTGGATCGACGTGGGCAGGTTTTCGCCTGCGTCGAGACGTTCGAGGATTTTTCGGGCGTAATAAGCAGTCTTCTCTTCCGATTGGGCGTGCTCGATCCACTCCTTTCGGGATGGCAATGGATCAAGCGGGAGATCGATGTGGTTGAGCTTCGTTTTCGTAATATGAGGCAAAGGGAGAAACTTTGTTTTGAGTAAACGATCCACCTCATTCGCGAGCTCGGTAGCGTTCTTGATCACTTCGGCCATCGAACCCCGTGGGTTGGGGTTGGCGTCAGCTCCACAGCCGATCGCGATGAGTGCGGTGGTTCCGGGATGCCTTTCCTCGATTAATCGTTGGGCTTCGCCTGCCCAATCGCCGTGGAGGTGATTAAAGCCGCCACCCAGAGTCGTGCAATGACAGGCGTAGTTGGCAATGATGGCTCTGAGCGTACCATCGGCATCGCTGACCTTCATGACAGGCAGCGAATGATCTACGGGACCGTCCGGCTCAATGCCGAAGCCAGTCCATTGACCATTTTCCAATACACGACGATTGCCGGCGAATGTAACCTTACCCTGTCCCCAGGAGAGTGAGCCGGTTTTACGGTTCTCGATGGCATCCTGACAGACCGCAACGACTTTGCTGACAAGCTGGTCGGAGTAGCGTTCGATAGCTTTCCAATGAGCCTCGGGAATATCTTCCATGAAGATCGGGTTTAGTACATCTCGCAGGTGTGGACCTGAGTGAGTGTGTGTGGCGCAAAGGGCGATTCTGGAAGCAGGCAGTTCAAGTTGTTCGACAACGGCGGCGGTCAGCCACGCGGGGACGCCGATCAAGTCGAGGGTTACGAATACGGCGGGTTCATCCGCTCCGCCAATGGCCACTGCCTTGGCCCAGAGCTTGCCATGAACACCCTCTGAAAGTTCACGGCGGCTACCGTAGCCGCTTAGGCGTATGGGCTCCTGGGGTGTGATGTCGATTCTGGCAACCCCGATCACCTGAGCCTCCGGGGTCTGCGCGTAGGTGTGCTGGGGTAGCCAATGGGGCGTGAGAGAAAAAAGAAAAATGAACAGGGTGGGGCAACGGCTTCTCATGAGCTGCTATTCTCTGAAGATTCCTGAGCGAATCAATGCCAAGGAATAGGTTTTTTATACCGGGTTGGTTTATCGGGGTTCCAGCCGAACAGAGAAACTTTGCGCGGGTTGCCAGTGAAAGGGACTTCGGTGTGCCGGGCCGTCGCCAAGCGGGTCGATACGGTAGTTGTCGGCCAATGTTTTGACGACCATCATGCTCATGCGAATGGCTACCTGTCCGAGAGGGCAACGGTGATGATCGATGCCGAAGGGTGCGTATTCTTTGAGCGAGTAGTTCTTTTCTAAAAAGCGGTTACGGTCGAACGTGAATGGCTCCGGGAACACTTCGGGGTCCTTATGAGATTCCCAGAGACAGAGGCGGACAGAGGCTCCCTTGGGTATGCTGTAACCTTCGAATACCACATCCTCATTCATAACCCGTCCGAGACGCTCGATCTGATCCATGCGGAGGGTCTCGTAGACAAAGGCTCTCGTGTGAGTCATCGTTTCGGAGCTGAAGTCCAGCGGTTCGGTGGCGATTGCTTCCAAGGCCTCGGGTTGCTCAGATGCGTATTTGGATAACCAGCGGAAGAGCCCTGCCATATCGTGGCGCCCCATCTCGACCATATAGATGAGATTGCCCAGCATCGTTTCATCAACTCCTCCGTTTTTTTGAAGCTCAGCCAGGACGCTGTGTGGACTCAACTCAATGCCGGTTTCAAGTTTCTCGAGCAGGAAATCCCGGATATCGACGAAGATTTTGTGCTGCTGCTCTCGAATCTCCCAGGCAAACGAGGGAGTGGCGAGCGCCCAGTATTTCTTTATGAGGTAGTCGTAGTGCTTGTTCCCGGGGGCCACACCAAAGAACGTTTGGATCAGCAGTCCTGCTCCGATGGATTTCAACGTTTGGATATAGGCCTCGGCGGACGTATCGTCGGAAGTTTGTTGGGTGCGATAATTTTCGAACGCTTGCTTGATCAGTGTCTCATGCGTTATGCGGTTTTGATCCATGAGGTCGGGAGCCAGGCCTTTGATCAATGCGTTGCGGTAGTGGCTATGTGTTTTTCCCTCCATTGCACGTATAAACCCGTGGGGGAAGAGTGAGCTAAGGTCCATGGTACTGAGCTGCATCTTCGAACTGTTTTTCTTGATGAATTGGTGACAGCGTTTCATGCCGAGGATGCATATGATAATATTGTCGCCCCGGCGGGCTTTGAATATGGGGCCATACTTGTCCGCGTAATCTAAAACGAGTCGGCGGTGTTGTGTCTCCCTTTCGTATAAACGAATCAAACGCCCGGGGGGCAGCGGATGCTTCGAAAACAGATGTTTTCGGTGTTTTAAATAAATAGACAGGACGCATCGAAGCCCCAGAAGTTTTAGTCTCAGTTTGGACATGGCCTGCGGTTTAGTTGTCTGTTTTGGGAACGAGTTTCACGGTAAATGTTTTAGCGGGTTCGTAGTGACCGACTCCACGGACGGGTGCCTCGTTGCCGAGAGCCTCGAGATGGAATCCTGACGAAAGACGTTGGAGAAAGAGGGCACATATCTGTATCGAAAGACTACCTACGGGGCAACGATGGCTGCCCACTCCGAACGGAGCAAATTCGTCGAGAGAAAACTGTTTGTCCAGAAATCGTTGCGGGTTAAAGCGAAAGGGATCGGGGAACACCTCGGGTGACTTGTGAGACTCCCAGAGACAAAGTCTGGCGAGGACACCTTTGGGAAACAAAAACCCTTCGAATTCAAAGGTTTCATCAACGGTGCGGAGTAATCGCTCAATCTGATTGAGGCGAAGTGTTTCGTGGATGAAAGCCTCGGCGAAGACTTCATTTTTGTGATTATCGGAATCGTATCCTACAGCGAGGCGTTCCGATAGGCCAGGGTGATCCACGCAATATTTTGTGGTCCAGCGCATAAGGCTGAAGATAGGGAAACGGCCTGTTTCTACCATATAAATAATATTTGTGAGGATGGTTTCGTCAAGGGCTCCAGCTTCATGGATCCTGCCGACGATACTTTGTTGAACGGATTCAGATGGATTCGATTGCAACGATGCGAGGATCTGGGCTTTGACCTCTTTATAGCCTTCGATCTGAAGATCGCTCATGTAGTAGTGCCAGAGCGGATCCCACAACTTGTGATAGGATCGAACGAGGTTTTTCTGATAGACAGAATTCGGTTCGGCGCCAAAGAACAGATGAAGCAAGATGGATTGAGTGATAGTATCCAGAACACGGATATAGCATTCTGGGCTTACCTGACTTTTTGAAGAGGCGGCGTAGTTGGTGAGTGCCTGCGTGATGATTCTCTCGTGAACGGTCCTGTTTCGTTGCGCACCAACAGAACGTACACCTTTGATGAGAATAGACCGGTACTTTGTGTGCGTCTCACCCTTCATTTCCCGCATAAATCCATTGGGCGTGATGGGTTTCAATTCGACGCTCGCGGGTGTCAAACTGTGTTCCCGGGCAGCAATAAGTCTTCGGCAACGGTCAAGGCCGACTACGCAGATGGCTAGATTCTCACCCATGCGGGTTTTGAATATGGGACCATGAATCTGAGTTTGTTTGAGAAGGTAGCGTTGATCCCGGACCTCGCGGCTATAAAGGTTTGATAGTGAACCGGGCGGTAACGGGGCGTTTTTGAATTTGCAGGAGATCGTCTTGATAGCTGCTTTGCTCCAGCAACTTATGGAATTGGTCCTTTCTGAGAGGTAAGAAGCCATGGGTTATAATCGGCAGTTTGAGACTGGTAGAGAGTGGTAGTAATAGTGGGTTTGGTGTAGTCTGGATCAATGTAATGAATGGCTTAGTAGCGATTGTTAACTCATTTTTAGAAACTGGACCTTGCTCTATTTTCTCTTTTTAGTGGGGCTATGTCAGTTCCCCATATTGCAGATTCATTAAAAAGTAATCATTCCACGGCTATCTCCCGTAGGCAATTTATCGCAAGTACAGCTGTAGCAGCGCCCATGATTTTATCGAGTGGCGTGTTCGGAGCTAATGGTCGACCGGGAGCGAATGAGCGTATCGTTACGGGGCACATCGGTGTCGGAGGGAAGGGCAGCAGCCACTTGAAGAGTATTGGCGAACATACGGGTGCCTTGTGTGATGTGGATACCGATCAGTTGGAAAAAGCAGCAGGATTGCTGGGGAGAAACGTGCCTCTCTACTCTGATTACCGTGACTTGTTGGAGCGCAAAGATATCGACGCCATTGTAATCGCGACTCCGGATCACTGGCATGCGTTGATGATGATCCATGCCTGTGAAGCGGGAAAAGATGTCTATGTTGAGAAACCGGCTTGTAAGTACATTGAAGAAGGGCGGGCAATGGTCCGCGCGGTTAAGCGAACCAGGCGGATCGTGCAGGTGGGGTCCCAAGGGCGTTGTCACCCAGGAGCAGCGGCACTCAAAGCTTTTTTGAAGAGTGGAGCCATCGGTAGAGTAACCCGGGTAGACTGTTGGCATAATGATAACCCCATTGGAGGTGATCCTTCAAAGGCGACAAAGCCCCCTCCGAATTTGGATTGGGATATGTGGTTGGGACCGGCTGCAGTGCGCTCTTACAATCCGGATTATTGTCATAGGCATTTTCGTTGGATGTTGGACCTGGGTGGGGGACAGATCCGTGATCGGGGTGCCCATGTATTTAATCTGATCTCCTGGATTCTTGAACTGGATCGAACGGGACCTAAACAGGTTGAGGCATCGGGAAAGGTGCCGAGTAGCGGTCTGTGGAATTGTCCGACGAACTTCGAGGTGACCTATCGGTTCGAGAAACCAGACCTAACCATCCACTGGGCTCAACCGGGAGAACGGGCAGCGGACTTTGAGTTTGGCGCGGTCTACCATGGAACCAAAGGGAAGACGATCACACGGGGGGGTGACGGGCGCGTGTTCCTGGATGACCAG
Source organism: uncultured Opitutaceae bacterium (assembly GCA_964352065.1). Classification (GTDB taxonomy): domain Bacteria; phylum Verrucomicrobiota; class Verrucomicrobiia; order Opitutales; family UBA2995; genus UBA2995. The sequence continues at coordinate 14,515 of CAYGQM010000025.1, forward strand.
GTGATCAAGTTCGCGACGACGAATGAAATGCCCTATGAATTGGAGAAGGGGGTGCCGGCGCATGCGCTGAATCTGGAGAACTGGTTTTCCAGTATCAAGAGCCGCAAGACGCCGATCATGGATATCGAATCCGGCCATCGGGTGGCCAGTATGTGTATTCTGGCGAATCTGGCTTATCGTTTGGAACGCCCTTTGGAATGGAATGCCCGTCGAGAGCGTTTTACAGACGACGACGCAGCGAATCTATTGCTGGGCAGTCCGGGGCGCGGGCAGTGGCGGATCTAATACTACTTCGTTTGCCAACGGTCTTTTCCCTCAAGAGCGGATTTTACGCCGTCGCCTTGAAGCCATGCTTTGGCGCTGTCATTGTTATTTAGATACGCATCCCAAAAAGCGGTGCTGAGTGCCAGGATCGCCTGGTGGTGATTCGGGTTTCGCTTAAGTTTGTCTCCCGGTAGCGAGCGATCAGAGAAGGCGCTGTGCTCTGCTTCAAAGAGGACGAGTTCGTATTTATCACCGTCTGGCAGAGCAGGGAATACCGCTAAGCGGGATGCGAGGTCTGTGTTTCCGATAACTGAAAGATCTTCCGTGCCTGTCATAAGTAGCCAGGGGATGTTGACACTCTTGAAGGTCCGCTTGGCGTTTCTGCCTCGTGGGGTGCTGGGGCTCATGGCTACGGCTGCTTTTATTCGGTCGTCGGTAAAATTCATCAAGCCCCCAAACCCACTTTGACCACTCACCGCCTGGGTTGTCACGGCGCCGAAGGAGTGCCCGGACATACCGATGTCTTCAAGATCGAGTTTCGCGTGCAGAGTGTGGGTTTCGTCGTTGTTCCATTGCTCAAGGTAGTCGATGACAACGGGTACATCCTGGTATCGAAGCCGGGCATTTTTCATGCTGGCTGCCCTCTTCATTGCTTTCATGCGTTCCCGTGGCTTTGTATCTTTCCAGACCGATTCGTCACTTCCGATGTGTTGCATGAAAACGGCGATATAACCTCGTGCGGCCCAATGATTACCCAGGTAAGGATTGTTGTCCTTTGAACCTCCGAGGCCGTGACTGAAAAGGACAACGGGCGCTGCGATACTTGATTCAGGCAGGTAAACTCTAAGGGGTATTTTTCGGTCCCGCCTGGTGTCGTCGATTAGAAGATCGAGGGTTTCGATCGTTTGAGATTCATCGACCTCCAAAGGATCGTAGGACGCGTCTGCGGCGTAAATGAGGGTTCCGAAAAAGAAAGTGAATGAAATCAGAAGTTTCCGCATCTTAGTTGTAATAACTTCCGGATACGGGAGAAAGTTTCAGATTTGTGCGAATCGCAGTCAGGGATGGGATAACGATTAAGATAATGATTGGTGGTGTGGGATAACAGGTATCCTGATCCTGATCGAAAAATTGCCAGACTAATTATTAGGTTAGGACGAAGCCGAAGGGGTGCTAGAGTTCCACCCAGCGGGACCAGGTGTTTTGTGGGCCTCGCAGGTCTCGGAGTTTTCCTGGGGAAGTGGCGCAGCCTTTGGTGATCGGGCCGAAGAGGAAGATGGAGCCCAGAAGAATCTCGTCTCCGGGGATTCCCAGGAGCTTCATGGTCTCCGGTTTACGGAGGCTTCCGCCGCTGGACCAGTAGGTCTGAATCTCACGGGCTGTGGCGGCAATCAGCAGGTTTTGAATGGCCGATGAGGCAGCGGCGATGTGTTCCATATTCTCCAAGGTGGGATCGTAAAGATGGTCGCTCCCAGCACTTTTCGGATTGGGTAGCCAGGTGAATTGAATCAAGTTGGTCGCGGACATGAGCATCTGGGGAATTTTTGTGGTATCACCGGCATCCAGAAGAGTCTGCCGCAGGCTTCTGCAATTGTTCGTGTCCAGTACATAGGAGCGCCACGGAACTTTGGAACTGAGGTCAGATCCTTCACAGTGTGACTTGGCTGCCGGACGATGGAACGGAGCCCAGCTGGCCGCTTCCAACAATTCCTCCACCACGACTCTTGCGAGTATGAACGGGTATTGTTTTTCAGAAAGAACCTTGAGGGTCTTCCGCTCCCGTATGACTTGATCGACCAGTTTGACGGATTCAGGTGAGCTCATGGGATCAAGGACTTACTCTTTAGGGACTTCGACTGCGTTGCCCGATTGTTTCCAACCGTTGAAGCCGCCGTCTAAATGGTACACTTTTTCGACGCCAAGTTCTTCCAATGTTTCCAATGAGCGGCGGCTTCTTCCACCGGGGCTGCCAGCGGCACAATGAACCATGTAGGTCTTGGAGGGGTCCAGCTTGGCGACTTGTTTCGCAAAATCAGGATCGGCGATGTTGATGTTAATCGATCCCGGGATTCGTCCCATGGCTACTTCTTGCGGTGTTCGCACATCGAGGACAACGACCGATTCCTCGCCGAGCTTTTCGGCTGCTGCGGCTCCCTCTACAGCTATGACTTCCATAGGTTTGGCCGAAAGATTAAAAGCGGAAACAAGAAAAAAGAGGAAAATGAGAATGGGTGTTGTTAGTTTCATGGAACCTAATCAGTAGGAGATCGGGACCTGTCGGCAAGTCTATCTGTGTGTAACCGAATAAGAACTAAAGGATAGAGCGCGGTTTTGAGGCAAACAGGCTTTCTCATTATCGTCGGGTGAATGTTCGAGGAGAGGAGTAGTCAAGGTGGCAATTTAATGGATCAAACGAGGTTCGAACTTCTTGAGCTATATGGAGTGGCCTCTTCTCAGAATTCGATGGTCGAGTTTAGTTTTTGGGGGTCATACAGGTAAACCATTTTCGAACCTTTTTTCCAGTGATCGGGGACGAGAATTGCTCCGCTGGTACTTGACTATGAACTTTGACTGTTGGTATGCGTTTTCCCATGAAAAATGCCGTGGCTGTTTATGTTGCTTTGTTACTCGCGATTTCCGCGGGAGGGCAGACACAGCTATGTAAGCACCAATCAGGTCCATTTCATGTGCTTGTCGAGGCTGTTTGTGACGGCTTGCGAGCTCATGAGGAGGATCATGGTCACAAACACGAGCATGATCATAGTCAGCACCATGCTACCGGGGAGCATCACGAGCCGTGTTCTCATGAAGTCGTTTCGAGTGATGATGAATACCCGTCTGCCAATTCGGGTGTGAGTGTTGGCTTGCCAGTATGGCTGGAGATTTTCTCCTTGGATGATTTTGTCCCATCCGACTGGTTTGCCAAAGAGAAAATCCAGTATGTACATGCTTCAACGCGTGGACCACCCGTCAAGGAGTGTACGCTGGGCTACTTTGCCCTCAGTATCCGTCTCTTGATCTGAAGCTTCGTTTCGTAACTGAAGGTATCTCTGGCTGTACTTAATCGCAGGGATACCGACTCCGAGTCGCCGTTGGTGGCGATTTATACCGCGCTCAATTTTACGAAACATGCTTCATTATGCAATCTACACTGCTTTCGACCTCTCGCCTGACCCTATGGAAATGGACGGTCTCCCGGGCGAAATTATTAATCCTGTTTTATAGCTTATTCCCTTCATCTCGAGTACTATCAGAGGAGGTTCCTTTAAACCTAGCGATCAAGCGTGCCGTTCAGTCTGCCCAGATGGATAGACTCGATGAGGCTGCCATGGATGAAGCGAGGAGCTACCGGAATTCAGCTGCACGATTGCCGAACCCGTCGTTCATTTACGAACAAGAGAAGCTCGGAGGTTCGAATATCGCCAATGACTCGCGTGAGACTAGGGTAGGGCTCGCAGCTCCGCTCGATTTCATTTGGAAACGATCCTCGCGTATTGAAGCGGCCGCTCTGAGGGGGCAAATATCGCAGTATGATATTCAAGATCAGCGTCGTCAGATAGCGCGGGGTATTGCGGTCCTTTTCAGCGAATACGCTGCGAACCTGCTGACACTTGAACGCCATGAAGCGGCTCACAGCGCATTGGATCGTGCTCGAGTTGTTGCTCTGGCCAGGGTGGATGCGGGAGATGCGCCGCCTACCTTGATAAACCGGGTTGAGATAGCGATCTCCCGGCATGCGCTTGAAGAAAACCGGATCGAAACTGAACTGGTTTCGATTCGTTCACGTTTCGCGGCGTTGATCGGGGAAAAGGATGTCGAGCCTCATTCGCGTGAATTATCAATTGATGCGCCTCTCTTTGCGAATGCCCTTGAAGCGCGGGATGTTGCCTACAGCATTCGCCCCGATCTTAAAGCAGCTGAAGCGTTATTTGAATGGAAAAAGGCCGAGCAGAAGGTCGCGCATCGAGATGGCTTGCCCGAGTTGGCGTTGGAGGCCGCCCATATAGATGACAATATCGGACGGGATGGCTTTCTACTGGGTTTGTCAGTAGAGCTTCCAGTATTTGATCGGAATCAGGATAACAAATTGCTGGCAAACTCCGAACGAATAAGAGCTCAGGTTGCGTTTCACCGGGCCCAACGGATTGTCGAGGAGGAAGTTATGACTGCCTACAATCGCTGGAAGCAATTGTCCGAGAATCGAAAAATGAGCGGGCTGGCTAATCAAGCATCTCGCGATGCGTCGCTATTGCTCGAAGCGATTGAAGCCAGTTTTGAAGCCGGGGAAGCCAGTCTACTCGACTATCTTGATGTGGTGGATGCCTATCTCTCAATTTCCGAAGAGGAAGTGCAACTGGAACATCGCTTACGGCTAGCGGCTATTGATCTCGCTTATACGACTGGAACACCCATTACCCGATATTAATCGATTTTTTGTATTTATAATGAAACTACACGCTAATTTTACTTCAGTACGGTCTTTTACCATACTACCTGTCTTTCTGCTTTCCATGGGATTATTCCATGGCTGTGGAGGGTTACATCACGATCATGGACACGCCGGGCATTCTGAGTCTCAGGATGGAGCAGATGACCATGGTCACGCGCATGAAGAGGTTATTTCGATCACTCAATACACGGAAAAATCTGAACTGTTCATTGAATACGGCCACTTGGTAGAAGGAACGCCTGAGCGCCTCCTGATCCATCTAACTCGAATGAGTGATTTCTCTCCCGTCATTGAGGGTTCGCTTGAGATTCGTCTTATTCATCCATCGGGTGAAACCTATTCAGTGACTGCGGATGCTCCTGCACGGGATGGTATATTCCTACCGACGATTACCCCTCCTTTTTCCGGGGAGGTAAGCATGGAGCTTCACCTTCGAGGGCCTGAATTTCAAGATATGCAAGTCCTTGATTTTGTAGAGGTGTTTACCTCGGAAAAGGAAGTGCCTCACTACCACGAGGAAGAAACTGAAAATGCCAACGAAATTAGTTTTCTGAAGGAGCAGCAGTGGAGGATTGAGTACGAGACTGAAGTGGCAGCCCGTCGAACCGTCCAAAAAGCGATCCCGGCAGTCGCGAACCTTCAATTGCCAATCAACGGTCATGCCTTGATACCTGCGCCAGTTGGCGGAATCGTTCGTATGGAACCCGGCGAAGCCAACGTGGAAGTGGGTTCCGAAGTAAGCGAGGGACAGACCCTGTTCACGATCGTCCCGGCTGCTTCCTGGCAGGGAGGTCTAAATAAGCTGGTTGAGGAATATCAGTTGGCTCAGGCAGAATTGGGGCGTGTTGAAAAATTGAGACAACTAAACGCCGTTTCGGATAAGCGTCTGTTGGAAGCTGAGATTAAATTTCTAACCTTGGAAACCGCGATTGCTCAATTGGGAGGGAAGGAACGTTTAGGCGATCCCTCGAACTTGAGAGTCATTACCGAATCCCCGTTCGATGGAATTCTGAGTGAAGTCTATGTGAAACCCGGAGAGCGGGTCGACGACGGTGAGCCGTTAGCCCTCATCACAAATCCTTCCAGATTGATTCTAGAGGTCAGTGTTGTCCTGGCGCGGTTGAGTCCGGACTCCCCGGTTATGGATGCCACCTTCAGGCCGGCCGGAAGCGCGACGTTTTACAAGGTTTCATCGCTGGGAGGAGAGTTGTTGAATCGAACGCCTCTCGTAAAGGACGACAGCGGTGTAGCGGTTCTCCGGTTTATCATCGATAACTCGAAAGCGGGACTTTCTCCCGGTTCTAAAGCTACCGCAAATCTTCTGAGTGGCAGTAGTGAGTCTACGGAGTTGGCAGTTCCTTTATCTGCCATTCAGGAGGAAGAAGGAATTCCTCTGATCTATGTTCAGACAGCGGGTGAGACGATAGAAAAGCGATACCCGAAACTTGGAGTGAGTGATGGTCGCTACACGCAGGTACTTTCTGGCATTTACCCTGGTGAGCGGGTGGTAACCAAGGGGGCTCCATTCATCCGAATCTCTTCTCTTTCAACCAGTGAAATGGGCCACGGCCACGCGCACTAAGGAGGTCTTCGATGTTTGATGCAATAATTGGATTTTCATTAAGAAACCGGGCCTTGATTCTGATCGCAGCGCTGGGTCTGCTTTTGGGCGGATTTTACACAGCGCTGAGATTGCCAATCGATGTGTTTCCGGACCTCAATGCTCCCACTGTTACGCTGCTTACGGAGGCGCACGGCATGGCCCCCGAGCAGGTGGAGGCGTTGGTAACATTTCCGTTGGAAACGGCGGTCAACGGTGCGACGGGGGTTAGAAGAGTACGGTCCTTCTCAGCTCCGGGTATCAGTATCGTGCATGTGGAGTTTGACTGGGAAATGGACATCTATGCGGCGCGGCAGATCGTTTCCGAAAAGCTGCAGGCGGCGTTGAGTTCGTTGCCGCAGGATATTCCCAAACCGATCATGGCGCCCATGGCATCCATTATGGGGGAGATAATGTTGATAGGTCTTTATGCCGAGAAAACGGATGAGGAAGATAGGGTCTCTCCCATGGAATTGCGCACGATCGCTGATTGGACCATGAGGAGAAGGTTACTTGCGGTACCGGGAGTGGCCCAGGTGGTGCCGATAGGAGGGCTGCTAAAGGAATACCAGATTAATATCCTTCCGGATCGTCTTGCTGCTCTGGACTTAACTCTGGGGCAAGCCTACCATGCGGCAAGAGATGCGAGTAAAAGCGTTTCGGGCGGATTGTTGAGAAATCAGGGTAAGGAATACCAAATACGAGGACTTGGTAGGGCATATACTGTGGAACAGCTTGCTCAATCTGTGGTGTCTCGGAAGGGAAATACGTCGATACTCCTCGAGGATATAGCGGAAGTTCAGATCGGTCCCGCTGTGAGCCTGGGAACGGCCTCAGCTAACGGCCTTCCCGCAGTCGTGCTATCCGTGACCAAGCAACCGGGTTTCAATACGCTCGATCTTACGCGTGGTATTGATGCCGCGCTTGCTGACATAGAAGGGTCCCTTCCCAAGGGGGTGGCGGTTCAGAGAAATTCGTTTCGTCAGGCTGATTTCATTAATGTTGCTGTGAGTAACGTTATGAGTGCGCTTCGCGATGGCGCGTTGCTGGTCGTATTAATCCTGTTTCTCTTTTTGGGTAACTTCAGGATTACGCTTATTTCAGTCCTGGCCATTCCGCTATCAATCGCCGCTACCTTTCTGGTCTTTAGTTGGATGGGTTTAAGCCTTAACACCATGTCCTTGGGGGGGATCGGTATTTCTATTGGGGCGCTGGTTGACGATGCCATTATAGATGTAGAGAACGTGTTTCGCCGGTTGCGGGAAAATCACAAAAGGACGGCTGAAGAAAAACGCCCAGTCAGTGAAATCGTGCTTCGTGCTTCCAAGGAGATTCGTAAGCCGATGGTGAGTGCTACGCTCATCATCACCGTAGTGTTTCTTCCACTCTTTTTCCTGAGTGGGGTGGAGGGGCGTCTGTTGAGGCCGATGGGATTCGCTTACATACTTTCGATATTTGCGAGTCTCTTGATTGCCCTGACGGTGACTCCTGTCTTAGCCGCGTTGTTATTACCTTCGGCAAGAAATATTGGCCGAGAGAAAGAAGGGTGGCTGGCAGGATTGCTGAAGCCCATTTACAAGAAGACGTTGAGTTTGGCACTGGTAATGCCCTGGTTTTCCGTCCTATTGGCGTTTGTATTATTTCTCAGTGCTCTTTTTATCGCTCCTTCCCTCGGCAGAGCGTTTCTCCCTGAATTTAATGAAGGAGCACTGACGGTTGGGTACCTGACTCCTCCCGGAACGTCGCTGGATGAGTCGGATGCAGTAGGGCTCATGGTCGAACAGGAACTCCTGGCTGTTCCCGGAGTACTGAGTGTTCAGAGACGCACCGGGCGAGCTGAACTGGACGAGCATGCTCAACCGGTAAACGCAGGGGAGTTGGAAGTGGTTTTGGACATCGAAAATGTCGAACGTGAAGTCGTGATGGAAGAAGCCAGAATGGCCTTAACTAAAATTGGTGGTGCCCAGTTTACCGTTGGTCAGCCCATTAGCCACCGCATTGATCACATGTTGTCGGGAACCAGAGCTAGTATTGCGGTAAAAGTTTTCGGGCCAGACCTCAGTCAGCTGAGGGCTATTGCCAATGATATAGAAGCTCAGATGGAAGGCATCGCGGGGATTGTTGACCTCGCGGTCGAACCCATGGTGAACATTCCTCAGGTGTCCATCCAGTTCGACCGGTCTGCCATGGCATTGTACGGAATGACGTCCGGAGAACTGGCGGAAATCGTTGATGTAGCGTTTAATGGTGAAAAAGCGGGACGCATTCTTGAGGGGCAGAAATCTTTTGATATTGTGGTTCGTTATCATCTGAGCAGTCGGGATAGTCTCGAAACTATTCGCGATGCTCTTGTAAATACGCCGTCTGGGCAAATGGTCCCGTTGTCAGAGCTTGCGACGATTAATTACGATCGAGGTCCCAACCAAATTGGTCGGGAGAATGTCCAAAGAAAACTGGTTGTTCAGGCCAATGTTGCCGGTCGTGATCTTGGGGGAGTGATTGCCGAGATTCAGGAGAAAATAGGGGATAATGTGGTCATGCCGCCGGCCTATTTCGTTGAATATGGGGGCCAATTTGAAAGTGAGCAGGCGGCATCCAGGACCATAGCTATTATATCTATTGTTTCTTTGGTGATCATAACGCTCATTCTCTATTACCAATTCGGGAATATTCGCGACACGCTGTTTGCATTGGTTAACCTGCCACTCGCACTGATTGGTGGAGTTTGGTCTGTGAAGTTCACTGATGGGATAGTTAGCATAGCGTCTCTGGTAGGGTTTATCACGTTGTTTGGAATTGCGGCGAGAAATGGTATCCTGCTCATCTCTCATTATCATACGCTTATGGATGAAGGCGAATCACTGAAAGCTGCGGTTAGGAGAGGATCATTGGAGAGGCTTAATCCTATTTTAATGACCGCCCTGACTGCTGCGCTTGCGTTGGTTCCACTTGCTCTCGGAGTGGGAGAGCCTGGTAAAGAAATCGAAGCGCCTATGGCTATCGTTATTCTGGGAGGTCTTATAACATCTACATTTCTAAATATGTTCGTGGTGCCCAGCCTCTATTGTCGCTTCGGCCATAATAAATACTCAGCTGGATAGAATGATATAACCACCAGTAAAAAATCCGATGTCCTGTATTATGAATAAGCTTAACGGGGATTTTCATTATCGATGACACCCTCTTTGGTCTCGTATATCTTTGGTATATGGCTATTCCGTTGTGTGATGACATTGTAGTAACCTAAACCAACCACCCTTATGAACCTCGGAGCCTTTTCAATCAGTCTGGCCGTCAAAGATCTAACGCTGTCCAAAGAGTTCTATGAAAAATTGGGATTCAAAGAGTTCGCCGGCGACGCCGCGCAAAACTGGCTGATTATGAAGAACGGAGATCACCTCATCGGTCTCTTTCAGGATATTATCGAGAAGAATACCCTCACGTTTAACCCTCGCTGGAATCAGAATGCTGAATCTGTCGAGGGCGCTCCTGATGTGCGGGACATACAGCAACGGCTCAAAGAACAGGGAGTTGAGTTCGTTGCTGAAGCGAATGAATCGACGGACGGTCCCGCAAACTTTATTATCATGGATCCTGATGGAAATCCGATCTTGGTCGATCAGCACGTCTAATCTGCCGGTGCATTTTCAAACGGTCGCCATCCGTGGATGAGTTTTAACGACTCCCGGTCGAAACTGAAATAGTTACCGCCTCCACCTCCGGGTTGATCCATGCTTCGGTCGATAGCTGAGCGACTGAGATAGCAGAGTAAAAGCGTTCCGACGCCGCCGTGGGACACGATCGCAATATCGCCCTCTGTAGAGTCCTCGTTTGTTAGGCTTTTAATAGCCCTTACGATGCGGGCTTGGGCATCGATAGCCCGTTCCCAGCCTTCAATGGACTGAGTAGGGTTGTTGAAGAAACGGGTGGCCATTATTTCGAAAGCCTCCCCCGGAAGGAACCCGGTGGATGAACGATCGTTCTCTCCCAGTTCTTCAATTTGGGTAAAGGAAAGCCTCAACTGCTCGGAGATGATCTGGGCTCCGTCGATAGCTTTTCGTTCAGTGCTGCAATAGATGCCGCTTACGGTCCGTATCCACAGTTTGGCGACGAACTGATTCATGCGGTCGATGCCCGTATTCGAGAGTGTCCACTGCGGTACGGGCACTTCCGGATCGATGACAACCTCGGGATGAGTTATGAAATGTATGAGGGACACCTCTGGCTGAATTATTTTGAACTAACCAAGGCGTCGATCATTTCCATGACCTGAACGCCAACGGAGCTAGGACATGGGTTGTCGCCTTTTCCGAGGAAATGGGAAACGACGCTTTCGATCATGGGTTGTTGGATGTGCAGGGGTGGTTCGAAGGTGGTAGTTTCGATTCCGTCAGAACTTTTCACTACAAGTGTCGGGCTGCGGAAAAAGCTGAAGTTGATCGTTCCATGATCACAGGTAATTCTGCAGCTGTCTTTTACGGTCCCGTCTTGTGAAGCGAAATCCCAGTGCCCCTGGAAGAGGATGTCGTCTGGGAAACGCATCTGGCCGCTCACACAGTCGTCGCAGGTGCCGTCCGAATTTCGTTGAATGGAGAATCCTTGAATGATTTCCGGGACACCAAAATACATGAGCAACAGGTCCAGTTGATGCGGTGCGAGGTCGTGAAAAATCCCTCCGCCGGAAATAGCGGGATTCATCCGCCAGTCTTCTTCGCTACTGGCAATGAGGGGATCTTTCTCAGGTTGAATGAGTTGCAATGAGATGTGGCGCACCTTCCCGAGTCGGCCGCTCTTAAGGATATCGTCAATTCCCGTGAACAGGGGAAGGCGTCTCCGGTAGTGGGCAACGCAAAGTTTCTGTGGAGATGCTTCGTCTGCGACCTGAATCTGGCGGGCTTCCGAGGCATTCATCGCGAACGGTTTTTCCACGTAGACATGCTTGCCTGAGGTGAGCGCCTTTTTGGCGTAGTCGAGGTGGTAAGCGGGTGGGGTGGCTATGTAAATGGCGTTGATTTCCGAATCATTGAGCAGTTCGTCGGCATCCCCTGATGCCTTGGGGACGCCATGTCTGTTTGCGTAGTCACGGGCCTTGTTGGCATCCCTCCGCATGACAGCAACGAGTTCAGAGTTGGGAGCCTTTTGGAACCCCGGACCACTTTTTACCTCGCACACGTCGCCGACGCCGATGATTCCCCATTTGATTTTTTCCATAAGGCTCTAAATTGAGCAAAGGAACGTGCGTGTGCAATGCTTCAAAACTGCCCCGTGCTTAACAAAACGAGTGTGCAAGCTTCGTTAACCTCAATGCCTGCATCCGCGATTTTTCTCTCCAGTGCAGGACTTTCGGTGCCTGGGTTGAAGATGACGCGATTGGGTTTTAGAGCGATGACATCGTCCACGAGAGTTTCGAGGACAGCAGGTCTCACGTATACGGTCACAGTGTCGATCGATTCTTGGAAAGAACTGAGATCGTTCACAACTGGATCACCCTGTAGATTCGTCAGAGTGGGATTCATTGGAAATGTAGGATGGTGGTAAAGCTTGAGGAGTTTCTGGGCTTTATAGCTGTAACGTTCCGGGTTGTTGCTGGCTCCGAGGATCAAAGTAGGCTTGTTTTTCATAACTAGCGTTTAGTCGGGATTCCGTTCTTTTCCTTGCGGTTGAATGGATTTTGCGTCGCCGAATCGACTATTGAACTTTATCCTACATTGATTGAGAACAGTAGCTTAATACTTATCCCGAACCCAGTGTGATGAAATTTCTTCCAACTCAAGTTTCTATATTTCTGTCTAAAGGATCGGGCCGCCGTAACACCAGGTTACTGCTCAAGTTTCTCGCTACATTGCTGGGGATGATTTGCGTATACAGCGTGATCTTTCATATGATCATGGCTTGGGAAGGGCAGGATCATACCTGGTTCACGGGTTTCTATTGGACCTTGACCGTTATGTCTACACTCGGGTTCGGGGATATTACCTTCCACACGGATGTGGGGCGGGTGTTTTCCACGGTGGTTCTGGTTTCTGGAATGGTGTTTCTATTGATGTTACTTCCGTTCACCTTGATCGAATTTTTTTATACGCCTTGGGTGGAATCGCAGGCCAGGGCACGTACGCCAAAAGAGCTTCCGCCAGAGACGCATTCGCATATCATTCTAACCAACTATGACTCGGTTACGGAGTCGTTGATAAGAAAGTTGGATCGATTCGGTTTTTCCTACGTCTTGCTCGTGAGTGACATCGAGACGGCGCTCAGGCTTCATGATGACGGTGTAAAAATTATGGTGGGCGATCCTGATCTTCCGGAAACCTACCACAAGTTGCGTCTGGACAAAGCTGCCATGGTAGCCGCGACGGGTTCTGATGTCGCTAACACCACGATTGCGTTTACCGTCCGGGAACTATCCAAAACGATCCCGATTATAACGACCGCCAACAGCGATATGGCCGGCGACATTCAAAAACTGGCTGGAAGCAATCGGGCGGTTAAATTGGGTAATATGATGGGGCAGGCGCTCGCGAGAAGAATCTCAGTGGGGGAAGCCGGAAAGCATGTAATCGGCAATGTGGATAAACTCCTGATCGCGGAGGTGACCGCTTCTGATACGACCCTGGTGGGTAAGACCCTTGCGGAAGCCAATCTACGTCAGAAAGCCGAAATTTCCGTCGTGGGTGTCTGGGAGAGAGGTCAGTTTGTGACAGCAGGTCCCAATACGGAGATTACTCACAACACCGTTTTGGTGATGGCGGGTTCTGCAGAGCAGATACAACGCTTCGACGATTTGTACCACGATAGTAAGGTGAACGAATGTCCGGTGGTGATCATCGGTGGTGGGCGCGTGGGGCGTGCGACGGCAGATGCTTTGGCTGCGAGCGGCATCGACTTTCGGATTATCGAGATTCTGCCGGAGCGGGTTAAACGATTTGGGGACAAAGCGATCATAGGAGATGCCAGCAGGCTTGAGGTGTTGACGGAGGCTGGCATTATCGAAATGTCGGAACCGGCAGTGGTGGTGACTCCGCATGACGACGAAATCAATGTATTTCTCACGATCTTTTTGCGTAAATTACGTCCCGACATACAAATTATTAGTCGTGCGGTTCAGGACCGAAACGTCTCGACCCTTCACCGTGCGGGGGCTGATTTTGTGATGTCCTATGCGTCGATGGGCGCGAATATCATATTTAACTTTCTGAAGCGAAATGATATACTCATGATTGCGGAGGGGTTGAATATCTTCTCTTTAAAATTACCCAAATCGCTCATTGGTAAATCGCTCATTGAGGCGAACATTCGCCGTGATACCGGTTGCACGGTGATTGCTGTGAAGGTGGCCGGTGAACTGAAGATTAACCCCGATCCGAACCGACCCATGAAGGAAGAAGAAGACCTCCTGTTGATCGGTGATGCGGAATCGGAGGCGAAATGGTTTAAGAACTACAGCTAGCTAACCCATTGTTTCCAAGCCATCCAGCCGAAGAATCCCAGGACTGAAACTAGGACCGCGATTGTTACGGGTCGGTTCTTTGCCGTCCCCACCCACTTCTCGCGGCTGTTTAGAAGAAGTAGCGCAACGGTCAGCAGTGGCAAAAACGCTGCTCCAACGATCCCATATAATTTCTGTAGCTCTTTAAATTGGATAAACAGGCCGAGCATGGGAATGAGGCTAATCCCGATCAGGTAGTATTGGTATGTCTTGGAGCTGGTAATCGTCTTCACCTTTTCATGCGGATCTAATGCTACCTGTTCCTTACTCATTAGTAGTCGGCACAGGTCCGAAAATAAGTAAGGCACAGACTGCCAAACTCCCAGTAAACTGCTGAATACAGCTCCAAGAGCCCCGATCAGGAATACCCAACTGATTGTAGGGCCGATGTTTAGTTTCAGGGATGCAGCGATTTCAACGATTAGTCCGGCACCTCCACCCCCGGCCTTTACTCCGCTCCCGATGATCACCATGGCGATGCCGAATAGGGCTGTCATGAAATAGCCGATACCGAGGTCGATCCGGCTGAGTTTAAGAAAGCCCATGCCTGCTCTGCCTTCTTCGGCTATCCAGTAACCATAGCACAGGATCGTGACGGTTCCCCCGACGCCACCGATGAGAGCGATGGTCCAGGCGATTCCTGAACCCGTGATATCTGGTATTCGCGGAATGAGAAGTCCGGAAAGGAGTTGTCCGAGGCTTGGTACCATCAATGCGGCGCTGACTATGACAGTGATAAACATCACGGCTATACAGACGCTCATGACTTTCTCAAACAGACGGAACCCACCGATGAAGACCAACGCCATACCGAGGAGGCTTGAAAGAATGCCGAATACGACTTTGGCGTGATTTGCGTCTTCGAAAATAGGTATAATCGCATGAAGGGTTACGCCACAGGCGCTCATCAATGCTGAGCCAACAAAGAATGACCAGAGCAAGAGGTAAGGTAGGAAAATCCACCCTACGTATTTACCGAGCTTGGTGGTGACTCCTTCCAGTAACGTCTGATCGGTTGCCAGCTGCCAGCGGGTCAATCCTTCGGTCATGACAAATTTGAAGAATGCGCCGAGGACAACTGCCCAGAGGACGGCCGTGCCGAGTTGGCTACCCGCGAACCCGGCTGATGCAAGATCTCCGGCGCCGACGCCTGTGGCAGCGATCAGCAGGCCCGGCCCAATGATGCTTAACCAGCCCTTTGGGGTTTTCTCCGATGAGTCGTTCGGCATAGGGGGGATAGACTATCCCAAATCAACGAGCACTCAGCTCATTGTAGATGGTGGTCATAAATACTTTGGTTGATGCAAATCCGCTCTCAGCACTCCAGCGGTGGTTGAACTCCAATCCAGGATTTCTTGCGAGTGCTTCTTCCAAGGCATCACCTTTATCGACGCTCTGCTGAATGCGTTGGGCGATGGTGGTTAGCATTTTCCGCCACTCTATGATATCGCCTTTGGAAGAAGGAACGCCATGACCCGGCACGTAGATCGTGTCAGCATCGCCTATCTCAATAAGATAGGAGAGTGTCGCGAGTGTGCCATGAAAGGTTCCTCCGTGATTGGTATCGATGACCGGATAGGTGGTGGTGCGAAATACATCCCCCGTGTGAACGACATTCGCTTTCGGGAAATAAACGATGCTATCACCATCGGTATGTGACGGAGGCATTTTAATGATACGGATTTCTTCGTCGTTATAGTGAAAGGTCAGTGTTTCGCTATAGGTAATAGTGGGTAAACCAGCTGGTGAGGTTCCTGGACCATACTCGCCCGTTTGACGATTCATGGTACGCAGTTTCAACCGATCTCGCACCAGGTCGTGGGCGACAATGTAGGCACCCATTTTTCCAAGGTTCTCGTTCCCACCGGTGTGGTCACCGTGCAGGTGAGTGTTTACGACGAAGTCGACTGGCTTGTCTGTGAGTGACCTAACGGCCTCTACAATCTTCTCTGTCAGTGGTGCGAATTGGTCATCGACCATGAATACGCCATCGTTTCCTACCGAGACTCCGATATTGCCACCACGACCTTCGAGCATGTGGAAGCTTCCGTTTATGTGAGTGACCTTGATCTCGACATCGTCCATACCGGACGGTTGAGAGAACGCGAAGGTCGTTAAAGAGAGCCAGGAGGCAGCGAAAAGGAATGTTTTCATAATAAGTGTTGGGAAGCCTCGACTATTCTTACCCGTAATTCGGTCGGCAATCGAAATATGAATTCTGTGCTCTCTGAGTGAATTTTGTGGGCATAGGTAGAAGATTCAGTCTAGTTATTCGGCATGAAATTAGTTACCCTGATGACGTTGGTTTTTGGTTTAACGCTTCAAGCAGAGACGGCTGAACAGGCTTGGGCGAGCCTGTTGGCCGAGAATTCGAAAAGCAGAGCTGCGTATGCGTTTGTTGAGAATGACCCGAGCTTGCCGAACGTATTTATCTATGGAGATTCTATTTCGATCGCCTACACGCCGACGGTGAGAGAATCGCTCGAAGGCGAAGCGAATGTGTATCGCCTTCATGTTAATGGCGGCGACTCGTCCTCGGTAATTCAGAAGATGTATGCGCTCAATAAAGCGATGAGGAGCCACTGGGATTTTGAGTGGGATATCATTCACTTCAATATCGGGCTTCACGATCTGAAGTATGTGGTAGCCGGGGCAAAGCTGGACAAGGTAAATGGGAAACAGGTGTCTACGGTTTCTGAATACGAAGCGAATCTGAGAGACGTGATTGCTTACTTCAAAGCTCTCGCTCCTGGAGCCACGCTTATATTTGCCACGACAACACCCGTTCCGGAAGGTGAGCCAGGCCGTCAGGCTGGCGATGCCGCTCGCTACAATCAAATAGCGCTCAACGTATTGAAAGACTATCCGGATATTATTGTGAATGACTTATACGGTTTCACCAAGCCGAACCAGCCGCTTTGGTGGACGAAGCCCGGCAATGTCCATTTTACCGAAAAAGGGTTTGGGGCCCAAGGCCGTCGAGTAGCCGAGGTGATTCGCAGGGAGCTGGAGAAACGTTAACCGTCTTAGCTGATCAACTTAACCGCCTTCTTTAGGAAGGTGATGGTTGTCTGGCTGGCCAGATCGTCGTCCATTTCCCGCAGGGGTTGGTTGAACGGTTCCGCGCGGGCTGGGCCTTCATAGCCAATGTGAACGAGTGCTTCGAGGAACGGTTTAAGATCGATGACCCCGGTAGCCAAGGGAAGTTCACGATGTCCATCGATCTGTTCTTGTTTAGCAACACCTCTGGGAGCGTCATTCAAGTCGACGAGTGTGATGGATTGCGGGTCCAATTTCTTGATCGCTTCCGCGCTATCGCCTGCCTGCCACCAGTGCCACGAATCCAGAACGTATCCTACATTGTTCGTTCCTATGGCTGCACAGAGTTCCTGGGTTTCTGCAAGCGTGTGGAGGAAGGGATATTTGTCGCGGATCAGCAAGGTGGTCGTGCCGACGTATTCAAAGCCGAGGCGCAGGTCATGATCGCCAAGGATTTTCGCAACTTCCCAAAGTCGGCGTGTATGTTGTTTAAAGTTTTCGTTGTAGGTGAGTTCCGCGTGGGTCGGCATGATCCAGGTATTAACCCGGGTGACTCCGGCTGCCTGGAGTCCTTTTGCATGTTTAGGCAACTCGGCGAGATCGGCTTCAAATTTAGCCCGGTCCTTTCGGAAATCAACGGGTAGGCCGGAGCTTCCCCAGGTGATGCCTTTGTCTTTCATGTCACCAAGCAGGTCCTTTACTTGCCCTTTAGAGAGCCCTGCGAGGTAAGCTGACTGGGCTTCGACAGACTCGAATCCGTGTTTGTGAGCCAACTCGATGGCTCGTTTTTGATCGGCTTTAATTCCGAGGGCGCCGCCCACAAAATTCAAGGTAAACTTCCTCGCGTGGGCTTTGTGAGCGCCGGCGGAAAGGCTGTTTTGGAGGGCGTAGGGTGCGACGGCGCCGGAGACGGCGGCTGTGTGAATAAAGGTTCTTCTGTTCATAATAGGGTAGTTATTAGATGGATAGTAACGAGAGGAGGCTGAGTAAATGGGAATCAAGGGTCAATCCTACAGGCAGAGTTACCGAAGGTTTCACTATCGACAACTTAGGAGTATAAATTGAGTCTACTGCGATGAGATTCTTGATCTACCCTATCATCTGGATGCTTGCAATTACCGGGTTGGCCGCCGCCGAAGAAAAACCGAATATCTTATGGATTTTCGCTGAAGACACGTCTCCTTGGATGGGTTGTTATGGGCACGAGGTGAATGAAGGTCACACGCCCCATATTGATTCTTTAGCGGATCAGGGCGTCTTGTTTAAGCGAGCCTACGTGCCAGCTCCGGTTTGCTCGGCTTGCCGTTCTGCGTTGATGGGTGGTAAGAACCAGATCCGCTTCAATGCCCATGAACATCGGAGCTCTCGTGGAACGGCTCAGCTCTTTCTGCCGGAGGGCATGAAACTATTACCTCAAATCATGAACGAGAGTGGTTACTCGACCTTCAATCTGGGAAAAACGGACTTCAATTTCATCTTGGATAATAAAGAGATATTCACCTTCGATCAAAAACAGCGGACGCCGATTCTCTGGGATAAGATCAAGAACAGCCAGCCGTTCTACGGACAAATTCAAACCGCGGGAGGTAAGCAGAATACCAAGAACTGGCCCGAAGACCGTAAAACCGATCGTAATGCTGTGACGGTACCAGCCGATTATCCAGATAATGCGATTCAACGGGAAGTCGTTGCCGAGCACTACGATTCGATTCGCAAAGACGATGATTTTATCGGTGAGATATTGGAGGGTCTGAAAACGAACGGACTTTCGGAGAATACCATTGTGATTTACTTCGGTGACCATGGCGCAAATCAATTGCTGAGACATAAACAAATGCCCACTGAGGGTGGACTGCATGTGCCGTTTGTGTTGGCCGGACCTCGGAAATGGGTACCCGCGAAGCAGATACGCGAGGACTTGGTGGATCTGCTGGATCTCTCAGCGACGACGTTGGCCTGGGCTGGTATTCCGATCCCTGCCGATTGGGAAGGGCAGGATCTTTTTGCGAAGGACTTTGAGCCCCGTGGTTGGGTGGCTGCTGCGAAGGACCGTCTCGATCATACTATAGATCGTGTGCGTACCATTCGCACCGAGCGTTATCGCTATACGCGCAATTACAAAACAGACCGGATTTTCCTGCAGCCTCAATACCGTGATCCTCAACCCTACACCAAGAATTTGCATGAGCTATACCACGCGGGGAAATTGTCAGACCGGCATAAGGAGATATACTTCGGAGAACGACCAGCTGAAGAATTCTATGATGTGGAAAACGATCCGGCTCAAATGGTAAATTTGATACATGATCCGACGTTGGTTTCGGAGATCCAGCGGCATCGGCAATTGCTCGATTCGTGGATTGCGAAAGGGGATTGTGGCGAGGGTGAAGAGTCGCTCGAGGAGTTGGCATTCCAGACGATCAATCCTTGGGGTTCTGTAAATCCTGAATATGAATTGGTTCGTACGGATGGAGATGGCGACGGACTTTCGGGAGAGTGGGAAACTCTGAACGGGCGGGATCCAGATGACGGAAAACTCGTTTTTAAATTCGACAACGGAGGTTGGCAAACAGAAGGCTGGGAGGCCGAAGGAAATCTCGGTAACATTGCTGGTTATTTGGGATATCTCGATTTTAATTTGCCGACCGGTGTCGGTGCTATTGTCCGAAATGGACTGCACGCCCCAGCCGATAAAAACAGGGGAGAACTCATCGTCAATGCCCGTGCATCGTCACCCGTACTTGGCTGGCTGTATGCTGCTAACGGCACCGGTGGTGTGGAACGAGTTGCTGGACCCGTTACGATCGAGGAGACGGATGAGCCGGATTCCTATGCGTTCGATCTCTCTGATAGTAAGGGGTGGAGTGGTACTATTGAAACGATCCGCATCGGATTTAAGGGAGCGCCCGGTGCTATGGTAGAAATCGATTCTATCCTCGTTCCATAGTCTAAACGTTTATCTCGCTGGTGTCTGTTTGCGGGCTCCGTTCAGGGTGACTTTGGAGTGATCTAGTTTAATGAGTGTGCTTCTATAAACGACGTTACGTCCTTCATAATCCTATCCACGGTTTGCAAAGTCGCTCCGGTTTTCACGGTTCCCCAGTAAAAACCGTGGGTGACTCCGGGATAGGAGATACTTGATATCTCTTTCCCCAGTTTTCGCATTTCGGGAATCAGGATTTCGAAGTTCGTTTTGTAGAGTCCTACGTGTTCGCCCTGAAGAACTAGTACCGGGCAATCAATATCTTTCATCCATGCGTGCATCTCTGCCTTGCGGCTGGGTGTGAACTTCTCAGCCGGGTTCTTCATTATCACCTGGTAGTCAGCTGGGCTGGCGACCTTTCCGGTCATGGGCTCGAGTGGAACGACAGTAGCCGGTTCACCGGCAATGACACAGGCAAGTTTAGTTTTGGATGCCGTCGCGATTGCCAGGATACCGCCTCCGCTACCGCCGTAGAGGACGACTTTTTTGTCGTCTACGCCCGGAATGGTTTTCGCTTTCTCAACAATGAGCGCCGCATCGTTGATGGCGTCGTAGAATCCGGAGGGTGAACCATCTTTTGTTTTCCAGTAGGACCGACGGGTGGATGCGATCGTTAAATAACCTTGTTCAAGAAATCGGGTCTGAATGGCTCCCTTCAGCAGGTTGTTTTTCAATCCCTGACTATTCGATTGTCCTCCTCCCCCGTGGAAGAAGAGAATCGTTTTGAACGGGCCATTACCGGCGGGCTTGCGGTAGACGAAGCTTAGATCGACACCGTCTTCGGAAGTGAGTGAAACCTCTGCAATCGGAGATATTGATTCTGAAATAGGAATGGCCGGTATTTCTGATACAGACTGGAGGTTGTCGCCTTGACTGGGATCGTTTCGAGGGGGAGAATTCCTGGAAGTTCGTCGATGAGCCCTCGCTTCTTCCGGGGACAGGATACCGTCTTTGTTCGAATCGGCCTGAGGGTTTTCCTTGAGGTAATTCTTGAGTTGAGTTTCGGACTGGGCTTGAAGGTTGGCCGATAAGGACAAAACGAGGACGAAGATCAGGGGTAGGTGAATGAACATCAGGATGGTTTAGCTTAACCATGACCTGAATACAAGGTTGGTGTGAAACGTACTTTGCAGCAGACTGATACGTCTGATTTGGGTTGATCCGGGGAGTGTTTGGGGGTTAGAAGTTCAGATGTTGCGTTTCTACCCTCGCATTTATCCTTTTTGAATCATACCCTGTGAAACAGATCTCTATAGTATCTCTTTTTATCCTGGCGCTTTCTTTGGATCCTCAGGTTTTACTTTCAAAAGTAGACTTCAACCGGGAAGTGCTACCGATTCTTTCGGACAACTGTTTCAAGTGTCATGGGCCTGACGAAGCGACCCGGGAAGCTGATTTGCGACTCGATACCGAAGCGGGAGCGTTTGCAGATCTTGGAGGTGGTTATTTCCCGATCGTTGCGGGTGATCCTGCTAAAAGTGAGATGATTTACCATATCTATGCAGAGGACGAGGAAGATCAGATGCCGCCGCCCGATTCAGAATTGTCCCTGAGTGCCAGTGAGAAGGATTTAATTCGGCAGTGGATAGCCGAGGGCGCTGAATGGAAAAAGCACTGGTCATTCGAGCCTGTCGAAAGGCCAGATTTGGCAGCAGTAACACAAGACGAGTGGCCTAGGAATGGGATTGATAATTTTGTCCTAGCAAGACTGGAGAAGGAAGGGTTTAAACCTTCCGAAGAGGCGGACAGAACGACCTTGATTCGCCGGGTTACATTGGATCTGACAGGCTTGCCTCCGACGCCGCAGGAGGTCGATGCGTTTCTGTCCGATACCGAGCCCGGAGCCTACGAAAGAGTGGTGGATAGGCTACTTGCATCACCAAGATATGGAGAGGCCATGGCCCTTCCCTGGCTCGATGCTGCACGCTATGCGGACACGGACGGTTATCAAAACGACGGACCGCGGGATATGTGGCGTTGGCGGGATTGGGTGATAGATGCCTATAATCAGAACAAGCCTTTTGATGAGTTCACGATCGAACAATTGGCGGGAGATCTTCTTACCCATCCGACTTTGGATCAAATTATTGCCACGGGTTTTAATCGTAATCATCGCTACAATTCAGAGTCAGGGCTCGTGTTCGAAGAGTTCTTATTGGAGAACGCGGTCGACCGGGTAGACACTACGTCTACGGTTTGGATGGGAGTAACGATGGGCTGTGCCCGGTGTCATGATCATAAGTATGATCCGTTCTCGACGAAGGAGTATTACCAACTGATCTCTTACTTTAACAGCATCCCGGAATCAGGGCGGGCCAGGAAATACGGTAATTCCGAGCCTTGGGTACTTTCGCCTACGAAAGAGCAGTCTGAGGAACTTGCGCGAAAGGAGGCTGATATTGAAAAGTTGATAAGTTTGTTATCCGGTCAGGAAGCATCGGTTGCTAACGCACAGACTGAGTGGGAGCGATCTGGTGGAAACCTGAGTGAAAGAGAGCTATTGAAACAGGGGCTTCGTTTTGATTATAGCTTCGACGGAAGCGACAAGGGTTTAGCTGTTGAAACGGGGCAGCCTTGGTTGAGTAGTGGCGTTTTGGGTACTGCCGCAACGCTAGATGGTCAAAGTGAGTTTGTTGTTGAAAGTGCTCCGATATTGGCAAGTGAACATCGTTTTAGCATTTCGTTTTGGATAAAGCCTGATGAGGTCGAAGACGCGGTCGTTTTATCCCGCCAACAAGGGGGGACCACGCGGCCTGGTATGACGGTTGAACTGAAAGAAGGGCGTCTTCAGTTCTATATCATTACCCGTTGGATTGCGGGAGTGGGAGCGATTGAAACGACGCAAACCCTGGATCCCGGTGAATGGCGTCATGTAACCCTCACGAACGATTCCAGCATGAGCGCGACGGGAATGGAGATCTATCTCGATGGTGAGCTCGCGGACACTCAGATCCTATATAACTCAAACAGCAACCCGGGCGTAACTGCCAAGGGGGCGGAAATGAAAATAGGAGGGGGAGTCGTCGGAAATCGGTTTAAGGGCCAATTAGACGAACTTCGTATCTATGACCGCACGCTCAGAGTGGATGAAGTTGCTCTGTTGGCGGAGCAGACTCGGTTGCAAGATATCGTTTCAACTCCTTTTGCGGCGCGTTCCGAATCCGAGCGGGGTAAGTTAAGAGCTTATTTTCTTGAAAACGCGGCGCCTGATTCATTTAGCGAACTGGCGGCCAGTCTGCATGCCGCTCGGATGGATAGGACCGCATTTGTCGATTCGATTCCGACGACGATGATCATGCGGGAGATGCAGACACCGAAGCCTACGTTTGTGAGAACACGGGGCATCTACGATAGCTATGGTGAAAAGGTAGATAGAGTACTGCCTGAGATATTGCCTCCACCCGATGAGGAATTGCCGTCTAATCGACTGGGTTTCGCGAAATGGCTGGTGAGCGGAAAGCATCCTTTGACGGGGCGGGTTGCTGTAAACCGGTACTGGCTGAAGTATTTTGGGCGAGGTTTGGTTAAGACTGCAGAGGATTTCGGTTTGCAGGGGGATTGGCCGAGTCATCCGGAATTACTCGATTGGTTGGCTGATGAATTCGTGCGGCTCAACTGGGATGTCAAAGCGATGCAAAAACTGATCGTGACCAGCGCTACCTATCGGCAGTCATCGAAGGTAACCGCAGAGATGCTGGAGCGTGACCCGGAAAACATTATATTTACCAGAGGGCCTCGCCAACGACTATCTGCTCATGCGGTCCGGGATCAGGCGCTAGCGGTGAGTGGTTTGTTAGTTGAGCAGTTGGGCGGTCCATCCGTTAGTCCTTACCAGCCTAAGAATTTCTGGGAAGACCTGAGTAATATGAAGTACGAGCAGTCTCAAGGTGAAGATTTGTACCGGAGGAGCTTGTACACCATATGGAAACGAACTTTGCCGCCACCGTCGATGGCGGTGTTGGATGCAGCGGATCGGGAGTCCTGTATGGTATCGACCAAACGAACAAACACGCCCCTCCAAGCGTTGACGATGTTGAACGAAAAAGCGTTTGTAGAAGCAGCCAGGAACTTTGGCCAGCGCATCCTTCTTGAAGGGGGAGAGCGTGTGGAAGACAAAGTCGAATTCGCATTTAAAACGATTGCCGCGCGCTTACCCAATCCTCAGGAGTTTGAACTATTGAAGTCGGCCTTTAACGAATATATGAACTTGTACTCAGACGATTCAGATTCAGCAGAAGCGCTCATTCACGTCGGTGAATCAAAACCCTCGCGAGCATTGAGTTCAACAGAACTCGCCGCAGCGACTACGTTCGCGAATATGCTTTTAAATCTAGATGAAGTGGTCACCAAGGAATAAGCCATGAGAAACGAATTTAATAACCAGTCGTCTTTGGTTGACGGCGAATGTCATAACTACTCCGAGCTTTCGTCTAATCCGTTGACGATGACGCGTCGCTTTTTTCTGGGAAAGACCGCTAAGGGCTTGGGCGGAATGGCGCTGGCGTCTTTGCTGAATAGAAACCTGCTTGCCAGTCCGCAAAATGGGTACGGTCTATCGGGATTGCCGCATTTCGCTCCCAAGGCGAAACGGATTATTTATCTTTTTCAGTCGGGCGGCCCTTCTCAGTTGGAGTTATTCGACTATAAACCGAATTTGAATGCACTTCACGGCGAGGAAGTGCCAGCGTCCGTTTTTAACGGTCAAAGGCTTACCGGAATGACTGCAGGCCAGTCTTCTTTTCCCGTAGCGCGGTCGATCTACGATTTTGAGCAAGTAGGGCAGAGTGGGTTGTGGATGAACACGGAGTTAATGCCGCACCTCTCAAAAGTTGCTGATGAGCTCTGTATCATTAAATCCATGCATACAGATGCGATTAACCATGATCCGGCCATCACGTTTTTTCAAACGGGTTTCCAGATTGCGGGAAGACCGAGTATAGGGGCGTGGCTTTCCTACGGCTTGGGAAGCGTGAATGAAAACCTGCCCGCATTCGTGGCTATGACCTCCAATGGAACCGGTGGAGGAGGACAACCGCTCTATGACCGCTTGTGGGGCGCAGGATTTCTGCCTTCTAAACATCAGGGGGTCAAGTTTGCCGGGGGAAAAGATCCGGTGTTGTATTTGAATAATCCTGACGGAATGAGTAGCGAGGTTCGACGCAAGACGCTCGACCACATCGCTGCGATGAATCAAATGAAATTCGACGACTACGGTGATCCGGAAATCGAAGCCCGCATCGCGCAATATGAGATGGCGTTCAGAATGCAAACTTCGGTGCCCGAATTAACCGACGTAAAGAGCGAGCCTGAAAGCACTTTCGCGCTCTATGGGGAAGATGCCAAAAAGCCCGGAAGCTATGCAAACAATTGCCTGCTTGCCCGTCGATTAGTCGAGCGAGATGTTCCGTTTGTTCAATTATTTCACCGTGGCTGGGACGCCCATAACAATCTGCCGCGGGTTGAGAGTCGGCAGAGTAATGATACAGATCAGGCAACGGCAGGTCTTATTCAAGATCTGAAACAGCGAGGCATGCTTGATGAGACTTTGATTTTCTGGGGTGGTGAATTTGGCCGAACCGTTTATTGCCAGGGGGAATTAACTCCAGACGGTTATGGTCGTGATCACCATCCCCGCTGTTTCTCGATGTTTATGGCGGGCGGCGGGGTGAAGTCTGGAACCAGTTACGGAGAAACCGATGAGTTTAGTTACAACATCGCTTCGAATCCTGTTAGTGTGCATGACTTGCATGCCACGATCCTCCATTTAATGGGAGTCGATCATAAAAAACTCACTTATAAGTTCCAGGGTCGTCACTATCGGCTGACTGACGTGCATGGTAAAGTCGTGAAGCCGATCTTGGCTTAGTGCCCTTGCTCTGTTTACGGAATTTTAGTTTATAGCGACGCCAGTATCAGAACGTCGCGATTGGATTCAATGGGGAACCGGTTCCACCCTCTACTGGAATAGGAGCCACAGTAAGTAGGAAATCATAGCGATCGAGCTCATCTGCCTGTTTCGCAAGTCGCTCCAGTTCCAAATTGTCGAGCATGGGAACACCCATGACATGGAGCATCATCAAGTGAACGGGCGATCCATAACCTTCTACGCCTGAGGGAGAAACGTCGCTGCCACCGTCACTACCCAAGACAGCAATATCGCGCTCCTTCAGCCAGCGAGCGCAGGAAGCATGGAGTCCAGCTGCTCCGGAACCCCAGGGACCGAGCTCGTCGCGGCGGGCCCAGCGACCGGTATAGATGATTACCGCATCTCCTTGACGCACCTTGGTGCCTGACATCTTTTCCCATTTATCCAGATCTTCAGGGTAAAGGGCCGTCCCCGGTTCGAGGTATTTTACGCCTTTGATCTTTGGACCATCGATGAGTACCGCGCGGGTGAAAATTCCTTCTTTAATATTGGTGACGTCCAACTTGTCCGCGCCCGCCTCGGTTACGACATCGCTTGAGAATCCGTTGTAGAATTTCCCTTCGTGGATATAGTGACAGAGTGCATCCAGGTGGGAGTGGGCGAATCCGTGATAAGCAACTGAGTAGTTGTCGGAGTTCCACTGCTCGCCATAGCCTACCATGGTGTGCATGAAAGGTCTTGGGTTGTCGGGTTCAATCGTTTTGATGACATCTCTGGCGAGAGATACTGAGATTCCTTCGGTTACCAATGCTGCGGCTTCCCTGCGCTTGGCGGGAGTGATCAGGTTAAGTGCTCCCTTTTGATCCTGATCTCCCCAGCGTCCCCAATTGGATAGCTCCTCGATCATCACTTCAATATCATCGGCGTCCAGGCTCTTGTGGTGGCTGGCAAGAGAAACCGATGATATCAGTGCAAGGGGTAACAGTAGGAATTTGATTTTTGGGTCCATGCTGATCGGTGATTAGCTGTTGAGAGCTGTATCGAGCTTCTGGAGCCAGGGGGGGGTGTTTTTGAACGGATCTTCTTCTTCATACTCAAGCACCACGAACCCTTGATAATTGGCCTTCTTCAGAATGTCAGAAATTTTATTCAGATCAGCGGGGTAACGTTTTCGTTCCGGAGCTGGGGTCTGCATGTTGACTTTTACCTGAATATTTACGGCATACAACGCGCATTGCTCGAGGTCTGCATATGGATCCTTAGACCAAAAATTCCCGGTGTCCAAGTTGATACCGATCCAGGGGCTGTCGACTTTTTCGATGATCTCCAGTAGAAGCTCGGGCGAGATATCGCCGTGGTTTTCAACACCAATAAAAATGCCTTTTTCGCCAGCATAATCGCAGCATACCTTGAGGACTTCGATCGCATTCTGCACACGATCCTTGCCAGCGGCGAATCCTTTTCCCGTTCCCGCGAAGAACCTAACGTGCGGAGCGCCCATCGCTGCGGCCTGATCCAGACCATGCATGGCGGATTCGATCTGGTAGTCGAGTTTGATGCCTTTGGGTAGAGAAAAATCATTGCCGATGGCGGTTCCGCATATGGTTACACCGCGAATGAAGGCATGACGTTTCAGACGGTTGTAATACTTCATATCGGCATCCACCGGGATGAAATAGGAAGTTAATTCAGCCCCTTCGCAGTTGTGGTCTGCGCAGTAGTCGATGAACTTAAACATGTCCATCGGACGAGACGGATCTTCCGGTGACTGTGGGGTTCCTTTCATCCATTCAAACTGCTTTCGAAAGGAATAGGCGGCTAGAGCAAGTCTTAGTCTGGGCTTACCGGGGCGGATGAATGCATCGCCGGCAGCTAAGTAAGAAGGAAGTGAAAGTCCACTCGCCAGCATGGCGGTGGCTAGTGTGCTTTTTTGAAGAAATGAGCGTCGTGATTGATTCATAGGGCGGATGATTTAACTTTTGAATAATCTGATTTCAGAGGGAACTGTATGCAATCGAAATCAAAACTGAGCAGCGGTTTGCTGGCTCTAAACTAATCCGTGGTCTGAGTCTTTTTCTCAACCTGAAGCATGGAAAGGACTCAACTAAACGGCTACCGAACGACCCGGCCGGAGCCACCAGACTTCAGTAGGGCTTCCACTTCCTCTCGTGTGGAGAAATTGTAATCTCCGTAGATGGAGTGGGCGAGACAGGATGCTGCAACGGCGAAGTCAATTGCCTTTGCGGGTTCTGCTAATTCCGGAGTGTTGAGCGCAAAGATAAGTCCGGCTCCAAAAGAATCTCCACCGCCTACGCGGTCGACGATATTACGAATTTCGAAAGGTTCGTATTCTCCGTTATTGTCTGGTGAGAAAACAGTTTTTTGTGAAGCAGCGTCATAAAACATAGCACCCCAGTTATTGTGGGATGCGGATATGCTCTCACGGAGTGTGATCGCGACCTGGCTTACATGCGGAAACTGTCTTACGATCTCTTCCGCAACTTGTGTGTATTTGGCTGCGTCGATTTTTCCGGAATGGACATCTGTATTTTCAGCGTGAATACCGAGGACATCTGAGGCATCTTCTTCGTTGGCGATGACTACGTCTACAAACGGTAGGATTTTATGCATGGTTTTTTGTGCCAGTGCGTTTGCTGAAGTACCCGGTTCCCAGTTCCAGAGTTTTTTCCGAAAGTTTAGGTCGCAAGAGACGGTTAGGCCGGCAGCTTTTGCTTGTTTGACTGCTTCAAGTGTAGCGTCGGCCGATTGGGCAGAGAGAGAGGGAGTGATGCCAGTGGTGTGTAGCCAACCCGCATCCTTTGTAATCGTATCCCAGTCATAGGCGTCAGGTGGCGTCATGCTCACCGACGAGTAGTCGCGATCGTAGATGACTCTGCTGGGACGTTGGTTAGCGCCAGCTTCAACCCAATAAAGTCCAAGGCGACCTGTATTTGATAATACGATATTGCTGATATCTACGCCAAGCCCTCGCAGGTTTGCCAGGCAGGCATCGGTTATGTCGTGTTTGGGAAGTGCGGTAACGAATCTGGCCTTGCCGCCCAGCATACTGATGGAAGCGGCTACGTTCGCTTCGGCCCCCGCGAAAGTCAGGTTGATATCACCCGGTAGGGATTGTTTAAAACGTTTGAATCCGAAAGGGCAAAGGCGGCCCATGATTTCGCCGAATGTTACTATGGTCTTCATAAATGGAGTCGATTGTAGAGGTCTTGTTTTAAATGGAGTCGGCTATGGTTCTTGCTTCGCGGGCGTTGGCTTCGATGGTGTCCCAATCTTCCGCGTTTATAACATCTTTTTTGGCTATCCAGGATCCCCCGATCGCTGAAATCAAAGGTGACTTTAAGTAATCGACCATGTTCTTGGAATTGAGTCCACCCAATGGTATGAAGTCGAGCCCCAGGTGCTGATAGGGAGCGACCATTCCCTCCAGGTGTTTGAGGCCGCCTGAGGTTTCAGCAGGAAAAAACTTAATCGTACGGCAGCCCAGTTCGATCGCAGCCTCAATGTCACTCGGGGTCATGATTCCGGGACCGAAGGGAAGGCCTTTTTCCTGCGCATATTTGACGATGCGAGGATTCATCCCGGGAGCCACACCAAAGGCTGCACCTGCCTCTACCACCGCGTCCACTTGCTCAGTTGTGAGAATGGTTCCGATACCGGCAAGCATCTCGGGAACCTCAGCCTTGATGGCCTTCAGAGCAGGTAGGGCTGCATCAGTCCGGAGGGTGAGCTCCATGGCGCCAATGCCGCCTCTGAGGAGGGCCTGGGCGACGGGGACTGCGTGGTCCGCGTTATCAATGACGAGAACAGCAACCACTTTGGATGCCTTGATTTGTGCGTGTAGCTCTTTGGGAAACATAAACAGATAGATATTTATTTGTCAGTATATTTGACAATATGGTTAGTATAGTAGACAGGTTGATGGATCTGAATCTGATGTCAATGGAAACGAAGCACCTGGCCACCTCTTTATTTAAAGCTCTCGATGCTTTGACCTTGGTCAGCGCGAATGGAAGTAAGGGAATATCGATCGCGTATGCGGTGGAAGCCATGGGGCTTCCGAGGAGTAGTCTGATACGTATGTTCGATAGTCTGATACACTATGGGTTGGTGGAACGAACCCCAGATCGGCGTTACCGGGTGACGGACAAGTTTCATGATTGGAAGGCAGAAGACTCGGGTGAGCAGTTGGTAAAACAGTTCCAATCGCTCATGAAAGAAATCACATCCGAAGTTGGAGAAATGACGGTACTTGGGCGATTGGTCGGTCGACGGATCGAACACCTGCATTACGAAGAGCCTGATATCCGTGTACGGGTGATTCCTCCAGTGGGTCGAAAGTTTGTCTTGCAGACCATGGCGATGGGAAAACTGGCACTCAGCGTACGTCCGGATTTGGTTCCTGTCGATGCGTCTGATGGGTTGATACGCGAAATCGAGGCTGCAACGCAGAACGGTTTTGCTTGGAATCGTGGTGACTCCGAACAAGGAATCGTCGCTTGGGGAACGTGGCTTGGTAAACCTTCACCGTTAACCCCCATGTTTGCAGTGACCTGGCCCGATTTTCGTTACTCCGAAACGGGTTTGAATACGGTAAAAAGTCTTTTGCAGAAATATGGGTATTAGTAACGGGGACTAAGACTCAGTTCCCGAGTGCTCTTTTGCCTTCTTTGGGATCGATCGTGATACTGTAAAGGTAGGTCCGGGAGGCTCCCGCTGGTAGTTTTATCAGGTAGCCTTTTTCCTCAATGGCTAATTCCGTATCCTGAAAGTCGTGGTGGGCAACCATCGGTTCGATCGCTGCATAGGGCATATCCGGAGGGGACCAGAGATTGGTGTTCGGGAAATCCCCCAAATCGACTGTCACGTACGGTTTCCGTCCTTTCAAAGCGATTCCGATTTTCCTGGAGTCATGATCGAGGAGGAACATGCCTCCGTTGGGCACGCGTTGGTCGCTGAGTGTCAGGCGATCTTCGTCATCGAGAAAATCCACTTTGGTTTCCTGAATGAGGCTATCAATGATTTGGTTACGTTTTACGGTGAGTGCTTCGGAGAAAACATACTGGTAGTCTGAACGATCACGGTTGTTGCCGATCGGTGTGTTGAAACCGGGATGCCCGCCGAGTGCAAAGTAGAGTGTCTCTTCTCCGGTGTTGGTAACCTTATATTTTTGCAAGACTTTCAAGCCTTTCAGTTGACTGGTGATCTTTAACTGAAAAGGAAACGGGTAATACTTCAGCGTGTCGGGTGAAGAATTCAATATCTGGGTGACTTTACTCTCCTTCTTCTTGCCGCCGGTTTTGTCCAAGGTATCGAAGTCAGAGATAACTGCCAAACCCATGCGCGGCATTTCATATTCCTTTCCTTTGTAGGTAAATCGATTGTCTTTAAAACGAACATTTACGGGGAACATGTTGGGGGAACTTGCGGCCCAAAATTCCGGATCTCTTTGCCACAGGTATTCGATTCCAGTCGGAAGGTGTTTTATGCTTTGGAGTTCGGCCCCTGTCTTAAGCAGTGTCACCGAAAGTTCATCGTTGGAAATCGTTACGCTGTGATGGTTGGCCTGTAGAAGAGATCCCGCGAACATGACGGTAGTGAGGTAAGCTAAGAAGGTGACTTTCATTATATAGAAGGAGCGTAGGGAAGCATATGACTCCGTCAATTGGGATTAACGGCTTAGTCATTCTTGGTTGCGATATTGTCCCATAAAGTAATTTACTCAGTTGTACCCTATGAAAAACTATTGTTTTCCCTATTGCTCACCCCTCCGTTTATTTCTTGTTCTCCTCGTCAGCTCAGTATCGGTCTTTTCAGCTGACATGAAGAAGCCGAATGTCTTGCTTATCTTAACCGATGATCAGGGTTACGGAGACCTTTCTTTGCATGGGAATCCTCACTTGAGGACTCCTACGATGGACCTCCTGGGGAAGAGTGGTCTTCGATTGAATCGCTTTTATGTAAGTCCCGTATGCGCGCCCACCCGTGCCAGTTTGATGACAGGTCGTTACCATTTGCGGACGGGTGCTTTTGGGGTTACGCGTAGACAGGAAGTCGTAAATCCTGAAGAAACGACGATCGCTGAGTTGATGCGAAGTAACGGATACCGAACCGGGTGTTTTGGAAAGTGGCACAACGGTGCCGTTTATCCAGAAACCCCGAACGGTCAGGGGTTTGATGAATTCTTGGGCTTTCTTGGTGGGGTTACGCAGCACTACTTCGATCCCGTTCTCTCTCACAATGGAACTGATCAAAAACGGGAAGGGTATATTACAGAGATACTAGCGGAGGCTGCGATGGAATGGATGAATGATCAGATAAAGAACGACGAACCGTTTTTCTGCTACGTACCCTTCAACGCGCCTCACACACCCGGATTGGTGGACGAAGAGTATTGGAAGCCCTATTATAATAATCAAGTTGGGCGGTGGGAATCAGTGATCTTCGGTATGATTGATGTTATAGACCAGCAGATCTCAAAGATGCTTAAGCTCCTGGAAGATACGGGGCAGGCGGAGAATACCATAGTCATTTTTATGACGGATAACGGTCCCAATACCTGGCGTTACAACGCGGGTTTGCGGGGAAGGAAAGGGCACCTTTATGATGGAGGCATTCGTGTGCCTTGTTTTGTGAGATGGCCTGGAAAACTGGAGGAGCGTACGCTGGAGGAGCCGTTGTCGCATATAGACATACTGCCGACTTTAGTGGACTGGTGTCAGTTGGAGGGCGCTGAAACGTTAGAGCTGGACGGACGAAGCTTTGCTTCCCTCGCGAAAGGTCCCCCTTCCGAATGGCCGCTTCGCAAGCTGATCTCTTTTTCGGTTGGATCCAAGGAAAGGATACAAACGACCGGAACCGTTCATTATGGAAAATGGACAGCGGTTCAGCAACGCGGGCAATGGGAACTCTATGATATCGTCGCGGACGTTCGTCAGTTTGTTGACGTGGCCGATCAATTTCCAGAGATACTTGAAGCATTGTCCGATCATTTTGATAGTACATTAGCTACAATGCCTTCGATCGGTATACCCGCTGCCATTCCGGTGGGAGTCGAAGGCGCGGATAGCACCGTGCTAAAAGGCCACGATGCGGAATTACCGGTTCTCAAGGGAAAGGGAATCGACTATAATTATTCAGCGGGATTTACCGGTCACTGGATCAGCCGTTGGACGAGTAAGGAGGCTTACCCCGAATGGAAGCTGGATATTCGGCGCAAGGGGACCTATGAAACATCACTTCTTTACTGTATTCCAGAAGAGGATCTGGGGGTGGAAGCGTATTTCGAATTACAAGGGCAGCGACTTCCGATACAGATCAGCGAGGCCTATGATCCTTTGCCGAATCCACAACCGTTTTTGTTGGATGGAGAGGCTGCGAAATATCAAAATAAAAACTGGAAACGTCTTTCATTGGGGCGGCTTACGCTTGAGCCAGGCCTTTCGGATGCCGTTATCCGTGTTACCGGGATTGCCGGAAATGCAGCGATGGAAGTTAAGGAAGTAGAACTGAAGAGGATTTCAAACGGTTCCCGTTGATCTGCTTCTCCTGCAGTATTCCAAGACCGTGTTTTGCAGTTCTACCCGATCGAAAGGCTTCGGAATAAAGCCATCCATTCCAGCGGCACGGCAGGCCCGTTCATCTTCCGGTAGGGTATGGGCTGTTAATGCGACGATAGGCGTGCGAGGTCTTTTGGTAAGAGCTTCAAATTCCCTGATTCTAGATGTCGCCTCCAACCCACTCATATTCGGCATACCCACATCCATCAGGATACAATCAAAAGATTCTTCCATTGCCAGGTCTACCGCTTCTCGTCCTGAAAGCGCTTGCTGAAGGTTGTGTTGTGAGTAGCCCAATATTGTATTTACGAGCAGCTGGTTAGTCTCGTTGTCATCCACAATCAGAACCTTGTAGCGGGAGGTCTTTACTAGATCGTATGTTGAAGCATTTGGGAATTCGATAATGTCATTGCGCTTTGGCTGGATTGAAAACGGTAAATGGACCGTGAAGGTGCTTCCTTGATCGAGATTACTTTCCACTTCGATGTTACCTTCAAGAGCGTCGATAGTCTTTTTGGCAATGGCGAGGCCAAGTCCTACGCCGTCGGCTCGCCTGGAGTTGCTTTGATCAACTTGTTCGAACGGTAAAAATATCGTCTTTAGATGTTCCTTGGAAATACCGAGTCCGGTGTCGGTGACTTTAAAGGATATCCAGGTCTGAGACGGATTGGATTCTTTTGAATCGACGAATAAGCTGATCTTCCCCTCGTCGGTAAACTTGATCGCATTTCCCAGCAAGTTTGTGATGATCTTGTGAATAGCCACTTTATCCCCGATCAGCGAGTCTGGGGTATCGTGGGCTACTTGAACTTCGAATGCTACGCCTTTGTCGATTGCTTTTTTTCGGGTAATATCAGTCAAATGTCCGATCGTGTCCCTTAGCGAGATTGGTTCCAGGATAAGCTCACTGGTGCCGGATTCGAT
Organism: uncultured Opitutaceae bacterium; assembly: GCA_964352065.1. Classification (GTDB taxonomy): domain Bacteria; phylum Verrucomicrobiota; class Verrucomicrobiia; order Opitutales; family UBA2995; genus UBA2995. The sequence goes on from CAYGQM010000025.1 coordinate 48,704, forward strand.
TTTGGAAAGATTCAGGAGATCGTTTATCAACTCAAGTTGGTCCCTGCCTGCCTTGAGTGCTAATTGCAGGTAGTCCCTTTGCTTGCCGCTCAACTCCATATCCAATGTGAGTTCAGTCATTCCGATTATACAATTGAGGGGTGTCCGGATCTCGTGGCTCATGACAGCGAGAAACTCGCTTTTGGCCTTGTTGGCTTTTTCGGCAAGTCGCCTTTGAGTTTCCAGTTCCAGTTGATTCTCCTTTAACGTTTCGAATAGACGAATCCGGTGTAACTTACCTTCTACCATCGGTTTCAATTTTTGATTGAACAGACCGAATTTACTAGAGGTGTCGATGATGAGAGAGCCGACGATTTTGCCCTCCACTGTAAGGATTAGAACATCCGCCGAAAGATTCGTGTCAGGAACCAGTTCATTGTGCAGAACCGTTGCAATCTGGTCGAAAGGAATAGCTTTCCGCTCGGTCAGTCCTCCATCGTGGTTTATCCAGAAAGTTCCCGAAGATTTCGACACTTCATAGTGGGTTGAAACGGAAGAATCGAGTAAGTGTAATCCGATGAATCTGCAAAAGATATTTTCTCGGAGCCAATTGAAGGAGAAGAGCAGCTCTTTGATCGTAAGTTCTTCTTCCGCTCTGCTCATCCACTGCGAGAGCAACTCTTCGGCCTCCCGTTTGGTCAACCAGTGATAACGTCCATGTTTCGTCATTTGTTGACTGATTATTGAATGAAGGAGCGCCGCCACAGGTGGATCATTCTGAGGAGGTAGCCTGCTTATTTGATGCAGTTCATTCAGCACTTCGTGGGCATAGGCCGCGTCCAATCCCCATTGGGTGGCCTTAAGGATTACGTCGCTGATTACCTGAACGGGCCGTTCTCCGTTTGCCTGCCTGATTCTGGATTCCTTCTCTAGAGCTGAGCGATCTGTTTCAGATAAGGATGCCCCGACGCATAGGATGTAGTTGAGCGCCCCACTGGACTCTGTGTACACGGCGTCCAGTAGTGTATCTTTATATCCGTTTCCGAGCGTGGATTGTCGTTTAATCAATTGAGTTTTGACGAATTCCGCATACGGCTGTGCATCGCGATATTCTATAAGCCGAATGAGTTTTTGAATCGCAAGATGACCTTCGTAGTAGAGAGGGTCAGCTATAGTGGTCAATGGGTGTTCGCTAAGCTCCAGAATCTCAGCAAGGTTTCCCATCCCTATGACGGCTACATCGTCCGGGACGCGACGTCCGATTTGTTTTACCGCTTGAATGGCTCCCATGGCAGCCCGGTCTGAACAGCATAAGATGCCATTGATTTGATCCTCTTCCGATAGTAGATCAATGACAGCATCCCTTGCGTCTTCGTAGTTGAAGGATGCCTGAACTATTTGGATCTTGGAAAGGTTTAACCCCGCTTTTTTTGCTGCCGAAACGAAAGCCCGGTAGCGGCTCCCGGAGGTCGGGTCTTTATCATTGCCTCGTACGTAGGCGATACGATCTCTTCCCAATTCTTTAAAGTGTTCGAGGGCTTGAAGCGTTCCATGCTCAAAATCAGCATTGATAGCCGGAAATTGGTCATCAGGGCAATTGAGCATCACGCCCGGGATGCCTCGTTGTTCCAGAGTATCAAATACGTCCTTATCTTCCAAAAACTGGCGGCGGTATAGCACGCCTGCGAGCGGCAGAGCCACCAGAGTCTTCGGATCATTGACTGCGATGAGATCGTAGTTGTGTATGCGGGCGCTCAGTTCCGCCGCGAGTCTCGTGTAGTAGTGGTGAGAACCGTGGGTCACATAATCCAGTACTCCGATGATGCGGTTATTGGAATTCATTGCCGAGCCAGATTGAGGGTTCAGCGAGTACTACTCATATTCCCACTTCATGATCCAAGGGTCATCCATGGTCTTTTGGTATTCTTTGAGCTTCGCTTGCATTTTGGCCAAGACGGTCGCGTAACGCGGATCCTCAGCAAGGTTCTTGTCTTCATAGCCGATGGCTCCCAAATCGTAGAGCTCCCAGGTAGGCCGATTTACGTATTCATCGACGGTCATCATACCGTATTCGGTATCGGGGCCCTTTGCCAATTGGGCTTGCCAGGTGGAGCTTGCCCAGAGGTCTGATGCAAACGGGTAGGGCAGGCCAGCTGCGATATTCCAGATCAGTTTATACTGTCCATCGGAAACCGATCGCATGGGGTAATACATCTGTATCTCGTGAAAGGTGTGAGAGCCGAATACCACGTCCCAGTGAGTGGCGTCGGGTTTGCCCAGGATATCGACCCACGATTTTCCATGGTATCGATTGTATTCATTTTTACCCATATTCTCCAAGAATACGTAGTCTTTTCCTTTCCAGAATTCCTTGGCTGTTACGATGCGTTTTGGGGTGTTCCGGCTTTTATTGAGACCGCCTGCAAAGTCGAGAAGCGAAGGGGTAATGTCGATGTGACTTATCATCGCGTTCGAAACGACGCCTCGATTTTTCTCATACGGATTACGAACAACGAAAGGTACTCGTAATCCACCTTCAAAGATAGTGGTTTTGGCTCCGGCGAAAGCCATGCCGTGATCAGCTGTGAACACGATTAACGTTTTGTCATAAAGGTTGTTGGCCTTAAGTATTTCTATCAGACGGGCAACGCCTTGATCGACGCGAGCCGTGCTTTGGTAGTATTGAGCCAGTTCGCTACGAGATTCTTTTGTATCCGGCAGAAACGGTGGAATAACCACGTCGTCCAGACCATAGAATTTTTCATCCACCCCCTCATGTGCTGCATCATTGGGCAGGTTCCCGAATAGATCCGGTTTGAGGTCGCCATCAAAGTTTTCGTCATTTCCGCCACCGCGATGCGGGTCGGTAGTAGCGAAATAGAGAAAGAACGGGCGGTTGTCTCTGGCCGTAATGAACGATTCCGACGCGTTGGCCATTTGGACGGCGTTCCGGCCGTCGCCTTTCAGGTAAGTTTCATAGTGAAACACTTCTTCAGGAGCCACGTGGTACTTGCCGATTTGTGCTGTGCGATAGCCTGCATTGGCCAGAACTCTGGGTAATGCGAGGCTGACAACATTGCGGAACGACTCAAACTTATGGTAGGCGTGGGTGTGTCCGTATTGACCATTGGCATGGTTGTGAAGGCCGGACATCACGACCGACCGACTGGCCGAACAACTGGCGGTGGTTGCATAAGCCCGGCTAAAAAGTGTGCCGTCTGCTGCGAGACTGTCTACAGCTGGTGAATAGGCGACGGGATCGCCGTAACAGCCGAGCGTAGGGCTTTGGTCATCCGTAATGATGAAAATGATGTTTTTTTCCGCTGCTTGGACTGAAAGAGCCACGAGTAGGGAGGTTAGGGTAAAGAGGTATTTCATGCTTCTATCAAAAATTCTGAAGGGAAATGGAGCAAGTTCCTTCTACAGTCGTGTGGTGTCGACCTGACATGACCGGATAATTTGGTATGGATTCGGCTTGAAAGAGGACGTATCAGTCCCCACCAACTGATCTATGCCATCCGAATCAAAAATGTCTTCGTTCAGAGCAATTCGTGGAGCTTGGTTAAATCCTGTTTCAGATGAGTCCTGTGACTATTTTGTCGATGGTATCCTATTAGCTGAATTTGTAGACAGTAATTGGCGGGTTGTAGAAATGGGGGAGAGTGCGTCTTTGATCGAAAAATACGGACTCAAAGACTCGAAAATCGAACTTGAGGACGGACTTTTGATGCCGCCGTTTTTCGACATGCACTTTCATTGGGTGCAAGATGATGTGCGCGATATGCCTAAGGTCTCCCTCTTGGAGTGGTTGGAGAAATATACCTTTCCGCGCGAGGCGGAGTTCGCCGATGCGGCATATGCTGACCAAAAAGCAAAGGTCTTTTGGAAGCGTATTTTAGCGACCGGTGCAATTGGTGGGCTCTGTTACAGCTCGATTCATAAAACGGCGCTGGAAGCTGCGATGAAGTATGCCCCGGAACACTTTAGAATCGGCAATGTGTTGATGACCATGAATACGCCGCCAGCGCTGACACAGACAGTAGAAGATGCGATTCAGTTAACAGAATGGGCTGCTGAAACCTACGGGCAACGCCATGTGGCTACTCCCCGGTTCGCGCCTACCACGGCTCCTGAAGTAATCGCTGCTTCTGGAAAAGCTGCCGCAAAGATAGACGGTTTTTCCCAGACTCACATGTGTGAAACACATCAGGAAATCGAGTGGGTCAAATCGATTTACGCTGAGATTCCGGATTTCGAAGATATAGATTCCTATATACAGGTCTATGAGCGGACCGGCTTCCTCGGACCCAAAACGGTTTTGGGGCATTGTATCCATATGACGGATGCAGAATGGAAATTGATGTCTAAAACGGATACGGTCGTTGCGAGCTGTCCAACCTCGAACGGGCCGCTCGAAGAGCGGGGACTGGGTTCGGGGTTGTTCGATTTTCAGCGGGCTGACGAAGAGGGCGTTCGCTGGGTGTTGGCTTCAGATATTGGCGGGGGGCCTTTTCTTTCCTTACTGGATGTCATGGCCTCGTTTGTGCGGCAGAATCGAGCGAACGGAATCGCTTCAGCCAGTTTTGTCCGGGCTTTGTATCGAAGTACCGGGGCTGGAGCGGATGTTCTTGGACTGGGTGATAGGAAAGGTTCATTCTCATTAGGTAAAGACCTCGACTTTATTGCGGTCAAAGCAACCACGGAACAGCTCGCGGCAAGCTCCGCAGAATCGGTTTTGGAATCTGTTATCCTTCCCTACGAATCCAGTCGTGAAAACTACGAATCCCTCATTCGAAAAACAGTCGTTGAAGGAGAAACTTTATTCGAATGCTGAGTTTTTGGACGAAGGTAGCTGATGAGCTGGTAGCCGGGCGCAAGGTCTTTGTCGCTGTGGTCGTCGGACACCAAAAAGGATCGCCTGGAACTTCCAGAGCCAGTTTGTTGTTCACCGAATCAGAGGAGCAGTTTGGGACCATTGGGGGTGGTGCGATGGAAGCACGGATGCTCGATCAGGCGAAACTCGCATTGGACAGCGTTACCGTTCCCCGTTTGGAAACCCTGTGGCACCGGTCGTCGCAGGTAGCTGCGTCGGGACTTATTTGCGGAGGTGGACAGACTCAGGTGACTTTTGTGCTGAGCAAGTCTGATCAGGAACTGGTATTGGAAGTAGTGCGACGTCTTGAAATGGGCGAGTCTGGATTGTTAACGATCACGGAGTCCGGGGTCTTTCTGGAACGTGAGGATTTGGCGAATGAATCGGTCGGCTATTCCGAAGAGGATAGCGGTTGGCGTGCTTGGATGGGATTGTTCAATCGAAGGAGGATTTTGATCGTTGGTTGTGGACATTGTGGGGCAGCATTGGCCCGTCAGATGTGCTTGCTTGGCTTCCAGGTAACGGTAGTGGATCCGCGAGGACAACTTTTCACGACTCGATCGTTGCCTGAGGAGGTCGCAAATGAGATCGAAAGCTATTCGGAAGCTGCTCATGCGATCGCAACTGAGCGAGCGAGGTTGACGTTCGCCGTGGTAATGACACCTTCCTTTTCTGACGACGTCGATGCGCTGACGAGTCTATTACCACTGCCGTTTCCATTTATTGGTGTTATGGGAAGTCCTGCTAAACTAAAGAAAATCCGTGAAGAACTGAAGATTCGTAACTTCGGGCATGAAGATTGGAGTCGTGTTACGGCTCCGGTTGGTTTGGCAATTAACAGCGACACTCCCGAGGAAATTGCGGTAAGTATTGCGGCACAAATCCTGCAGAAAACCAATCAAGTTTGTTTTTAATGAATCTAAAAGCGTCTATCCGATTTATACTCAACGACCGCGAAGTCACTGCCTGGGAATCCCCGGGACGCCTGGTGCTTGATTACTTGCGGGATTCCGAACACCTCACTGGAACTAAAGAGGGTTGTAAGGAGGGCGATTGCGGTGCCTGCTCCGTGTTACTAGGGACCTTGGAAAACGGAGATGTTCGTTATGTTCCCATGACGTCCTGTCTCATTCCGATGGGAGAGCTCGTTGGGAAACACCTGGTATCGATCGAAGGCCTCAATTTTGAGAGATTGTCGCCGGTTCAGGCTGCGATGGTTGACTGCGGAGGGACCCAGTGTGGTTATTGCACCCCCGGGTTTGTTGTGGCGATGACAGGGTGGCTCATGGATAAAGACCGGCCTTTGACGAATACGGGTGCGAAAGAAGCTATTTCGGGGAACCTGTGCCGCTGCACTGGATACCGTTCTATCAAGGAAGCGGGGTCTCAAGTGGTTGAGAAGCTGTCTTCGAAGCTAAACTCGGTAAATCGAATCAAGGATCTCTGCGAAAACGGTGCATTACCTCGCTATTTCGAATCAATTCCGGACCGACTGGCCAAGCTCGAGACGCCTCCACTACCGG
>CAYGQM010000025.1:55088-84206 GCA_964352065.1 uncultured Opitutaceae bacterium
GCCGGAATCCACCGAAAATGGTGTTAGGCCTTTAATCATCGCCGGGGGAACTGACCTTTACGTTCAGCGCGGCGAAGAAATCCCGGATCAAGCGGTTAACCTGTTAAATCGAAAAGCTCCGGTGGCGCCGATACGGGAAGACGCGGGTAAACTATTCGTGGATGCGCGGATGACTTTTCAGGCATTTGGAGATCATCCATTGATTCAAGTATGCGTTCCGGAGATTCAGCATTACAACGAACTGATCGCCAGTTGGCCTATCCGTACCCGCGCAACGTTGGGCGGTAATATTTGTAACGCATCTCCCATAGCGGACATGACCTGCCTGTTGCTTGCGTTGGGGGTCGAACTGCATCTGGAAGGTGGCGATGAGCCACGTAGCGTTTTGTTGAAAGATTTTTATTTAGGTTATAAGCAGTTGGCCAAGGAACCGGAAGAGGTGGTTGCCTCGCTCTCTTTTTCCAAGCCGAGCTCACATACCTTGATTAATTGGGAGAAAGTTTCGAAACGGGCAGTTCTGGATATTGCAACCGTGAATTCAGCTGCCCGCTTTGAAGTGGAGGATGGATTTATAAAGGAGGCGGCACTGGCGTTAGGGGGAGTTGCCGCTATTCCTTTGTACCTTGTCGAAGCAAGCAACGCTTTGCGAAACCAAAAACTGACCCCAGAGCTGGTGATGACCGTGGTAGATGTAGCTCAAACAGAGTTTCAACCGATCAGTGACGTGCGTGGCTCAGCCGAGTATAAACGGCTGCTTGCTCGTCAACTTTTACTGGCTAATTTTTTGAAATGTTTTCCGGAAATTATTAGTGAGGAGGTTCTATATGCGTCACTGTGATAGTGAACTTCATGTAACGGGACGTTCTGAATATACGGACGACGTTCCTGCTCCAGCTGGGATGCTCCACGGAGCGGTGTTCGGTTCTCCGATTGCTCACGGTACGATTAAGAATCTGAATACAACAGGAGCATTGGAATCCGAGGGAGTCCGGGCAGTTTATACGTTTGAGGATATTCCGGGAACTAAAATTATTGGGGCCGTAATCGCGGATGAGCCCTTGTTTGCTCACGAAGAAGTTATGTATCAGGGTCATCCTTTGGCTTTGATCGTAGCCGATACGGCCGAAAATGCTCGGAAGGCAGTCAAGCTATGTAACGTGGATATTGACCCGCTTCCGGTAACGGTTTGTCCGAGAGAAGCTTACAAAGCCGGGGACTTGCTTATTCCGGAGAGAACCTTCACCAAGGGAGATGTAGACGCGGTCTGGGATCAATGTGACTATGTGGTTGAGGGCAAGGTGGATCTAGCTGGACAGGACCATCTTTATCTCGAGACAAATCGTGCCAGAGCTGTTCCCAGAGAGGACGGACAGGTCCAGGTGTTTTCATCTACGCAGAGTCCGTCCGCTGCGCAAAAGTGGATCGCTGCGGTATTGGGAATCCCGATGCACAAGGTCGAAGTCGACGTAAAGCGCCTCGGCGGTGGCTTTGGAGGCAAGGAAGACCAGGCTACTCATTGGGCCTGTATGGCATCGATCGCTGCGGTCGATCTTCAAATTCCGGTGCAGATCGTATTGAACCGGGTTGAAGACATGAAGATGACCGGGAAACGGCATCCCTATAAGCAGGACTTTAAAATAGGTCTCACGAAAGACGGTAAGATCCTGGCCCTTGATGTGGCTCATTACCAAAATTCAGGTGCCTACGTAGATTTATCGCCTCCTGTTTTGGAACGCACGGTGCTTCATTCGACGAACTGTTACGCGATACCCAATGTGCGGATTCTGGCAGCCGCGTGTAGGACTCATCTGGTACCCAATACCGCTTATCGTGGATTCGGTGGTCCCCAAGGCATGTTCCCCACAGAGGCTGCTATTTACAAGGCGGCTACTGTGATGGGTGTGGCGCCAGAGTGGCTACAAGAGCGGAATCTCTTGGATGATGGTTATCAATTTCACTACGGGCAGGTAATTAGTGCTTCTACCATGAAACGAACTTGGCGGGAAGCATCTGAGAGCTTCGATTTGGAAGGTATCAAAACGCGAGCCAAGCAATACAACGATGCTCATCTAGGATCGAAAAGAGGGTATGCGGTGATGCCTGTATGTTTCGGTATCAGTTTTACCAAGACGTTTTTGAATCAAGGAAGCAGTTTGGTTCATGTGTATACCGATGGTTCTGTGAGTGTTTCCACCGGTGGAATCGAAATGGGGCAGGGGATCAGCTCAAATATGATAGCGATTGTTTCCCGAATGTTTGGGATTAGTCATAAGCGGGTGAGGTGCAATAGTACGAATACCACCCGGATTGCAAATATTTCACCCAGTGCGGCGAGTGCGACTTCTGACCTGAATGGAAATGCGACAATTATTGCCTGCGAGGAGATACTGGTCGGAATGAAGAAAATCGCATCCCAAGAACTTGGAGGTGAACCTGACGATATCGCAATCAAAGATGGTATTGTATATCTAAGGGATGAAGTGACCGAGATGACCTGGGATCAGTTGGTGCTTAAAACCTATTTTGCCCGAGTTCAGCTAATGGCTCATGGGTTTTACTCACCACCGGGGCTCCATTACGACTTCACAAAGGACTTTAATAATCCGTTTCATTATTACACTTACGGTACTTGTATCATTGAAACGACGGTCGATTGCCTGCGGGGAACCTACAAGCTCGATTCGGCGAAAGTGGTGCATGACCTGGGACGTGGTATTATTCGTTCAGTTGACTTGGGTCAAGTTGAGGGTGGAATGGCTCAAGGCATTGGTTGGGTGACGCTGGAGGAATTGGCGTTCAACGATGAAGGCCGCCTGCTCTCTCATGCATTGTCTACCTACAAGGCTCCCGATGGAGATTTTCTGCCAGATGACATGGAAGTTAAGTTCCTTGAGAATGCTGAAAATCCTGGAGGACCTCTCGGTAGCAAAGCAGTGGGTGAACCACCCTTCATGTATGGAATAGCCGCTTTCTTTGCGATTCAGCGAGCGATCGATGCGTTCAGAACGACGTCGTCTGATGAAATAATTTCCCCCATGACTCCAGAAAGGGTTCTGCTGTCACTCTATGATTCTGATTCGGTCATGCTGAAGAAATCATCCACTGTCATATAATATCTCTCCACCAAACAAACACCGTTCTATTGCTCTATGGATGCAGGTCTAATCGAATTCTTTAATATCGTTTTCCGCTTTATACATATTGTGGCAGCGATCATGTGGATTGGAAATTCCCTCCTGTTTACCTGGATGGAGATCAACCTGCTCGAAGATAAAGAAAACGAAGAGTCGCTGGGGTATATGAATATGCTTCACGGAGGGGGAATTTTCTATTTGCAAAAGCGGGTCATCAAACCCGATGAGATTCCCCACCGGTTGCACATCTTCAAATGGCAGTCTTATACGACGTGGATCAGTGGATTCATTTTGTTGGTTTCCGTCTTTTATACCCGTGGAGGAACATTGCTGCTGGATCCTTCGAAAACGGATCTACCTGCTTACATGGGATTGGTGATCAGTCTGGGGTCTTTGATCGCTGGCTGGCTGGTTTACGACTTTCTATGGCGTAGTCCGATTGGTAACAAAGCCTGGTTGGGGCTCTTAATCACTTTTGGAGGCATTCTGCTCTACGCGTCCTGGTTGGAAACGGTATTCAATGGTCGTGCGGTCTACTTGCAGATGGGCGCGATGATGGGTACTTGGATGAGTGCCAATGTTCGGTTCCATATCATGGTCAATCAGGATAAGATGATGGCAGCGTTGCGTGAAGGAAAACCTCATGATCTTTCGGCAGGCAAACAAGCCAAAATCCGGTCCTGGCATAACCATTACATCACCTTTCCGGTTATTTTCTTAATGCTTAGTGCGCACTTTCCGTCGACCTACGGGAGTGACCGGAACATAGCGATAGCTGCGGTGGTGATTGTAGGGCTCATCATCATCAAGCACATGATGAATAGCTACCGAACGATACCGCGCTGGAAGGAGATTATCTATGCAACCTTCATTGCTGGAACGGCGGCGGTGTATGGTCTTATGACGGTTCCTCCCTTATTTGGAGATCCTGTTACTGTGGTTCAGTTGAGTCCCGAAGCGGAGGCCGGTAGGCAGGTATTTTCTTCACTTGGCTGTCAGGCTTGTCATTTACCTCAGGGTGGAACGATAGCGCCGAGCCTACACGGGCTTATGGGCAAGGAGCGTGAATTTGCAGATGGATCGAAGCTTATCGCCGATGAAGCCTATGTGCGTGAATCGATCATGAATTCCACCGCGAAAGTCGTGAAGGGGTTTGCGCCAGCAATGCCTCCTTACGCAACGGTTATCCAACAAGAGCAACTGGATCAATTAGTGGCGTATGTCAGTTCGTTGGGCAATTGAGTGGCGCAAGCCACGTAAGGTGTTGGGGTTGTTGAAGGTGTTTAGAGCTTTGTTGGTGATATTGGCAGTGATCTCAGTGCCACTAATTCATGGGAGGTCGGACGGAACGCTAAGGGTTACCTTTATTGGAACCGGTGGCCCGGAAGTGAGTACGGAGCGCTCGGGTATCGCGACATTAGTGACTGCTGGAGCTGAGCAGGTACTTTTTGACGCCGGTCGTAATTTAATGCAAAATCTGTACGAGGCAGGCGTTGATCCGAGGGAAGTGACGACGATTGTCCTGTCTCACTTGCACAACGATCACATCGAAGGACTGGCGACATTGTGGATGACCGGTTGGTTTTTGTTGGGGCGAACTGAACCGCTTCAGGTTTGGGGACCGCCCGGTACGAAAGACATGATTGAAGGCATGTATTCCATGTACCAGTTCGATATCGAACATCGGGCGAACGATTTTAATGATAGGGATCACCTGAAAATCCAGGTTACTGAATTTGAGAACGATGGACTTATCCTGGACTTACAGGGTTTAAGAATCACGGCTTTTGCTGTTGAACACGATGACGGAAACCCGGCGTTCGGCTACAGGGTAGATTATTCAGGGCACACAATACTTTTAACTGGTGATACCAGGCTATGTCAGAGTCTCATTGGGTATGGGAAGAATGTAGATTTGATGGTGACCAATATTTTAGCAATGCCTGAAGAAATAGCGCGAAAGCCGGAAATGCAGGGAGTTGTCGCTAAGCTAATGACGATCCCCGAAGCGGTCTCTTTGTTTGAAGCGACGGAACCGCGAAAGGCCGTATACACTCATTTTGTAACCAAAGGCTTGGAGGGACTTGATCCCGATGCATTTATAGCGCGATTAACACGGGAGTCCGGTTATTCCGGGGAGCTATTTCTCGCCAAAGATGGTTGGTCGATAGACTTTCCTGCCCTAAATGCAATCCCACCACCAGACGTGGGTTCATTGCCTCAACTGGATCGCAAGAAGGACTACGTGGACTGAATCTAAGCGACTGGTTTGACTACCGTGTCCATATCCGCATGCAGGAGAGGAAGTAATCTTCAAGTGCGGTGTCCTCTTTGAGGTTTACGTTAAGAAGTCGGATAACCTCTTCGAGTTGCTGTATGCTATCGGTAAACTTGAGAGTAATGTCGCCTTCTCTTTCACCGCGCAAGTAGGGGGCTGCGGTCTCGCGGGTTTGGTGCTCTATTTCTTTGAGTAGCTTTGCTCGAATGCCTTTTGCGGAGCCTTCCCGGGTAGCGTCTTTTTCCTCATCGGAAAGATCTTCAGGGAGTTTGTCTCTTTCATGAATCCAATTTTCAGCGACCAATGCGGATAGTATACTATCGAACCGCACGATCAATCCATAGAGCATCATAAAACTGGCAGTAATTTTTTCCTTATCGGTTTTCATATCGGCCATACCATTGAGAAACCCGGTATAGTCGCTTAGCCATTGGTGCCAGTTTTCATTGCTCGTTGGCTCAAATGGAGCGGGGATACGGAAATTAAAGCACCGGCTTCTGATTGTATCAAGAAGCGCATAAGGGCGGGTGGTGATCAGAATGATCGAAGTATCCAGGGGAGGTTCCTCCAGCGTCTTTAGAATGATATTCGCACTCGCAGATTGAGAAGAGGCTCCCAGTCGATCGGCTTCGTAGATCACGGATACCTTGCGTTCACCTTGATTGGGAGATTGTTGGATCTGTCGAACGATTTCTCGGGTGTCTTCTGCCCGGATGGAGCGGGCCTTTTTGGAGGGTCGAAGCGCAAAGAAATCAGGATGTTTTTCTACGCGGTCAAAACGATCTTCTCCTGACGAACCTTCAACCGAGACATTCAATAGCACGGAGGCCAATCCCAGAGCCACTTCTTCGAGAAATGGATAGTGGTCGCCATGCAGTAGCATCGCGTGGGGAAGTCTTCCCTTCTCGATCGATCGTTCCAGTACCTCCACCGGATTTACGGATCGGAGCGGTTCAGATAATACGGTTTTTAATCCCATTCCAAATTGACTGTTCGACCTCGTCGATTGATTGGTGACCATCGATCACCAGAAAGCGGTCCTTATTATTCGCGGCGACATCCAGATAACCCCGACGCACTGCTTTGTAAAAATCTATGTGTTCCTGCTCCATACGATCAGGCGGTTCGGTATCGCGAGATTGAATACGGCGAAATCCTTCCTCTGGATCCAGATCGATGAGTATCGTGATATCTGGGATAGTAGAGGCTACGGCGATCTCGTTAATCAATTTCACCGTATCCGGGGCGATGGCACGGGCGACTCCCTGGTAAACGGTTGTAGAATCGAGAAACCGATCGCAGATAACAACGTTGCCGGAATTTAGGTTCGGCAGGATCAATTGATCGACATGTTGGGCGCGGCTGGCGGCAAAGAGCAGAAGTTCAGCCCGTGGGACCATGTGCTGGCCGCTGACCGCATGCTTCAACAGGTGGCGGATATCTTCGCCCAGAGGCGTGCCACCGGGTTCACGACTGATTACGACGGTACGACCTGTGTCCTCGAGCTTTGAGGCAAGCCGTTGAATCTGGGTGGTTTTTCCAGTTCCTTCTGAACCCTCAAATGAAATGAATAATCCTTGTCTAGGATCAGTCATTAATCAGTCCAGCTTTTGATGAAGCTTTGTACGTGGTGCAGGCTTGGGCTTTCACCGGAGCGTACGTAGTGGCCGCTGAAGCAGACACCTACAGTGAGACAGGCAAGGGGAGGAAATCCCAGAAGCTGAGCAGTTGAAAAGCCGGCATTGAAATGATCTCCGGCTCCAGTCGTGATCTTTGGTTTTTCAGTGTAGGGGCCTGGGATCCAACAGGTTTCGTCTTTCGTTGCACAAGCGGCTGATTCTTTCGGGTGGACAACCACACAACCTAGTGAGAGCTCACTGCGAATGAAATTCGCCATCGCCTTCAGACCTTGGGTGTCAGGTTCGATTTCGGACTGTCCTAGAATTCCGTAAACTTGCTTGGCTTCAGCCAGGTTTAGTCCAAGTGTAACGTAGCCGTAGTTTTGAAAACGGGAAATAGTTCTTATGGCGGTTTCAATCTCCCCAACGGGTCGTTTTACCGGGTCGGCAAGATCAAAGAAATAGTGCTTGGTTTCTCTTGGAGGAAGATTGGGTATCATGTTGTCCAGCAAGTCTCCGAAGAGTTCGGTCATGTTGGGAATCATGGTCCAGTTTACCATACTGATGAGATCCTGACGGGAAAGGAGATCGAAAAATTCGCCTTCCTTAATACATTTGAGTATACAATCGTAGGTCAGTGCATCGAGAGAGGTCATCGTACCGAGCATAATCTTACCATCGGCAAATTCCAGTGCATGAGTGACGCCCGGATCCACGACGGATATCGCATGGGTGTTTTTTGCAAATTCTTCGAATACCGGATGAATGGATTTTTCTCCCAGAGCGCCGATGTACTGCGTCTTCAAACCTGCATTTAAGAGGGCGTTCGCCATTATGGGTCCATTACCCCCTAATTTCTCGTAATTGACGTATAACTCGATGTTGGTGCTCTTGCCTGCAGCGGAGAGGATTCGGTTGCCGAACACGTCGATCGTCTCCATCCGTTCAAATTCCTCACCCTGGCCAAATCGCTTGTCTACGACGGAAGTGATACGGTCAACGAAACCATCAAATCCTACCAACGCATTTTTCTGAGAGATTTTGGCTCCATGTTTGCTGAGCTGCTCGAGTGTCAGGGCTTTGTGATCCATAAATAGGTCGTCTTTCTTAAGTTCTGTTCAGGTCTATGTACGCAGTAAAAGGGAAAAGATGGTTGGGGGGGGACAATTCTTAAAGAAAAAACTACGCATCGATTTGATTTTACCTTTGAAGCGGAGGCAGAAAGCGTAAAAAGATATGGCAACAACTTAATCCTAACACCGGTCTTCCCAACCGACTATGCTTTTAATCCTCGCTCAATCCAACGAATCTGGGCTGTTAACCTATTTTTTTCTGTCCAATCCTGCGGGCAAATTGATCATTCTAGCGCTCGGTGTTTTCAGCGCACTTGCCTGGACAGTCATGATCGGTAAGGCCATGGAGTTAAAACAGCTCTACAAGCTAAACTTGCGTTTTGAGAAGACCCTGGACGAGGCTCCCTCGTTATTGGAACTGGCGAGCAAGAAGGCATTCAGTGATGCGATTCCCTATGCCGCTTTGGTAAAGGCGGCGACTCAGTCCTATTTTCGGGCCGTTGAGTTGGACGCCGATCAAGGAAATGCGGTGTCCCATGCCGAGAATGCTTTGCAACGGGCGGTTGCCAATCAAAGTCTCTTTTATGAAAGGAAGATGGTGTTGTTGGCTTCGATTGTGACTGGAGCTCCCTTTATGGGGCTGCTGGGTACGGTGTGGGGTGTTATGGACGCTTTTGGTGCCATTGGTTTGGGAAGCAGTGCCAGTATTGCGAGTTTGGCTCCTGGTGTATCAGGTGCATTGCTAACGACGGTCGCGGGGTTGTTGGTCGCGATCCCCTCGGTTTTCGGGTATAATTTTCTGCTCTCGTTGACGAAAAAGCGGGTGATCGAGGTTGAGAATTTTGCGAGTTCTGTGGCCGATCGTATTGAGTTGGAGGATACCGCCTCCAGGAGATTCTAGTTATGGCCAGAAGTTTCCATAAGCAGGATCGATTGAGCGCCCTCTCGGAGATCAACGTAACTCCAATGATCGACATGGCGTTTGCGCTATTGATCATTTTTATGATCACGACGCCTCTGCTGGAACAGTCTATCCAGATTGATCTTCCCATTGAGTCTGTATCAAGAACTCCAGCCTCTCCTGAAACCCGTTTCCAGGCGATCTCAATAGACAAAGAAGGTATCTATTATTGGACTCAGGAACAGCTGACATTTCAACAGTTGGAGGAGCGTATCAAGTTGATGGCCCAGCAAAACGATCCACCTGTAATCCATTTGCGTGGGGATATGACGCTACAGTACCAAAAAATCATCGATGTGATGGATTTATTGAAACAAAATAATCTGTCGCGAATCAGTCTGGATACCCGTGTGAAGTAAGATGAGACTGGATCCGACAACCAAGAAAGCCGCATTGTTTTCAGGTCTTCTGCACCTGTCCACGCTTCTTTTTTTGGTATTGGCGGTTGTATTTACAAGTCTCTTCGCTCGAGAGGAAGAGCCTTATATCTTTGAGATGGTGGCATTGCCCGAGTCGGTGGATACGTTCCAGCCGGAGTCTTTAGAGCCTGTTCCAGACCTAGCGTTGGATCTTCCGGAGTTTGAACCGATTGAAATTCCGCAGCCTGAACCGGAACCGGTCATCGAAACGCCACCGCCGCCCGAGCCAAAGCCTCAGCCCGTTACAAAACCACCTCCGGTCGTGCAAGCGCCACCCCCAGTGCCAGTTGAAAAACCAAAGCCGGAACTGAAGCCGGAACCTGTGAAGGAAGAGCCGAAGCCGAAGATTATCAGCTATGATGAATTTGTGAAGCAACATGGAAAACCGGAAGCACCGAAGGTTGCGCCTAGGCCTAAACCCGCGCCGACACCTACGCGGAAGATTGATACATCGAAAATCGAGAAGAGTTTGAGGCAGTCTATCATGAGCGTGCCCGAGTTATCGCTCACAACACAATCAACGACAGCAGATACAGATGCGATGAAGCGATGGCGGTCGATTCTTGCAGCTGCCTTAGATAGAGAATGGAAAAAATCCAAAACCGAAGGAACTGCCGGAAAGAGTGTTAGAGTTTCGTTTTTCGTCTCAGCAGGCGGCGCCATTTCATCGGTGAAGATAGTAGAGAGCTCTGGACTAAGCGATTTGGATGCGATCGGAATCGGTACGGTCCGCAGTTTGGGAAGTTTTCAGCCACCTCCTACAGAGCGTGGTGAAATTGTGACGGTCTTGTTGAAGGTGGAGTAGGGTTACTCCTCTTCTAGATTGGATGAGGATTCAGTACCTAAAATCTCAATATCGCCGATAATCACATTGGCATCGGGGTCCACGCGAGGAACTTGTAACACCTCCAGATTCTTGCCGAATACGGGTGCAGCGGCAAGGTTCATAAAGTCGAGCGCTTTGGTAAAATTGGTACCAATATTTCTTGTACTGTATCTACAGGACCAAACCTCCTTGAGTTCCTTATGCTCTTTGAGGTGAGGAAGGTCGAAGGCGTTAAGGACGATAAAATAGCGTTCTTCAGATAGTTCGTGACGCAATTTCTCACGTTCGATTCTTGAGAGTCCTTCTCCATAAAGTCCCTTGTCGAAACCCAGCATGGCCTTGTTGATTCCCATATGATAGGCCCCGATACTCTGCGGGCCAGCGTTGAAAGCTGCCGCATCAAAGCTTTCTTGTGGAGCCTCAGATGCTGCCTGTTGTCCTTCTTGAGGGGCTTGCAGTGGAGCACCCACGTCACCCGCGTTATTGTTTCCCAGATCGGTGATTCCCATCACTTCAGTCATATCAACGTCAAGTCTAGTGGTTCCCCAGGAAATGAGAATCAGTAGGTCGCCGATATCTTTGCTTTTGGCCGGGAAGAAATTTTCCTTTGCCAGATAACCAGCCGTGGTTTCAGCGACGTCCATGAACGAAATATTTTCCAAGTTCCGGTCTCTTTTAGTTCCCGAGTGAAACTTTCCTTTGGCGAAATGATACGTCTGGTATGGCTTGTCTTTGGTTTTCTCAAGATACTCTTCATCTGCGCTAGCATTCACTACGACGCGTATGGTTTTCGCTGTGGAGAAATTCTGGATTCCCACTGTAAATGCAAAGGATACAGCGATGAGCCTGAGAATGTGCGTCGTTGGCATAGAGTCTTGTGGGATTGTTCAGTCGTTTCAGGAAATAGAGGTTTTGGAATATAGATTTCTTATCTGTTAAACACCAGATAATGGGTAATCACTCCGACGGGGGCGTCGTATCTTGCCTAATCGTTCCAAAACCTGGCCAACTGATGTCAGTTGGGTCCACGATCGCGGGTTATAGATTAAGAATGAGGGGTGTTTATCCGGATCTGGCAAGAAATGGTGGAGCCAGACGGGATCGAACCGACGACCTCTTGCATGCCATGCAAGCGCTCTTCCAACTGAGCTATGGCCCCCTAAAAGTAAGTGAAGGAAAGAAAGATAGGTTTTCTGTTAGGTCAACTTCAATCTAGTTCGAAGTGTTTACTTCCCGGAAATCTCCTTCACGTAGTCGAAGAATTCCCGTTTGCGGTCATGGTTAATCCCCCAGTCTACGGGGACCGACTGGTAGCCAATCTTGATGTCGCTTTCGTCTTTACGCCGGAAGTCGAAGAAACCCCAGGAAGCGTAAGACTCGATGGCGTATTTGAAGTTGTTAGCGTCGTAGTCGTAATCGTAATGGTCGTCCTCGTTGAAGACAATGGGTTGTCCTCGGTAGCTTGGGCGGCTCTTGGTTTGTTTAACCATCTCCTTGATAAAGTCGGGTTCCTTAACGCCGTTGCCATGAATCAAAATGTAATCTGAAACGGCGATCACGTGATCATCCGGGATGTAGCGACCGCCAAAGCTGGTGCTGGTGAGTAGGCTTACCCCGTTTTTCTTTGTGGCTTTGACTCGGTTTATTAGTTCATGAACCCGCCCTGGTTTCAGGATTTCGTGATCATACGCTCTGATATTACTTTCGTTGTTTATCTCAATGAGCACGTTGCGATAGCCTTTATCCAGCATCCATTCGGTGACATTGTCGACGGCGTTAACAATCGCCTTTTCATCTTTGAGGTTTTGGTCCTGACCGAAGTAAAAGTAGCCAACAATCGGGATCATATCGAGTTCTTCGGCCTTATCCAGAATGCGGCTTAAGCGATCCATATAAGCGGGTTTGAGCTCTCCGGTTTCTGTAAACGCGGTATTTTTCCAGTCCTTGTTTCCGTAGCCGGTAGGACTTCCGCCCTGGAGGTTGATTGTGAAGGAGTTAAGGCCGTATGAGTTCCAGAGAGGCATCGCTGCGACGAATTCGTTGGTATTGCGGTCAGCGTCCCAAACGCCTGTATCGGGATACTTGAAAAGTTTGCGTGTTTCTGGATTCTCATCGTCGAAAACTCCCTGGACCATCCGGGAATTTAAGAGAAGTCCTTCGACTTTATTTCCGTTCCAATACCGACCTGGGTAGGTGGGCACGTCATCAATCAAAAACATATTACCCTCAATACTTACAACCGGTCGTTTGGTCTTCATGGAAGTACTTTGGCAGGAGGTTAACAAGATGATTAAAGCAGAAGCGATGGAAAGAGCAGCGAGCGTATATTTAATAGATTTCAATTTTCAAGAGTAGGGTTTTTTTCTGGGTGTATGAAAGTCAAAACGGTGGTTACGATTTCATAAATCGGTGTGCAATCAACCAAAGGATAGGAGGGATCCCCGCACTGAGGAGGATCGCGGTCACGGGACTGTCGTTTCCGGTAGATCCGATATAAGCGAAAATGAATCCGAGGGGAACGGATCCGCAGGTGAGTGCGACCATGAATTTCCCGAAAGGCATACGAGATAGCCCTGCCATGCAGGCGACTACCTCCGGAATTAAGGGTAGCCATCGTGAAAATGCGACGATCCAGCCTCCTGTATTTGCAAATAGCTTTTTACCTCGTTCATAATCTTTTTCACCTAAGAGCTTTCTGGCTGCGGTGGGGCCGATGAGGCGACTGGCAATGTATGCAACCCAGCCAGAGAGTATCGATCCGCCGCTGGCGATAAATCCGCCGATGACGGGTCCGTAAACGAACCCTAGCGCGGACATGACTGCGGTGCCGGGAATTGGTAGAATAAAGTCGAGCAAAAGCAACCCAACGCCTGCTGCCCATGCCCATTCCTCGAAACCATTGAGCCATTGAATCGCGGATTCGTTTGATAATGCTGATTCCATGGCATCGCCCCATATTATGAAGGGGATGAGGAATATTAGGGCGAGTGCTAGAAATATCCAAAAGAGTCTCATTTGCTGGAATACCATTTCTTAGGTCCGAATGGTAAGATTCTGATTTCTTAAAAACGCTGAATGTGATTAGATTCAGTTTCAAATGCCAAAGCCAATTCCTAAACCAATAAACCGAGAGGATCTTCCTGCGCTTGCTAAGGCCTGTATGCGATTAGCCAAGTTTCCGATGCTGGCTACCATGGATGGGGATCAACCGCGATTGAGACCGGTTTCACCTGTTCGCGTAGATGGGTTTACTGTATACGTGGCTAATTTGAGGCAGTATAGTAAGACACGAGAGTTAGCTGCGAATCCTAAGCTCGAGCTTTGTTATCTCGATACCAGGCACGATCAGGTTCGGATTACAGGTGAGGCCGAGGTATTGGACGACCCAGTGCTGTTGCAGGAAATATGGGATGATAATCCTCTTCTAAAACACTATCTGGGTAAGCCGGATAATCCGAATCTTATCATTTACAAAATAGTCCCCATGCACGTGCGCTTTATGCGGGAATGGGCGTTGGACTACTTTGACATTGAGCTGGCTTAGTTTCCTATCGCCTCAGTGAGGCACACACTGAAATGAAAGCTGGTTTTTGAATCTTTCTGAGAATTCCGGCTTCAATGGAGTGATAGAGGCGATATCCTCTGCCATCTCAGTGAAAAAAGCGTCTTTGTTAGCTGCTTCCCAGCGCGCATTTTGTCGCATTTCGATCAGTTCACAACGTAGGGCAAGGCAATCTGCTTTGAAGCTGGCAACGATAGGATTTTCTTTTACCCGCCTGCACAGCTTTTGCTGATCCGCCTGAGCAAAGGGACCTTCCATGTTCTCCACCACGCGCTCCATGTAAGCGTTTGTGGCGAAATCTATTTCCTGTGTTCTAAATGATACGAGTATCTTCCACGCTTCGAAGAGTGGCTGATTCAGTTCCTGCTTTGAAATACGGGTCGCCAATATAAGGTTCTTCGAATTCCAATGCTCCAGATCACGCGCAACGACCAGAAATCGTTGCAGAGCGTTGAGCAATACAAGCTTTTGAATGAGTGGGTCCTGAAATGGGGCCACATTCACGGGGATCTGCTTCAGGAAGATAAACAGACCGCGTTCGAAGTCAGAAACGCGACGAAAGTAGGCGATACTTTGCCAGAGATTGTGAAACACCTGACGGGTATAACCACGAATTCTATCACGGTCGTGATAACCGGTTACGACGAGGAATTCGGTTACGAAATCGAGGTATTCGTTGGAAACGGCCTGAAAAGCCTCGATATCTCCACGACCAGCTCGACGAATTTGTTTGCGGAGAACGCCGCGGGGAGCGGGGTCAGAATGATTATTTTTGCGGATAGGAAAACAGCCCATGGTAAGGCAATGGGTTGCGACGCTGAGAGGATGGTTACTCTTCGTCGTTTATACGACGATCAAGTTCCTCCCGGCAGTCTTTCATCACTCGTAGCCAAATTTCGCGGATGTCGAACAAACGTCCGACGGATTCCGTTTTGAAGGCGTAGAGTTTTGGATTTTTTGCGGAATGAATGGATTCCAGAATATTAAAACTCTGGTTCAAGGATTTAAGTGCTCTTTTTAGTTCACTTACAGTAAGGGCATAATCTGCCAAGTCTAGCGATTGGAGGGCGAGTAGAGACTCCAATTTCCCATGATTGATCGATTGAACTAAATCGAAGCAATACTTGGGGCTTATTTCGTTTGTTGTTTCATTAAGCAAAGTTTCCCACAAGTGAAGAATCGAATCAAACAACCCCTGAACGGCAATATGCAATGGGTGCCGGTGGAGGGTATAGGGATCCATGTCATTGTCATCTTCATCGTTGATAGAGTCAGCAAGCCAACTGCTATCGTCCGATAACTCGTCGAAATCTAAATCGTTCATAGACCAATCCGATGAATCCCAGCCCATAATACGGGCTACTTCGTCGATTCGATTGGGATGAGAGGGAAGGCTATTGTAAGTGCGAATGAAGCGGTTGCTTTCATGGTCCTGTCGTTGGAGGAATAATTCCCAGTCGAATTCATTCCAGGCCAATTCGCCTTTTTCCTCCCAGTCGCCTTCTGAAAATTGATCGTGATCGAAATTTTTCATATAATTAGCCCGGTGGCTAACAAATGCAGGTAATATGCCAAATACCCTTGTCATATTAATAAGTAAGACAAGTTTAATTTATCTCTGTAAGAGGATATTGAATCCGCCTTATAAGTGACAATAATTGATTAAGATTTTTAATCCATTGATCCTAACCAGTCTAATCATGGAAGATACGGTAAATCACTTCACTGTTTTTTTTGAAGGTCACGTTCAGGGCGTCGGTTTTCGGTTTTCAACCTTGCAACTCGCAAAAGGGTATGAGTTGACGGGGTTTGTCCGGAATCTGGTAGATGGGCGTGTTCAACTGGAACTCGAAGGGGATCGGGACGAGTGTATAGAATTTGTCAGGGCTTTGAGTGAAGAGATGGCGGGATTTATCAGAGATAAGAGTCAGACAGAGTCGGTGAGGGAACCTCAGTTCAGAGAATTCACGATTCGCTAAGATCTTAGAATGGATTCGGCGATTCGTATCAGTGGCCTGTCCAAGGTATACTCAGATGGTTGGGGGCGCTCCAAAGTTGTAGCACTTGAGGATATTTCCCTCGACTTGAAGAAAGGCGAGGCGTTGGGCGTTTTCGGAGGAAATGGATCCGGAAAAAGTACCCTGCTCAAGCTTCTCGCTGGATTAAGTGGGGGGCATCGTGGATCGGTCGAGGTTTTCGGATTGGTTCCCTTGGCTGCCGTGCGAAATAACTTGGTTGGGTTTTTGCCCGAACGAGTCACCTACCCGGGGCATTTTTCTGCGACGGGCTACTTGAGTTTTCTGGCTCAGCTTGGCGGTGGAACTTCTGAGGAGCAAAGATGCCGTGTTGAAACCTGTGTTGCGCGTTGTCATCTTGAAAATGAACAAAATAAGCTGATTCGGAAGCTCTCCAAGGGGATGCTTCAGCGACTGGCCTTGGCCCAAGCACTGATTCACGACCCTCACCTTGTCGTTCTCGATGAACCTCTGGATGGGATGGATCCGCTGGCTCGGGAGCATTTTTGCCTATTGATGAAGGAACTGAAGGCGGCTGGTAAAACGCTGGTGATTTCGACACACATATCCGAGGGTATCGAAGTCTTGTGCGATCAAGCTGTGGTATTACATGAGGGGCGTTCTCTATTTTCGGGGCCCGCAACATTTGAAAACGGAGTTCAAGAATGGATTCTCAAAAGGTTAAAGAAAGTAGAGGTGTCGATTGCTTAGCCCGCTGCGTCGGATCTGGTTGCTAGCTTTCCAGTGTTTGAAGGAAGTTCTGCTCTACAACCGTTGGTTTCAGCTATGTTTGGTGGGATTACTATTGTTTGTATCGGGTGGTCGCTTATTGATGACGCTTCCGTTGGGAGAATCTGGGCCGAAGCTGTTTTTTGATTTCGGAAGGTTGACCATTCAAATAGTCGCGGGAACCCTTATGGTGATTCTACTCAGCTATCAGTTGAGTCACGATCTCCAGCAGAAAATTGTTTATGGGTATCTGGTCAGAGGTGTATCCCGTTTCGAATATTTGGTGGGTAAGTTGTTGGGCACCTGGTTGGCTCTCGTGTTGGCGGTTGGTGTGAGTGACTGCGTACTGGCGTTGATCGTTAACAGCGAGCTGGCGGAACTGAAGATTGTAAACGAGGTTCAGCGTTCATTCGGCGAAGTCAATTGGTTCGTGCTATTCCTGTTTCAAATAGTGCACCTGTGGCTTCTCGCAACGCTGATACTCTTTATTGGCAGTCTTTCAGAGTCTTTTCTGTTTGTGTGTCTGGCATCTCTCCTAGTGTGGGTTTCAGGCTTTTTCGTGGTGGGAATGTCGATAACACCTGAAGCTGTGCTGGGTGTCGTTGGCTTTTTGTTTGATGCCTTTCGTTGGGTGATACCCCAGTTTGAACCTATCAAGATGGGGGATCAGCTGTGGTATGGAGCGCGATCGAACAGCTCCGGTTATTTAACTTTTCTGTTACGGGCACTCTTATCCAGTGCGTGTTTTATCGGTATAGCTCGTTGGGTCTTTAATAAAAGGGAGTTATGAAGGCGCTAAAACCAGTCGTTGTTTTGATAGCCTTTCTAGGGGCAATTCATTTGATGGTGTCCACCATTGAACCTAAAAAAGGGGCGACGCTTTCGACGGATTGGCAACAAGCTCTCAGTCATTGGTACTGGGTGAGGAGCTACGATGCGTGGGTGGCAAGAGATACCCCGCGTTTGATTGATGAATTCAGTGTCGCAACTGCGCTCTACCCTGAGAACCTGGAATACTGGCAATTGGCTGCTTCCAAGATCGCTTTTGACTTCCCGGTATGGGAAATCGAGGCTCAGGGGATTGATGGAGGATCAGAGATGGCTTCGATTAGGTTACGTTTTGGAGAAGACGCATTGGCGTTTTTCTTGAGATCAGAACCGTTTTTTGAAAACGAATCCCGTTGGTATTTGAATGCCGGCTTTCTTGCCGAGCGCGCGTGTCTTGATCCGGAACGGGCTCTTTCGTATTTTAAAGAAGGGGTTGGTTTACCTGATATTCCTTACCCGTTAGGCGTCAATTACACCCGGTTATTGATCGAAAATGGGCAACCTGAAGCAGCCTTACGTTTTTTGAAAGGCTGGTATCCTGCAATACAGGGAAGCCATTTCGCCGAACGACAAATAGAAATTGGCGATTGGATTTCTCGTTTGGATGCCAAGACTGGAATACCTGATCCCTGAAATTCAACGATGCTATTAAGACCTTGGTTACTCGCTTCGCGGCCTAAAACATTACCAGCCGCTATGGCTCCCGTTTGCGTTGGGACTGCCTTGGCGTATGACGTCGGGGGATCTCATTGGGTTCCGGCACTTATCTGTTTCGCGTTTGCGCTCCTGATTCAGGTAGCCACCAACTTCGCGAATGATTACTTTGATTTCAAAAAAGGGGCAGACACTGTCGATAGGATCGGACCAACCCGCGCAGTTGCCTCCGGTCTTATAAAGCCCGAAACGATGAAGCTGGTCACAGGAATTACCTTTGCGGCCGCGTTTTTAGTGGGGTTGGGCCTGATTCCTTATGGGGGATGGTGGCTCCTGGCAGTCGGCGTGGCCAGTGTCGTTTGTGGCTACGCCTACACCGCGGGTCCTTATCCATTAGCTTACGTCGGGTTAGGGGATGTCTTTGTGATGATCTTCTTTGGAATCGTAGCAGTATGCTGCACCTTCTACGTTCAAACGGGTTATGTAAGTATGGAAGTGTTCCTAGCGTCGATGGCTGTGGGAGGTTTGAGCACTAATCTGCTTGTGATTAACAATCTGCGGGATGTGGATACAGACCGGATTGCTGAAAAACGGACGCTCGCGGTTCGCCTAGGACGGGCATTTAGTATCTGGGAGTATCGGCTGTTTGTGGCAGGAGCTTTCGCTTCCGTGATTTGGATGTCCTTTATCATGGAAGATACCTGGGTACAGCTTCCCTTAATTACCTTTCCAATGGGCCTTTTGCTAAGTCTGCGTCTGGCTAAGTTGAAAACGGGAGCTGAATACAACAGACTGCTGGGTAAGACGGCTTTGTTACTGATTCTCTTTTCAGCAACACTTTGCTTCGGGGTAGTTGTATAAAGAAAAGGCGACTCCTCAGGGGAGCCGCTTCTGGAAAGAGTATTTGGTGCGGCTTAACCGAGTTTTGCTTTTAACTCATCTTTCTGAGTGATGCCCACCATGGTTTCGGAGAGCTCACCGTTTTTGAAAATAAGTAGTGTAGGAATTGAACGAACCCCATATTGGCCGGCAAGGGGTCCATTTTCGTCTACATCGACTTTAAAAATTTTGGTCGAATCGCCTACTTCATCGGCCAGTTCTTCGAGGATTGCTCCCATGGTTCTGCAAGGGCCACACCAGGGCGCCCAAAAATCGACCAGAGCTGTGGAAGCTCCAGCGATCGCATCGTTAAAGGAATCGGTAGATAATGCGGTTATTTTATCGGACATAATTACAACTCTGAAAAATATAATATACAAAAGGCAACTGAAACTAATGCAAGGCATGCATCAAAAATGAGTCCCCGGGTAGAGATGGTTGCATTCTCATGGGGGAGGGGTGAGTCTTCCAGATCCGGTAGTTTCGGAAAAACGGGTACTGAGACGCCCGAATTGCGGATTCCAGCTGCTGTGACAGCCGTGTTTGCCATGGCCGGAGGTGGAATACGTTTCTCTACGTTCGCGCCGGGTACTCGAGGCTCTTTTCGATCATCTGGTTGAGACTCCATGATCGTGGCTTACTTCGGGGTGTTCTTCTCGAGAATATCTTTGAGCTCTTTGGGCTCAACCGATTCGAGTGACTTACCTTTGCGATCGAGGTCTTCGAAAGTCTTGATGACGGTTTCCGTCATTTTCTCGTGGGTCTCTTGAGATCCACCCATGATGGCAAACTTCTCGGCGGACGTGATTCGTTTGTGTCCGTCGGCATTGTCAAGCCCCACGCCAAAAAGCATGGCATTCTTCGGTTTGCGTTTACCCTCCATCTGTTT
Source organism: uncultured Opitutaceae bacterium (assembly GCA_964352065.1). Classification (GTDB taxonomy): domain Bacteria; phylum Verrucomicrobiota; class Verrucomicrobiia; order Opitutales; family UBA2995; genus UBA2995. The sequence continues at coordinate 74,955 of CAYGQM010000025.1, forward strand.
CTGATAAGGACACGGTGTCCTCTATGGATTCAAGCTCATTTTCCGGTACCGCCTCGAAATAGATTTCAGTGAATGACTCATCCTGCCATATTTTAACTCGGTTTAGTCGGGTGAGTTCGAGGCAGGCGAGAAAGGTATATACGACCAAGGTTAGGCTTGTTTTACCTTGAAAGAGCCCCGTCAGAGTGTGTCTGCCGGGTGTCCGCGTCAGGTCGAGGATAAACTCCATACGGTCTGCAATCGTGAAATTTTCATCTTCGATTTCTCCTACGACGAGTCGATCCGAAAGCCGTCTCAGGACCTGATTGAATGCTCCCCAGAGCTGCATTTTATCGGATTTTTTAAGGGGGCGGAGGCCCAGATCGCTCTGACGGCCGGTAACCTCTCGGGGTACGATATTTTGTTGATGCTGTATCAGAAACCCCAAATCACCGGCTGCTTCCTTAAACTTTTTGTATTCCAACAACTGGTGGACGAGTTCCCATCTCGGATCGAGCTCTTCCTCTTCTTCCTCCGGAGCTGCCAACTGCTCACTTTTCGGAAGGAGCATGCGGCTCTTTATTTCCATGAGGGTCGCCGCCATCACAAAAAACTCACCTGCGAGTTCGAGGTTGAGTTTTTCCATTTCATAAATGACGGCGATATATTGCTTGGTTACCTGTTCGACTGGTATGTCATAGATATCGATTTCGTGCTTCCGTATCAGAAACAGGAGCAAGTCGAGTGGTCCTTCGAATACTTGAAGTTTGATCGGGTGATCTAGGCCTTTTAACAGTGAGTCGTCCATTGAGGTGTCTTTAGAAAGATACGAGTTCCATTCCGATACGGAACGCCCAGTCATCTTCGCGAATTGCGTTTTCTCGTAGGGTCAATCGGTACTCAAGTTCGACTGATCTTCCAAACTTCTGAAAGATCGAATAGTGCTGCTCGGTAAAATCATTCAACACAACGTCGTAGCGTAATATCACTCTCGCGCGAAAGTTGTTATTAATACGCCCGCCGAATTCCAGGGCATGTTGATCGACGTCAAGTAGTGGAAACGGGTCTCCTGACTTGGGAAACAGTGGCGAGCCAAGGTATCCAAAACCTTGGTTGAGCTTTGCTAATGAGTTGCGGTATTCTGCGTACCAAACATCTCCGTCGTGTATGCGGATCCGTGAGTTCCATTCCCACAGTTTGAAATGTTCAGTCGAGAAACGTTGGAACATCCCCACTTCAAGCCATGAAGCCGGTGTTGCAGATACTTCTGAATAGACAAAGCTGACATCGTCTTCAAATGGACCGTTAAAGAAATAGTCTGCAGCTAAATCCCAGCTGATCAGCTGACGGGAGCCGTAATCTTTTCTCCGGGTGGAGAGTTCATTCTTAAGACCGACGCGAGCGAGCGTTTGTTCTTGGGCGAAGACGCCGTCGCGGCGGGTTGCCAAATCCCAGTTGGGAAGGTTGGTGTCCTGTGCGAACAAGTAACCACTTCCCATACCTGGGCCGTTGTCCTCGTCCGTCCCGTTATGACGCATCTGGACATAGGGTTTTACAATATGTTTAAGACCGTCGATCTTCCATGTTCGATTCTGTGTGTCCCAAGTTCGAAAGAAGTTACCCTCCAGATTGAATCCGATGTCACTGATACCCTGCGAGATATCAGTTTCGGTCACATCGATTAACTCCATCGGCTGGGAGGCATACATACCGGGATTGAAAGCTGGATAGGCGATCTCGAACTCATCCCCGCTGAGAGTTCTGGCTACAGCATTTGGGACATCCTTTAGTTCGATTGCGCGGTATCCTCCAAATAGGTTCAATATCCCGCCTTCACCGATTGGTATGGTTTTCTGTACGCGGTAAAAGCCGTCAAAGCGGGAGTAGTTCTCCCGTTTACGGTCTTCGGTTAAATAGAACGTGTGTCCCATTTGAGCTGCACTGAGAGATAATTCGTTGTAGAATCCGCCGCCAATATGCACAGGATGCAGGTCGAATCTCACTTCGGGGAGTTTCTCTTCGAACACAAATGCACGGTCCGAAGTGGTATTTACAAAGGGTAGGGAATCGCTTGAGTAAAAGTGGTTGGGATCTCCACGGACGAATGCACTTACCGCCCAATCTTGTTCCTGATAAAGATATTCCAGAAAATTATCCGGCTGTTGATTGTCATAAAACTCGTCGTAGTGCAGGTCGCGAATAAGTTCCGGGTCGGTCGCCAGGCTGTATACGCCTTGAATTTGATGTTTTTCATTCCACTGTTTCCGGATAAATCCATCCAGAAAATATCGGTCTTTAGGAACTGGCACACCAAAGATATCGACTCCTCGATCCCCGCTATCGTGAATCCAACCGGACGAAACGAACCAGTCGGTAGAACTGGTTTCGGTTTCTTCGATGTATCGGAGCGAAGGCCCGATAAGCAGTCCGCGATCTGTGTAGATATCGATGTTTCCCCCAGCGTACCAGCGGTCATTGAGCGGAAACAAAACCTCCACTTGCGTGAATACCCCAAGGTTGGCACGAGTTCCGATGTTGGCGCTGATACGAAATGGCTGCACATCGGTAGACAGTTGCAGATTGGGTAAATACCAAACGGGCAGGCCCAGCACCTTGAAGAGGACCTTTTCGCTGTTTAAGATTTCTCCGTCCTCAACGACGAATTTTTCGATCGTGAGGCTCGGTGTGAATTTATCGGGCTCGCGGTAATAGACCCTGGCATTCTGAAGTTCGATTCTGGTGTTGGATCCCGTGGCTGTATCAGCCTCTGCGTAAATAGGAGGGGAGCCAAAACGGACGTTGAATGCTTCCACTTCCTGAGTTTGAATGTTGATTTTCAGGCGCTCGGCGAGAAAACGGTAGCCGGCTTGGCTGATCCGAATATTTCCTTCGGCGTCCGCAACGCCGGTTGCTTGATCATAGACAATACGATTAGCCAGCAATCTAAGTTCTCCGTAGGTTAATGCCGCCTCGCCGGTTGCGATCATTTTCTTGTTGGCACTATCAAACTCGATCGGTTGATCCGACACCAATTGAATCTCCTGCGCGACGAGCGAAAGAAGTGGTTGGAAAAGCAGGCAGCAGGACAGGGCGAGATACGGGTTTATACGCACGGTGGAGACATTTGGGACAGGGTGGTTGTGGCTCAAGACATATTTCCTTGAAAGCGGAGTTGTTGTGTCCGACCTCAATTCCTCGCTCCGGTTTCCTCTACTTGCTTGTGTATAGCGAGAGATGTGTCCTTATTTAAATGGACAGCCTCGTCGGAAGTTATTTCCTGAGGCCGCTTAAATCCAACCTAACTACCAATAAGGACTCAGCGTGATTATATCCGAATCGGAACTTAACTCTCTTCTTTCAGCCAGAAACAGCCATCCTCATACATTTCTGGGGCTTCATTCCTGTGAGTATGAGGGGAAAGCAGGTTTGGTGGCCAGAGCCTTTGTCAGGGATGCGGTGACCTGCGAAGTGGTCCATCTGGAGAAACAACCTGAGCAACGGTTCGTTATGAAGTGTTTGGATGATAGCGGTTTTTTTGAAGGCTTTATTCCGAGACTGAAGAAGGCTTTTAGGTACCGCTTGCGCGTCACCTATGCCAGCGGCGAAGTGCGTCAGTTTTACGACCCCTATTCGTTTCCACCGACTTTGGGTGAGCAGGACCTGTATTTATTCTCTGAAGGCAGCGACTACAAGGTTCACGACAAGATGGGAGGCCATCTTCGTGAGGTGAGTGGGGTAAAAGGTTCCAGTTTTGCTGTGTGGGCTCCCAATGCAAAGCGGGTCTCAGTCGTTGGGGACTTCAATCGCTGGGATGGTCGTTTTCATCCTATGAGAAGTATGGGCTCATCGGGGATCTGGGAAATATTCATCCCCGGTCTGGAAGCGGGAACCAAATACAAATACGAAATTGTCACTCAGGAGGAGCATCTACTCCTTAAAACAGATCCTTATGGGGTCTACTACGAACCGCCGCCCCACAATTGTACGATTCTGTATGACCTGGACCGGTATGAGTGGAAGGATAAATCGTGGATGGAGAATCGTCCAAAGGGAGAAAAGGCAGAGGTTCAACCGATTTCTGTTTATGAGGTACACCTGGGATCCTGGAAAAAGGTGATAGAAGATGGGGGGCGCCCTCTGAGTTATCACGAAATGGGGCAGCAACTGGGAGACTATGCAGTTGAAATGGGGTTTACGCATATCGAGTTTATGCCTTTGGCTGAGCACCCATTCACAGGGTCGTGGGGCTACCAGGTTACCGGATTTTTCGCTCCGACCCATCGTTATGGGCATCCAGATGAGTTTAGAGAATTGGTGGATGTGCTTCATCAGAAAGGTATTGGCGTTATCATGGACTGGGTACCTGCCCACTTTCCCAAAGATGCGTTCGCATTGGCAGAGTTCGATGGCACACACCTTTATGAGCATGCCGATCCCCGTCAGGGATACCATAAAGACTGGGGGACTTTGATATTTAATTATGGTCGGAATGAAGTCGTTCAGTTCCTGCTCGGAAGTGCGTTGCTCTGGTTCGATCGGTATCACATCGATGGCCTGCGGGTTGACGCGGTGGCCTCGATGCTGTATCTGGATTATTCACGCGAAGAAGGTGAATGGGTTCCCAATCAGCACGGTGGTCGTGAAAATATTGAGGCAATTCATTTTCTAAGGAAGGTGAACTCTGTGGTGCACAAAGAGTTTCCGGGAGCGCTTATGATCGCGGAAGAGTCGACTTCCTTCGGCGGGGTTACCAAGGCACCCGAACACGGCGGACTCGGGTTCGATTTCAAATGGAATATGGGGTGGATGCACGATACCCTGTTGTATTTCGGGAAAGATGCGTTGTTCCGAAAATGGCATCACAATAATTTGACCTTTGGAATGCTCTATCAATTTTCCGAAAACTTTGTTTCGGTATTTTCGCATGATGAAGTCGTCCATGGGAAAGGGTCCATGATTACGAAGATGTCAGGGGAGTCCATTACTGAGAAGTCGCAGACATTGCGCTCGCTCTATGGTTATATGTGGGGCTACCCAGGCAAGAAGTGTCTGTTTATGGGAACTGAGTTTGGCCAATCATCTGAGTGGAGATATGATGGAAGTCTGGACTGGCATTTATGCGAGTATCTGGACCATGAGGGCATCCGTTTGATGATTAAGGATATTAATAAGCTTTATGTCGAAAATAGAGCATTTTGGGAGAGAGATAATAACTCGGAAGGATTTGGGTGGGTGAACTGTAACGATGCGGAGAGCGGTGTTTTGTCGTTCGTTCGCTACGGTCACAACAAGGCCGATACGATTGTGGTCGTCTGCCATTTTACACCAGTCACCCGTTCGAATTACCGGGTTGGGCTGCCCCACGGAGGTCGATGGAAAGAGATTCTCAACACGAATGCGGCAGAATATGGGGGTTCAGGAGTTGGCAATTTTGGTGAAGTCAGTGCTCAGGAAATCGCCTATGACGAATTACCTTTCTCTGCCGAGATGACTTTACCGGGGCTTTCCACTACCTGGTTTAAGTGGGACGGCCTCTAGAGAATTCAGGATGCGGTTTCTGAACTTATAAGAGCCTCAAATTCAGACATGAATGCTTTAAATACCTGGGTATCCGATGTCAGATCGGTGGTCAGGCGGATCTTCAGGAAATTGCCATCGTAGGCTGTTAGCATGAGGTAAGAGGACTTCTCATGACGTCCATCGTCGTATTTATAGCTAAAGTATAAAAAGGGTTGGTCACCTACGCGAATCCAGTCGTCTGAAATCACTTCCTTTATGCGATAGTAGCCACGCTCCTCTACGGCAGCTATCTGTTGTTTGGCTTCCTCGTATTGGAAATGAACTTCTTCAGAGTTGATTCCATCCTGTATGACAGGTCTACCTCTGTCGAACACGCTAATGTCAAGAAGGGTTTCACCGTTTTCATATAGATATCCTACGCCGTATCCCGGGTGTTCTGCTTCGTAAACTTCGAGGTTGCTGAATGGAATACCTGCAATCGATTTGGGGAAAACCAGATCTTTCTTGGGTTTAGGGAGCGCAGTGACAGGAGTAGGGGCTGGACTTGGGTCATTATACACCTGATTGCGGGGCGTGGTCGAGCAACCGGCCCAGAGTAAGAGGGCGCTAAGCAAGGTTGCTGAAATAAGAATTTTCATGTTAATGATCGAGCCGGTAGTTTTGTAGAGTGTACAGAGACTCGAAACGTTCAAACAGACCCCACAAAAAGTTACCTCAAAGGTATAACGCTTCAAACCGCCTCTTTGTTTCCAACTTGGCGGTTATTTTGAAAAAAATAGCTGACAGAGGTCTTTAACTGCCTTCCAGCAGTTCGATACTCGCAAGAATAGCCGTTTTCAGGCACTTTATGCGCGTTTGAAGATCGAATGATGAGGGAGCCTCGAAGGTATAGGTGCTCTTGATTTTACCGGTCATGTGCATGTAGATCGCCTCAGCCCATTGTCCGGAAAGTTTAGGATCTTCATCGATGAGTTTCCAGTCAGGGGTAATGATCCCTCCCTCAGCTTCCATCTCATCGATTTCATTGCTTAAATCGATTGGACACACCTGGCTGACGGCTGCAACGATCTCCATTGCCCACCCTTGAGTCAGTTCAGTCGGAGCATCATAGAGATAGAACCCCTCCGATTCCCAGTCTTCATGTATCATCAAGGCGAGATCCCAAACCGGAGATGTCTCGATGTATCCGACATGGGATTGAACCTCGATAGAGGTCAGGGTTTTGTAGTCCCGGTTGAGATCAATCCCCTGGTGGTTTTCGCGTTGGTTCTTACTTAATCCGACAGGATTGAATAAAGGGAAAAGAGTCCAATCGATGTCTGATGACAACGAATCAGTCTCAAGTAAATCTAAAGCGGCAAGTGGGCCAGCCGGCTCATCCCCGTGTATGCCCGCTGACAGGTAGACCCGTTTAGCAGCACTTTTTGAAGCAGCACGAGTATAAATGGGAATAACGAAGCCGTCCTGCTCGCAAAGGCTACTCGCCTCAAAACCCTGACTGAGGGCGACACGATGCAAACGATTAAGAGTGGCTCTGACATCGAGTGTTTCTCCTGTGTAGGACATAGTAATTGGTTTGATTCCGGAACTGCTTAATCGTGGCTTCCGGATTTTAAATAGGCGTTGACTTTAGAGTATCGCCTGAGAGGAAGTAGCGTTTTCACTCGAAGTTCAAAACCAATATTTCCATGTCTCAGGTTCGCGTCAGATTTGCGCCCAGTCCAACCGGTAGTTTTCATTTGGGGTCTGCACGTACCGCACTATTCAATTGGCTGTACGCGCGCCATACCGGAGGTCGCTTCATCCTGCGCGTGGAGGATACCGATAAAGAGCGTAATACCCCTGAAGCTTTGGACGTCCTTCTGAAAGGTATGCGGTGGCTGGGGCTCGACTGGGACGAAGGCCCGGAGGTGGGTGGAGATTATGGACCTTATTTCCAAAGCGAGCGGCGCTCCGTATATGACGCATACCTGCAGAGACTTTGGGATGCTGATCGGGTTTATGAAAAAGACGGTGCCGTTTTTTTCCGACTCGAAGGAGAACGCTACACAGAATATGACGAATATAAGAAGGCGGAGATTGAGAAGGTAAGAGCGGCACCTCAAGTCATAGAAGATGCGGTTCGCGGAAAGGTTGTGCGCGCCGAAGAACGCGATTTCGTGATTGTGAGATCCAACGGAGAGCCAGTCTTTCACCTCGTCAATGTTGTGGACGATATCGCCATGGGGATCACACACGTCATCCGTGGAGAAGACCACCTTTCCAACACGACCAAGCATTGTGAATTATTTCAGGCTTTTGGGGCTCCGTTACCCACATTTGCCCACATCCCGATGATATTGAGTAGCACAGGACCTGGAAAAATGAGCAAGCGCGGCGATGGTGTGCATGTGGAGGATTACGAACGGCGGCATTTCTTGCCGTATGGATTGGTCAACTTTCTTGCACTGCTTGGTTGGAACGCCAAGGACGACCGAGAACTATTCACTTTGGAGGAGCTTATCGAACGGTTTGACCTCCCGGGAATTCAAAAGGGCAATGCCCGCTTTGATGAGAAAAAACTTTCGCATATCAATACCGAGCAGATCCGTCGATTGCCGCTGGAAGACTTTGTGGCTATAGCCAGACCGGTATTGATGGATGCCGGAATGGTGGTAGAGGATGAAGCCTATACATCAGCGGTCCTCCGACTGACTCAGGAAAAGGCTCGTTCTCTAGAAGAACTGCCCGAATTTGTGGCTTATTTTTTTACCGATGAATTCGGTTTCGATAGGCAGGCGGGAGACCGCATTTTCAAAAAGGGAGAACCGCTTGAGCGGCTGGCCGAGGTAAAGGCGGCTTTGGCAGCTGTCACCGATTGGAGCAGTGAAACTTTGGAAAAAGCCTTTTTGGACCTGGCGACTGCTCATGGTCAGGAAAAGCCGTTCGCCTGGTTTCCCATTACCCGTTTCTCTGTTTCGGGTGTCAGTGGAGGCCCCGACTTGATTCCCATGTTAGCGATGATGGGTAGGGAGCGTGTTATCAGCCGGATGGAAGCGTTTCCTTCCAGGTATTTCGCCTAGGTTACTGGGCAGGAAATTGCTGCATAATTTCCCTGATTTTTGCTTTAAACTCGTCTTGGGAGAATTTGTTGTTTTCCAGCTTATCGATCCACCCCACCCAAAGAAGTTCTTTGCTGTCTGAATCGACTATGCGAATAGTGAGGGTGCTTTGTTCTATATACTTGGCGCCTATGGGGCCAGTATTCACTCCGACGCTGCTGCCGCCACTCCGGCTGTAGCTTCCAGTTCCCAAACCTATCGAGAATCCGCCTTTTTCGCGACCCCCGGTTATTTCTGTTTCTATCGAAACGAGCATATCGGCCTCGGCTTCAGGAGCGGGCTTGAATCCTCTACGCGCCAATTCGATTTCAACGATTTCCTCAGTCCAAAGCAGCTCGGCAGGGTTGATCCCTGGTAAAACTCTTGCTTGGTCTTCACCTGCGAAGGCGTAGGTGCTTTTGCTTACAAAGCTTACCCCGTCTTTCTTAACAGTCTGAATTGTCGAAGTGGATTCGCAGCCAGTAGTCAATATGACTGTGAAAACTGCGAAAATGAAGAGAGCGGATGCTGCCAGGTGCTTTTTCACAAATCGGAATTTCATAAGAAAAGTATCTCACTGTCTAGTGAGTCAGGTAATCAGCTTCCTTGATAAATCCCGCAATTTAACAAATAGTTGCGGGTGAAATTGTCATCGTTCTGGTTATTGACCTGT
>CAYGQM010000026.1:0-5298 GCA_964352065.1 uncultured Opitutaceae bacterium
TAACCCCCTATGCTATTTACTTCGTTTTTCATAAGGGGTTACCACTATTAGCGTTGGCTGAAGAAACGATACATTGACATATACACACTGATACCTATTTTAGTGTGTATGAAAAGAACGAACATAGTCTTGGATGAGAAGTTGGTTGGTAAAGGGATGCGCCTGACAGGCATTGAGACACAAAAAGCTCTTATCGACTACGCCTTGCGTGAACTGGTTAGAAGAAAAGAACAAAAGAAAATCCTTCGCCTAAAAGGCAAGGTATCCTGGGAAGGTGATTTGGACCAATTGAGAACCAATCGATTCTGATAATGGTGATAGTAGACACATCGATTTGGATAGATTTTCTCAAAGGTCGAGACACCGCAGGCGCTCTACACCTGGAACAGTTACTAGATAACGAAATCGACCTATTTACCTCCGGAATAATTGTTCAGGAAGTGTTGAGCGGAATCAAAGATAAGAGAACCAGGAATTCAGTCAAAAAGGATTTTGAGGCGTTTATTACAGTCATGCCTTCCTTGGGGACTCATGTCCAAGCAGCCGAGATATATGACGGTTGCAGAAAAAAAGGAATAACCGTAAGAAGTATCGTAGACTGTTTGGTTGCGGCTCTCGCAATTGAGTACGACTTGTCAGTTTTGCAAGGTGATCGTGATTACCAAGGAATCTCACAAGTGTTTCCGCTGAAACTGGAACAGTATGAATAGAAGCCAACAAAACGCTTCAAGAAATAGGGACAAGCTCGATTCTTGAGCTCAACTTTCGCAGCAAGAAAATGGAATACTCACTTCGACCAGCTATGCCTGATGACATCGATTGGCTTGATCCGTTCTACGAGAAAATCATGAGACCCTATGTTGAACTGACCCATGATTGGAATCGAACCGTTTTTAGAGAAAAGTTCAGGGTATCGAATAGTCAGATTATACAGGCCGAAGGCAAAGACATCGGCTTGTTTAAAAAAGAAATAATTGAAGGCAATCTCTTCCTATGGGACATACAACTTGAAGAAGAATACAGGAACCTAGGAATCGGCTCAAAGCTTATCTCCCGCTTAAAATCCGAAGCTCAAGAAATGAATTTACCGATTCGACTCAAAGTGCTGAAAGGAAATCCAGCTATTCATTTCTATGAACGACATGGCTTCGGACTTATCGCAGAACTAGACAACTGCTACGAAATGGAATGGAAATGCGAACAGGTCGGACATCTTAGGTGAGTTGAACAAGAAAAAAGATTAAGTAAATGATTTCATGAGAAGCCTGGCGGGTGCCTGGGAGGATCGCGGAGTGATCCGGGGTTAAGTCGATGTACAAGGATCTTCAATACCTGTAATAGGCATCTGGGCGATCTGTGGATAGTCGCAATAATTAAACTTTAGCGGAAGTGTAGAGAAGGACGGGCAGATCTGGAAAGTGTCACTCCTTGAATAGTGATACAACGATTCATCTTCAATCCTCCATTATTCATATGGTTCTGTTCGATGACTTCATTTCTACTTAACCAATCGTGGTTCTCCAATAGTGCGTAATAACCTAGGAATGATACATTTTGGCAGCCCTCAACGATGAATGGCCCCCGAATAGGGATTCCAACTCTGCTTAACGAGTCTAGTCAAAAAACGTGCGCCATTCGGTTTCGTCGATGCGTGTGGTTTCAGCGTCGATATCCGTGCCTTCGTAAAATGTGAGAATGCCATGGGTCGATACGGTCTCTCCCGGTGGGCAATCGGGTAAGTAAGGGTCCGAATGGAGGCACGGACAGTAGCGATTGCCAGTGAAACGCAGGTGGGGTTCCCAGGCGGTGATGACCCAGCGATCTTGGGTACGGTTATGCACGGCAGCATAGGGTTTCTTGAGAACCCGGTTTTCTGTTGTAAGGTCGGCGAAATCGGGAGCTCCTCTGAGCATGACACAGTTTTGCAGACGCTGGTCCGTCAGTGTTTCGTCACTTCCATTGTGAAGTGTGATACGGAAGTGCACGGCCTCTTCAGTTGGAACGGCTTGGGTGGTGTAGGAAATATTATTGGGTAACACGCGAGTGATCTCATAGCTGCCATCCGCGTTGCGTTGCCATTCAAGGGGCTCGAGGTTGGTCCCGGATTCGTTCCAGATTGTCGGCACATGCGTGTGCGCCAGATAGGTAAGTCCAAGGTTCGTGAAGATTGCCTCAGGGACATCGGCTACCACATAGGCGGTGTTATCCCAGGGAAGAAAAATACTGAGTTTGGTTTCCCGTTGAGGATCAATAGCGCCATCGAGGAATCCGATACGTGGATGGCGCCCACCAGGATAAGGGAGGGTTAATAAGGGACTTTTTTTTTGCTTGGGAGCTGTGCTCTTGGTGATACCAAATCGCTGAATCGCTGCGTCGATTTCTTCTGAGTTGAGTCCCGTTGCCAATGCGATCTCGCTTTCACTAAAGCGGTGGTATTCGACCATGTTCTTAAGCCAGAATTGAAGTTCGTTTTCGTTGTTGGGCCTTCTGGCGGTCGGGTGAGTCAGGTCGGGTGAATGATTTTCGAGTTCTGTGACTGTGATATCGCGGAACTGCACCGGCTTTCCGTGATATTGGAGTCCGATCTTCCCCGCATGTGGAAGGGTAGCGAGCGGTTTCTTAAACTTATGGCGCGTGCCGTCGGGGTTGTATCCGGCACTTGTCCAGCGTTTTAGGTCTGCGGAGGCTACGGGATCGCCATTGACGTAAACCGCGATTTTTGAACCGCGGGCGTAGATGAGCAGAGCATTCCACTCTCCCGCAGGTCGGTTGTTATAGCTACTGGGTGCAACGGTGTCGTAAATCGCTCCGTTAGAATGTTTGTCCAGTTCGCCGTCTTGAGCCTGTTTGCTTGGTCCGTCGAGCAGTTGTATTTCTATACCCTGTTGAACAGGGTCTACTTTGTTTGCTCTTATAAAGACTCCAGAATTAGCTCCTTCTGAAAGCTTATACTGAAGGGTGAGAATGAAATCCTCATAGGCGTTATTCGTCCAAAGGTAGTTGTTTTTTCGGTACTCACGGTTGGGGGTGAGCGTCTCATCTTTAAGGAGCCACCCGTTTGGATGGACGGGTTCCCAATGATCCATCGCCTTGCCGCTAAACAAGCGCGTTGTCTTGGGCTTTTCAGAGAAGGTGGGTGCGGCTACCATTGAGAGATGAAAGAGTAGGCTCGCGAGGAGGACGGATATTAATTTCATAGTGGGGTAGTGTTAAGCGAAAGAGTACGAGAAGAAGAGTTACAAATCGAGGTTTTTGTAAGGGAGTGGGGTTAAAGAGGTTCGAAAATAGATGCTGTTTCTCGCCTACAGTTCAACATGCTCCTGACTAGTGACTTTGCTTTGCATTCCAACAACAGCTCCAACAGACTCCGTACACCCAAGCCCGGACGTTTTATTAAAGGGGTAAAGGTCCCAATCCTTTCGAAAGACTTTTGACTGAGAAGATTCTGAAGGTATGGACCCGCCATATTGGTAACAGGTGGACCGAGCAAATAGGATTTACTTCGATTAAAGGCATAACGCACGTTTCAAAATGACGTTTATGTCTTTAGATAATCCGTTACCGAACTGTTTAGATCGTACCATCAATTGATCATAGAGCACTGACGCTCAAAAAAATAGGGTCTTGGTTTTCCGAGGCAGCGCTGAAAGTGGCGGCTTTAAATTATGGGTTCCTATGGGCCTTGCCATGGAAGGTCTGTTTCTCAAACTGGGGCTCGTTATGACGATTCCTTTCCGAGGTATAAAACTGTTTTGGGTGTCGAGCCTGCTTGCCCTTTTTTCTGCGAGTGTATCCGCTGCAACCGCTCCGGTTGAGAATGTAGTGTTCATCCTGAGTGATGATCATCGTTTTGACCTGATGGGATTTGTGGAAGAGGCGCCGGATTGGCTTGAAACTCCGAATCTCGATCGGTTGGCCCGTGAAGGAGCGCACCTCGAAAATGCGTTTGTTACCACCTCACTGTGTTCCCCGAGTCGCGCCTCGATTCTAACGGGCCAGTATATGCACCGGCATCGCGTGGTTGATAATCAACGGGCGGTGCCAGAGGGGACCGTTTTCTTTCCCAGCTACCTGCGGGAAGCGGGTATCCAAACCGCCTTTGTCGGTAAATGGCATATGGGGCACGATGACGATTCACCACGACCAGGGTTTGATCATTGGGTCAGCTTTGTCGGGCAAGGCGAATATTTTGATCCCACCCTGAATATCAATGGGCGCCGTCAAGACTTCATGGGTTACAACGCCGATATTCTAACCGAACAAGCTGTCGCATGGTTGGACGATGAAAAAGACGATGAGAAACCGTTTTTTTTGTATCTGGCCTACAAGGCGGTTCATTATCCGTTTCAACCGGCGCCCCGTCATGCCGGGCGTTATCACGGAAAGCCAATTCCGTATCCGGAGACGATGGCGAACACGGAACGCAATTATCGGACGGCGCCCCGTTGGGTACGAGATCGCCGGTTTTCGATCCATGGTATCGATCATATGGAGACGGGTGCGTTCGACAACGATCCGGTTCCGGATTTCGACGACCTGTATTGGGATTTTTGTGAGGCGGTGCACAGTCTGGATGAGAATGTGGGGCGAGTGCTCGATTATTTGGATGAAGCCGGTTTGGCGGAGAACACCTTGGTTATGTATATGGGGGACAATGGATTCCACCTGGGAGAACACGGATTCTACGACAAGCGGGACGCCTATGAGCCCTCGATTCGGGTACCCATGCTGGCTCGTGCACCCGGGTTAATCGAGGCGGGTAGTGTGGTAAAACCGATGGTTCAGAATATTGATGTCGCCTCGACTATCTTGGAGGCGATGGGCGTTTCTTTAACTGAAAACAAAGACCCTGCCAGAGCGATGGATGGAATGAGCTTTTTGCCGCTACTTAAAGGGGAGGTAGTGCCTTGGCGGGAACACATCCTGTATGAATATCATTGGGAGTGGAATTTTCCTGCGACGCCGACCTTGTTTGCCATTCGGACTGACCGTTACAAATATGTCTATCACCATGGTGTTTGGGACATTGATGCCTTCTACGATCTGGAAACCGATCCGATTGAGCGCCATAATTTGATTCACGTTCCAGCTTATCAACAGCAGATTGAAGAGCTTCGAGACCAGTTATTCAGTGAGCTGGACGTTTCGGGTGCTTTGGATGTGCCGTTCAGGCGACCGGCAGGTGAACGGTTGGATCAAAGGAAGTTGGATTAAATACCTAGGTGTCATGGGCGCTGGGTCAGACTTGGTTGATGACTGCTAACGGGGCATCCTGGGTTGTTTTGGAGGGGGGGGTGT
>CAYGQM010000026.1:5308-83890 GCA_964352065.1 uncultured Opitutaceae bacterium
TTTGCTTGGTGTCTTTGGGGCTGGGTCTGTGTTGGGTTTTGTCTGCTTTGGTGTGATGGTGTGTGGTTTTGGAGGGGGGGGTCGAGACTATACTCTCAGCTTGGTAGATAAGACCCTAGGCTCAGAGGGTTGAATATCAGTTTACTTATTCAGTGTGGGAAGGAGCCACTATATTAGGGGTTGTCTTGTTGGTTTCGGGTTTCTAAAAAATTGAACTAAGATCATTGTTGTTTCTATTATACTAAAAGTCTTTCTAGCCCCAACGGTTGATTTAACCCCACTTGCTACGATGCCTGATATATACATGACCCCAGACGAGATTGCCGTGTTCACCGAAGCGGTGGGGCGTTCGGAGTATTACCTGGAATATGGGGCAGGAGGAAGCAGCAAATATGTGGCAGAGTTTTGCTCAGCATCTGTGATGATTTCGGTGGAGTCGGATCCGGAATTCGTAGCCAATCATGTTGCGAACGATGTGCATGTGCAAAGGGCTGTGGAGTCGGGGCGATTGCGTTTTAACATTATAAATATTGGTGAGTGTGGACTTTGGGGACATCCAGTCGACAATAGTAAGTGGCACCTTTGGCCAAACTATTCGCTAAGTCCGTATATTAACAAGTTCGTCCCTGATACCGTATTCATTGACGGAAGATTTCGGGTAGCCTGCGCGCTGGCGGCTGCTTTTGAGGCGCCGGATGCGACTGTATTGATTCACGACTACACGTATCGCAAGCATTACCATATCCTGGAGAGATTCTTCGGTATAGAAACCGTGGTAGACACGCTGGTAAGGATGAAACGGTTGCCAGTATTTGATGAAGAAAAGGCTCGGGCTACTATGATTCGATACCTATATGAACCGGGAGATCGGGAGCAGACGTTTGGTCGGCGGCTAAGAAATTTTTGGTGGAGAATGAGACACGGCAAAAAGCAGCAATTCGATGAATCATGATTTTGAAGGTGGTTATTTGACTCCCTATTTCAGCATAATCATTGCGCTGGGTGTCCCAAGCTATCTAAAAGTGTAAAATGCGCACTATTAGCCTGTTCTTACTTTTATTCCCGGGGTTGCTAAGCCCGGTGACTGCCAAGCAACCCAATATCGTTCTGTTCCTGGCAGATGACCTTGGTTGGACGGGGCTGAGTTCCTTTGGGAGTGATTTCTACGAGACGCCGAATCTGGATCGCCTGGCGAGCCAAGGGGTCAAGTTCACCAATGCGTATTCGGCCTGCACGGTCTGCTCACCGACGCGCGCAAGCTTGATGACAGGCATGTATCCAGCGAGGCTACGGTTAACGGATTTCATTGCCGGTCAGAACCGACCGTTTGCGAAGCTGACGATTCCGGATTGGACGAAAGGCCTGAAAAAGGAATACGCGACGATTGCGGAAGCGCTCAGGACAGGTGGTTATCGTACTATCCATGTAGGCAAATGGCATCTGGACTTTCCGAATGGCGAGGACCAGGGACCTACTGAACACGGATTTGAAGTTTCGCATGACCAGCCTGCTGGAACCCGGGGATACATCCTAAGCGATGAGACGGTGAAATCGCTTGGACTAACGAGTAACTATGCGACCGATTATCTGACCGATAAGGCGATCGAAGAAATCGAAGCAACCGGGGACACACCTTTCTTTTTGTATTTCGCCTACCATGTACCGCATACGCCGATACAAGGTCGTGATGACCTGGTTAAGTATTTCGAAGAAAAGAGGGATTCCGCTTGGGTGCACAAAAATCCGACCTATGCAGCGATGGTCAAGAGTCTCGACATGAGTGTAGGACGGGTACTTCAAGCGTTGGAAGACAAAGGTGTGACTGAAGATACATTGGTGTTTTTCATCTCCGACAACGGAGGTCTTACCCAGCGCAACGGAAAACATGATGAATTCACTGAAAACCTTCCGCTAAGGCGCGGGAAAGGCTCCGCTTATGAAGGCGGAGTGCGGGTACCGGCTATTGCCTATTGGCCCGGGGTTACTTCTGTGGGAGTTGAGTCCGATACGCCAATCATCACCACGGATATGTATCCCACCTTCCTTGAAGCTGCAGGAATCGCCGGTGACAGAAACCACAATGCGATGATGGATGGGGTGAGCCTGCTATCGGTATTCAAAAATCCGGATCAAGACTTTGATCGAGACCTGTTTTGGCATTATCCCCACTACCATGCGGGTGGAGATGGACCTTACAGTGCGGTGCGCTCAGGGGAATGGCGGCTTGTCGAATTCTTCGAGGATGGAGCCTTGGAACTTTATAACCTGAAGTACAACCTGAGTGAATCGGTTAATCTGGCGGATCGGTATCCTGAAAAGCTGGGTGAGCTCAAAAGTAAACTCGATCGCTGGCGCAGTTCCGTGGCGGCGCAGAGGCCAGTCCCGAATCCGGATTTTGATGGAGAGCGTCAAACCGAAGTAGCAAGAGGGCGACGATGACAGAGTAGGTCAATGGTTGATTTAGTTTATCCTATTTCAGCGTTTCCAAATACCCGACCAAATCGACAAAGGCTTGAGGAGTCATGGCCCGTTCCAACCCAGCAGGCATCAGCGACGTGGCGAGTTGTTCTTTGGATACGATGTCACTTTGCTTAATGAGGATCGGTGTGCCTCCGACAACGTTCAATGTGATCTCCACCTCGTTTTCGTCGATAATAATACCGGCCAACGTCTGGCCGTTCTTTAACTCAATTGCAAAGCCTTCGTAGTTGAATTCGATACCGGCACTGGGGTTGAGAATGGAATCGAAAAGCGCATATTTTTCCAGTTTGTTGCCGACGAAGGTAAGGTTCGGGCCGAAGTCTATGCCGTTGTCGCCGACCTTATGGCAAACGACGCAACTCTGATTAAACACAGCTTCACCATGCGTCGGATCGGCAGGCATGCTAAGTAGCTGGTTCAGGTTAATTGGCAGCCGACCACCGTCCCGCTTTACGATTTCGTCGAGACACCAATCGACGACATTGGCGTAGGCGCAGGTCACAAGGATATCGAGGGTGCCATTCCACATATCCCGAGGAAGGGTACCCTCTTCAAGGTAGGCAAAGACACCGCGGGCTCCGTTGGAAGTGGTCTTCAAAGCGCGCACCATGGCGAGCCGTTGGTCAACCGGTCGGGCCGGGTCGACGGCATATTTAACCAGGATCGCCGCCGCCTTTTCAGAACGACTGGCGCCTATGAGATTTGTCATCAAGGTCTGCAGGTCTTTATCAGCGCTTTCGAAACGTTGATCGATCAGTTCACTACCACCCTTCAGATCAACCAGAACCCGAATAGCTTCGTAGCCAAGCTCATCGGTGGGGTGAGCGAGCGCCATGTTCAAAACTGCGGGTCCGTATTCGTGACGTTCGTACGTTCTTACCGTTGTCAGGTAGGCGAAGGTGCCCCGGGACGTTTCGAGCAACTCTGCAACGGCTCGAGCTACTCGGGGAGAGGCTTCTGGATCGGCCTTTTCGAGGTGCTTGAGTGTCAGTGCCAAGATGCTTGCACGATCAGGGTGTTGAACGTCAATGAGCGTCAAAAGGGATTCATCTTTTTGGTCGCCGTCAAAATAGTCGAAAAGTCGAAAACACCGTTCGCGTTCCTGTTGAGTGCTGTCCGGATTCTTAATCATGGATATCAAATACGGGATGCTTGCCTCCGTTTTCGAACGCCAAACGATATCTCGACCTGCCGGAGTATTCCAGTTGTTATCGATGAACTCCATCCAAGCCTTAAAGCAGGCTTCGCGGTTAAGATCACTGCCAATCCCGAGCGCTTCCAAGTACCAGCGGTCTCCAGCAACGTGCTGCTTAGCCAGTTGGGCCCACAATGCTGCCCCTTGGGGCGAATCAGTCAAAAACCGTAACGCGATGGCGCATTCACGGCGGATCCGAGAGGACGAGTCGGTGACAAGGGTATTGATGGCTGATTGCAAATCGTATTCATAGCGCTTGATGGCGCGAAGTGCTACGAGGCGCATGGTTTCGTTCTCGTCGTTAAGTGCTATCCGTGCTCTGGCTTCTCCACTCAGTTTCGGATGGGCGAGAAGCCAGAGAGCCCGTGCCTTGAGAATGGGGTTGGAAGACTGGTAGAGCTTTTCCAGAGGAGGAATCGATCGTTTGCCAAAAGCTTCGAGGGCTGACCATGCGAGGTAGCGGGTTTCGTTGTTGGGGCTCGTGAGAGCTTCCGTGGCTGACTCAGGTGAAGAGAAATCGACGAGATTGGTTTTGTATGGTGTATTCGGAGGCGCGATACGGTAGATGCGCCCGCCGCGGGTAGCCATTGCGCGGTGACCTCCACAGGCGGGATCCATCCAGTCTGCGATAAAGAGGGAACCGTCAGGAGCTACCGTCACATCGGACGGGCGAAACCACGAGGATGGAGAGTGAATGAGCGGGAGAATATCCGCTGTGTAACCGGAGTCCTTCCTCGAGATGGAAAAGGAGCGGACGATGTTCGGTCCGGCATCGGCGTGTATGAGTTGTCCGTGATAACGCTCGGGGAGGAGGGTTCCTTCGTAGACGGCGATACCAGTCGGGGCTCCGGTTCCTGTGAGTATCAGATTGGGCACTACGCCAGGATCATTCTGATGCCAATGGGCGATCTGTGGGATCGGGCTGGCTCCGGTTATGGGACCATTTGATCGGACGGTGGGTCGATAGCCATGGTCGCCGAATTCAAAAATCTGGTTGATGCGTATGGCGGGTGAACCACCGTCGTCGTTGTCTGACTGCCAAAGGTTGCCAAACGAATCGGCAGTAAGTTCGTAGGGATTGCGAAAGTTCCAGCCGATTGTTTCCAGTTCGGTCCCATCCAGGTTGCAGCGGTAGACCTTTGACTGGGGGTAGTCGCCCGCGAGTTTTCCCACAGAATCGAGTGCGGGAGATCCGTCTGCATTCGCCAGACTTCCAGCGCCCGTATTGCCGATGGCAAAATAGAGTTTCCCGTCGGGGCCGAAAATGACGGTGTGAACGCTGTGGTCATGTTGAGTGCCACCCATACCGGTAAACAGGAGTTTTTTTTGATCGGCTCTGTCATCTCCGTCGGTGTCGGTGAGTAAGAGAATGTTGGGGGCGCTTGAAACGATCGCCATGTTTCCCAAAACGCTGAGGCCCATCGCGGCGTTAACATCGGTTCCTTGGTAAAATGTTTTTGAGGTATCGGCTTTTCCGTCTCCATCGGTGTCTTCGAGAATCATGATACGGTCGCCTTCCGCTTGGCGTTCCTCCCGGTAGTTGACGCCCTCGTTGATCCAGACTCGTCCGCGGTGATCAATGGCCATGTTGGTCGGCGCATTGATCATCGGCTCAGAAGCGAACAGCGTAGCTTCCAGTCCTTCAGCAACGACAAGGGGTGTTTCGGGTAGTTCCAGATTTGGATCCTGGGCGAATGCGTTAAGCAGGAACACACCGATGCCGATGCTGGTTAGGGCCATTGAGCGTTTGAGGTCTAAGGAGGAAGAGCAAAAATTCATAAGGATAAAAGACGAGCAAAGGTGCCTGAGGTTCAAGTGCAACTCCGTTTTGGATAGTCTGGATTAGGATTCAACTTTGAAGCCGATTAGTAGATCTCTCAATGTAGCTCTGCTGGCGGAAAGTGCTAATTGAGAATTACTGGCGCGCGCTATCCAGAAAGTAGCTTCGTTAAGGGCTCCGGATAACATATGAGAGAGGGCCTTGGTAGATTTTACGGTTATGATTCCAGACTCGCTTAAGTGTATGAGAAAGTCCTCCAATTTGCCTGAGCCATACTCGGCATCGATATCTGCCCATCGCTTCCAGCCGAGAACAGATGGACCATCTTGCCTGAGTATTCTTTGAAGGCCCGGTTCTGCACAGGCCTCGAGGTAAGCATCACAGCCTGAGAGTAGTTGCTCCCAAAGGTCGGTTTTATCGGTGGACGCTGCACTGATTCTGGCCGCAACTACCTGTTCGGCTCGGATGTAAACCGCTTCGAACAGCTCCAACTTGGAGCGAAAATGATGGTAGAGCGCTCCTTTGGTAAGCCCTGCCTCTATGATAAGACTATCGAGGGAAGTAGAGGTGTATCCGGCCTCTGAGAAACGGGTAAAGGCGATTGCGACCAAACGGTCTCTGGTAGCCTTTCCCTGCGCGAATTTGAGATTGGGTGTGTTCATCAAATGATTTGTACATGCTGATGGTCGTTATATCGATGTAGAGCAGATGTTTACGCGATTAGGGTTTGTTGTAGTAATATTAATCCATACGGGTGCGAGCGCAGGGACCAGGGAAGTATCTGAAGGTGATTCCGGGGAAAAAGCTGGTTTACTCGTGGGAGTGGAATGACGATGGGGAGAAAACGGTCGTCAGCGTGAATTTTGAACCCGATGAGCAAGGGTGTATCGTCAGACTGACCCATGGTGAGTTCAAGAGTGAGGAAAGCCAAGGGCGCCATGCATATGGTTGGGAAAGCTATTTTGATGGATTGGAAAAGCAGGTGGCCTCGAGGCCTGAGGTATCGGGGTGAAACTTATATCCCGAAACCGCTGGTCATTCGGGATACTTAAACTTCTTGAAGGTTTAGGATTGGTAATCCGTGGCGGGTTCGTATTTGAGTAGTCTCCTTTGTGAAGACTGTCTTTGTAGTGCTGTTTGTTTCGATCGTGGCTGGTGCCTTTTGGTACCGGTCTGAATATGTCGTAGGCGACCCTGCCTCGGTCGTTACAGTTGGCTCTCAAGGAGAGGATTCGGAACCACTGGAATCGGTTACCGGATTGGCATCGGTTGAGGAAAGCCAAAACCTGGTGGCGACTGAAGAGATTGTTCCTGAGCAAGATGAAGGAGAGATACGTCAAGCATTGCTAAAGGAATATTGGTCTTCGCTGCTCTTGACCCGTGGAGCTCCTGATTGGAGTCCCTCACAACGGGTGGATGATCTCATCGAGCTGCAGCGATTGTTGGGACTCAGCTCTGAGGAAGCATTTGATTACCTGAGCAGCCTTATAGATTTGCCGGAGGTAGATCCTGCAGAGAAAGAGTTTTATGCGACCATGCTTTTGGCGAGATTGGGGACTTTGCAACCGGAAGAAGCGATGGCGTATATCCTTGAGACAGAACATGCCTTCAGTGTGGAGGACTACGAGAACGTCGTTCGCCTTTGGATGGATCGGGAAGGAGATTCGGTTATGGACTGGTTTCTTGATAATCAGATTCCGGAGTTGAAGCCGGAACTGGTTGCGCCCTTTTTGAGCGTTTTTGCAGAAGAAGACCCCTACACATTCCTACTGCAATATGAGCCGCTTGACACAGGGCGTATCTACACGGAGCGAGCACTAAACCTGTTGTATGATGAATACGGGTACGGAATCTACGAAAGTCTGGCTTCGGAAGTTATGAGTGCTAACGCATTGATCAGTAGTTTCGAATACGTAGGAAACCGTTTGGTCTCCGAGGACATTGACAAGGCCCGACGGTGGTTGTTTGAGAAACGATTTAATGTAGATGCCGGTGCTACAGCAACCGTTGCGAGAAACGTGATTGCTGCGGACGTTGCCTCCGGTAATTCCTCGGCTCAGGCTGCATTGGATTGGGGGCTGAGCAATCAGTTGATACCACCCTACGATCCCGTCGTTTTTGACACGATAGAACGTCTAACGGGCCAATCAGTAGATGAGGCGATAAGGACGGTTGGGGCGCTTCAAGATAAGTATGGCGATAGTCTTAAGTATTTGAGGGATATGCTCCCGGTTGAAATAAGCGAGTCTGTCGGCGGGCTTGGTGTAAACACCGAAGTCGATATTTCGGAAGCTCCTCTTCCTGACGACACCCCCGCCAACTAATCGAACTTGTAGATCTGTTTTTATCGCAGGAATCATTAAGCGGGTCATGGTTGATTCTGGGTTGCCTCGGTAAGTATGAGAATCCAAGTTCTCGGGTATGCGTCTAACTACCCCGCTTTTGCTGATATTACTTGCCACTCCTTTAATGGGTGCCGGGCATAAGAACTCTGAATTGATTGCTCACGGAACTGCGCGACCCAATATCCTATACATTTATGTGGATGATATGGGCTGGGGGGCTATCGGCCCGAATGGACAATACGACCGAAAGGCGAAAGGATTACCTCACCTAATTACGCCGACCCTGGATCGATTGGCGACCGAAGGGGTCAACTTCCGTCGATCCTATGGCTGCACGGTGTGTTCTCCGGCCCGCTCGTCTCAGCAAACGGGTTTTCACCAAGGACATACCTTTGCCGATCAGAACGACACGGATAACGCGAAGAAAGCGATCCGATCTGAAGACGTCACGATGGGGGATGTATTGTCGGCTGCGGGTTATGTTACTGGTTACTGGGGTAAATGGGGTTATGGTGGATCTAAAAGCCAACCGGATCCGGAGATTCTCAACATCCAAACGCTTCCCACTTCGCATGGTTACGAGCACGTAGTTGCCGAGCTTCACCACGTGCGGGCTCATACGTTTTATCAGCCAACTTTATGGAAAGCGCCTGCGTCTCCATCTGCCAAGGGGGGGCTCGAACTCATCCCCAATTCGATGGAGCGGTGGGCAGGGAGCGCCAGCTATCCCAACACGCCTGCCCTGCAAAACCATCCTGACTATCCGGAGACGGCTTACTGTGACGACGTGTATGCGTTTGCGGCCTTGGATTTTGTGAGAGTGCAGTCTCAGAATTATAATGCGACGGGACAGCCTTTCTTTGGTTTACTGGCTCTCCAGGTACCCCATGCGCCCTTTGCAGAAGTCGCAAAATTGCCGGAGTGGGATGTCGCCTATAACGGGATTTCATTTTTTAATGAAATCCCGGAGCAGGCTCAACATTGGGCCGCAATGATCAGCCGCATTGATGGCCACATAGGGAATATTCTATCCAGTCTCGATGATCCGAATGGGGACGGCGACAGGTCCGATTCGGTTCTCGAAAGTACGCTGATCATTTTCCAGTCTGATAATGGGGGTCCAGGCGGTGCTTCCCGCGAGGTTTTCGATGCGAACGGTGGACTGCGCGATGTCAAAGGACGGATCGAGGACGGCGGAATCCGGGTGCCGATGATGATTCGTTTACCAGCGCATTTTGCCGGAAGTTCCAAGCTGAAGGCGGGAACGAACAGCGATATACTTTTTGACGTAACTGATTTCTTACCGACCTTCTCCGAGCTCGCGGGCGTGAAGGCGCCTTTGGGAATCGACGGAGTTTCTTTGGCTCCGATCCTGACAGGAAAGGGTAAACAGCGTGAACGGGAGTTTCTGATCCATGAAGCCGGTAATGGGCAATCGATTATTCGGGGCGACGATAAACTCATTCGTCGTAAGGACGGCACGTTCGAACTCTATGATCTCAAAGCGGACCATGGTGAAGAACGGGACATCGCGTCGAAATATCCTGACATGGTGAAAGAACTTAAAACGTTGATGTTGGGTGAGCGGGTCACTGAGCCGAAAGGATTTGCAAATACTTACCATCACTGGATCGGTGAGAATGCCGCCCTGACTTCTGCCGATGCCAATTGGTCGGATTATCAATACTCTAACGCTGGGATCACTTACGTGACGGAATCCGGCAAACCGAAAGTTTCCTGGACATCGCTCATGGAGAATAAGGGGAATGTCGATGCGCTGGCCGTAGCGAATGAAGACCTGGAGTTTCTCGCGTTGGAAATTCGCGGTGTTACTGCGGTCCAGTCGCTCGTATTGGACCCCTATGTCAGCCTGACCGGGCGAAACGAAATCCGCATCGCAAAGCATGGATCGCTCGTGGTGAATCAAGGAACGGTATCTACCCTACGTTGGATTGAAGTGGAACCTGGTGGCGTTCTGAGAGGAAACGGAGCGATCGAGGGTAGTGTGTACAATGCGGGAGAGGTTTCTGCTCTGAACCGACTCCTGGTTTCCAAGGATTACGATCAGTCAAAAACGGGGGTACTAAATATCGCAATGGATGGAAAGGCTGCACTGGAAGTATCGGGACAGGTAAGCCTTGGAGGGCAGCTAAAGCTCTCGTTGGCTCCGAAATTCAAACCCCGGAAAGGGGAATCGTATGAGCTGATTAATGCCAAGGCAGTGATGGGGAAATTTTTGAATAAAAACCAGGTGGTTTTGTTTGAGGATGGAACCACCTTTAAGATTTCCTACTCGAAGAATCAGGTGGTTCTGACTGCGGACTAAATTGCAGGAGAAATCCATGATTGCTATTGCCGAGATGCGTTCGGCCAATTTTTCTACCCAAGCTATGAGATATACGATCAGTAAATTGTCCGCCGGAATTCTAATTTTGGCAGTGGCTTTCTTCGCTGCCTGTTCCAAAAAGCCCAAGACCCTGGTCGCCGTTATGGAGACCAATTATGGAACCGTGGTTATGGAATTGTTTGAAGAAACCACCCCCTTGACTGTGGAAAATTTTGTCGGGCTCGCCGAAGGGACAAAAGCCTGGACGGATAGTGAAGGGGTCGAGAAGATGGAACCGTTCTATGACGGCCTGACTTTTCACCGTGTGATCAAGGATTTTATGATCCAAGGGGGATGTCCAGAAGGTACCGGTAGAGGTGGACCAGGATATCAGTTTCAGGACGAGACTTTTGCTGGAGAGATGGTTCCGTTAACGGGTGAAATTACAGATCAGGATGTGGCCAATGAGGTGTTCAACGCCTTAATCGTTCCTTACTTTCGTGCAAACCCGAAAGATAAACGCAATCAGGTCCTCGAAGAATTGGTAAAGACTATGGATGCTCAGCGGTCTTACGAGCCGATGGTTGGTATGACGGTTGCGCAGTTGCAGGAATTGATTGGTAGTAACGAGCCTGTTACCGTTTTCAGAAAAGAGATGATTCCGATGACCGGAGAAATCCAGGATGAGGCCGCAGCAGATGCCGTGTTCCAAGGCCTGCTGGTTCCGCACCTTCGTGAGCACGATGGTGAGAGTCCCATTCCTGAAATTAAAGAGCTCTATGCGGAAATACTAGCGGCGAATGGCCCAACTCCGATGGTAGGTATGACCGTTGAGCAGATTCAGACCTGGTTGGGTAGCGATGAGCCCGTTGCGCGCCCGAATATGTTGGGTCAGGTCGAATATGGCACGTTGTGTATGGCCAATTCTGGTCCTAATACCAACGGGTCTCAGTTTTTTATTACGACCAAGAAGGAAGGGGCCACTTGGCTCAACGGCAAGCACACGGTATTTGGGAAAGTGATCGAAGGTATGGACGTCGTACACGCCATTGAGGACGTGGAAAAAAGTGAAGGGGACAAGCCGGCAGAGCCGGTGGAGATCATTTCGATCCGAACTGAGAGACGGTAGACGACTCGGTAACGGTTTGGATCCTTAGGGAGTAGCCTATGGGGCTACTGGTCATTTAAATGCTTATCGAAGAAGTTTACGAGTATCCCCAGGGCTGGATCGAAGAACGGATGGGAACTCCAGAAAGGGTGAGGCGCGTTTTTTATTACATGGGATTCGTGATAGATATTCAGTGTATCCAGTTTATGGATGATACCAACGTAGCGGGTTCCGGGTGAGTCGAACTCTCCATCCATGAAGCACATGGGCGGTGTGGCTTTGGAAACATGAAATACCGGTGACGCGTTGTGATAAGTTTGAGTGGCGGTCTCGAAGGTACCATCCAAAAAGGTATAGATTCTGCGGCGGGGATCTTCAGCGGCTGCTTTGAGCGAATCTGGAGTCCGCCAGTCCATGCCGCCTGCCATGACGACACACGCTTGAATCGAACTGGAGTATTCGTCATTACCTCCGAGACCTTCCAGATAAGTAGCAGGTCCGCTGGTACCGAGGAGGCCGGAGAGATGTCCACCTGCTGACCCACCGACAGAGCCGATACGGTTAGGATCTATATTGTAAGTTCGAGCATTTGCCCGGGCCCAACGCACCGCTGCCTTACAATCCTGAATAGCCGCAGGGAAAGGTGCTTCTCCAGATAAACGATAGTGTATGTTCAGAGTAACATAGCCATGCTCTGCCAACTGTATTGCCATGGCGGTATAGCTGCTGGGGTCGCCTTTGTAAAAGCCGCCTCCATGTATGAATAGAACTGCTGGTAGGGGATTTACGGATGCCTTGGGTTTATAAAGATCCAGAGTGAGTGGGCGTTCACCATATTGTATGTAGGTCAAGTCCTCGTAAGCTTCAACCGAGTCGGGTAAGATGGGGATAACGCGGGTCGCTTTAACGATTGGGGGTGGTATCCTGGGAGCGTTCAGTTCCTTTCCATAGACCTCCAGCCAATCTACACGGGATGAAAATTTGCTGCTCTTTCCAGCCAATTGATCGGTGAAACCGATTTGTTCTACCTTGCTCAGATCAGGGGTTGGGACACTTTCTTCCGCGACACACTGGATAATACTGAAATGCCGCCAGGTGAGCTCCTTTATTTTAAATGTAAACTCCTGCCAGTCTTTGCTGCTTCCATTGCTTTGTTCGCTGATGAACCAACGTTCGCCGGGCAGTTTAATAAGAAGGTGAAGTGCGTGTCCTCCGCTTTGTCGGCTGCGCCAAACGACTTTTGATGAATCGGAGGATAGATCTACCAATTTGCCCTGTTTCTTTAACGAAAGGGCCCATGGCAGTTTACACTCACCTGACCACACGTAGTAGGGATCGTTTTCGATTTCCTCATGGTGGGATTTTTTGATGCCAAGGCGCCCGGGGCCATGGGTTTCCATCTGCAGCTCCGGGTTGTTGACATGGGCTGGTGTTATGGGAAGCGCGAAAGGAATCTCTTTCCAATCTTCGCGGAAATAGAGGGAGTCAGCGGACAATGGAATCGAAGCCGTTACCGTGGTTACAAGCAATAATCCCGAAAGATATGAGTTGAGGCGTTTTCGCATCTATCCAGAATTGATGGGATGCAGAAATATGGGAAGTTCGAAATGAAATGCACCGAATGAAACAATTGGGTGTCGATCGTCTTCGCGCTTGTTAATTATATTGGTCGGATTTAGAACTCCTCATCCTATCCCTGTTGTGATGAAATTTACAGCCGTTCTACTTCTTCTGTTACCCGTTCAGTTTGCTTCCGCCCATTCTATCCCGGAAGAGGCGAGAAAACTTCATTTTCCCGATGTACCGGGTTACCTGACTCTCAAGTGTGATTTGCATATGCACACGGTGTTTTCCGATGGCAATGTCTGGCCGAGTATACGGGTCGAGGAGGCGTTGAAGGATAATCTCGATGCGATTTCGATCACGGACCATTTGGAGAAATTGAAACATGGCGCAGACATTCCGATGCCTGATCGCAATCGTTCGCATGAGGAGGCGTTGAAGGCGGCCCAAGGAACAGAGCTGATCGTGATTCAAGGAACGGAGATAACCCGTTCCATGCCGCCGGGACACGCCAATGCCATTTTTATTACGGATACCAATAAGGTCTTGGTGGACGATCCCGTTGACGCCTATCGAACCGCGAAAGAGCAAGGTGGGTTTATCTTTTGGAATCACCCGACCTGGATTGGTCAGGATGACGATGCGGTAGCTGAGCTGATGCCTATGCATGAGCAGCTGATCGCTGAAGGCTTACTGCACGGTATCGAAGTGGTGAATGAGGATACCTATTCGGATGAGGCCCTGCAGATCGCATTGGACAACCAGTTGACGATCATCGGTACCTCGGATATCCATGGCCTTATCGATTGGCAGTACGATGTGCCTAATGGCGGGCATCGACCATTGACCTTGGTTTTTTCCAAAGAGCGTTCAGTGGCTGGTATTAAAGAGGGACTGATTGCCAGAAGGACGGTCGCCTTGATAAACGATAGTCTTATCGGAAGGCCAGAAGCCGTGGTTCCTTTGGCTGAAGCGTCTCTGGTGCCGGTTGAGGCGCAATACATGAGTAAGTCATCAGTTCTGGAAGTGACATTGAAAAACGTTTCAAGTGTAACCTACACCCTGCAAAACACGTCCGAATTCAATTTCTATAAACACACGGATATCATTTCAGTTCCTGCGATGAGCGAGACTCAGATTCACGTAAAGACACTTGAGCGACTGTCCGGGCTTGATCTCACATTCAGAGCACTCAACATGGTGACTGCTCCGGGTGAACATCCGGACATCACAATACCCGTAGTGGTTCTTTCCAAATAGACAGATATGCGCTTTTTTTTATTATCCTTCACTCTGCTGATCACCTGTGGTCTTTCCGGGGCCTCCAAACCCAATGTGTTGCTTATCTGCGTTGATGATCTTCGCCCGGAGTTAAACAGTTTTGGAAAAGACTACATTCATTCCCCCAATATCGACAAGCTGGCCGCCTCGGGCCGTCCGTTTTTCAAGCACTACGTGCAGGCTCCGACCTGTGGAGCATCCCGTTATACATTGTTAACCGGGACCTATGGACAGGGCTCGAACAATGATATTTTTGACCGTGCCAAGCAACTGGCCAAGGATCCGGATTCGGTAACTCCGAGCATGCCTGCCTGGTTTCGGGAGCATGGATATACGACCGTTTCGGTAGGGAAGGTCAGTCATCACCCCGGGGGGCGGGGTGGACCGGACTGGAATGATGAGGCCATTCCTGAGATGCCAAATTCCTGGGATCGCCACATAAGCCCCGATGGGCCCTGGCAACACCCCAGAGGTTCTATGCATGGTTTGGCGCATGGGGAGATTCGGGTGAACGCCGAAGACATGGACCTGTTTCAATCGGCCGAGGGTGATGATAGTATCTACCCGGATGGATTGATTGTGAAGGAGGGCATTTACCAAATGGAGCAATTGGCAAAGGCGAAGGAGCCTTTCTTCCTGGCTGTAGGTATCATTCGACCTCATCTGCCATTTGGCGCACCTGCAAAGTATATGGAATACTACGAAGATGCTGTCTTGCCGGAGATTGACCATCCTGAGAAGCCGGATCGCAGAACGACCTGGCATGGGTCCGGCGAATTCATGAAGTATCACCGTTGGGGGAGAAATCCGAATGACGACCCTGATTTTGCAATTGAAGTTCGCAAGCACTACGCTGCCTGTGTAACCTATGCCGATGCTTTAGTGGGCCAATTATTGGATCGGTTGGAAGCACTTGGCCTTCGTGATAATACGGTCGTCGTCCTCTGGGGGGATCATGGGTGGCACCTTGGAGAGCATGCTATCTGGGGAAAGCACGCGTTGTTTGAAGAATCTTTGCATTCGCCACTGATTATCTCCGCACCCGGCATGGCCAATGCTGGTAAGCCGACTCGTGCTATGGTCGAGACCCTTGATATTTTCCCCACGCTTTGCGAACTGGCCGGACTACAACCGCCGGACGGATTACATGGCACCTCCTTGAACCCGTTGCTCAAAGATCCGAATGGACCGGGGCATCCGGCTATCGCTTACTTTCATCGGGGCGGGCGTACTATACGTACGGATACCCATCGGCTCATACAGGGGCGTGATGGATTTCTGGAACTCTACGACCATCGGCTTGCGAATCCTGAAACGGTCAATCTTGCGGGAGCAAATGGACCATTGATCGAATCGTTAACGGCCATCATGAATAAAAGACTGGAGGGGTCTGAGTGACCTGCTAGCTATGCCGATTACCCTCAAACCGATCGGAGAGTTTTTAGAAAACGAAAAGCTTCTTAAGCAGGTCCCGGAGGAGCTTCTGGCTTTGACTGACAGGCCGATGCCTTGGACCGGGTATCTTGCTTTTCTGGATGAAGAGACGCTGATCGGAGTCTGTGCCTTTAAGGATATCCCCGATCGTTGGAAGCGCGTAGAGATCGCCTATTATACATATTTGGAATACAAACGCCGCGGTTATGGTACGGCCATGGCCCGAGGATTGGTGGATATCGCTTCCAAGTCTGGGCAGGCTTCTGCGGTAATTGCGCACACCTTGCGCAAAGAGAACGCATCGGCCCGTATCTGTCGCCGTCTCAACTTCGAATGCAGAGGAGAGGTGAATGATCCGGAGGATGGCATTGTGTGGCGTTGGCAATTGAAGCTATGATCCTTTTTGGCAGGTTTCCGTTCTGGAGACTTGTCAGTTGTGGTTTTCGTCCTTTAGATTTTCGCCATGAACCGACGTCAGTTTCTTAAAACTACCTCCGCTGCTTTGGCATTTTCCACCCTGCCGACTTTGCGCAGTTTTTCCTCGGATTTTATCGATGTTAAAAAGCGGGTCGCTCTTATCGGACCGGGCTGGTATGGGAAACTCGATTTGTTTCGTTTGATTCAAGTCGCGCCGGTTGAGGTCGTCTCGATCTGTGATGTCGACTCGGTGATGGCCAACGACGCGGCGGATCAAATTGCGGGTCGCCAGTTGTCAGGTAAACGGCCGCGCATTTACTCCGATTACCGAAAGCTGATAAAGGAGAAAGACTTTGATATCGTATTGATTGATACGCCTGATCACTGGCATGCGTTGCCCATGATTGAGGCAGCCAAAGCCGGTGCTGACATCTACGTGCAAAAGCCCACGGGTGTGGATGTGGTAGAAGGTCAGGCGATGTTGGCGGCTGCTCGGAAATACGGGAGTGTCGTACAGGTTGGTACTCAACGGCGAAGCACGCCTCACCTGATCGAAGCCCGCGACCGGGTGATCAAGGAAGGATTGCTAGGGAACATATCGCATGCGGATATTTGTTGTTACTACCACATGCGCCGACGCCAGACAATTGCTGAAGCACCCGATATCCCGGCACCCAAGAATTTGGATTGGGATATGTGGACGGGGCCTGCGCCGATGCAGCCTTTCAATCAGATTATTCACCCCGGTGGGTGGAGAGCTTACATGGAGTATGGTAATGGCATTGTGGGCGACATGTGTGTGCACATGCTCGACATGGTTCGCTGGATGCTCGACCTGGGAATGCCGTCCACGATAAGTTCTACCGGTGGAATCTACATGGACAAGGCGAGTCGGGCCAATATCAGCGATACCCAGACGGCGACCTTTGGATTTCCCGAAATGAATGTGGTTTGGAACCACCGCAGTTGGGGAGATGCTCCGGATAAGGATTACCCGTGGGCTGGAATCATCTATGGAGATAAAGGCACGCTGAAACTCAGTGTGCACAAGTATGAGTTTATCCCTCACAAATCTCCATCCGCGACTCTGAGTGGAACGCCGTTGTTCGAATATGAGCAGTATCCAATCGATCTGATTGAAAAACGTCTGGAAAAGCATGTGGCTTCAGCCGTGCGCTGGCATATGTTGGATCTGCTGAGAAACATTGAGACCCGTGGCAGACCGGTGGCAGATATAGAACAAGGCGTGATTTCCAGTAATGCGTGCATTCTCGCCAACATGTCCATGCAGCTTGGTCGCTCCCTTGAGTGGGATCCGGCAGCGGGCAAGGTGAAGAATGACGATGAGGCCAACGGGTTGCTCGCCCGTCCTTATCGCAAGCCTTGGGTGCATCCCGATCCGGCAAACGTGTAGGGTTTTCCTCTGAAAATCGGACTCAGCTAAAGATTGAAATTTGGTATGATTTAGGGTTTGGTTTGGGTTCCGTGAGAATCAAACCCCCATTGTTCCTAGGTCTTGTTGTCCTCCTGTTTTTGAGGCTCCCAATGCCTGTGGAAGCTCAGGATGGTTTCAAAGCTATTGACGCATCGCTTGAAGACCGGGCCGTTGTGATGCAATTGCCCGAGGGTATTAGGAGAGTGCGGGTACAGATTCGAAACGAGCAAGGGGTTCTCGAAACCTCGACTATTGCCCACCTGAAAGGTACTGAAGGGTATTTGAAGGTACGTGTGCCGGACGGCGTTTCAGAGGAAGATATCGTGGTGTCTGTCAGCTGGACAGATCCGTTTCCGTTCGAATTTTATCAAGGTACCTCCGACTTTGAGCTGACTGAATCCGCCGTTACTAATGGACCTGCCAGAGCGGGAGGTCCGGAGAGCTTCGAAGATTCAGGAGGATCTGAACAGGTGGTTGAGGAGTCTGATATTTGGAAATGGCGGGGGGATGTGTTGTATTTTTTCAATCAGTATCGTGGGCTTCAGGTGGTTGATGTCAGCGATCCGGCCATCCCGACGAAGCTCGCCAGTTTGCGGGTTCCATCGAGCGGGGAGCAGCTCTACCTTCATCCGGCCGAAAATTTCGTTATTCTACTTACCTACAACGCCCAATCAGGGAACGGAGAAGTGTTGTTAGTCGAGCATACGGAGTCTGACCAGTTGATCGTAAAGTCCAGGCTTCCGGTGTCAGGATACATCGTGGAATCCCGCATGGTGGGTTCTATCTTATACATTGTATCCCGTCGTGGTTGGGAGGAAACCGTTATCGACGATGAGACGGGGATCGAACACCGTAGATGGAATACGGGGATGGTTGTTAGCAAGGTGGACCTGACAGACCCGGAGAATCCCGAGACTGCTGAACCGCTTTCTTTGAAGAGTGAATTGTATGACTATTGGGGGGCTCAGGTTCAGGCGACATCTGAGGCGTTACTGATCTCTACCAATGCCTGGGATCAGGCTCTTACTCAGTCGATTTCTACCGTCCATGTTGTCGATATCTCCGATCCAGAGGCCGCACCAGAAGTAAGCCATCAAGTACGGGTGAAGGGGCAGGTACTGAGTAAGTTCAACCTCCAGCTTAGGGACAACGTGTTGACGGCTGTAAGCCAAGTGTGGCGGGGTGCGTCAGAGCGTAGGCGCTTCGCGAGTGTCGAGACTTACGATCTCTCAATACCTTCAGATAGTATCGTTGAACCCATGGCTTCGCTTGAGTTTGCCAACAATGAGTCTATCACTGCGAGTCGCTTTGCGGGAGATATGCTCTACGTGGTTACGTTCCTACAGGTGGATCCGTTGTTTGTAATAAATTTGGCAGATCCAAAAAAACCTACGCTCCTGGGAGAGTTGGAAGTTCCGGGCTTTTCAACTCATTTGGAGGTGTTGGATGATGACTCTCTGATCTCAGTCGGAGTTGAAGGATCGCAGTTAGCCGTGTCCTGGTTTGAAGTAGGAGATGCGTCGGCTCCCGCACTGGTCTCCCGGGTTTTCGTGGGCGCTGAAGATGGATGGTCTTGGACGGAGGCCAATTGGGATGAAAAAGCTTTCGGTTTCTTTCCCGACTCTGGGTGGATATTGCTTCCTTATCAGGGGTCGGTTCCTGGTGAAGGTTGGATGAGTGGGGTGCAACTGATAGAGTTGGGAAACCAGGAGCTCATCAAACGAGGTTCTATGGCTCACGAGTTTCAGGCACGACGAGCCAAAGTTCTCGGAGGGTCTGTGGTGTCTATTTCAGGCCGGTCTTTAAAAACCCTCAACATATCTGATCCGGATAATCCTGTCGAATTGGCGGAGCTTTCGTTGTCTTGGCCTGTGGATGTAGTTTACCGCGTAGGGGAACATTTGATACAATTGGAACGGGGGCCTTATTATGGCTATTATGGTGGGAACGATTCCGAAGCGCAGTTGCATGTTAGTTCGGTGGATGATTTGGACACGCGGGTGGCTCAATTGGGTCTGCCAGGTGGGCGTATAAGCGGGGCAGTGTTGGTGGATGAATTCCTGATCGTGGCCCAATCGGGCTTTGAGTCTATCGAGGTATCCGATGGTGTGTGGGAAAATAACGAAACATTCACCACGACAGTTTTAGATGTGAGTGACCCGGTCGTGCCGGAGATTGTTGGAGTTACCAGTGAACGCTATACCGATGGTAACAACTACTATGGGAGTAGTTGGGACTATGAGGCTGAGTTTCTTGATGATGGGACTTTGGTCTGGTACCCGAGCGAAGAGAACGGGTTTTTCTTCTACGATATTGGTTGGGACGCCGGTGTCCGAATGGGCTTTCCTTATGGCAGAGCGTCCGGTCGGGTCTATGCGGTATCCATTGAAGACAAAGAAAGGCCCCGAATCTTGAGTGCTACGAATCTTTGGGAGCGTTCAATGGACGAGACGACCGAACGTAGTTACTGGCGTGAAGGGGCAGTAAAACTACTTGGATCGACACTGCTTTATGGATTGAGCTCAAGTGAGCAGGTTGAAGATGAAGAGGGTTCCATCCGGTGGTTGGGCCAACACTGGCTGGGGCAGCTGGACCTAAGGGTTCCCGAGATTCCTGTGAAGCTGGATCTTGTGGAAATTCCCGGAACCTTCGAACATGGATTACTAGGTGAGAATGGAGGAATGATTCTTTTTACCTCTTCCTACCGCTCGTATTTGCAGAAGGATACCTGGATATCGGAACAGTCGTTTCAAGCGCTGGCGTTCGATGGGGTGCAGGCATTCCTTTTGGATGAACTCACGAGCCCCGGTTCTTATTACGGTCCCAAGCTTTTCGACGGTGAGTTTCTATGGTTGGGTGAGGTGAACTACAGCAGTAGCGACATCACGTCAGAAGTAACAGTCTATGAGTGGCAGGCATCCGGGAGTTTCCTGGAGCATGGGACAGAGCGGTTTGAGGGAGCTGTTTACCAACTCGGGGTTGTAGGGGGTTTATTAGTGGCTCCCGGGAACGGTGCCTTAACGTTCATGGATATTTCGGAGCCGACTGCGTTAGAGAAAACCAGGGTTACGATACCCCATACTTACTTTTGGCAGTCGATCGACTCGATCGAAGTATATGAGCGCTCTCTGGCGTACCTTCCTCTGGGTTGGTATGGGGTCCAATTAATTGATTTTGATGGGGTATTCGATCCGGTGGCTGCCACGTTGGACCTGTCATCGCTGCAGACCGATTTCCAAGAGGAATGGATGCCAATCAGCCTGGACCTTTTGAGAATTGTTCGGGCGAAGAGTGATTTGATGGTTGCCGAGTTGGGTATTGACCAGTCCTGGGTATTCTCGGACGGCGTAGCTCAAATGAGTTACCCGGATTGGATGCGGTATGCGCTGAAGCTGGAAACCGACGATACGGTACCTGACGCTGATATCGATAGCGATGGAGACGGTTTTACCAACGTGATGGAGTATTTGACCGGTTCCCACCCAGGGGATTCTTCGGACTTGGCGGCGTTTGAACATTGGATAATTGAAGAACCCGATGGTAGCCGGTTTTTCGAAATGAGAACACAGTTGAATATTCATGCCTTTGAATCCGGTGAGCTGATTCCGCAATACTCTCACGATTTGCGCGAATGGTCGTCTACCTTGGATATGTTTGAGGTGGTTGAAGAAGCGTTCAATCCAGCCAGGACTTATCGATTCCTGGAGTCTCTGGAAGAGCGTCGACCGGTTTTTCTCCGCTTCCTGCTAAGGGCAGACTAGAAAAAGTCACGCTGAGTTGAGACTTCTCACTTGTTTGAGCTCGAGGCTTGATTTAGTTGTTTCCTATGCAAACGAAAAGAAGGCCCCTGATTTACCTTACCCTAATTCTTTTGACCCTATTTTTGAACAGTATGAGCGCGCAGCCAGCCGGTTTCAATTATGACGAATCGAAGATCCCAGACTACAGCCTTCCAGATCCTCTGATAAATCTGGACGGAGTACGAATTGCTGATTCGGCCGAGTGGACGGGGCAGCGACGAGGTGAAATACTGGAACTCTTCCAGAAGCATGTCTACGGACGTAGGCCGGCAGATCCGAAGCGGGTATCTTATATCGAAGAATCTAGACATATCGCCCTAAACGGGAAGGCGGTGCGGAAACAGGTAACCATTCGGCTCGATGACCTTGGTGAGGGACATGATATTCAGGTGCTTATGTATTTGCCGCCAACGGTTAAAGGACCGGTTCCGGCCTTCTTGGGCTACAATTTTGGAGGTAATCAATCGATCAATTCCGATCCAGGCATTGTGATGCCGACGTCTTGGATGCGAGAGGCTCGGGGGACAGGGTATGAAGGGGGCGTAGCGAATGAAAAATCGCGCGGCCTGAGTGCTCGACGTTGGCCGGTGGAGATGATCGTTGAGCGCGGTTACGCGCTGGTAAACATCTATTACGGGGACATTGAACCGGATCATGCAGACGGTTGGAAGACAGGGATTCGTTCAAAGATCAATCGCGATGACGAAGGAGACCGATTAGAGCCTGAAGATTGGAGTGCTATCTCGGCTTGGGCTTGGGGGGCGAGTCGCGTATTGGATTATTTGGAAACGGATCCTGCAGTGGATGGATCGAAGGTTGCCATATTCGGCCATTCACGATTGGGAAAGACGTCGCTTTGGGCGGGGGCCAGTGATGAACGGTTCGCGCTAACGATATCGAATGATTCGGGCTGCGGAGGTGCTGCGTTGAGCCGACGGGCATTTGGAGAGACCGTTCAGCGTATTAATACCAGTTTCCCTCATTGGTTTTGTGAACGTTTTAAGGCCTACAATAACAACGAAGCCGCGCTGCCGGTTGATCAGCATATGCTCATCGCATTGATGGCGCCACGTCCGGTATACATTGCCAGTGCTGAAGAAGACATCTGGGCTGATCCGAAGGGGGAGTTCTTATCGGCCAAGCATGCGGGGCCAGTCTACGAGCTTTTTGGCCTTGGAGGCGTTGAAGTTGACGAGCAGCCCGCGATTCATCAGCCGGTGGGTTCGTCGATCGGTTACCATATTCGTGCAGGAGCGCACGATGTAACGGACTACGACTGGGAGCAGTATTTGAATTTCGCCGATAAACACCTCAAGTAATACCGTTATGTTTAGACTCGCTTCAGACCGTATCCAAAAAACGGATAAAGATGCTTCCCTGTATTGTTGCTATGGCATGCCCTATGCGGCCTTTGTTTATGGAGTTGTAAGCATCATCGCCTACTCCATATGGGCGTTCGGGATCGTTAAAGGTCAGGCCCCAATGTATACCACCATCGCGCTGATCTATTTCGGTTTATCGGGATTGTCGCTCAGCCGGTTGGTTCTTATTCCCGGTGTCCGTCTAAAGTTCTGTCTCTTTTTCGCGTTCGCATTCTTGGTCTATGCCGTCTTTTGGTGCCTGTTTTGGTTTGGCCTAAAAGGCCGATATGAGGCGGATCTGTGGGGCGCTGCCGTTGGGTTGCTGGCGATGACCTGGTTGTTTCAGAAAGCTTTTCAGAAACGAAGTGGTTTTTTGGTAATGTTCGCCGTGCTGTTTACTTGTTATACGTTGGGTTACTACCTGGGTGATGTTGCGAATTCGGTTGTCGGTGGGAAATTTGGGAAGCTGCTTTGGGGAGCAGGACACGGCCTCGGTTTTGGCGCTGGACTCGGATATCTACTTCATCACTGTCAGACGTCTGATTAACACAAATCATATTCACTCACTCCTTATGAAATTACCCCTAAGATCTGTTCTCTTGGCCCTCGCGTTATCTCTCTCGGGGCTTACCTCCTTTGCCCATGAATTGTCGCTGGCTGAAAAAGCGAGCATTGCATTGCCTGTTAATTATGAAGGATTACCGGGGGACGGCCCTATCCGTGGTCAGCACGACTGGTTTCAAGAAGTATGGAATACCCGCCGGGCATCGTGGTTCCACAGTTTGGAAAAGGATCAGGGGGCCGTCGTGTTCCTTGGCGACTCCATTACGCAAGGGTGGAGAAACCTCCCGAACGAATTCCCAGGTCTCAAAGTAGCGAACCGGGGAATTAGCGGAGATACGACCCGAGGCATGTTGATCCGACTGGATGAGGACGTGCTGGCATTGAATCCACGTGCTGTTGTTATGTTGATGGGGACTAATGATCTGGCCGATGGCGCTACGGCTGAACAGATCGCAGGTAATGTTAAGCTTATGTTGGATGCTTTCGAAATCCATAATCCTGATATGCCGATTATTCTATGTAAGGTATTTCCCAGTTCTCCGGAGAAGGACCGCACTCCGAAGGATATTCAGGAAATCAACAATCAATTGGCAGCGATTGCCAAAGGAGATGAACGTATAACTGTTTTGGATACGTGGACGTTGTTTGCGAATGAAGAGGGAAACGCTAAGAAAGAGGAGTTCCCCGATCTGTTGCATCCGAACGGAATCGGACAGGCGAAATGGGGCGCAGCGATCAGGCCGGTGCTCGCGACATTAGGACTGATCGAAACGGCACCGGATACCTTTGTTCCTGAAAAAGGCTTCGTACCATTATTTAGCGGTAGCAACCTAAACGGCTGGGGTTTTAAGGCATCGCCCCCCAGAAAACCGAATAAGAACGGTATTATCTTTTCCTCATTCCCGGAACCGCTGAACTTTTATGGAAAATCGAAAAGCAGTGATGGGCGCTATGTGGCCGTTAATGACCGTCTCGTCGTAACGACACCGACCGAAGGTCGCCGTATTCAACAGCTCTGGACTACCCGTGATTTTCCAAACGACTTTGTGTTGAGACTTGAATTCAGAGCTACTCCCAATGCCGACAGTGGGGTCTTTTTGCGAGGCAAACAACTCCAGTGTCGTGACTTTCCGCTGGCGGGTCCTTACACAGACCTTAAGCGCTATAAGCAAGGCGATTGGAACGAGCTGGAAGTCACAGTGAAGGGAAATACGGCCTATTGTACCTGTAATGGT
The DNA here is from genome assembly GCA_964352065.1 of uncultured Opitutaceae bacterium. Lineage (GTDB taxonomy): Bacteria > Verrucomicrobiota > Verrucomicrobiia > Opitutales > UBA2995 > UBA2995. Next base: position 29,634 of record CAYGQM010000026.1, read on the forward strand.
GAGGTCTTGGAAGAGGCTTTTGAGATTCCCGATACAGGTGCGATTGGGCTCGAGGGAGACCGCGGACAGATTGAGTACCGTCGTATTCGTATCAAGGAAATGTAGGGTTTTTTAAAAGGTCGAAGGGCACGAAGGGAGATTGGATTATGACAAAAGTAAGGTGGGGAATTATCAGTACCGCAAAGATCGGCACGCTTCAGGTCATACCTGGTATGATGTTGTCGGACTGTTGCGAAATCGTAGCGATTTCGTCTCGAAATTTAGATAGCGCTCAAACAGCTGCCAGCAAACTAGGGATCCCCAAGGCCTACGGAAGTTATGAAGAGCTTCTAGCTGATCCGGATATCGATGCCATCTACAACCCATTGCCGAATCACATGCATGTGGATTGGTCGATTAAGGCCCTGGAAGCAGGGAAACATGTACTGTGTGAAAAACCCTTGGGGCTGGATGCTGCGGATGCACGAAGGCTCTTGGATACAGAAGCGCGTTATCCGGAGCTTAAGGTGATGGAAGCGTTTATGTATCGTTTTCACCCGGTGTGGATTAGGGCAAAGGAGCTGGCCAGAGACGGTAGCATCGGGCAGTTGCGGACCATTCAGTCGTTTTTCTCTTACTTCAACGATGACCCGAATAATATTCGCAATAAGGTGGATATCGGTGGGGGTGGTTTGATGGATATCGGCTGCTACTGTATCTCCCTGGCACGTTTTGTTTTCGAAAAGGAGCCCATCCGCGTATTGGGCATAATCGATCGTGATCCAGATATGAAGGTCGATCGGATTACAACTGGTGTTATGGATTTTGGCGATGTGACGAGCAGTTTTACTTGTGGAACACAACTCGCTCCTTATCAGCGTGTCCAGATCGTGGGTACCGAAGGGCGGGTGGAGATTGAGATTCCATTCAATATACCTCCGGACAGAGAAACCCGTATCTGGGTGCACAAGGCGGGGACCACAGAAGAAATCACGTTTCCGGTCTGCGACAAGTACACCTGTCAGGGAGAAGTGTTCTCACGATCTATTCTGGAAAACACACCGGTTCCGACGCCGCTGAGGGATGCGATCCATAACATGGAAACGATCGACGCGATTTTCGAAAGTGCAGAGAACTCGAGTTGGGTGTCCCTTTAACTTGGAAGTAACCGATTAAGTGAGTTGGGGCAGGAGTACAGTCGCCATACTGAGAACGAAAAAGAAACCGCACATGTCGGTGACGGTTGTGAGTATCGGCCCTGAAGCGAGAGCGGGATCCATGTTGAAACGTTTCAGGACAAGGGGGATTAATCCACCGAGGCAAACGGCTACAATAGTGTTCAGCATGAGGGCTCCACCTACAACAAGTCCGAGCCATGGATTCCCTTTCCAGATGAATGCGACCAGTGCAATCAGTAGACCGAGTGCGAGGCCGTTTATCATTCCCAATGCCAATTCTTTAAATAGCACCCGCACAAACTCCGTTGGTCGCACTAATCCGAGAGTCAATTCCCGGATACTTACGGCCACAGCCTGGCTCCCGCTGCACCCACTCATATCAGAGATGATGGGAAGAAATACGGCCAGTGCGATAACTTGAGCCAAGGTATCCTGATAGGCTGCAATCACGCTGGCTGCGATCACGTTGAGAAAGATGTTGATACTCAGCCAGGATAGTCTGCGTCGCGACCTTAGGTGAAGAGGCATTGAGCGCAGTTCCTCTTTGCCTCCGAGACCACTGACTTTCAGGAAATCTTCTGCCATGGCCTCCGCAGTCGCTGCTCTCACTGACTTCCTGAGGACGATGCCGAGTAGTTTCCCATCGTCATCAACGACCGGCATCCCCAGATATTGTTTGCTTGAAAACGTTTTCGCCAATTCATCCATATGCATGGAGTGGTGGAAGGAGAGAGGGTTCGGGATCATAATACTCGAGACCGTTGTTTCAGAGGTGGAGAGTAGCAGGTCCCGTAGCGGTAAGACTCCCTTCAATGTCCCAAAATCATCGATCAGGTAAGCGTATTGTACATCGAAATCGGAATACGTTGCGGCGTTCTTCCTTAAGTCTTCGACGACATCTTCCACGGTAGCGTTAACGGGGTAAGCGAGGTATTCCGTGCGCATCAGTCCCCCGGCAGTGTCTTCATCGTATGCCAGTAGCTCCCTCGCAAATGCCGCTTCTTTCGGATCCATTTCCTGGAGAATCGCCTCGGCTTCATCAGCCTCCAAAACGCCCAACAGATCCGTGGCCGTATCACTATCCAACGCATCCATGATTCCAGCAGCTGTTTCCGGATTAATGCCATCAAGGATATCCACTGCCTGTGCTTCGTGCATGCCTGCGAGTAATCGAGCGGCAGATTCGGAAGGAAGGAGAGTTATCAGCTGTTCGCGCTCCGGCTCACTGAGTCTGTCGACCAATAGCGAGCGGTCTTTGGAAGCCATTTGATCAAGCAGCGCTGCGGCGTCTGATGCATTCTCGGTGCTGATGTTGTATTCTAATTCGGATAAAATCTCGTCGTGGCTTTTCATAGTAACAGCAAGCAGTGTTTAGGAGGTAGGATAACGTGGCGAGTTAAGACCGATTTCTCAGAAACGAATTCCTCGAAGTAGTTCACTTATTTCACTTGGCTTTGATGAAATAAAGAGTAGGGCATGGTTGCTTTTTAAGTAATTACTGATGAAACCGAAATTCGAACTGTTTATAAAAGCGGTCTCCGTAGTGAACGAGTTACCGAATACCTGGTCGGAGAAGGACTGTTTGGCTTTATTGCAACAACTTGAGTTTGAGGACGTAGAATCGATCTCACCGGAACAATTGCGGGATTATACAATCATGGCGCTCCAGGATCTGGATGAAGATAAGGCTTCCAACGCCGTTGTAGATTTCGTGTTTGGAGATAGTTTAGCTACCGGTAAAAAGCAGAATGTGTCAGAGGAAATGACCGAAGATCGACTCTGGGAGGAGTATCCGGACCTCGCTTGTCATGAGCGAATCTTCAATGCACAGTTTATGCTGAATCAAGCTTTCCCTGGCACGCCTCAACCGGAGATCCACAAAATTGTGGTCGAGTTATCAAGCCTTAATCCTCCTGCTGACGCGTATCTTCAAGCGCACGATCCCGATAAGGGCTCAGCTATTCCAGAGACGCTCTTGGTAAGGTGTTTGGCAGCGGGACTTTCTGAACGCTCCATCCTTATTCGCCTTTTTGAAGATCAGATAAAGGGTGAAGCAAAGTTTCCAGAAGCGGAATACATCCTGTGGCATGTCTACTCTAAACGGTTGCCAGCTGTCGCGGGTAAAAAGGAACGTTTTGAACTCACGCTGTATTGTCCGACTCGTTGGACGGGAGAGCTGGAGGATGGGGTTGTTCTCGATTGTGAGCCTTTTATCAGGGATCTTGACGGTTGATATAGGTCTTGTATCAATACCAAGGAATCGATGGTAGGTCTGCCGTGTTGCTGCCTTCGAAGTTAGTCGTGGCTAATTGGCTCGAGTCGATTATTCACCGAGTGTCCGGGGGATGGAATCAAGCTGGCGTGAAAGTTGCAGTTTGAATCTTGTATAATGGGATTTCGACAGGAAAGTAATATCACCGAAGCCAAGTTGGAAAGAGGCCTTAAGAACCTCATACTAGATGGTATCTGCTCTCAGACGATGGGTGTGCTTACGGGAGGAGCCTTTCTCGTAGCATTCGCCTTGGAACTGGGCGCTTCCAATTTTGTGGTTGGTATGTTCGCTGCAATAATGCCGCTCTGCCAGCTGTTGCAGATCCCCAGTATCCTGCTGGTCGAGAAATTTCGTAACCGGAAAGCCCTCGTTGTATTGCCAGTATTGATATCGCGCTGTGCGTGGATCGTTATTCCTTTTATCCCGTTTTGGTTTCCTGAGCCCTTGAGGATTCCGTCTCTGGTCCTATTACTATTCTGGTATTTTGCGGGTAGCGTCCCAGCAGGCTGTGCTTATAACTCTTGGATACGCGACCTGATTCCTGAGGAACGATTCAGTGGGTTTTTTGGAAAGCGCTGGGCTATCATTACGTTTGCTGGGGCTGTTCTCACGCTTCTGGCGTCCTTCGCAGTTCAGTCGCTTAAGGAACTGACAGAGAGTAGTATTTTACCTTACAGCCTGATCCTGGGAGTGGGCGGTGTGATTGGAATATTCGGATCGCTGTTCCTTTACTTAACTCCTGAACCAGTGAATACGCGAGGTGAGTATCAGAGCCCTTGGGAGATGTTGGCAGAACCGTTTCGCTCGGCCGATTTCAGAAAGCTGCTTTACTTCACCGGTCCTTGGAATTTTGCGCTGAATATGGCAGCCGCGTTTTTTGGAGTCTATTTGTTGAAACGTTTGGAGATGCCGATATCAACCGTCATATTCCTCGCTGTATCCAGTCAGTTCGTAAATGTATTCTTTTTTAGAATCTGGGGAAATCTGGCCGATCGATGGAACAATCGCGGAGCACTGCTGATCGCCGGCCAGATGTTTTTCTTCAGTGTGCTAATCTGGCCGTTTACCACGATGCCGGAGAAACACGCTTACACACTTCCATTGCTAATTGTCATCCATGTGTTGGTAGGGATCTCAACTGCCGGAGTGAATCTTTGTGTAGGAAATCTGGCCTTGAGGAGTGCTCCGAAGGGCAAGGCGACTGCATATCTTGCATCGAACACGGTGGTGGCAGGAATCGCCGCGACGTTGGGGCCTCTGGTTGGAGGAATTTTGGGAGATAGGTTTGAGGCGAGTGAACTCAAGTTTAGTCTTACATTTACGCAGCTTTCTCAGGGAGCCGTGACGGAAGTTCCTGCATTGAATCTCCGAGGTCTCGATTTCGTTTTTGTGCTATCTGCACTGCTGGGAGTTTATGCGATCCATCGCTTGGCTTACGTAAAAGAACCCACAAAGTCGACAGAGCCGCTGGGACTGGAAAGTTTTTTCCATGAAACTCGAAAGGCGGTTGTGCACGTTTCAAATGTCGCGGGTCTCCGAAAGCTTACCTATTTTCCATTTGAAGTGCTTGCGAGTTTGGGTAGGAAACCCAGGTCCAAAGAGCTGAATGACATGTCAGCTGTGGAACGGAATTCAGGCGGCAAAGCGAAGTAAGGTAGCCAGAGCCAGTGTCTTTGAAATATCCTTGGTTGCTTTCCTTTTCCAGGGTGTCAAAGTTTCACCCCTTGATGGTAACAGATAGCGCCAACCAACTCCTGAAATTTCTCGAAAAGCGAGGCGAGGCTATATCGCCTTTATTGATAACAACGCACGACTATCCGGATCCAGATGCTTTAGCGAGTGCCTATGGGTTAAAGCATTTGGCGCAGCATGCGTTCGGAATTCGATCGCGAATCGTCTATCAAGGAGTGATCGGACGAATGGAAAATCGGACGATGGCTAAAATCCTAAAGCTGCCGGTGTATAAAGTGAAACCGGAGGACCTGACCAAGTATAAACATACGGCGCTTGTAGATACGCAGCCCGCGTTTGAAAACAACTGGTTTCCGGCTAACCAAAAAGCGACTATCATCGTGGACCAACATGTATCGGAGGTGAAGGCGAATGCGGAATGTACTATCATTGATCCTGACTGTGGTGCCACCGCCGTCATTATAGCTCAGGCACTTTTGTTGAAGGAGATTGAAATTCCTTCCCGCTTGGCTACGGCTCTGGCCTATGGAATAATTTCAGATACGATGAATCTCTATCGAGCGAACAAACCGGAGATTATCGATATATACCTCAAGGTGTTGCCGTTTTGTGATCTCAAGGCCTTAGCTCAAATTCAGAATCCCGTTCGGTCCCGTCGTTTTTTTGCCACTCTCGGGAAAGGAATCGAAAATGCGGTGGCGCGTTCCGGTTTGATAACGGCGCATTTAGGGAATGTGGAAAATCCGGATCTGGTGTCTCAGGTGGCGGATTTTCTGTTGACCTATCGGAGTATGAAAAAATCATTTTGCACCGGCCGTTACAATGGTCGTTTATATGTGTCCCTGCGCTTGGAAAAAACGGCAGTGAATGCCGGAAGGGCGCTGCGTGATATCTTCGAAAATCGGGGTGAAGCCGGTGGGCATGACGATATAGCGGGAGGTAGTTTCGCAGTCGGGGAAAATGCAGATCCGGAGGCGTGGATAGCCGCAGAGGAGACGATGGTGAAGCGACTGCTCAGAAGATTCCGCATTCGATCCACGCGGGAACCCTATTATCCATTCAGGCAGGCAGCTGCCATATCGAAGACATGATTCAAACTATATTAACGCCGTTTAAAGAGATAGGGTTCTCAGGTTTTCTGGATATACTCTTTATGACCTTATTAATCTACACCTTATTGGTGTGGTCTAAACGGACTCGTGCGGCATTCGTCCTGACGGGGATCTTGATCGTAGCTGGTATCTATCTGTTGGCTCGCCAGTTCAATCTGAACTTAACAGCCTCTATTTTTGAGCAATTCTTTGCGGTGATTTTAGTAGCCTTGGTGGTTATTTTTCAGGGGGAGCTTCGTTACTTTTTCGAACGAATTGCGGTCTGGAGTTTTAATCGAAGACTCTTGGGAAAAGAGACCGTTCGACTGACACGGGAAGAAGTGCAGATCCTTGTGAAAACAGTCTCTGATCTCAGCCGTGAGAAGGTTGGGGCTTTGATTGTCATTCGCGGAAAAGACATGATCGTTCGGCACCTGGAAGGGGGGCAGGAGTGCAATGGCAAGCTCAGTGAGGCACTTCTTAAAAGTATATTTGATTCCCACTCCATCGGGCACGATGGGGCCGTGATCATAGCCGAGAACAAAGTGGCTCAGTTTTCTGTTCAGCTTCCACTCTCCAAAAATACAAGTCGAGTTGCGAAGGGTGGTACTCGGCACTCGGCTGCTTTGGGATTATCTGAATTGTGCGATGCCATGTGTGTGGTGGTTTCTGAAGAACGGGGCACCATTTCGGTTGCGAGAAACGGCGAGCTTCAGTCTGTCAAGGATGCCGAGAGCTTAGCCATGAAACTTGAAGAATTCTACCATACGATGGATCCAAAATTGGAGATGCGTCTGTGGGAAAATTACTTGAAACGTAACTGGCGAGACAAGCTGGTGGCACTCACGCTTTCGGTGGCCCTGTGGTTCGTTCTCGTCAATGGGTCCAAGACTGCTTACCGAACGCTCTCTGTACCGGTTACCTACACCAGTATTCCCGCAGATTGGAATGTAGAGGAAATCCGTCCCTCCGAGGTTGAGGTTACATTTCGCGGAGTTCGTCGTTCTTTCTACTTTGTTCGAAAAAACGACATCGAGATCAGTGTTCCACTTAAATTGATTGAGGGCACCCAACGGGTGCGATTGAGTCCCCGCCAAATGAGCTTTCCAAAGAACTTGTTATTGGAAACGATTGAACCGAATCAGGTGGAAATTGTGGTGACTGGCGTGGATCCTAACTCTCAGGAGGCCCCAGAGAATCCTCAGTAGCCGCTGGCTTGAGAGAAGGCCGCTAAGCAATTCGAAGCGGATCTAAGGTTTACCGTACTTTTCCAGGAATGCGTTCACGGGATCCCAGTTGGGATTTCCATATAGTGTCCTTTGTTTTTCAAACTTGCTGTTTGGGTAGTAATCGAAGATGGCACCCTGCCCGAGGATACGCGGATCACCCTGAGCGATAAGGGCGGATTCGAGCTGCTTCCAAAGTCGCTGTTTGATGGCTGCGAAGGCTGCATCCTCAGCCAGATTATTTACGCAATCCGGGTCATTGAGAATATCGTAGAGCTCTTCCTCGGGGCGAAGTCCAAAACTCATCTCAAAGTATGGGTACTCCGGGTCGGATGCTTGTAGGTCAGTCAGGTAGGTTTTAGTCGGAGAGTTATCGGTATTCATGTATCCATATTCCGGATTTCCTGCTGGCCAACGGTGAGGCAGCAGATTTCGACTGTAGAGAAACGAATCATTGCGAATCGCGCGAACCGGGTAGGCCACTGAGTAGAGTCCATTGTCAACCCGTCCGATGTCGTGACGCTCCTTGCCAAGAAGGGTGTAGTTGCGACTAGCATCAAACCTTCCTGAGTGCTCGGCGAGCAGTTGTGGAAGGAAGCTCTGTCCGGTCATTTGTTCAGGGAGTTCGACTTGTGTCAGTTCGAGCAATGTTGGAGCCAGATCCGGGAATGTTATAAAATCAGAAACGATTCGATTCGAGACGATTTTGCCCTTCCACATAGCGACAAACGGGACTCGATAACCTTCGTCGTAGATTTGTCCTTTGACCCGTGGAAATGGCATTCCGTGATCTGAGGTCGCTATGATTAGCGTATCCTCTAGTAAGCCCTTTTCCTCGAGCATGGCTACCGCAGCCCCGATCTGTTTGTCATACCACTCGACTTCGATAGCATAGTCAGCCAAGTCGCCGCGGATGATATCATTGTCAGGGTAAAAATCCTGGACCGTTACATCATCGAGATTGCGCCCGTCTTTCTTCCAGGAATCCTTCTCGTATTTGCGATGCGGTTCTTTGGTTCCAAGCCAAAAACAGAATGGGTTTTCAGAGTCCCAGGCGTTGAGGAAATCTGCAAAGTTCGCTGGATAGTCGATCTTGCTCATGCCGTTGTAAGGCACGTCTCGCATCCGTTTGTTGTAAGGATAACCAGCCGGGTTCGATGCATTTCCGAAATTATTCTCTGCAACATCCCTGCCTCTCCAGGTTCCGGGTCCCCATCCCTTTCCAGTGAACCCTACAAAATATCCTGCTTCTTCCAGAAGGTAGGGGTAGAACAGCCATTTATCCGATAGAATCGGGTTGTGGTTGGCCGCTTCTTCAAGTTGCCAGGAGTAACGCCCAGTCAGCAGGCAAGCTCGTGCGGGTGCACATTTTGGGTTGTTGTTGTAGGCATTGGTAAAGAGCACCCCTTCTGCAGCTAGACGGTCGAAATGAGGCGTTTCCACGTAGGACGCTCCGTAGGCTCCGAAACTATTGCGGGAAGCGTCATCGGCGATGATGAAAAGAATATTGGGGCGTGCAGCAGATAGGCTGATAAAGGACGACGTTGCGCTTATCAAAAGCAGTAGGGCCAGGGAAGATCTCATAGGCGAAGGCTGCTCTTTAAATTACGAAAAGTGAAGCGTGTTTCAGGATCAATGATGAGATTTATGCTGGCCTACTTTCGACCAAATAGGAAAAGAGGAGGTAGATCTTTGAGGGCTTCCCATAAGCTCTCTTTGTAATAAAAGCCTCTTTTACTACGCTAATGTTTTTAACGGATCTTCATGGTAGTCCGCTGGTTGTTGTCTCTTCGCCATTGAAGATTTCTATGTACTCCCGTTTAACCATTACAAATTTTGGCTACGCTTGTAGCTTCATAGGCATGAAATGAATAAGCGAAACCAATACTTCAGTAGACACGCTTTCCGGACTTCCATCAATCGGTGCAGTAGACGAATGTTAGTTTTGTTTAATCGAGAGGTATTCCGCTTCTTGTCTGATGGCTCTTAATCTCTTAAGCCGATTCGGATGTGGTGTTTTGTTTCGGCCTATCGAATCTGAATTGTCAGGTACTGTTTCTGATTCTGGGTTCAATCCGGATTTCCTGTCTGCTTCACCTTCTTCTTTGAGTGAGAGAGTAAGATTGACTGGGCGAATCGAAACTTCCTCGTCAACTTTAGCTGTTTGAGATACACAGCTGGTGGTATTGTGTCGCTCTAAAATTTTTGTCCAGAGCTCGCTGGTGTGTGAGTCGACTACCGGTAATTTCATTTGCTCTGCGATAACAGCAACTAAGCGGCACCAGATACGATCGTTTTGAAACACGTGAACCAGATCGTAGTCTCTGCGATTCAGAATGAGATATTTAGCAACAGCGAGAAACCAGCACAATTCCTGAAGGTAGGGTCCTACTCGTTTCGGGAGAAGCAGGCCGATCCTCTTAACGCGAATATGGTTGTAGCTGACAGATTGCCTGGGACCACCACGTACCCGGCTAGTCAGAACCGTCTGGGATATATTTGTTTTCGCCAAAGCCTGAGTGATTTCCCAAGCTAGGTTGTGCGATTCACTGCTCGGTTTAACGACTAAAGGGCAAGATGCTTTAGGAAAATACTTGGGCGTAATTCGTAGTATCTTGAGGCCTTCACGTTTCGCTAGACTATCTAAATCGAAAAAGCTCATATTGATCAGGAGAGTAGAAAAGAATGTTATGGAAGTGACGGTAGTGTGCTGACTATATTCCATCCTTTAATGACTTTTTAACGAAAAGGAGTGCGGATCGTTCCGACCAATAATTTTGAGTTCGAAAAGAGGGAAATCCCATATGCCCACCATGCTTGGGAGTCGTCATGTGAAAGCAGGGGCTGGCTTCGGCTTCCGGGTATGGATAACAGGGAGCTGCCAAAAATGGATCGTTTAAAGCGTTGATAAGAAGACTCGATATACGGATCTTTGGGATAAAGGGGCGACTGCTGGACCGCGTCCAGTAGTCTTCGGCACTGGTAAATCCATGCATCGGAGCGGTGTAACCACCATCGAACTCGCGGAAGGTTTTCATACTACTCAAACCTTTATCAGCCAGTTGACCTGGGAATACTTCCATCTTTTGGCGAATCTTTTTCCTGAGCGTTCTCAGGAAACGTGCCATGTAGATACGATTGGTGAGTGACTCGAGCTGGATAGAGCTACTTTCGAGATCGCACGGCACTGAAAACGCGACGGCGGCTTTAATCCGCTTATCGACCTGGTCGCTCTGTTCCCCCAGATATTTGAGGGTTATGTTTCCTCCGAGACTGAAACCGATCAATGCTATTTCTAAAACGGGATAGTGCTCATAAACATGATTCAAGACGGTATGCAGATCTTCGGTCGCGCCGCTGTGATAAGACTTTATCCGACGATTTATTTCTCCGCTACAGCCCCGGTAATTCCAGGCAAGAATGTTCCAACCCGTCTCATGGAACACACGCGCCATACCTTGGACGTAGGCTTGATGAGAGCTCCCTTCAAGTCCATGGGAGAGAATGACGAGTCGTCTGCTTGATGGGCAGTCTTTCCAGTCAAGATCCAGGAAATCTCCATCGGGGGTTTCGATGCGTTCGCGCCTGTCGGTAATGATGGGCACCTTGCGGAATAACGCTGGATAAATTGTCTGCAGGTGACCGGAACAAAGAGCGAGAGGCGGGTGGTAACTGGACTGAGAAAGCAGAGGCATTGCATAAGTCGAATGGATATACGGGGATTCAGCAAGCTCGGCAAATGTGCTCGCCATCTGTAAGCCTGAGAAACTTAATCTTCCACTATGACCCGATGTTTCCATTGTTTACCGAAGTCGCTTTTGCTCCTTCTCATTACGTTCTTGAACGGGGCTATTTGTAGTCTATCCGCTGAAATGAAACCGGATGATCTCATCGTTTTTAAGACGGTTCCTGGAGATGTAAGTGAGCTCAACCTTCACATGTTCTATCCCGAGAATTACGATGTGAACGGCAGTTTTCCGGCGATCGTCTTCTTTTTTGGAGGTGGTTGGAATGGAGGATCCGCAGACCAGTTTTATCCTCAGGCAAAATATCTGGCTTCGCGTGGGATGGTAGCGATCAGCGCTGAGTACCGGACCAAGAAAAGCCACGGAGTGTTGCCTTTTGCCTGTGTGGAAGATGGTAAGTCTGCGATTCGGTTCGTTCGCCAGAATGCCAAAAGATTCGGTATTGATTCCGACCGGATAGCCGCTGGCGGAGGTTCAGCCGGGGGGCACGTAGCCGCTGCGACTGGAACCCTGGAACGATTTGATACGGATCCGTCTCTGGAGATCAGTTCCGTGCCAGATGCGCTAGTGCTTTTTAATCCAGTCTATGACAATGGGCCGGATGGTTACGGGTATGAGCGGGTAAAGGACTACTGGACGTTCTTTTCCCCGATGCACAATTTGAAAGCTGGACAACCGCCAGCGATCGTTTTTCTGGGGGATAAGGATAATCTCATTCCTGTTTCAACTGCACAGGCTTATCAGACCAGCATGCATCAATTAGGCATTCAAAGTGAACTCTTCATTTTCGAAGGACAGTCGCATGGGTTTTTCAATTGGTCGAGGGATGAGACGCCTGGGAAAGAGATATTCACGCGTATTATGAGCTCGGCGGATGCTTTCCTGACGTCGCTCGGATTTTTGGAAGGAGATTCAACAATCGTGGAGTGGGTGGCCGCCGAACTGGCTGAACAATCGTGAGCGACGGGCACACTTTTAAAACGGTAGATATTGTACTGCCTCTGGATCGATCGGAGGACGAAGAGGAGTGGCGAAAGGCTGCTGTCGAAAAGCTCGGAGTCGAGGGTGATAAGATCACCGATGTGCGGCTACGGAAACACTCAATCGACGCACGTCAGAAGATTATTAAGGTCCAACTGCGTCTTGAAGTTTCGTTGGGTGGCCTGTTGCCTGCTGATCCCGAGCTGAAGCCTACACTCCCTCCCGTACCTGCTGGGGCGAAGAGGATAGTTATTGTTGGCTGTGGCCCGGCCGGGATGTTTGCTGCTTTGCGCGCAATCAACCTCGGATTCAAACCCATTATCCTTGAGCGCGGAAAGGACGCCTCGAGCAGGCGGTTTGACTTGGCACCATTGTTGCGCGAGGGCCGTGTTATCGAAGATTCGAATTACTGTTTCGGAGAAGGCGGAGCGGGAACATTTTCTGACGGTAAGCTCTATACCCGGGCGACAAAACGGGGACCGGTGAGAGAGGTCTATGAGACATTGGTTGCCCATGGCGCGCCGTATCGGATTCTAACCGATGCACATCCGCACATCGGTTCGAATCTTTTACCCAACCTTGTAAAGGCTATCCGCAATTCGATTTTGGAGGCGGGGGGTGAAGTACACTTCGAGACCCGCATTGACGGGCTCATCAAATCGGTTGACGGGCAGAAACTGCTGGGCGTCAAATCCGTAAAGGGAGAAGAGTATCTAGGAGAGGCTACGATACTTGCCACGGGTCACAGTGCTCGGGATATTTACCATCTTCTGGACAGGGAATCGGTTCTCCTCGAGCAAACTCCGTTTGCGGTGGGAGTACGGATCGAACATCCACAATCGTTGATCGACAGTATCCAATACCATCTTTCGCGCGATTCAGAGCGGCCTCGTATTTTGCCAGCAGCCCGTTACCAGTTAGCGACCAAGATTGATGGCCGTGGTGTGCACTCATTTTGCATGTGTCCGGGAGGCTTTATTGTGCCGGCGGCTACGGAAAACGATGAGGTCGTGGTAAATGGCATGTCCTTGGCGAGGCGTGATTCTCCCTTTGCCAACAGTGGGATCGTTGTGACTATAGATCCGATCGATACCGCTTCATTTCAAAAGGAACATGGAGTCTTGGCCGGAATTGCCTTTCAAAGAGATCTTGAGGTCCTGGCCTCACAAACGGGTGGGGGAAAGCAACGTGCACCGGGGCAGCGAGTGACTGATTTCTTGAAAAACCGGATTTCCAATGATTTGCCGGCGACCAGTTACCGTCCGGGAATCGTCCCGGCTCCGCTACATCAGTTAATGCCACGTTGTATCGTTGGTCGCATGCAGCGGGGGCTCAAACAATTCGGGAAATCGAAGAAAGGTTATGTGACCTACGAGGCGAATCTGATCGGATTTGAGACGAGAACGAGTTCTCCCGTTCGTATTCCCAGAGATGAGCGAACTTGTGAGCATGTGGAGTTGTCAGGACTGTTTCCCTGTGGGGAAGGGGCCGGGTATGCAGGAGGAATCGTATCGGCTGCACTCGATGGCATGCGTTGCGCGGAAGCTGCTTGTCGGGGGTCTGGCGTTACTTGATTTTGATGGGGTTGGTTACTTCCCAGACGGTGGGTGAACCCTTTTTTTGAAGTGCCAACCAATTCAAAGCCGCTTCGTGAATGATCTCATGGCCGCCTTTGAAAATAGTGATCCGACAGGTCGGAGTCGTTTTCCTGAATAGAGGGACCTTCCTCCCATATACAGGATCTTTGATGCTCGTCTTGAGGTGAACAGGCACTTCTTGAGTTTCATAGAACGTCTTTATATCCGCTTCACTAATCGCATCTTCACCGGATACGACTCGGTTGAAAGCGTAAAGTGAGTGAGTAAAGGGGACGCTTCCTTTGCGTCCATCATCAATACCATGATTAATATCGAGGCTGACGTTGGCTGCACTCGTCAAATAGGACAGTGGAGAACGGTAGCGTGCCTGTTGTGTCGCTTCTAGGTCGGTGCCCGGTGCTGCTCCAAGAGCGAGTTCTATCTCCTCGGCGTATCGTTCTGGACCGTCGGCCGACTTTTGTTCCCACCAGGCCTGAATATCTGAAATGCCGCACCAGGCTGAAACGCCTGCCCAGATCTCGGGGTGTCGACCGGCCATGAGCAGAGACATGTGCCCCCCACCTGAAGTACCCACCAAGTAAATACGGTTTTCATCGACGTTGTATTCGGATTTCATGTACTCGACCGCGCTAACGATATCCCCCACCGCCAAGTCGGAACCCATCGCCTGAGGTGTCCGGTTTTTGCCCCGAAAGTTCGGGTGAATCATGAACCAGTCGTTTTGGATGCACCAGTCGCCGAAGAGGGGTTGTCCACCTTCCTGCAGAAAATCGTTGGACCAGGTATGGAGGGCTACGAGCAGCGGGCGTTTGCCGTCCACTTTTTTGGGAGCGTAAACGAGACTGGGCTGCTGTGAGTTATCGATGCTGGAAGGGTAGTAGGTTTCCTTGACCTTTCGTGACCAGCGGTTCTGGGCATCTACCGTAGCAACAGAGACGAACAGAAAGATTGCAAGCAGGGGTATGGTAGTAAGTCGGGTAGGGCTGATGAGTTTCATTACTTAGAAGGGTTTCTAGTAGTTAAAAAGTTGGTCTTTCTTGTAGGTGTTGTGCGATGCCTTGTTGAGGGCGCGGACGATCTTGTTTTGAATATTCTTCGTAAGCCGCCTGCCCTTGCAGGCCTTCGTCACCATCTTGTGGGTGATATGTTCATCAGAAGCGGCTACCAGATCATGCGTTCGCAACTGAAGCTCTTGCAGAAGCTTCGCGATCGGTTGTTCACCCAGGTTGCGTTCGATGGTTTCCTCCATAGTCGGATAGATTAGAATGAGAAAGAGATCGGCATCAGATTGCAAGTAAACCTGTTTCCGGGGCAACCGCTGTCGTCTGGGCTTGCATTGTGACTCAGTGTGAACTTGCATGAACGTATGATCATGTCTCCTCAAGACGCATTAAAAAAACACTTTGGCTTGGAGCGTTTTCGTTATCCGCAGGAGGGTATCATCGAGTCTATTCTGAAGAGGGAAGACACGTTGGTTATCATGCCTACAGGAGGCGGAAAGAGTTTGTGCTATCAATTGCCCGCTCTGCTTTTGCCGGGAGTGACCTTGGTGATTTCGCCCCTGATTGCGTTGATGAAGGATCAAGTGGATGGCCTCAAAGCGAAAGGGATTGAGGCGGCCATGATCAACAGCTCCCAATCCTGGCCGCAGCAGCAGGAGATACTCGGTGCGCTTAGGGCGGGGAAACTTAAGTTACTCTACATTGCTCCAGAGCGTTTTCGCGCCCGTTCATTTACTGATTCGTTGAGAGGTGTTGAGATCTCCCTCGTCGCAGTGGACGAGGCTCATTGTATTTCCCAGTGGGGACATGATTTTCGACCGGACTACCTCCGACTCGGGGAAGCGTTGGAATCTTTAGGGCATCCATTGTGCGCTGCATTCACTGCGACTGCGACTCCGGAGGTTCAGAAAGATATACGTGCCAATCTCCGATTGAAATCTCCGAATTCCTTCGTGTCAGGGTTTTCGAGACCCAATCTGACGTTTACGATCCGTAAGCCCAAAACCAAACTCGAGAAGTACCGCCGTATTCGAAAGCTGATTGATCTTCATAAGACTGGGATTGTATACTGTGCCACCCGTAAGAGTGTAGAAGAAGTTTCTGAATGGATGAAAGAAGATGATCAGGACCATATCGTGTACCATGGTGGATTAAGCGATACAGAGCGGAGTCTTGCGCAGGATCGTTTCATAGGCGGCGAAACCTCAGTCGCCGTAGCTACGAATGCCTTTGGCATGGGAATCGATCGGTCCGATATCCGTTTCGTTTGCCACTACGAGATGCCGGGAAGTATAGAAGCTTTTTACCAAGAAGCCGGCCGAGCTGGTCGCGATGGCAAGCCGGGGTTTTGTGAGCTACAGTTTATGTACGCCGACAAGCGAGTACAGGACTTTTTTATCGAGGGTGGAAATCCTGATGCGTCTCTGATTAAGCAAACCTACGCTCATTTGCATTCTGAGGCAGGGAACAGTTACGAGTTGGTTATGCCCATCGATGAGCTCATCTATCGACTTGGGAAAAAGACAAATGGTATGTCGGTGAGTGCCGCGCTGGGCGTTTTACGTCGTCAGGGGATCATTGAACGGTACGATGTACCAGGGAGTCGGGTACGTGGAACGCGACTGCTTCAGCCAGATACTCTCCCCGGAGACTTGATTCTTGATGCAGCAGCTTTGGCTGAGAAGAAACGACGTGACGAATCAAAGCTTAAAAAAGTCATACAGTGGGCCTATTCACAGAATTGCAGGGAGCAGTGGATCCTTCGTTATTTCGGTGAGATGAATTCCAAGCCCTGTGGTCGTTGTGATGCGTGCATGATGGCCATTGACTCTCCAGCCCGGGTGTTGGATGAGAACGAAAGCGTGATTCTCAAGAAGGCTCTGAGCGGAGTAGCCCGGATGTCTCAGCGCCATACCAAACATGAATGGATCGCGCGGTTTGGTCGGGATAGGATCATCAAATGCCTGATAGGTAGCAAGGCTAAGACGATCGTTCAGGCGGATCTGGATAAACTACCGACCTGGGGTATCTTGAAGGTACACTCAACGGAGTTCGTGTCCGAACTTTTTGACGCGATGGCGCAGCAGGGATTGGTTGAAACGAACGATGGTGAGTACCCGCTGCTGCAACTGACCGAGTTCGGATCGCGTGTGATGTTCGGCGAAGTGGATACGGAACTCGCCTGGCCGAGTGTGTTGCTTGCGGCCGCCCAAACGGATTCCGATCAGGAAGCTATCGACTATGAAGAATCGCTCTTTCAGGCTTTAGTCTCCAAGCGCAATGAACTGAGGCGGCAGCGAGGGAATGTACCCGCCTACACGATATTTCCGAACCTGGTTCTGAAAAAACTAGCGGCATTGAAACCCAAGACTGCAGAGGAAGCCATGATGATCAAAGGCATCGGCCCTGCAAAGGCGGAGACTATATTGCCGGTGTTTTTGGATATCGTGGCGAGGCACGAGCCCTAACGTTCAAATCGATTATTGGCACGTACAACGCCGTCGGTTCTTGTCGCTTCCAAATTTTACCCGACTCTCGGAGACTCTGATTTCAGCTGGTTGCTTACTTCCTCCTCCAAGGGTTTGAATTATGGGATAGATCTACGCCCTCCTAGACGTATGATATACATCAATTATAGGGAGAAGGTTGAAAGATGTAGGTTGAGCTGGTGAAGATACAGGTATGGATAAGCCAAGTTGGAAGCCGCATCGTAGTGCTCTTTGAAGTGAGTAAGGCTCTTATAAGTGAACTAACCTTCGACTTCATTGACCTCAACCACGACCCTCAGGTTTGACGAAACGAATGCGTCTCCGTAGTTGGATCCGGATACAGGAGGAATTGCCTCGGGGTGACGGTGAACGGCTGTAGGTATGTGAGAGGCTCCTGTTACAAGACCGCTGGTATTGTCGAAACCTATCCAACCGGCGCCGGGTAGGTAGACCTCAGACCAGGCATGAGTCGAGCCCGGTAGGGTGGATTCCGGGTTATGTAAGTAGCCACTTACGAACCGGGCAGGAAGACCTAGAAAGCGACAGGCTTCAATAAAGAGCGCCGCAAAATCGCGACAACTACCGGTCTTTAATTGTAATGTTGTTGCGGTACTCTGGACGCCGGGTTCCTCTCGCATACCATAGCCGAATTCCGCAACGATCGCCTTATTCATTTGGTCCAAGAGGGCATAAGTTTCGATAGACTGGCCAGGTACCCAAAAACGTGATACCCAAGTGCTCAGTGTCTTCGTTTCGTTGGGCCAAGTGTGAGTGCAATATGGTAGGAGGTCGAGACGCTCACCGGGCTCAAAAGGGAAAGGGAATGTGACTGCGCGCTCATCGACCAGGAAATTCAAGGGATTCGTTTCGTAGTGCTCGATTACCACTTCGCTTTCGATGTGTAGAAGGCTTGCCGTTTCTTTCAGGTGCAACACACCAACGGAGTTTCCATAGATATCGCGGTACCACTTCATGGAATGATCTGGCTGTACGTTCAACCTCGAAGAGGCGATTCTGATGTCGTGACCTTCCCGGGGCCGAAGGAGCAGTATGTAATCAGTCAACTTAACCGATTGTGAGTAGGAATACTCAGTTAGGTGATAGATGCGAATCCGTTTCATAGATGAAAGTGGTCTGTTCCTTTGGCAGGTTATTCGTTTTCAGAAATGAGCTTCAGATAGGCCTTGGCGTAACGATGTCCAAATTTTTTGAGCGAAGGTGAGTCGAAGTGAACGATATCGTCATTGGGAGTTAACCCATTTGAACTCACGAAACTGACGTACGGCGTATCAGTGGCTATGAGCTCGTGGGCATGGTTTACGATTATACGATGGTGGGTCCACGGCTTTTGTTCGAATTGTCCGAGTTGTCCGATTACGAAAGGTAATGTCGGGTGTCCCAGGTCTTCTCGGAATCGGGTAATGAGACTACGAAGTCGCATTTCATAAAATTCTGATAATCCGGGTTTGGTGTCGGACTCGCCTTGATGCCAAAGGATGCCCTTGAGGATCCCATCCCGCATGGCTATGTGAGCGCGATCCATGGCGTCATCGTAGGGATGGCTTTTGGTCTGTGTATGATAACCACCGGGTTCCCAGGTCGTGATCGAGGATCCTCCACAGGCAGCTGGAATTAATCCGATGAAGATGTCTTCGTCTGTTTCTGTCAGTACTTCTGCGAAGGACATCGAAAGCCCAACGCCTGCGACGGATTTATCAAAGTGTATTGGATGTTTTGCGGGAGCCCAGGTGCCATCCTGGGTAAGCATCAAGATACGGGGATGAAGCACTTTATCCTCTTCTCCGATGATTCCTCTTCCTGCCATGTTCGACTGACCCGCAAGTAGGAACAGATGAAAGTTTTCCTTATCTGGTAAATCTGTGGAAGCGCCCAGGCTGAGAAATTGAGTGACGAAGGCAAGGGTCGCGTATCCGATGAATTTAAGCATGATCCAAGATACGCTAGGTTCGATGGCAAAATCGAGCTTAAGCTTCCTTCTTTATTTCGGTTGAATCGTCTTCTCCACTTCGAATAAAAATGTGTGTCCGTCTGCCTTGGGAGTCCCCCTACAAGGGGCAATCTTTTTGTGGTTGCGGTGCCGTCATGTCAGGGAGAGGTAAGCTCTGGCGTAGCGTTTTCCAAATTCTCTGAGGGAGCGGGAGTCAAAGTGTAAGTTGCCTTCCTTTGAGGTTAGACCGTCTGAGGGTACGAAAGTTACAGACGGTGAATCTTTCGCGACGGACTGACCAGCTAGAAGGAATTGATGAAAGTGATTCTTGTCGGGTAGTTTTATTGAGGTGTTCAAGTTGGAAAACTGGGTTAAAATGATTATTTAGGCGCCCCCAAGTATACTAAACCTGAGCGACTACACGTTTCAGTCGATGAATTCATCGAGCGAAAGCTTTAGATCTCTCATTGCATTGCTCCAAAGTTCCCTAGGTTCGGAGAAAGCGTTTCTGGTTATCTTAGGGGTTGAGTAACTGAGATTGTTGTCTAACGCGATTCAGGTTGTTCAGGCTCTCGATAATCAATGAGGCTTCGATTCCGAAATCAACCAGGCAGGCGATTTCATTCACGCCTAGCTCCATGAGCGAATTGATTGTTTCCAAGCAACTTTCTTCGGTTCCGATTAGCGAATTACCTTCCAGGTAGCGATTGAAGGCGTGTTCCAATAAAACCGCTTCCTCCTCGGCAGTTAGGGCCAATGAGTCCTGTCCCGATTTTTTTAGCGAAACAGCTTTGGTGTGTTGCATGTGACTGCGCAGGTAGTCTTTCAGAGGAGATTCTACGATCGAGCGAACAGTGTCATCATCGTCGCCAACAAAGGTATGAAGCATCAGTGTCACTACGCCTTGTTCAGGCGGATATCCGGCAGTTCGCAACGCATCCCGATAGGCGATGATGTTGTCCCTTAACTCTTCGGGTGTCAGCCGAAGCAGGGCTGTCAGGACGTTGGCGCCCATTTGCCCAGCCTCGATAAAAGTGTCTACGCTCCTCGAGGTGGTTAGCCAGGTTGGTAGCTTTGGGGAATAAGGTTTGGGAAATAGGGAAACGCTGGTGTCGTCGCTGAGGCCTGATTTCGCGCTGTATTGGCCCCCGCTCCATAGTTCCTGTATGGTTTGGATCGATTCGAACATCACCTCTTTGCGGCGTTCAAAGTTTTCAGGGGCCAACAGAAAATCTTTCGGGTGAAATCCTGAGCCGAACGAAATACCTATTCTCCCCTGTGTCAGGTTATCGAGCACGGACCATTCCTCTGCGATTCGTATCGGGTGGTGAAGAGGAGGAACGACGGAGCCTCCGCGGATGTGCACCCGTGTGGTTTGCGTAGCGATTGCGGCGCCGACTACGGCCGGATTCGGGTAAAGTCCGCCAAATGCGTTGAAGTGACGCTCAGGCAACCAGATCGCATCAAAATCATTTTTGTCAGCGAATTGTGCGGCTTCCATCACGAGTTGGTAGGGCTCTTCAGGATGGGCGCCAGCATCCCCAGAGAAGAAAAAGAGGCTGAGACTCATCTCTGATTTCAATCGATCCCCGGAGGTTCTCTGAAGGTTAATCGGGGGGCTCTTCGTTTCCTCGAGGAGCTTGGCCTGGTCAGTCGCCCTTGGCTTCGTTGCCTTCGGGATATTCGATGTTTCCTTGCCGTTAGCGAACTTACACAGCTTGGAAAGAGCGTTGACTGTTAGATTATCGAACGCGGCTTTTAGCGGAATCGTTTTTCCGGTCACCAGTTTCAGTCTGGAAAGAACTTGCATGATCATCAGGGAGTTTCCTCCCATTTCCAGAATGTTTTGGTCCGAACCGATGGTATCGAGACCGAGCACCTCACATACGATGGCTGCGACCTTTTCCTCGTGCTGGCTGCTATGACGTGAGGGTTTCGGTTGGATGTTGGATTCGGCTCCTCGATTTTCTGATGAAGGAGGGAGCGAATCGCGGAATGCAACAGCGGAAGATTGATTAACGCCTTTTAGCTGTCGGAGAGTTTGGTTAAAGAACTCCGTTTCGTTGTCTGTTTGAAAGCTGGCGGGAATGGTATTGAGACAGGTTACCGCTTTGGAAGAAAGCGGATGCGTGGTTAAGAGACCGCTTAGCATCGTTCCTTTCCCAACTTCGAGGAACATTGCCGGAACTCGCTGCAGTAGTGTCGTTATGCCTTCGTAAAAACGAACGGGGTTACGAAGTTGTCGGGTCCAATAATCTGCGGATTGTGCGTCGGGATTGTGGATCCAGCTTCCGTCCAGGCAGGAAATGAACGGACGTTCCGGAGGCGAAAGAGCTTTGCCTTTAACAAAGGTGCGGAATTCATCCAGGATGGGATCCAACATCATAGAGTGAAATGCCCGGGTGACCCTTACAGGCTTCGTTTCTACACCGGCGGTGTCAAGGGACCTGGCAAGGTGGTATATAGAATCGGGATATCCCGAGACTACGCATTGATACTCACCGATGGTAGAGCCTAGCGTTACCCGATCGTTGAGGTAGGGTGTGATATCCCGTTCTGAAAGTGACACGGCAAGCATCGATCCTTCTGGTAGGCTTTGGACCAGTTGGCCACGTTTGCATACGATCTCCAGTGCCGTTTCGCAGGAGAATACACCGGCCAGGCAAGCGGCGACATACTCACTCACGCTGTGCCCAAGCATTCCCGTAGGGTTCACGCCGTAAGTGTGCAGTAGTTTCGCCAATGAATATTCAATCGAGAATAGAATCGGTTGAGTAACGATGGTTTGGGAAATCTGCCTTCGAGCCAGGTCGTCTGGAATGTGGTCTGGAAACAAGATCGGCTTGAGGTCTATATGGAGACATTCGCCTGCGACCTTTAAACAATGATTCAGGGTTTCTCGAAAACTACCGTTACTTTCATAAAGTCCCCGAGCCATGTTGGGACGTTCAGACCCGTGACCTGGGAACAGAAAGTAGATTGGAGATGGTTTGATGGATGCTTTCACGGCAGTTGACGATGTGTAGGCCCTCTTTGTGTTTACCTTAAACAAGCTTTCAAAAGCAGGAGAGTTTCAACCCGTTTGCGAATGTGCCCTCGGGTATTTGCAGTTTTTTAGTTACCTGCCCTCAGATCATAGCAGATAAACCTCGTCGAGCTACCGTCCAGGCCCTCGTCATTCTGGCCCACAATGAGGAGGCCTTGGCTGAGTGCGGGCATCGCCCAGGTCTGGCGGGCCATAAACAAGTGGGCGAGCGACAGCTCCTTGTAGCCCTCGGGGTTCAAATCGATCCAGGCAAGGTGACCATACTGTCCGAGGACCAGGCAGCGTCCATCGACTTCGATGAATGAGGCGAGTGCTGGTGAGAGATTATAGGACTGCGGCCCATCGGGGGATTCGATTGCGGCCATCCATTCCGGCTCGTGTTTCCACATGAGTTTTCCGGTCGCAAGTTCGATACAAACGATAGGTGCGTTGCGAGGTCCGTGACCATCGACACCATAAAGGTATCCCTCCTTCTGAATGGCTGTCATAAAATGGGTATTCAGTATTTCGTTACGCCATAGTTCTTGGTAGCTGCCGTTCTCTTGTATCTCGAAACAAATACCACCGGCCCCGTAGCACTCGGAGATGTAGATCTTGTTGTCAGCTACGACTGGCGAGGAAGCGTTCACAGATTCATAGCGTCCGCCACGCCAAGGGAATGTAAAGTCTTCTTTGCCTGTCTTCGGATCGATGACCATCAATCCACCAGTAGCCGGTCTGCTCTCGCCGCCTGCGAAAACAAAGATACGTCGGCCGTTGATGGTATCGGCCGGAATCGGGGACGCGTAGCTGGGACCCCACTGGTCACCGCTTCCCCAAACCATTTTGCCGGTGAATTTATCGAAGGCCGCTACGCTCGGTCCATCCGGTGCCCCCACATTAATGATAAGTAAATTATCCTCTAGTAGCGGCGCACCGCCCACTCCAAAAAAGTCCAAGGTCAGATCGAACTCTTCTTTGAGGTTTCTTTTCCAAAGTACTCTGCCTGTGGTGAGCTCCAGGCAATGAAGCTGTGCCTCGACTCCCAGTGTATAGACGTAGATGCCATCGGAGACCGGTTGGCAGCGGGGTCCATTACCGAATCCGTAGCGGTCTTTGTAATGGCAGTCGTAGGTGTATTTCCAAAATCGCTTACCGGTTTCGAGTTGAAGGCATTCAACCGTTTCCTGGTTCCCGGATCTGTGAAAAATCACAGTCCGTTCTCCAATCACTGCAGCCGAAGCATAGCCATCACCGCGGCTGACCTCCCAGACTTTCGGAGGCCCCGTTTCTGGGAATTCCTTTAGCATATGAGTCTCCGGTGAGTAGGCATTGTGAGTCGGGCCAAGAAAGTATTTCCAATCGGCAGTGACGGCGCTGGGGGAAAGCGACTTTGGAGCATTGTGGAACGTTAGCTCGGGGTGAGAAACCGGTGCTGGGGCCATCGTTTCAACTAACGCAAAGGTGGAAGGAGGGGCGGGGTCTTTGAAGGCCTGACAAGTTAGAAAGATATTAAGAATTAAGAACGATGGGATTAGCGGACTTCGCATGGTTTCGCAGTTAAATTTGGATCCCCACCCAGGGCTAGTCTTTTCGATTCAAGGTAGTGAAATTGTGCGTCATTGACAGTTTGATTGCCCGGAACGAAAATTGCTATCTTATCATTAAGTTCCGTCCATGGGGGCACACTTACTATATGAACGATAATTTTTCACACAATCGTGTTAACCTGGCCTCTGCCAAGTTCGGCGCTGAAGTAATTTATGCAACTGACGATTTTTTCGCCGATAAGTCCCGTCTTATTGCAGACAGTGCTCCTGTGTTTATAGAGGGAAAGTATGACGAGAACGGTAAATGGATGGATGGTTGGGAATCCCGCCGCAAGCGAGTGCCGGGCTATGACTACTGTATAGTCAGGTTAGCATTTCCAGGCTGTATATTTGGTGTAATTGTGGATACTACCTACTTTACTGGAAACTTCCCTCCCTTTTGTTCTTTGGATGCCTGTTCTTGTCCTGAGGGTGTTGACCCGGATGAATCAACCCAGTGGGTTGAAATTCAACCGAAGTCCGCCTTAAAGGGAAATGCGTCTTACCGCTACCGCATTCAGAGCGAAGAAATATTCACGCATGTAAGGTTGAATATTTATCCGGATGGTGGAATTGCCCGTCTCCGTGTTTATGGCAAAGTCTTTTGTAGTTGGGAGTCCCGGGATCCTGATGCGACTTACGACTTGTTGGCGTTACCCAATGGAGGGCGGGCCGTCGCGTGGAATGATGCGCATTTCGGACATCCAGTGAATGTATTGGGTGAAGGTCGCGGCCTGAATATGGGGGATGGTTGGGAAACTCGTCGACGCAGAGAACCCGGAAATGATTGGTGTATTTTTGTATTGGGGCACCGGGGGGTGATTGATCGGGTTGTTTTAGATACCTGCCATTTCAAGGGAAATTACCCCGATCGATTTTCGATCCAGGCTATCGACACCAATTACGTAAAAGCCGCCACCCTGGTTAAGCAGTGCGACTCCTGGCCTACCATTGTGCCAGAGACCAAGCTATCAGCGCATGCTATTCATGAATTTACTCAGGAGATAGTGACGCATAATCCGATTACTCACATTCGGCTAAACATTTTCCCGGACGGTGGGGTCAGTCGATTGCGCTTATTCGGGAAAATCACTAAAGACTAATTCACTCGTTCTGTGTCTCAGAAAATAATTTTTGTAGAGCCGCTTACCAGGGAAGCATTCGCACCCTACGGTGATGTGATTGAGGTGGCTGGCAACTCCTGCTTCTCTATAAACGCTGGGCGGGCCGATCGCTATGATGCGCTGTGCTCGGTGGATTGCGAGGGAAGTGAAAAGGGAGCGGTAATCAGTCTGGTTAAGGCGCGGCGTTACGATTTTCCCAAAACGGTAACTTTTCTCGAGCGACATCCCTTCGGAAGCCAGGCGTTTATTCCGACCGGAGACACTCCTTTTTTGGTTGTAGTCGCGGTCCCTGGAAAGACGGTAGATGAGTCGACGCTCAAAGCATTTCTGACGAATGGAAAACAGGGGATCAATTATCGCCGGAATACGTGGCACCATGTCATGCTTACTCCGTTCGAGGACGTCACATTTATCGTCGTCGATCGCAGCGATCCGGAATCGAATTGCGAAGAGCATTGGTACGCGGAGGAAGATCAACCGGTGCTTGACTCCGGAGGATTGTTTTAGCTGGCCGCCGCTTTCTCCCGATATTCTTTCGGGCTAACTCCGCGCACGCGCTTGAAAGCGGAGCTCAGGGCGTAAGGGCTGCTGTAACCTACACGTTCGGCGATGGTGCCGATGGTTTCGTCGGGGTCACAAAGTAAGTCGGCTGCAAGAGCCAGTCGCCATTGTGTGAGAAAGGACATGGGCGGTTCACCTACGACCTCGTGGAAGCGTCGGGCGAGGGCCGCTCGGGAGACACCCACCTTGGCTGCCAGATTGGAAATCGTCCAGGGATGCGCGGGGTCCTTGTGGATCATTTTCAAGACCCGGCCTACGATACGATCACCCTTGGCCTGATACCAGGGCTGAGTCTGCGTTTCTTTTCGGTCGAACCAGGTACGCAAGATGGCGATGAGTAGCATGTCCAGAAGGCGGTCCAATACGGCTGCCTGTCCCGGTGCATCGCGCGCCATCTCGTCGTTGAGCATCTGGATCAATGGCGAATCCCATTCGTTGCTCTTTACCCATAACAGGGGAGGGAGGGAATTTCTCAACCGATCGCTTACGTCGGCCATGGATTCGTAGCTGCCGATCAACATGAGGGTGGATGCGTGGGGATCATTGCCCCAGGTGCGGACGCCGAGCATCATCTCTTCGTAGAGCGAGCTTCCATCCGGTGATCGGCAATCCTGACCTGGAAGAATAAAAATCGTTGGTTGGGTGTCAGGATGATCTGCCACGGTGTAGTGCCCGGGCGCGCGAGTGATTGCAACATCGCCAGGACCAAGTGAGACCTGTTCACCGTTATCATGAGTGATGTGGAGCGCACCTTTGACAACCGCAATCACCGTCAACGGAGAGTTTGCCTCGATTCGCAAACTCCAGGGAGATGCGAGTAGTCCACGCAGTGTAAATGCACCTCGTGCGCGCGGTCCTTCAAGCAGGCCGCTAAACTCATCGATATTAATATTCTGCATTTTAGACGCTCGCGTATGACCTTGAGCAGGCTGGCTATGGTGTGAATTCAAAAAATGGGATAGACTGGGAACATGATGAAAACAAATACCAAAACAGTATCAACAGAAACCACCGTGCTTGTCATCGGTGCCAATGGAAAAACCGGTCGACGTGTAGTTCAACGATTACGACAGGCCCACTATCCCGTCAAAGCGGCGTCGCGCTCCAGCGAAACACCGTTTGACTGGAACGACAAAAACTCTTGGGGCCCTGCTCTGGAAGGAGCTCAGGCTGCTTATATAACGGTTTATCCAGATCTCTCCTTTCCAGGAGCAGCCGACAACGTGGAAGCTTTTTCAAAACTTGCAGTGAGTCTCGGAGTGAAGCGCCTCGTTTTATTATCCGGACGCGGAGAAGTGGGAGCTCAGGATGCGGAACGGCGTCTCCAGAGCTCCGGTGCTGATTGGACGATTGTTCGGTGTTCCGTGTTTAATCAGAACTTCAGCGAATCATTTTCAGAGGCCATTCGTCACGGGCACCTCTCTATGCCGGTAGGGGATATTCAGGAGCCATTTGTCGATGCGGAAGATATTGCGGATGTTGTGTTCGCCGCCTTGACCGATGATCGACACCGTGGCCAACTTTACGAACTGACCGGCCCGCGCTTACTAACGCTGCCCCAAGTAGCTCAGGAACTGAGCAAAGCCCTCGGACGTGAGGTTCAGTTTCACGCGGTCAGTGTAGAGGACTACGCGGAAGAATTGACCGACCACGGTTTTAGTTCGGAAGAAGCGCTACCAGTGGCGCAATTGATCGCCGATGTTCTGGACGGTCGCAATGCGACCTTAGCTGATGGTGTACAACGGGCATTGGGGAGACCCGCTCGAGATTTCGCCAACTTCGCACAGGTTGAAGCGGCTGCCGGTACGTGGAACTTGGAAAGGGTTCTATCATGAGTCCGTGGATCACAACGCTTATCATTACCACCTTACTTGGGTCTGCCTTGGTCGGAGGCGTCTTCTTCGCCTTTTCTACGTTTATCATGAAAGCGCTGGCACGAGTGCCTTCTGCGGAAGGTATCCGGGCCATGCAAGCGATCAACGTAGTAGTCATCAACCCTGCCGTGATGGGGGTATTGATTGGTACAGCCATCCTCTCGGCCATAATCGCTGTGCTGACTTTCGTAGACGGGGCAGGACCGTTGTCTCATTGGTTCTTCGTTGGAGCCCTCCACTACGTATTCGGTACCTTCCTTGTCACCGCCTTTGGCAATGTGCCGTTGAACAACCGTCTGGAGACGGTTTCGCCAGAGGAGGGCGATCAGCTATGGTCTCAATATCTGAGCAAATGGACTTTTTGGAATCATATCCGAACAGTCGCCGCCATGATCGCTGCGTTCTGTTTCACCGTGGGGCTACTTAAACTCTGAGACAGCAATGAGATGCTCGCTCATTTAAACGATTCCATCGAAGTGATATAGTTATGAATACAAAAACGAACGTGTGCCTCTTGATTGAAGAGGTATTTAATAAAGGAAACTTGTCGGTATTGGAAGAAGTGATACATACCGGTTATCGCTACCGATCGCCGACCGAGTCGATGGAAGGTATCGAAGACCTGAGAGCCTTCGTTCTGGCCTTTCGCTCAGCTTTTCCGGACCTCCATATCAGAATCGATGATCAGATATCGGAGGGTGATAAAGTCGCAACCCGCATTACCATGACAGGAACGCATCTGGGAGACTTCCTCGGAATGCCCGCGACGAACCAATCGGTATGCATCCAGGGTCTTGTAATAAGCCACCTGAAAGAGGGCTTGATCGCGGAAGAGTGGGAGCTGCTGGACCAACTCACCTTGCTTCAGCAACTGGGTATCACAGAAGGCGTGTAGAGTTTCTGTTAATAAGTTAAATGACAAGTGGCAGTTGAGATCGCTGCTACTTTGAGTTAAAGTTGATGGGTACGTTTTTGCTTTAGATCAATAGAAGAAGGTCTGTGCTCGCTGGAGTGTATGAGGGAAATCCATACCGGAATTCGGTATCAACTGTGCACGCACTTGGAGCACGCTTTTTCTTAACGCGACGCCGTCTTGTGCGAGCATTTTGACTCCAAGGCCACCGGTGCGAAGGGGGCTAGCGCCGATGCTGGCTTCCTCTGAGCTAAGTTTGTTGAGGGGGGCGATGAGATCGGTTACGTCGTCGGGCGTGAGAAAGTAGATACTGACGTAGGGGCCGTTGGGGAAGCGGGTGCGCCAGTCGGCTGCATCGTTTTTCTGTGGTTCTACTTTAAAGTTCTCGTAGGCGATCAGGGTGCCCGAACGGTAGATTCGGAGCTTGGACCGCCAGGATGTGAAGTCGAAGCTTTCTCCGAAGCTTGCTCGTCCGGGTGAAACGATTTCGGTGAGAAAGACAGTGCTGCTCGATTCCAGGTGAAGCGTGGTTTCCTGAATAAGTCTGGAGGCTTTTTGAAGGATGAGCGGGGCAGGCCAGACATCGAGGACCGCGTTCTCCTTGACCACGTAGTCTTGCCGAACCTGGGCATGTCCTTCTGCCATGGTGTGCACGCGGCAAGCGGCGGGGCTTATGAGGGCCGCTTTCGCCCCCGCTTCAACGGTGCACTGAATTTCCAATTCATCCTCTTCGAGCAGACCAGCGGTTGGACTGGTGAGCAGGTTGATGGCCCAATCCCTGTCCTTGTAGGTCTTTGCCAGGTGTAACGGTGGTCGGACCCATTGTTTCTTGAGTGTCGTGCCAGCGTCTTCGGCTTTGTAAAGCAGGCGAACGCCGCCTTTGACAGCTGGGCGTGGAGACTGAGGCTTGGTTGTTGGGATGATCGGCACTAAATGATATAGAAGCGAGTTGGGCATTGCAGGGATGCAATGGCCCTCCCGTCCAAAGGTTTGTGAGAAGGGTAAGGCAAGGGCGTCCCCGCCCTGCCGTTTTTAGATTTAGGATCCAAAGGTAGTGTTTGGTATCAATTAATAATTTGTGGGGACAAAGGGAAGAAGCATTCCTTCTCCAACCATGCGACCACGTCGTCGAGGCCTTTGCGGCTTTTTAGATCACAGAATACGAACGGGCGATTTTCTCGCATCTTCTTTGAGTCGTGGGCCATGACCTCGAGGTCTGCGCCCACATAGGGTGCGAGTTCGGTCTTGTTTATAATCAAAAGGTCTGAGAAACGAATGGCGGGCCCTCCTTTGCGAGGAATCTTGTCACCTTCGGCCACATCAATAACGTAGATGAAGGCGTCGACTAATTCAGGAGAGAAGGTCGCCGATAAGTTGTCTCCGCCGCTTTCCAGCAGGACCACCTGAGTATCCGGATGGAGCATTGTGAGGTTTTCAATCGCTACCTCGTTCATGCTGGTGTCGTCGCGAATCGCGGTGTGAGGACAGCCACCAGTTTCGACTCCGAGGATTCTACTCGCTTCGAGCGGGCTGTTCTTTTCTAGAAACTGGGCGTCCTCCTTGGTGTAGATGTCGTTGGTAATCGCCACGAGCTTGTACTTCTCGTTAAGTACTTCGGTGAGCCGTAGGAGGAGCATGGTCTTGCCGGAGCCTACGGGTCCACCGATGCCGATGCGGACCGGTCTGGGTGATGAATCTGAATTACTCATTTTGTAGTACTTTGCTTAGAATGATGAAACTGTAGAACCACCCGCTGCGCTAGAGGACACGAAGAGCACAGAGGGTTTCGAGAGTTGTTTTCTGAGGTCATTATTGAATACGCTATCAGGAAATAAATAATCTCGAGAAGGCCGTGGCGTGTTGGGCGCTACTGATATCGAACGCCGGAGCAAACCAGCCTGCGTCATCGCGTTCGACAGTGAGTGATTGGTTCACCCAAGAGGGTAATGCTTCGAGTCCGGCGTGCAAGGTCACTTGGGCGGATTCTGGCCCGATTCTTAGGAGCTTGATCGATGCGGATACAAAGTTAGCCAGGCTTTGGTAACCGTAGGCCAACAGGCCCGCTCTGTTTGGCACCTTCAAGATTTCTAGCTGAAGAGCCGTGACACATAGATGGTGTCCAAATACGGCCCGTTGGGTCAGGGCTTGATGATACTCATCGATACGTGGGTCATCCCATAGCTTCTTTAATAAGCGAAGGCGTCCGCGTCCTTGGGCGACGCTTCCATCTCGAATTTCGGAGGCCCATTTCCAGGCGTCGATCTCTTGTTCGAGTTCGAACAAAGCTTCCAACTTTCCGTCCACGAGCGTTTCTCGCGCAAATCGGAGGTAGGGTAATTCCACACGTGCCAACGCTGGGCCTGCATGCTCCATAAAAAATTGAGTAAGGTCATTGCTGGTTTTGAGACCGCAGGTAGCGATCCACTGCTCAAGTCCCAGTGAATGAGCATAACCTCCGGTGGGGAACAGGGGGTCGGATACTTGCAAGAGTGAAGGAACCCAATGCTCATCCGATGCTGATGCATCCGCAGACATCAATCAGTGATGATGGTCGTGCGCATGATCATGACTATGTTCGTGGTCATGCGAATGCCCTCCAGATTTACTAGGCTGGAATACTCGGGTAACCCGCTTGAATGGAATCGATTCCCGCTCTAGCATCTGCTCGACCGCGAGGTCGTCTTGCACCAGTATTCCTTCGTCAGAAAATCCAGCTTTGAAATGTAGGTTGCCAATCATCCACCCCATCCAGGCAGCTTGTTTGCCTTCGCCCATGGGGACGAGGAAACAGCGTTCCGGGCTTTGCTCGATGACGTAGGCGATGTTGTTGTTTACCAGGACACAGTCTCCATGATTGAGGGCTTCGGGAACGTCGAAACCGAAGTCCTCGCCGTCGGTTGCCGTGCCTCGCCATCGCTTACGCGCGAGTTTATGTCTGTCCACTGGAATCAATACATGGCTATAATGATGGGGGACTTCGTTGAGTGCCTGAGTAATTAAATGCATGATAGCGCGCTAGAATGCTAGAAGAGGAAATAACGTTGGGCCATCGGGAGAACTGTGGCTGGTTCGCAGGTGAGTACTTCCCCATCGGCGGTCACCGTATAGGTTTCCGGATCGATATCTATTTTCGGCAGATAGTCATTTAACACCATGTCGTGTTTGGATATATTGCGGGTGTTGGAAACCGGGCGTACTATTTTCTCTAATCCCAGTTTTTCTGCGACGCCAGCATCGACTGCGGCCTTACTCATAAACGTGATCGAGGTCTTGGCGAGTGCTTTACCAAACGCCGCAAATTGAGGACGGTAATACATCGGCTGTGGTGTGGGGATGGATGCATTGGGATCTCCCATATTCGCGAGGGCAATCATGCCGCCTTTAAGAACGAGTTCGGGTTTAACGCCAAAAAATGCGGGTTTGAAGACCACGATATCGGCCAGTTTTCCGACCTCAAGGCTTCCGACATCGGCGGTCGTGCCACAGGCGATCGATGGGTTGATCGTGTATTTGGCGATGTAGCGAAGCACGCGGAAATTGTCGGCAGCGGTGTGGGTGTCTGACGCCAACTTTCCAAACTGTTTCTTCATCTTGTCAGCGGTCTGCCAGGTGCGTATCAAAACTTCCCCGACACGTCCCATGGCCTGACTGTCACTGGACATGATGGAAATCGCTCCGCGGTCGTGTAGGATATCTTCAGCAGCGATGGTCTGTGGGCGGATTCTTGATTCGGCAAAGGCAACGTCTTCCGGGATCTTCGAATCCAGGTGGTGGCAGACCATCAGCATGTCCAAGTGCTCGTCGATCGTATTTACAGTGAATGGTCGGGTTGGATTGGTAGACGACGGTAGGACGTTCGCTTCTCCGCAGACCTTTAGAATATCAGGGGCATGACCGCCCCCGGCACCTTCAGAGTGAAAAGTGTGTATGACGCGACCTTTGAAAGCCTCAATGGTCGTTTCTACAAAGCCCGACTCGTTGAGCGTATCCGTATGAATGGCAACCTGCACGTCTTGTTCGTCGGCGATGGTAAGGCAGTGGTCGATAGCGCTGGGTGTGGTTCCCCAATCTTCATGAAGTTTTAAGCCCATGGCTCCTGCTTCGATCTGCTCGCGCAGTGCGGGCAAATTCGAGGAGTTACCTTTTCCCATAAAGCCGAGGTTCATGGGGAAGGCCTCGGCTGATTCCATCATCCTGTGGATATTCCAGGCACCTGGTGTACAGGTAGTGGCATTGGTTCCCGTGGCGGGTCCGGTTCCTCCGCCTGTCATCGTGGTAATTCCGCTGGCGAGTGCTTCGTCGATTTGCTGGGGACAGATAAAGTGAATGTGTGAGTCGAAACCGCCTGCAGTTACGATGTGCCCCTCGGCGGCGATGACTTCTGTGCCGGCGCCGATGACCATGCCTTCAGTGATTCCAGATTGAATGAGTGGGTTTCCGGCGTGTCCGATACCGGCGATGCGACCGTCCTTTACGCCTATGTCTGCTTTGATGATGCCGAGTATGGGATCAATGATGGTTGCGTTTGTGAGAACCAAATCCAGACTCTCGGCTCCGGTGGCGAGGGGAGATTGCCCCATGCCATCGCGAATGACCTTGCCACCGCCGAATTTTACTTCGTTGCCGTAGCCAGCAGACTCAGCGATGAGATCTCGCTCGATTTCGATAAATAATTCGGTGTCGGCGAGCCGTACCTGGTCGCCGGTTGTAGGGCCAAACATTTCCGCGTATTGGCGGCGTGTGAATTCTAAGCTCATGAGTTTTGAGGTGAAAGGTTATGAGAGAGGACCGTCTACTTTGTTGTTGAGTCCATGGACTTCCCGGCCCCCGGCCAGGGCCACGAGTTCGACTTCTCTAAGGTCCCCCGGTTCAAAGCGGACTGCAGTCCCTGCGGCAATATTCAGGCGAAAGCCCTTGGCAGCCTCCCGGTCAAACTTCAGTCCGGTGTTCACTTCATAGAAGTGAAAGTGACTGCCTACTTGTATCGGTCGGTCGCCGGTATTGGATACTTTGATCCTGATGGTCGCCAATCCCGGGTTGCCAGGGAGTAGGGCGTCTGGATCTGAAAATCTGTATTCTCCGGGGATCATCGCAGTGGGTTGTGAACGGTTACGAGTTTGGTTCCGTCAGGGAAGGTTCCCTCGACTTGAACTTCGTGGATCATTTCCGGAACCCCTTCCATGACATCTTGTTTCCCCAGTATGGTTGCTCCGAAGCTCATGAGCTCTGCGACCGATTTCCCGTCGCGAATGCCCTCGAGAATCTCGTAGGTGATGATGGCAATCGCTTCTGGGTAGTTGAGTTTGAGTCCGCGTGCCTGTCTGCGACGCGCGAGGTCAGCCGCAACCACGACCATGAGTTTTTCCTGTTCTCTTGGAGTAAGGTGCATAATTTAGAGGTTCGGGTGTCGAAAATTTGGGAGTAGATAAGCGCGAATTATGCCAAATTCTATGCAGTTTTGGATTAAAGCTAGAGGTATCAGCGGGCGGATTCTTCTGCAAGTCACTTAGTGGATAGGATGGGAAAATGGGTTGGAAAGAGCAGCTCAGTTGTTGTTCGCTATGAAATAATCGATGCAACGCGTTAAAAATGAGGTATGGGCGCTCTTAAGAACTCATTCAGTACTTGAATACCGACTATGCTTGAATATAGTCTATCACTTCAGTCAATAGGATGTTGTTTGATTCCATAACCCAATAATCGTCATGAAAAAATTAGTTTTGATCCTCGCAGGTTTTACATTATCAACCGGACTTTTCGCTGGTGAAGCCAAAGAAGTAACGCTGGAAGGCACTGGGATGTGCGCCAAGTGTGAACTGGGCAGCTCTGACAAGTGTCTTAACGTGCTTCAGGTGGGAAAAGGCGATAAAGCCAAGACCTACACCTTTGCGAAAAACGTAAAACACGGTGATTACTTCTGCCAGGGAACGACCGCAGGTTTGGTTGTGAAAGGTAAAGTTGAGATGGTAGACGGTAAAATGATACTGACCGCTTCTTCCGTCGAAAAGAAGGAAAGTTGAGTAAACCGTTCATATCGTAAGACCAATTTCAAGGAGTCCGTCTGGGCTCCTTTTTTTTTACAAAAATGGGCGGAACCTTCGCTTGCCAGAAAAGAGATCTATTGACTAAGATCCGGGCCAGTTACCTAAGCTCAGCCAATGAAAACTAATCTTCCGTTCCTTTATGCTTTCAGGAAGCCTTCGAGCGGCTTGGAGGGAGCGCATTATCCTTCCAGATCCCAGTTTATTAAAAAGGTTGTGGAGTTGTGCAATGAAGGGCGTTTGGTCTACTGGTTTCTTGCCTTGTCTCCTATCAGGGAGTCAGCGGCTTTCTGGACCTTGGGCATGATACCACGATTCTGAATACCTTTGTTCAAAAGAATAGGATATTATGGATAAAGATCCAGAGAAAGTTAATCCGGTATTGCTAAGCGCATCGGCATCTTTGCTTTTTGATGCGCTGCTCGAGCAAACCCAGGATCAAGTTTATTTCAAAGACCGTCAAAGTCGCTTTATCAGAGTGAGCGATGTCATGCCCGCCAAGTTTGGTCTAAAAACAGCCGATGACTTGATCGGTAAGACGGATTTTGATTTTTTTACTGAGGAACATGCGCGACAGGCTTTTGAGGATGAGCAACGCCTTGTTCGGGAGAATAAAAAACTGATCAATGTAACCGAAAAAGAGACCTGGCCAGATGGAAGTGTTACCTGGGCCACTTCGACGAAGGTGCCATTATATCTCGGTTCGGGAGAACCTGTTGGGATCATGGGTATTACCCGAGATATTACCGAACAGGTGCTGGCACAACAGGCGTTGGAGGAAAGCAGAGAATTGTTGCGGTTGAAAAATGAGGAGATGCAAACCGATTTTCA
Organism: uncultured Opitutaceae bacterium; assembly: GCA_964352065.1. Classification (GTDB taxonomy): domain Bacteria; phylum Verrucomicrobiota; class Verrucomicrobiia; order Opitutales; family UBA2995; genus UBA2995. The sequence goes on from CAYGQM010000026.1 coordinate 64,793, forward strand.
GAACGCCGGTCGTATTCAGGAGCGCCTGATCCCGGGGCCTTTACCTGAGCATCCACGAGTCGACTTGGGCGTGCTCAACTTGCGCTATTCGGATGTGGGTGGAGACATCATCACCTTCCCGTTGTCTACAGAAGAACATATCTCGTTTCTACTCGGTGATGTGAGTGGGCATGGGCTTTCGGCCGGGTTGTTTACTATTTTGGTTAAGCACCTGGCAGACTTCTACATGCCAGCTGATTTTGCTCATCCCGAGGAAGCATTGGTGACACTGGACCAGCATATGGCGGGCCTGATACCCTCCGGTTTTGTTGCTGCGATGGTCGGGACGCTCGACTTCTCGAACACTGAGTTTGCGGTATTGACGATTGCAAATGCGGCCCAACCCCCAGTGCTTTTGTATCGGAAAGAGAACGACCGTGTCGACGTGATTGATTGTCCCAGCGAAAACGTTATCGGACTGGGCATATGCAAGGACGTTTTTTTGACCAAGCTAACGATCGATCCGGGGGATTGCCTGCTGTTTATGACGGACGGGTTAATCGAATGTCGAAATAGCGAGGGGAAGGAATTGGGGACAACGGGTTTGATCGATGTATTCAGAGCGAACGCGCGACGGCCGATTGATGAATTGGTGCAAGCGATTGAAACCTTTCTGAGAGACTATTGTGGCGAGAAATTTCCACAGGACGATACCACGCTCATCGCGCTGCGCCTGAAGGACTAGGAAGTCCGATGTGAGCAGTGTTAGAGAGTTTTTGAAAAATGATGACTGTTCAATATCCAGCCTTTTTTCAGGTATAGACGGTGAGCGTCAAGTCGTTGGTAACCGGAGTCCAGATGGAGGGCGTCACAGTGGTTGCGTTTACCCTCTTCTTCCAACCAATCGAGCAGTGCGCCTGCATAGCCCCGTCTTAGCTTGGCCGGGTCGGTTATGAGGTCATCGAGGTAGATGAGTTTTCCCCAAGCCATGAAGTTGCAAAACCGGTAGCCCGCCAATGCACAGTAGTCTCCTGATTCGTCAATGACCACCGCGATCTTATAGTGCTGGAGCGTTTGTGTCTGGTAGTTATTGATGAAGAGTTCTTCGCTAAGGTGAGGTCGAAGTACCTTCATTATCGGATAGCAACGACGCACTTCTTGTTCGGAGTTCAGGATTTTTATTTGCATGAGCGGTCTCGGGAATGAAGTTTCGGTTATGGAACGGGGACCTCAGAGAATCAAACACGGATTTGTGTATTGTTGAATGTTATGGTTTCAGGAATCAGGATTTTGTCTGGAATCGGTCGGAGGTATCTTTATGTCTATAGGAATGTTCCATCGGCTTTCTGACCTAATCCTTGCTTGTCTGCTTCTTTTCCACCTGCCAATCGAGGCCGCTGAGAAACCTCCGAATATTTTGATTATTCTTGCTGATGATTTGGGCTATTCCGACATCGGGTGTTACGGAGGCGAGATCGATACCCCGAATCTGGATCGGTTGGCTTCCAATGGCATCCGTTACTCAAGTTTTTATAACACGTCCAAGTGTTGGACGACCCGTGCATCTCTATTGACGGGGCAGTACTACCAGCATGTCACGGTCGGGAACGGATTGAAGCCCGAAACGATCACCTTGGCAGATCGGCTTGGTGAAGCCGGTTACTCAACCTACCTAAGCGGAAAATGGCATTTGAATCAGAATCGGCATGATGATCCATCGCGGAACCCATTGGCATTCGGATTCGATCACTATTTCGGTAATCTCCACGGCGCAGTCAGTTACTTTAATCCCTATACATTGATGCGAGGCACTGAATCAGCGGCGGAGGAAATCACCGATGACTTCTATCTTACCGATGCGATATCGAACGAAGCTGTTCGTAATGTGCGGGATCACTTTGCCTCTGAAACGGATAAACCTCTGTTTCTCTATATGGCCTACACGGCGCCGCACTGGCCATTGCATGCGTTACCGGAAGACATCGCCAAATACCGGCCTCGCTACAAGGGGAAAAGTTTTTCCGCAATTCGTAGTAGCCGTTACGAGCGGATGCAGGAGCTGGGCGTTTTACCCAAGGGGACCGAGTTTTCTAAAGCTGCGCATCAGCCATGGAACACTGTGGACGAATCATGGAACACGGAAAGTATAGCGGTCTATGCAGCAATGCTGGATCGGATGGATCAAGGAATCGGCAAGGTAATCCAAGCCTTGGAAGAAACAGGCCAGTTGGAGAATACCGTGATCTGTTTTTTTGCAGACAATGGAGCCTGCCATGAGGATATCGGATATAAAAACGGTTTGAGTTGTCTGGGAGGCACCGCTTTGACTCGAGATGGGCGGCCTATCACAATTTCTGGAGAGGAACTTCCCGGAGGTGAGACGACGTTTCAGGGTTATGGCCCCAATTGGGCAAATGTATCTAATACGCCTTACCGGTATCACAAATCTACAAGTTATGAAGGCGGGATCCGCTCGCCATTTATCTTGCATTGGCCTGCCGGAGTTCCTGAGGAAAAACGCGGAACAGTCGACCATGATCTCATCAGTCATCTCATCGACCTGTCGCCTACTTTTCTGCACCTTGCGGGGGAATCTGTGCCAGCAATTATGGATGGCGTGAGTGTTCACAAACAGTGGAGGGGCGAGTCAGATTCCAACCCGGAACGGGTATTGTTTAATGATTTTGGTAAAGGGAGTATGATGTATGACTATCCCTGGAAGTTGGTTGAATACAAAGAAAGTGTAGAGTTGTATAACCTCGAATCAGATCCTTCGGAAACCAGGGATTTGGCGGCTATTTATGGTGATCGGTTTCAAACCATGAAGCTTGCGTTGGAAGCCTGGAATGCGTCGTTTGTGGAATGATGGAGTTTGTGGTCTGAACGGTGGTAGAATGGCGTTGATGATTGTGATTTAATCCAGGAACCTAGGAGGTCATGAGACTTCGATTGCTTTTGTTACTTCCACTCGTTTCAACGTTGGGCTTTGTGCAGGGGAACTCCGCTTCACTACCGAAATACGAAATTATATCAGATATTGAGTATAGTTCTCCAGGAGGGCTTCCGCTGTTGCTTGATCTCTACCTTCCCGAGAATCCCGATCGAAAGCCGTTGCCGGTTGTTATTTGGGTGCATGGTGGTGGATGGCTGAATGGTAGCAAGGCGAAGCCCAAGGCAGAGTATCTGGCGGAACACGGTTACGCCGTGGTCAGCATCAATTATCGTCTAACTCATGAGGGTACTTGGCCGGCGCAGATCGACGACTGTCGTGAGTCGGTTCGTTGGGTGCGACGAAACGCAGAAAGCTATAGTTTCGATCCGAAGCATATCGGTGCTTGGGGCAGTTCAGCGGGTGGACACCTGGTGGCTCTTATGGGAACCTTACCCTATCCCGAAAACGAATCGGTTTCCAGTCGGGTTCAGGCTGTATGCGACTGGTATGGTCCAACCGAGCTACTTTCCATGCCTCCCAACAACGTCGGAAATGGTCGGACAGAAGAAGACGTAGCGACCTCGAATGGAGCTAAATTACTGGGTTGCACTGTCGGGGACTGTCCGGACTTGGCTCGGCGGGCGAGTGGGTTGGATAACGTGAGCAGTGACGATGCGCCTTTCTTAATTATGCATGGAGACTTGGATCCAGGGGTTCCTCTTTCACAAAGTACGCGGTTTTACGAGAAGCTTAAGGCTCATGGCGTTCCAGTTGTGTTTAAGGTAGTGAGAGATGCTGGGCATGGAGGACCCTTGTTCAGTACGCCGGTTGTGAAGGAACGGGTGTTGGCATTTTTCGATACCTATCTCAAATAAAGCGTTCGAATGAATGCCTGGGCTGATAGAGTGGTTGGCCAAGTTCTGATAAAAATTGTCTATCTCTTACAAGACTCGAATGTGCATTTTAAACTACCCTCCACCAGTCAAACTCAGTATCGGTTAAGAATCTTACTTGATTGCTTCGAATGTTAAATTACCCCGAAAAACTCATGAGTTTATTTTCAAGAAAACGCGTTATTTTTTGGTCTGCGGCTCTCTATGCGACCAGTCTGCTCATGGTGACGGCCGTTTCACCGAAACTGGAGGAGCCTGGGTTAAGCCTTACCTTATTTGCAGCCGATCCTGATATCGTGACTCCTGTGGGAATGGTCGTTGGCAGTGACGACAAGGTCTACGTGATCGAATCCCACACTCATTCGCCTCCGAGTGATTATAAAGGCCCCAAAGGAGACTTGGTGAAAGTGTTCGTGGATAAGGATAAGGACGGAGTCGCTGATTCCTTTTCCGTATTCGCCGAAGGGTTTAACGCGGGCATGAACCTGGCGTTTTCAAACAACGGTGTGCTGTACATCCTGTGTGCCTGGTCCCTCTATGCGTTGCCGGACCGTGATGGCGATGGCGTGTGTGACGAACCCGAGCTGATCCTCACCTTGGATACGAAAGCTGGTAACCCTCATGGCTGTTGGTTGGGGATTACTTTCGATAAAGAGAATTATCTGTATATTTCCAGAGGAAATGTTGGAAGTGAATACTACCGGATAGAAGGGAAAGATGGTTCGGTTGTGGAAGGTTTTGGAGATGGCGGTAATGTCGTTAAGGCAAGGGCCGATGGAACGCAGGTCGAGGAGTGGGCGACGGGATTTTGGAATTCAATGGACCTTAAGTTCGATCACCGGGGGAATCTGTTGCTTGTCGACAATGACCCGGATGCTCGCGGCCCGAATCGTTTGCTGAAGGTAGTTGAAGGAGGGGATTATGGATACAAGTCCATGTATGGTGGCTCGGGTCGTCACCCGTTCCAAGGTTGGGATGGCTCATTTCCCGGAGATCTGCCATATATATCGGGCACGGGGGAAGCACCTTCCGGATTGATTGATGTGTCGGCCCGAGGGGAATACTCGATACTGGTCACGGTGTGGAACGAAAATACCATTGAGCGTCACAATATTCAAGCGGATGGGTCCGTGGATAAAACCCTCTTTATGACGGGAGGTAAAAATTTTCGACCGGTTGCCATGGGCCAGGACAGCGTAGGGAATTTGTTTATAACGGATTGGATGTTGGTTGATTATCCGAACCACGGTAAGGGGAGCATTTGGCGGATATCGAAGCTGCCTATTGCTGAGCCTTTTCCGAAAAAAGAATTTGTGCCGGCCGACGAATCATCAATCAGGAAATTCTTGATCAGTGACGATGCTTTCGCCCGGCACCACGGTGTGATGTGGTTGGCAAAGGATGCCCCTCGGAAGCTTGCAGCAACGTTGACGGAGGATTATCATCCGAAGGTTCGCCTCAGTGGTTACTTGGCGTTGAGGCATATGGAATTGTCCGAAAGCGCACCCCATATTGTAAAGGCTTTGGGAGACGAAGATCTGAGTATACGTCTACTGGCACTTCTCTGGGCAGCGGAGTCTATGGATGTGTCTTTGAAAGACGACCTGGATAAGGTGTTGCTTGCCGGTGAAGTCAATCAGGTCCTGTTTAATACTTACCTCGCTGCGGTAGAGGGGCTGGACGAAGCATTTGTAGAAAGCTACTGGAATAGAGGTGACAACAGTGCCAAGAAACTTGTGCGGAAACTTCCGGACGGGCTTGTAGCTAGTCTTGCGAGAGACGAGAGCTTAGCAGCGGTTGTCAGGGCACAGGCAATCAAGCGTTTGGAAGCCTCCACGGTAGTGAATCTTCTGTTCAGTGATGAAGACGAGATCGTCATAGCTGCGATCGAGCGGACATCGATTCTCAATGATAAGACGGTAGTCGATCGATTCCTGGAACTGGCGCTGGATCACGGGGAAACGACTGCCGTACGGACTGAAGCGTTGTTGGCGTTGAGTAAGCAGGCCTTATCGGATCCGGAAACGCTGGTTCCGCTGTTTATGGATGAAGTTGCGGACGTTGCCTACGAGGCGGCGCGCACTCTTCGCTTTCATGTGGGGAATGCGGCTGTTAGACGCGCTTATGAAGAGCTGCTCGCTTCCTCGACGGACGATGGTTTGTCTGAGCTGGCAGAAGCGGCACTGTTCGGTGTCGTTTCGACCAAACCCTACTCGAAGAAAAGACCGGTTTCCGTTGAGGAATGGGTCAAGCGTGTTGGAGATGGGGGGGAGGTTTCCCGCGGACAACGGGTATTTCGAACGACTCAAGTTATGTGTACGCACTGCCATGCCGTCGATGGGGGAGGAAAGAATCTGGGCCCCGATCTGGGAGGTATTGCTCAATCCGTAACTCGGGAGCAGATAATCCGTTCAATATTACGTCCTTCCGAGTCGTTTCCTCCCCAATATCAGGCGTGGAACATTTACACGACCGATGGCAAAGTTCATCAAGGACTACAAATTGATCACCTGAGCAAGGGGGCTATGCTCTTGTATACCTTGGAAAATGAAAATCGTAGATTTGAAGCCGATGAGGTGAAAGACTACGAGGCCTCTCCTTATTCGTTGATGCCTCAAGGCCTTGAAAATACCATGACGGTGTCTGAACTCAGAGATTTGGTCGCTTATTTATCATCCCTGGACTAATATGAAATCTACTTCATTGCTTTTATCGAGCCTGTTGGTCGCGTTGTTTTCGCTTAGTTATGCAAAAGCGGATACCTATAAGTCTGATTTTCCCAATGATACGCGGCATTGGATCGGGTCAGATTTTTGGGCGAATCGTCTGCAGGATTGGCGTGTGAAAATGGGCCGATTGGAGTGTCTGGAAGGCGCGGCTGACAAGCCTCTTAGAACGGTCCACTGGTTGACCGGCGATGTCTCCCCGAACGGTGAATCTTTTGAGCTGAAGGTTCGAACGGGAACCCTTGGGTTCGAAAATCTGGCGGATGGGTCCTCCTTCAGTGGATTTCTTGTGGGTGCAGGTGAGGGAGGGCTTGATTATCGAGGAGCCTCTTTGATTCATAACTTTAGTGGTCTCGGTGGAGGATTACTGGCGGTTTTCAACGATAAGGGGCAGGGCCAGTTTATGGCCAATAATGATATCGATAAGGATGCGAGGCCTATCCTCGCGACAGGTTCGAATAACAGTCCGGAAACCCGCACCGGGAATCTGGGAAATTATGAAGATTATGAGCTTACGCTGAGTGTATCTGCAGTCGTGGACGGAACGCGGTCGCTCGAGCTGTGTGTGGTCAATTTGTTTAATGGTAAGGTGGTTACCAGAGTTGGTTTGGATAATTATCCCGCAGAGAAATTACGGGGAAATATAGCCATGGTCTCGCACGGGGGGAAGAAGACCGAACGTCGTTATTGGTTTCGAGACTTTTCTGCTCAAGGGGAAGGTATTGACGTTCATCCAGACCGGCACTTTGGTCCGATACTCGGCGCCATTTACTCGCTCGACGAAACTCGATTGAAACTCAATGCGCAGTTTCCTCCGTTGGGATTTAACGACTCGCGCGAAGCGGTGCTTGAGTTTCGTGAGGGAGGCCAATGGAAACCAGTTGGGAAAGAGTTGATACAAGCGCCTGGTTACACCGCTCTTTTCGATATTTCAACGGAAGCCGTCTTGGAAGATTGCGCCTACCGGGTTGGTTATTCCTGGGGTGAAGGCACCTACTGGTTTGAAGGCCAAATACAGGCTGCGCCAGAAGTGGGTGAGAAAGTCACGGTGGCTGGGCTGACCTGTTATCAAAATATGGGACTATCTGCTGATGGAACCTGGGGGGCGGGGGCTGCCGGGGCGCCGGATGGACGCTGGTTAAGTCCCAATGTTTGGTTTCCCCATACCGATTTGATTAGTCGAATCCAAAGTCAGCAGCCTGACCTGATTGCTTTGTTGGGAGACCAAATCTATGAGAGTGGAAATCCTTCGGGTTCTGATCACTCGGAGGGTAATCCGCACCTGGATTATCTGTATAAGTGGTATTTGAGCCTTTGGGATTTGGGGCGTTTGACGCGGAATATACCGACGGTAGTTCTGGTTGATGACCACGATGTTTATCAGGGCGATCTATGGGGAAACGGAGGGACTCCGATTCGCGACGGGGACAATAAGGCCGGTGGGTATGCGCACGAACCGGAGTTTGTGCATATGGTAGAGCGTACTCAGACAGGCGCGAATCCGGAGCCGGTAAGCAGGGAGTATATTCAGCAGGGTTTGAAATCCTATTACACAGACTTCAGTTTCGGAGACGTCAACTTCGTGATTCTAGAGGATCGAAAGTTCAAGAGCTTGCCCGGCTTGGTCGGGCCAGTTGAAAAGTACGGATCCAAAATAATGAATGAAGACTACGACGGACGTGATGCGGACATTCCAGATGGTGAAATCCTGGGAAAACAGCAGGAAGCATTTGTGCGGGATTGGATAAAGCGGACCGACGGCGTACGTATTGGTTTTTCACAGACAACCTTCGTCTCTTTGCACACAGCGCCCAATGGTGACTATTGGTTGGATTTGGATTCTGGAGGCTGGCCGCAAACTCCGCGTAATCGGGCTTTGGAGATTCTGGCGGAAGGGGATGTGCTTCTGATGGCAGGCGACACGCATTTGCCATCCGTCGTTCAACATGGTGTGGAGGCCTACGGTGATAGCGTTTGGCAGTTTGTGGTTCCGGCCGTGGCCAATAAATACCGTCGTTGGTGGGAACCAAAAACAGACGGCGCTAATCGCCGTGCCGGGGAGCCTTACTATACGGGTGATTTTGAGGATGGTTTCGGGAACCTCATGACAGTGGCTGCGGTTGGGAATCCTAAAATCAGTAATCAGGAGATGTTTGAAATAAACACCAGTCGCAATATCGGCTATGCAAGCGAGCATCTGTTTCTCGATAAGTTCCGTAATCGGGATGGCTACGGTTTGATGGTGGTTTCTCCAGATCGACAGACGGTGCGTCTTGAATGCTGGCCAGCGGAGCAGGACTCTCCCCAGCACGAGGGCTGGCCAATCATCCTAAGGAAAGATACTGAATCCGGAAAGTGGGTACGTTAGAATAGTTTGGGGTACAACTTTTTTTGAGTGAATCGTGTTCGAAAGAAAAAAAAGCGGTGCAGCCGAAGCCACACCGCCTTTCAACAGAACATACTACATTAGAAACGAAATTTAGCGCTCAAACGGATATCTCTTCCTGGAGTATGGATATACCTCCATATGTCATAGCTGCCATCGGGTCTGGCACGGTCGTCGAGTCGAGCTACCGAAATATCGTTTTTGTCGAAGAGATTGCTTATATTTAGCTGGAGATTAACGGGCGTACCAAAGATCTCTGTTCGGTAACCTGTCACGAAGTCGAAGATAGTCATACCGTTGAATTCCTGCGGGCCAAGGGCCGGGTTTTCTTGAATCCAGGTTGCACCACTGCGATAGCGCGCTCCACCACCGATTGAGAGGTCTTTCAATGCACCTTCTGTGAAAGTGTATTTCGTGAAGAGATTGAACTTGTGATGCCTTTGTCCAGAGCTGGTACCACCTGCTCTGTTTTGGACGCTCTCGGCCGCCGATTCAGTCAGTGCTATTGCTTCTCCCAAGGTTACTCCTGCGTCAAATGGACCGTCTTGGGGTAGGACAAAGTTTTGATCAAACTTCTGAAAGAATGGTTTTCCGGTAGATCCTTCCCACCATGGTGTGAATTCTTCAAATATATTACTCAGGACGGAATCGATGTAGGAGTAGTTGGCTGTAAACCTCCAGTTTTCAGTGAAATTTGCGACGACCGAAAATTCATAGCCTGTCGTTTCAGCTGAACTGGTTCCTACATCAACAGTAATATCCTGAGCATCGAATACCGACTGTGTAATGAACGGCGGGATTACGGGGTCAGCATCAGGATCGCCTGCAAGGAGATTGTCGTACAGAGTGTTTACCGCAGCGATTGGGCTAATGCTTCCGAAGGAAAGAAATGAACTCTCTTTGTTTGAAGACGTTTCAAAGTAGGTCCCTTGAAGATATATTCTTCCATCCAGAAGGTCCAAATTGATTGAGTAGTCTTCAGTCTCACCGCTGATTACAGGAACCGCTCCTCCAGTTTCGCCCGGAGGGCCAAAAATCTCGCGTTCAGCGAAATCGGATGCCGCTGCGTTGGTAGCTTTGTTGGCGGCCAATGATACGATGTCATTGACGTGGAATACTAGACCAGCGGTTCGCGTGGTAGGTTCGATTTCCGTTCTGCTAATGTTGCTCAAATCGAGAACATCACGATGGCCGTTCGTATTATTTTGAATCATAGCGGGAGATGCACTTTTGAAAACATCCTTTCTGTATCCATAAGTTGTTACGATTCGGTTATCCCAAAAGTAACTTTGCAGAGCGAACATGAGAGATTCGGTTTCTCTGGTATCGTTCCCGATTCTGTTTTGCACCCAGTCCGAAGTAACAGTTCTTCCGTCAGTGGTTGTTGCCGTGTAACCTACACCGGTTCTTGCAGGGTCATTGCCGACGCGCCAGTCTTTGATATTGCCTAAATCGGTTAGATAATGCCGGTAAATGACCTGATTGTTGCCGTTGTACGGGTTGTTGTTAAATGGCCCATTCCACGTCGGGTTGTTTGCCGGACCAGGGCCCGTCCATGCGTTTAAGAAGGAGTTCCGCTGAAAGAGGTTGTCTTGTTGTTCCCACATTGCAGCGAGGCGATGTAAACCCATCCAGTTGTCGAAGTCCTGCTCATGAGAGAAAGTCAAACGGATCCATTCGTCTTCGAAGTAACGTTCGTCCAATTCCAGTAACGACTCAAAGTATAATTCCTGGAAATAAGGATTGGGTGTACCGTCAGGGCGTGTGCGGTTGGGATCTCCTTGAAGGTTGGATGGTTGGCCCATACGGAACGAGTTACGTTGAGCTTCCATTTTCACGTAGGCTAACTCGAGGAATGAGTTTTCTCCGAGACGTTGTTCCACCGTAGTTGAGAAGATATCAATGTCGCGAGTACCGCGCATTTGCCAGGGGCCGGAAACAGAGGCGAATAGCGGAACTTCCACGGTACCGCTTCGTGCTGGATCGTCGATGATCCTGTTTTCGTTTGTGAATAATGGTCGGACAGATGAAAAAGGATTGTCGGTTCGCACAGAGGCTCTCATATCGACGCCTTGTCCGTCATTATCTATAACTACGACTCTATTTAAAGTTCCACCCTGTATTCCTTGGTCAACTCCGACTCCTGGATCCCCAGCGGCAGGACGGCCACTTTCGATCCAAAGCTTGGCACCGTCAGCGGGGCCGAAGGGTAATGTCGGGTTGTCCATCACATCACCATATTCGTATTCTACGTAAACGGTGGTTGATTCTGTGGCTCTCCATTCAAGCGCGAGGTGAGCGCGCTTATCTTCTCGCTTTACCCAGGGACGACCTGCTTCTCCATTGGTGTTGTAGAGCATATTGAAACGGAATGCTAGTTTGTCTTCAATCAGTACTTGGTTAACGTCTATAGCAGTACGGAAACGATCAGCATCGCCAACAGTGATGTCGATTGCTGTAAAATCCAAGTATTTGGGGCGTTTGGTTGAAGAGTTTATTACGCCACCCGGTTGTCCGATTCCAAACAGGATCGAATTAGGCCCTCGTGATTCATCAATACGTTCCATGTTAAATACATCCTGATCCAACCGGGATTCGAAAAAGTTTCTCGCTTGGGATGCACCTAAACCACGCACTCGGTAGCGGGCGTCGAAAGCGGTTAGCTGATTCGCACCGAAATCACCATCTACATCAGACAACTCTGGAGTTACGCTGAGAGAATAGTTCATTACCTCCTCCAAGCTATCTACTCCGATATCACTGATGAATTCGGCCGTATAAACGGAGATAGGGGCTGCGGTGTCTTTAAGGGAGGTATTTAATCGACTACCTGCCAAGGTATTTGCAGCAGCGTAGCCTATGTCTTCAGATGAATCTATCTGGAATGGTGATAGTTCGTAGATGTCATTCTCACTGTTTTGGGCAGAGAGTGGGTTCGACAGCGGCAACAGGAGTAATGCTGACGCCAAAGTCGTGAGAGTTCGTTTAGTTAGTATCATAGTTGATTTGGTTGTTAAGGCTCAACTTCGTACACAGTCAGCAGGGGGAACTGAAGCAACACGGAGAGGAGACAATTGGAGTATGCTGTTTGGGGTATTAGGGTTATCTGTAGTAATTGAAAGGAGGCTGTAATTTACTACCGGGACAGGTATTTGAAATGCTGCTGTTAGTTTAACAGTAAACCTATGGTTTCAGTGGGTCGGTTTTCTAGAGAAAATGGGGCAGTCTCTAAAATACTAGGCCTGTCGCGAAAGGGTCTTGCCGGGGTTCCAGCGTCCATTCGTTTCTATGATTTGTTGGTGGGGTGGCACACCTAGTTCCCGGTTGCAGATTAATTGGTCTAAGAGTCGCACTCCGGTCTGCGCGATCGTTTCTGATTGTTGATCGATGCCTGAAATCCCGGACTTGCTTTTCGTTGATAATGAAACGTAGCCAATATCTTTAGGGATGGAGTAGTTTAATTCTTTCAATAGGGGGTAGATATTCGAAAACGCTGATACGATCACCTGAGGTTTCCATTGCTTGATCCATGCATTTAAAAGCTTTGGATCGCAGTCTTGATTGCTCATGAAGGTGAGAGGCGGAATATAGTGAGGCTTGCCTACGTATTTGTGCTGGTAGTGGTTGTGAGCGGCTTCCCACTCGCCGTAGTTTTGGTTTAAACTGTGCTCTGCCAAAATGAGTCCGGCGCTTTGGTAGTTCATATTGCTCAGTTTTTCCCAGACCATGTGCATCGATGAGAAGCGGTTGATACGGACGCAATGAAGGCTGGCGTCTTTCGGGCCGTCTCCCAGCCACAGGAGTGAGAATTTGTCTAGTATCGGGCGAACGTGGTCAATGGGGCAATTGGATTGGTAAAAGATCAAACCGGCCACGCCTCGTGAAATTAGAATTTCCTGCATGCGTTTCGGGGTGAGTGACAGATCACCTGCCCACAGACAATTGAGGTTATATCCAAGGGTTTGGGTCGCTTGTAGCGCGCCTGCCCAGAAATCACGGCTAACCGCTCCTTCAGTATTCATGGGCATTGGCTTGTCTCCAAATTGCAGGAAATTGATGTTGGCACCCTGTTTCTTAGGGCGGGTGTTATCTCTGTAGGCGCACAATGCGCTCATCATCGGATCCCTGGTGTAACCCAGTCTTTTCGCAATGGTGTTGATCTCTTTGGTTTTCTCGGGACTGATTCGAGCACTCCCCCGCATGGCCAGTGAGACAGCGGTCGCGGAGACGCCTGACTCTTGTGCAATATCTTTGAGAGTAACCTTTCGCATAGGTTTAACAGTAAACTGTTTGGCATGACGTGGAGCAAGTCGGTAATGCTTATTGAGATAGCAGGACGAATTGAGAAATCGCGTTGACCCGTCGTGGTTTCCTCAAATGATTGCGAGTATGAAAGATTCCCTGAAACTCGTTCCCCTTGTGTTGTTAATCAGCGCCATATCTGCTTTTGCGGGATTGGATGTGGGCTCCAAAGTAGATCCGTTTATCGCAAACACCGACACAGGAGACCTTTGGCAGTTGTCCGAACATGTCGGAAAGAAAAATATCGTCGTGTATTTCTACCCGGCTGCCATGACGGGCGGTTGCACCAAACAAGCGTGTGCCTACCGTGACCAATCAGCTGCTCTCAACGAAGCAGACGCAATTGTGGTGGGTGTAAGCGGTGATTCAGTAAACAATCTCAAGTTGTTCAAACAGGCGAACGATTTGAACTTCCCCCTATTATCAGATGCCGATGGAAGTATTGCCGAGTTGTTCGGTGTCGAGACTGGTGGGGGAGGATCTATCGAACGCGAAGTCGCTGGTATGATGCACACACTTACCCGGGGAATCACGACCAAGCGTTGGACCTTTATCATTGGTAAAGACGGTACCGTCGTTTATAAAAATGATAAGGTTAATGCCACTGAAGATACTTCCAATGTACTAGCGGAAATCAAGAAACTTGGCTAGTTGAGACTTTAAACGAACTTCCTGCAAAAAACGCGCTTCTGACGAGCGCGTTTTTTTGTGGAAATATTTAGCGGGTTGATCGGGTCGCTTTTCTTCTGGCATCCCTTCTTGCATAGGCTTCGGTCTGAAGATCGGCGACATAGGCGTGCATTGCTGATGGATTCTTGAGATTCTCCATCGCCAGCAAGGCATGGTCATTTGTTTGGATCATCCAGTCTTTCAGAGCGGTTCGAAGGTGGTCCAGCGGTTTTCGGTAATCGGGATGATTGATGAGATTGTTCAAGCAATCGGGGTCGTTGACGACGTCGTAAAGTTCTTCAATCGAACGGTGGTCGAAGAACCGTAGTCTTTCAGCCATGACAGGATCGAATTCCGCCCGTTTTCGCATGCTTTCATAGGATAGAGTTCCCGTAGTAGCGGTTTTAAACTTGTTCACTCCGTCTGACCAAGGATTGAAAAGGTAGAGAAACTCCTTGGTCTGAATACCCCGTATCGGGTGTCGGCCGGCGCCGGAGTTCTCATTGTATTCTTTGAATACAAAATTCCGGTTGGGCTGCCTTTTACCTTCGAGGATTGGGTAGAAGGATCGTCCGTCAAAATGAGTTGTCGTTTCGATACCAGCTATATCGAGGAGGGTAGGTGTTAGATCCACGGCGGATATCATGTGTTCGCTGTCGATGGAATTCGGTTTGATTTTACCGGGCCATTTCACGATCCAGGGAGTATGAGTGCTATGATGGTACAAAGCGGTCTTGGCCCAAGGCAGAGCCATGCCGTGATCTGAAATAAGCATCACCACAGTGTTGCCGGATTGGCTGGAATTCTCCAATTCACGAAGGATTTCGCCCACTGCGTCGTCAGCTCGTCTGACGGACATGTAGTAGTGAGCTAGCTCGATGCGAATTTGGGGATCGTCGAACAAAAATCCGGGAATCGGAACTTCGTCAGGTATGAAGCTTTTGGACGGGATGTAGGGATCGGCTACGATCTCCTGCTTGTTGTTCATCCCGTAGAATGGTTTATGAGGATCTGAGATATTAATATTCAGGTAGAACGGTTTCCCGGACTTAAGGCCTGCCTCAATACCCCGTCGGGTCGCAATGCCATAAGATTTCGGATCTTTGATGTGGAGTTTCTTCCCATCAATGGTGTCTAAAACCAAACTCCAGTTATAAGGGGTATAGGGAGTGGAATGATTTACTTTGCCAAAAATGGAAGTGAAATACCCTCCACCTTGTAGTAAATCTGATAGGTGAGGGTAGTGTGGGTCTTCTATCGGGTAAAATCCTTCAACGCGGTTGTTGTGAGAATAGAGGCCTGAATACATGACGTTGCGGCCAGGCATACAGTTGCCGACCTGAACGTGTGCGTACTGGAAACGGAGGCCTTGTCTTGCCAGCGAATCAATGTTCGGTGTGGTGTCCGCTAGTTGGCTCCCAAAAATCCCTACGGAGTCACAGTTCAGATCGTCGATGGTTATAAAGAGTATATTGGGGCGATCGGCCTTGAGTACCAGGTGCATCAGGCAGAAGAGGACGATTTGGAGAAGAAGTGCTTTATACATAACTTGAGTGTGGCTGGTTATTGATCAAAATGGGGTATGGAATTCTTTAACCTGAAAGCAGGGTTAATTGGTTCGTGGTGACCAGACGTGAGAGTCTTCTAAGAGAGCTCGGTAGTGCTCTGTTAATTTCTTTGAGAGCCGGCTTGCTAGTCTCGGGTTATCGCCCGCGATATTCCGGGCTTCTCCGATGTCATGAGTCACATCGTAGATCTGAAAGTCGCTCAATTCAGCCGCTTCAACGGACTTTATATTTCCAGTATGAAGATTCTGTAATTTTGGTAAATCTAAACGAGCCAGCACTTTCCACTGCCCGTCTCTCATCGCTATCCGGTGTTCGTTTATGGCGTTATAGTATGCCCAAACTAATGGTTTTTCTCGGTTGAATTGTTGGTCACTCACGAGTGGCATGAAGTTAATGCCATCGAGTTCGAGGTCTTGTGGTATTTCGGCGCCAGCCAAGTGGGCGAAGGTAGGTAAGAAATCCAAAGCGGAAACCGGCTGCTTCTCGATTTGGCCAGCTGGAATCTTACCGGGCCACCGCATGATCCCTGCAACCCGAAAACCGGCGTCGGTCGTCCAGAGTTTCATGCCACGCAGTGGATCTGCGCGACCCCAGGAATGATCAGCCGATTTGTAGCGGTTGAGTGTTTCGGGACCATTGTCAGATGTGAAGACAACCAGAGTGTCTTCATCAATCGAAAGGTCTTTTAGGGCTTCCAAGACCTTGCCGACAGCGCGGTCTACGTTCTCTACATTAGCAAAGTAAGTGGCCTCCTTTTCTGTTGAGGCGACGGAGCGGTAGGTGGCTACGAGCTCCTCAGGCGACGCTATGGGTTCATGGGGTTCATGGAAGGCCATGTAGAAAAAGAAGGGCTGATCGGGGTTTCGTTTTCTCTGGTTAATGATCCAACGAACGCCTTCGTCTGCGACAATCTGACAACTGTAGCCTTCGATGGGGCCGACTGCTTCTCCATTGCGAACAAAATTCCTCGGATTTGCGTGAGACGGTGCTGCGTTGTTTTGAGTTCCAAACCAATGATCGAAGCCCGCATCGTCAGGTTGTGGCTGATCCGGTGAGTTGAAGAGCGAGTTACAATGCCATTTGCCTGCCATCGCTGTGGCGTAGCCTGCTTTTTTCAGCAAACTGGCGATTGTTATTTCTGAATCCCGCAAGTGGACCTGTTCGCGGGCGTCGGGTTTGATCGTTTTACCCTCGGGAATCCAGTCATAGACTCCAGCACGGTTAGGGCTTCTTCCTGTCAAGAGGCCCACGCGCGATGGAGAACATACTGGAGCGGTCGAGTAAAAGTCTGTGCAAAGGATCCCCTCTGCAGCCATCTTGTTCAGATTCGGAGTTCTAATATAGGGATGTCCATAGGGGCTCGTGTCACCATATCCCAGGTCGTCGCAAATGATGACGATAATATTGGGGGGCTTATTCGCAGCGTTGAGGGGCGAAACGAATGCAGCCAAGAGAAGTAGGAGAGTGGATAAATATACTAGTTGGGGGATATTCGATCGTTGTTTCATAGGGTAGTGCTGGTAACTTTAAGTTGTTGTGATTCTTATGGCATAGCCCTCAATCGTAAAGCTTCTGTTGACGGAATACTTTTCTTTTGTGAACGATGGGTAAATCCTGTCTTTGAAGCTTCAATCGTCCCCAATACACTTGATGACTCTGAATCGTTTTATTCTCTGTTTTTCTTTAGCTCTTTTTGTGCCCGGTTTCCTTTGTGGTGAATGGGAGACGGTCGACGACTTCGAAAGACCTGATTCCAATTATCACGGGCATGGGTGGGAATCTTTGAGCCCAGGTTATTGGAAGCTGGAAGACAATGCGCTTCGTCGGCGGTTGAAGAATCTTGGCAATCGAAATCCGATAACCAGTTTTCCTTGGCACTGGTCACAGGGTGGCAAAGAGATTGAAGATAGGAAGACCGAGTGGTTGCCAAATCTTCCGGTTGGAATGATTTGGAGAAGGGACTTGGATTTATCTGGAAACTACAAATTGAAGGCGCATGTGACACTGCGTGATCTGAATCCGAAGGGAAGGGGTGAGCCCACTGGTTATTTCGGCCTGTGTTTTGGTGGAGAGTCTCTATTTGAGACCAGAGAATATAGAGGCGCTCCCAAGGGAGCATCATCCTGGATGGCGTTGTGGGAAAAAGATGGATCCTTCAAGCTCTCAGAGCATGGGCATCTGGGGAACGCTCTCGAAGGTACTGAATCCGTAAATACGCCGGTTTTCAATCCAGGAGAGCAGGTGCAAGTAAACGTCGAAGTCTACGGCGAATCGGAAGACACAGCGTCTGTAACGGTCAGTCTCGAGCATGATGGTCAGTATTATACGGTTACGAAAGAGCATGTAAGCCGCAAATTATACACGGATGGTTATGTCGGCTTGGCTGCCTATGGTACTTTGGATTTTGAGGTGAATCGTCTGGAAATCGATCCCGGAGACAACATCGCCTCGGCTGTTCATATCAATGAACTGCATGTCGCTTACCCTCTTGGAGATACCCTCAAAGAGGCAAAGGGCGAGTGGGTGTGTAAATTTATCTCCTTATTCAGGAGTGATGGGAAGGAAGCAGCAATTCGGATATCTGATTCTATGAATCCCAAAGGGGGATGGAAGCGTGTTCCAGTGGCTGGCAAGGCGGCGATTATTGATAATGAATGGCGACGATTTACATCGGTTATCGATGCGGTTTTACCGGGTAATCCGGCAGAGAAGACTTTCTATTACACCGTTTGGAAAGACGGAGAGGATGTTACATTAGATCCCCGTTCAGCGCCGACTGAGGATGGATATCTGGGGCTGAAACAGTATGTTGGTCGACTGCCTCAATTGTCTGCTCCTTATAAAGTGGCAACCTTGAGCTGTCACGCGTTACACCATAACGGTTCGACGCTCCCGGATGTCGGAACCTATCAGCGTAACTGGATTCACGGACAACCAATCGAAGGTGCCTATGAACACTTCGAAGACTTCGACCTTCAGGTCCTTAACTGGGAAGACGATGTGTGGTACCTGGAGCTTATTCAGGCTCCACCGAGTACTGACGATGCCTTCAAGATGATTACTCTATCGATAGCCAACCCCACCAGCCGCTGGCAGATGATGCGTCACTGGAATGTTATAAACCCGGGAGATCATGACTATGGGATGGATGATGTAAAAGGGCCGGAACAGATTTTAGTACGCACGTTCGATGATTTGGGACAGGACCCACTCTACATGCAGCGAAATTTCTCCATCAATCACCACCTTGTTCAAGGAACTGAAAATTGGATTGGAACAGAGAATCCCAAAGACTGGCGGCAATGGAAAATGCCGAATGGAGATTTTTCAATGTTGATACTCGAATCCCGGCTCTGGCGTTCGTCACAGGATACCAATATCTGGGGTAAGCAAGGGTGGGGGCACAGAAAAGCGCTTTATGATCGAAGAGATGTGACCCGCACTTTGCTGGGAGAGGAACAATTTGCCTGGTTTCAGGAGGTGATACGTACGGATACCTCTCCTTTGATTATGATGACGGGTATCAACTGCATGTTTCCCGTATTTACCGGTCAGATTTACGATGAAGAACTGCAGGATAAATTTGGTCAGGAAGACCGCGTAGCAGCTGACTACTCGGGCTGGGTGACGGCCGGTGTAGATC
>CAYGQM010000027.1:0-78354 GCA_964352065.1 uncultured Opitutaceae bacterium
GTTGTATGGGGGGGCGGATTAGCCGCTTTAACGGCTTTTTTTGCAGCTACTTTTTTCACAGCTTTTTTTGCAGCTTTCTTGGCGATTGTTTTCTTGGTCGGTTTAGCGGGCATGTTATTGAATTTAAAAGTCGGTGGGAAGTTGTAAAGAGGGAGGCTTAGTTATTGAACGTTTTAGTAAGCTACGTTGTTTCGCCAAGTGGGTTTGGGATTCGATGGGTAGAGTTTGAGCGTTGGCAATTTCGATATCGAGTGAACGTATACGTTTGTTTATAAAGCGTTTGTAGAGTTTGACGACTGATTCTTCGACACCTCTTAGAAGATTTTCATTCTGAATTTCCTTGGAACGAAGATCGTAATAATAGTTTCTTTCTTCCTCGGTTTCTACGATCTCTTCCATCTGGTTGATTCCATGCCAAGATCCGTTCTCTGCTTCGGCCAAAATCCTGTTGAGGATCCTTCCGCTGGCTTGAGAATCATCAATCCATTCATTATCAACGACTTGAAAAAGCTTTGATCCAAGGTCGGGAAATTCAAAAAGAGCCAAAATTAGGTCTTCTTCAGCGTTTGTCAACTTCGACTTTGGATTGGTTGAATTCCCAGCTTTTTCGGGGGCTTCAGTCGATTTTGAGACATAACTTCGTCGAGATTTCGTTATCTGGTAATTTTTGAAGTCCGACGAAAGAATGTCTTCTCGAATCCTTAATAGTTTAGAAAGTTCTCCGAGGTATTCAGCGCGCATCAGTTCGGAATCCAAGTGGGTTAGCAGTTCGAAGATTGCATTTGCGGTGTGATTCTTCTCGCGCGGGCTGGCCTCTCGTGGGTTCTCAAGCAGTGCTTGTATAGCGAACGGCAAGGCTCCAACGGCATTGTTCATGATTTCGTTCTTGAATGCTTCTCCCATTTTCAAAATGGAGTCGTCCGGATCTGTGCCGTCTGGAAGTGCGTAAAATTGGATGTCCAGCCCAGCTTTCCAGGCCAAGGGTAGAGCGCGGAGTGCTGCTTTCCTCCCGGCATTGTCTCCGTCGAGTAAACAAATGACTTTTTCGTTGAAACGCTTTAGGAGAAGAAGTTGTCCTTCGGTAATGGAGGTGCCTTGGGGTGCGACAGCTGGTAGCCCGACGGTTCGGCAGCGAATCGCGTCTAATTGGCCCTCAACCAGCACGAATGGGAGATCCTCTGTTACTTCTTTTTTTGCCTGATGCAGGCCAAACAGGATGCTGCTTTTATTGAAAAGGGGAGTTTCGGGTGAATTGACATATTTTGCCTCTCTCGACCGATCATCTTGTGGAGTTATCTCAAGTTGCCTTGCTGTGAATGCGACGACTCTCTGGTTGGCGTGCTCTCTTATGGGAATCATTAATCGGCCCCTAAATCTGGAGTATAATGGACGCTCTGATTCTGGGTACTTAGATGGAAAAAACAGGCCGCATTTTTCAAGTGCTTCGTAAGAAAACCCTTTCGCTTTGAGGTGATTGAAAAAATCGGGGTCTTCGGCGAGAGACAGACCAATTTTGTGTTCTTTAGCAACTTCCATTGAGAAACGGCGATCTTTCTCCCAGTAGTCGCGGATGAAGACTCCTGATTCGTTCTCAGCCAGAAAGTTTTTATGAAAATACTCAGTCGCGATGTCGTGTATATCGAGGATCTCTTTTCTTAAAGAGGGCTTAAACCCTGAGGGTGCTTTCCCGTTTTCGTAGGTAACTGGGATGTTGAATCGTGCTGCTATTGATTCGACCGCCTCCTGGAAGTTTAACCGTTCTGTCAGTTGCACGAACTTATAAATATCTCCGGCTTCACCACTTGAAAAGTCTTTGAAGATGTTTTTGTCCGGTAACACATAGAAAGAAGGGGTCTTTTCATTGTTGAAAGGACTCAATCCGCGATAGTTTGCCCCCACTTTCTTGAGTCCTACTACAGGTGAAACCAAGTCGTAGATATTCACTTTATGGCGAATATCTTCTATGCAGGACCGTGAAATTATCGGCATGTTAAAAAAAGCAGATGGGACTATTGTTTTAACTAAAGTCCGCGAACTTCGTAACGGGCACGATCAGTTTCAGGGTGATTTGGAGCCTTTTGAAAAAACAAATCATAAAGACCTCTGGCGGCAACGGGGTCTCCCCCTGGTTCTGCGTATATGCGGGCAAGGAGAAGAATAAGATCGGCATTATTGGGATAAAGGCTTCGGTATTTTCTTATTTCCGCTACTACGTCTGGTTTAGCCTTGGTTTTCTTAAGGACATTGAGGTAAGTGATAAGGTAACGGTTGTTGCTTGGGTCTCGTCTGAGCGCTTCGAGGGAAGTCATCTCTGCTTCACTAAACTCTGATCTGTTATAGTATACTTTAGCTAGTTCGAAAAATGCTACTCCGGTGGCATCTCCAAGATTGATTGCGTCCCAGTAACGGGCAACAGCTGTTTGTGAATTTGTTGAGGCGATTTTGCGTGCGTTTGCGAGAGCGCGTTGAAACTCAGACAGCGTTTCGGAAGGGACCGGCTGAATCGAAGCAGGTTTCACTTCAATTTCAGATTCGGCTTTTTCCGGAAGTTCCTCGATTGCTAACCGACTCGGAGGAGCAGGTGTTGGTTCAACGGCAACAGGTTTAGGTTGTTGCGCCGCTCGTCGAGCGGCTAATAACGCTTCTGCACGTTGCTTTTGCTCTTCCAGGAGCCGTTTACGTTGTTCTTCTTGCTCTCTGATTTTGGTCTCTTCCGCTTCCTTCGCCTTAATGAAGTTTTCGTAATCGGCACTTGTTTGGCTAAGGGCTGGAGAATTGAGAGCTTCGGGGAAACGCTTTTTCACGGTGTTCATCAACTTATCGACCTCTTCCCATTGCCGTCTTTTGTATTTGATTTGAATCAGTCCGACATGGGCCTGTTTTGAGATCTCGTCGTTTTCAGCGGCCAAGAGTCTTTCAAACCCTTCCTCAGCTTGGCGGAGATTACCGCTATCGTTAGCCAGGTGAGCAGCTTTGAGATCCAACTCGGGGTTAAATTTAATCTGACTACTGTTTGAGTAGGCATGAATGGCCTTAGAAGTCTGGTTGGTTTCCAGGTATAAATTGCCGATTATTTGCCAAGTGTTCCAGTCGGTCCGATTTTCCAAAAGATAAGCTTCATAATCTTTTATTGCGGATTCCGGATCTCCTGCATTCGCCCAGGCTTGGGCCGCATAGCGGTAGTAGTCAGAATTTTCAGGAAATCTCTGAGCGAGTTGATTAAAGTAAAACGCGCCTTCAAAATAGTCCTCGGCTTTGATAAACGCGAACGCCAGGTTTTCCAATACCTGTGGTTGATCAGGGTAATCCTGTTCAAGTTTTTCCAAAATGGAGATGGCTTTTCGAATTTCGCTATTTTCCAAATTAACATTTGCTTGCTCAATTTTTTCAGCAAACCTTTCTTCGGGTGAGGAACATCCAATAATAAATATGCATCCTACCAGAAGTATTCCTCCCGCACCGACTAATAATTCATGAAGTTTACGACCCACTTTTTAAATGTCTTGAGCTGTTTCTTGAGTGTCAAGACCCATAAAGAACGATTGGGATCCCTTATGTTGGTCTTCGGAATATGCGGCGCAGCTTTGGAAGCTCAGTCAGATCCGGTATGGGAGTATGCGATGAAAAACTTTGAATTGCGCAGTTACCAAACAGCGGTGGATACACTATTCGATGAATGGGAGAAAAATACGGGTGAGGCCATTGAGCCGGGGGACAAAAGCAAGGTAGGGTTGAAGGTCTACTCAGCGTCAGGTCCCGGTTTATCAACTTCCAAGGATTTGGTTCGTGCGGTTATCGGAACACTGGTTGATCGTGGATATGCTCCGAGTGATATTTTTTTAGTGGATGTAAATCAGGCTTGGTTGCGAGCTTGTGGATTTCTGCCTGCTTTGAGTGAGGGAGGTTCTACTTTTTTCGGACACGAGGTTAAAACGATCAATTCCGGAGAGATGTTCAGCGAAATCTGGTATTACGACAGTCCGGTGCCTCCTCGAGAGCACTACTTACCTGGAATCACACCGATGGTGCAGGAACTCGTGGAGGATGATCCCGATTCTGGGCCCAAGCTACCCGAAGATCGTAAGAGCTTTATTCCGGCGACTCTTGTAGAAGACGTTGATTTTTGGATCAATCTTCCTGCCGTCAGTGACCATGAGGTGTTGGCTCTCAATGGAGCCTTAGTGAATGCCACTCTTTGGAATGCGAGCAATACTCTGCGTTTCTTTCATTCCCCTTCTAACGCGCCTGTTGCAATCGCAGAGATGGCTGCAATCCCAGAATTTTTAGAAACTTGGGGGCTGAATATTGTCAGCTTGGAAAAGTTTCAATTTATAGGGGGACCGCAATTCAATAGTCTGTATGCTGTCTCTGAAAAGTTCTTGGTGATGAGTGCAGACGCCGTATCGGTGGACGCCTACATGGTATCTAAAATGAATAGTTGGAGAGAACTTTATGGATTTCCTCTGATTCCTGAGGATTTGCCGATGTTGATTTATGCTCAGCAGCTGGGAGTGGGTGACAGGAATCTGGATCCATCGAGAATAATCGCTCTCGGGCAAGAGTAGGTCGTCTAAAAAAGAGCTGTCCCAATAGAAACAGCTTGAAAATCAGCAGTATCCCTTCTTGATCGAAATACAGATGTCACTCGAATCCTTCTTTCCTATTCTAATTCAAGGTGTTTTGGCTTTGTTGATCGCGGTGTCAGTCATCGTGGCTAGCCATGTGTTCGGTCAAAGGATCCGCCATAAATCAGCAATAACAGGAACGCCCTATGAGTGTGGCGTACCTACTGAAGGAATATCCCACACACGCTTTTCTGTTAAATTTTATGTGACTGCGATGCTCTTCATTCTTTTCGACATTGAGATCGTTTTCCTGATTCCTTGGGCGGTGGTTTATAGAGATTTTATTCATAACAATATTCCTATTCTGCTTCCTATACTGTTTTTCTTGTTCGTTTTGATCGTAGGTCTATTTTACGAGATGAAAAAAGGAGCCCTCGAGTGGGAGAAGTAGTTGTCCTGCAGTATGGTTTTTCGAGATTACCAGTCTCGTAATAATAAGTTCTGTTTATTTAATGCAGCTTGAGCGCTATATCGCTGAGGATAGAATTCTCGATTTAGAAGGCAAAGATCTGAAGAGCGTCTTGGTTGAGTTGCTGAATGCTATCTGTGACAAAAAGCCCAAACTAAGCAAACGGAGTTTACTTAAGGAATTGATCAACCGCGAGAATGCGATGACCACCTACTTGGGGCGGGGAGTTATTCTTCCTCACATTCGTGTTAATATGAGGTCGCGATTCATCTTTGCTGTGGGTAGATCGAAAGAGGGTATTGCATACGATGGTTTATCGGGCCCCGAAAAAGTGCATTTGGTATTCGTTTTATTGGCTAGTGAAAAGGAGCGGAACTACCTTCAGGCTCTTGCTTCGATCGCTCGCGCCTTTCGCGATGAGAGTTTTGTTGAGCGGCTTGTGAACTGTCCGACCCACGATGTATTCAAAGAACTTTTGTTGGCTGGTTTTTCGGGTGTTCAGTCGGAGCTCAGTGTTCAGCAAACGAAAATCAACAACCTATTGTTCCGACAGGCTTCCCGTCTCGCGAAGGGTGCGGATGCTTCCACGATTCTATTTTTCGCAGATACGATGATCGGTAGCGTAGATGAAATTCCGGATTTTGGAGAGACTCCCACGGTATTGATATCGTCTAAATTGCTAGAACTTCCAGTCATTTCAAAGACGATTCCGACGCTGCATATTCAAGCGTTTTCCACAAAACGGTTTTCGCAACTCAGGAGTGCCGCGCTCATTGGTTTGGGACGCGGGCTATTTAAGTTTACCGATAAGATTTGCTGCATAGGAGGAATCGCAGACAGCAATCAGTTTGATAGTGTCGTCTTGATAGATATTCAGCAAGAGTTTCGGTCTGTGCTGACCAATAAGGGAAGTGTGCTTCCGGCCCACGTTAAACCAGAAGTAATCGAGCGGGTGATCGCAATTGCCACAGAACTCACAGTAGAGGGAAGGGAGGGTAAGAAAGTAGGTGCATTGTTTGTGATAGGAGATTTTGAAAAAGTGGAAGCCTTCACGAAACCCTTGGTATTGAATCCATTTTATGGCTACAAACCTGAGGAGCGCAACATTCTCAATCCCTTCATGGATGAGACTGTCAAAGAGTTTTCATCGATCGATGGTGCGTTCATTATTGGGGGTGATGGTGTTATACACTCTGCGGGTTCGCTAATTAACGTGCCGGATTATGATCATAAACTTCCCTCTGGACTGGGTGCCCGGCACGCGGCTGCCTTTGCTATATCGATTGCAACACAGTGTGTATCGATCGTAATCTCATCAAGCTCAGGTCAAGTGACCCTTTTTCGCAACGGAGTTATGCTTCCGTTGATCGAAAAAGGAGTAAATGGCGGTTTTTAATTGATATACTGAGCTTTTTGCTTCTTTCTGCTGCGTTTTGTTAATTATCCGAACTATTTAATATGCCTAGAGATACCGTAATCCTTGAATGCACCGAAGCGAAAGCCGAAGGTAAGCCTCCGTCCCGTTATATGACCACGCGTAACAAGAAGCTTCAGACCGAACGTGTGGAGAAAAAGAAGTACAACTCGCACCTGAAGCGTCATACACTTCATAGAGAAAAGAAGTAGTAGAAGAATTTTTCAAAAAAGGGCCTCTGAAAAGAGGCCCTTTTTTTTAAAAATATCAGTCCTTCCGGCTTGCACGCCACTTGTCGCGATGCCGCCGGATCCAATCGAGTAGGGCGCGTTCAAACCCGATATCATACCCCGCTTTCTCGGATTCCAGCCACTTGTGTTTCAAAATCTCTTCGCGCTCAGCCAGAAATTCTTGGTAAAGGCTTGAACGGGCTATGATTTCTGAGTGCGGCATTTTGTCTGACTCGCTTTCTTTGGTCATGTTGGAAAGGCGGGATGTTGAATGGTTTATATTTATGAACACTCAAGCCGTAAAATCAAAAGCTAAATGATTTTCCTTATGAATATAGTGGATTCCCTTAATCTGCTGCTGGAATTGCCCCTGATTTAGGATAGCTTTTGCAGTATTTTTTTCGCGATGTCGTAGAAAGCTATGGCAGCGTCAGAATTAGGAGCACTTTTTACGATTGGAATTCCCATGTCGCCGCCTTGGCGAATTGCAGAGTCCAAGGGAATCTTTCCGAGTAACTCTGTAGTCAGGCTGTTTGCTGCCTTCTCGCCGCCTCCGGTGCCAAACAAATATTCTCTTTCTCCATTGGCTGGATTGACGTAGTAGCTCATGTTCTCTGCCACTCCCAATATCGGTATGTTTACTTTACTGAACATTTTGGCTCCGCGTGTAGTTACGGAAACGGCAGCCTCCTGTGGGGTAGTCACGATGACTGCTCCGTCTAGGGGTAGGTTCTGTGCCAGTGAGAGTTGGGCATCTCCTGTGCCAGGCGGGAGGTCGACGACGAGAATATCTAGCTTTCCCCAATTAACATTCTGGGCAAATTGCTGTATGGTCTTATTAACCATCGGTCCGCGCCAGATAACGGGCGTATTTTCGTCCACAAGTAGACCCATCGACATCGTTTTGATACCGAGATTTTCAAGAGGCACTAAGGATTCATTTTCTACAGTCGGCCGTCCTCGAACCCCCATCATCAGAGGAATGCTTGGCCCATAGACATCGCAGTCCATGATTCCTACGGCACTTGAACCAAGGGCTTCATTTAAAACATAATCGAACGCGCACGCCAGATTCACAGAAAATGTGGACTTACCGACACCCCCTTTACCACTTGCTACGGCAATAATCTTTTTTACTCCGCTTATTAGAGAATTGTCTCCAGTATTTCCTCCTGTCTCTGGCTGTGAGGGAGGAGTGGATTTGGGTTTCGAAACGGCAATTTCCACGTTTACGGTCTGAACTTCGTCGAGCGCATTGAGGATCGTTTCGACTTCTTTCTTCAGGTCTGCTGGTACTTTAGGGTCACTGGTTGTAATAGCTAGCTGCACGGTAGCGTTCCCGGCTTCGAGTGTGGTCGATCTCACCAGACCGAAGGAAACGATATCTCTGCTAAAGCCGGGATACTTAATTGCAGAAAGAGCACTTAGAAGTGTTTGGTCGGATGACATACCGTAGTTTTTTCAATTGTTACGAGGGCTTTTAAATTCCCCAAATAATTTAGTTGTCGATAGTGAATTGGTATCCGTTTATTAGACGAGAAAATAAGATGAACTTTTGCGGCTCCTGCTTTTCTGAGTAATCCAAATATGCAACGAATAAGAAATATTCTTCTCTCTCTCTCCTTTTCATTCTCTTCCAGCCTGATGGCTCAAGATGAAGATATCGTCGTAACAACGACAACGGATTCAAAGATATTCCGCGTATCGATTGAGAGTACTGACTCAGCGGATTTGGGACTTTTGAATAACGCTTTCACCGCGCATGGAGCTTATAAAGTCGTTCCTGCAAATCAGTCAGAGTTTCATCTGCAGTTCATCCGGAAATCGGAAAACACCGTTGAGTGTGCTATCCTTTCGGGGCGACCAGCACGAGAATTGAAACGATTTGTGGAGAGCGGTAATTCCAGACGCAACAGTCTATTCCGCGCTGCAGATCGTGTGGTTCGTCTTACCTCCGGCATGAATGGCTTTTTTGCTTCCCGACTCGTGTTTATCGGTCAACGCGGTGGAAACGATCAGGAGGTGTATACTTCAGATGCATTTTTCGGTGAAATCCGATACCATACGGCTGACAAGTCTCAGTCCGTGAATCCTCGTTGGGCTCCGGATGGGTCCAAGATTATCTACACGGGCTATTTCAGATCGGGTTTTCCTGATATCTTTGTGATTGATGCAGAAACCTCGCGACGTTCGCCGTTTGCCACCTATGAAGGAACTAATTCGGGTGCACGCTACAGTCCTAATGGTGATGCCGTGGCGATGGTCCTGACCGCCCCCGGTAACTCAGAGCTTTTCGTTTCGAATTCAATGGGAGGTAGCGCGACCCGTCTTACGCGTAACAACAGCTTGGAGGCCTCTCCTTCTTGGAAAAATGACGGGTCAGAATTAGTGTTCACTTCAGATGCGATGGGAAAGCCTCAGCTTTACAGAATCTCTGTTAAGGGGGGCAAGATGACTCGAATTGCGACTCAGATCAGCAATTATTGTGCAGAGCCGGACTGGAATCCGGTCGACTCGAGTAAAATCGTATTTACAGCGGTTTTCCAAGAGGGTTTTCAGGTGGTATTGTGGGATTTTAATAAGAACAAGAGTGAGATCCTGACTCGTGGGGCGCGTGATTCGATCGAACCGGTTTGGTTGGACGATGGTCGACATATTATTTTCACTCGTCGAGAAGGTGGATCCAAGCAGTTGATGGTGATTGATTCAATCACACGGCAGGAACATCCGATCAGTAGCAAGCGCTTCGGAAATGTTTCTCAAGCTGATACGGTCTATCCCAAATAGAAACGCCGGCCAGGTAAGGTCCTGACCGACGTTCTTATAATTTTAATACACGTTGTTATAGGATGTATTATTATTGGGAGTTAGTTGATAGGAAACGTGTGCTGGGATTGCTCGAAGTTTGTAAAACCGACGGTTTCAATGAGTGGGTTTTTGATCGATAGCTGAAACTTATTCACTCATTGTTTTACTGCGGGTTTACAAAAAAAAGGCCACCCGA
The DNA here is from genome assembly GCA_964352065.1 of uncultured Opitutaceae bacterium. Lineage (GTDB taxonomy): Bacteria > Verrucomicrobiota > Verrucomicrobiia > Opitutales > UBA2995 > UBA2995. Next base: position 9,683 of record CAYGQM010000027.1, read on the forward strand.
AGGGATGGCCTCTCAATGGGAATGTATGAAAACGAAATTTAGCCTTTGGCGGCTGAGTAGTTTTCTTCAGCCTGGGACCAGTTGAGGACATTCCAAAATGCCCCGATATAGTCGGGACGGCGGTTCTGGTAGTTTAAATAGTAAGCATGCTCCCATACGTCGAGTCCGACGATTGGTGTTGCTCCTTCCATAAGCGGAGAGTCTTGGTTCGGGGTCGAGTGGACGACCAATGATCCGTCTTTAACGCTTAGCCACGCCCAACCACTTCCGAAGCGGGTTGCTCCAGCTTTTGCGAATGCTGCTTTCAGAGCATCTAGACCCCCGAGCTCTGCATCGATCGCAGCGGCGAGGGCTCCTGTTGGTTCGCTGCTTCCACCGGGGGCAATGATCTTCCAGAAAAAGGAATGATTGCTGTGCCCTCCAGCATTATTCCGAAGCGGTGTGCGTGCAGCCTCTGGGATCGCATTGAGGTCAGAAATGAGTTCTTCTACAGGCTTAGCTGCAAGATCGGGGTGGTTTTCCAAGACACCGTTGGCATTGGTGATATATGCTTGGTGGTGCTTGCTGTGGTGGATTTCCATCGTCCGCGCGTCGATGTGAGGTTCCAGCGCGTCGTATGCATATCCTAGGTCAGGAAGTTCGTAGGCCATATTAATTTTTTCTTTAGTTGATTTTGATTCGATTAGAAATTCTTGGGAGGAACGCTTTTGCGTTTTTCCAGCTTTAGAAACATAAGGTTAGCGTCAACCTCTTACACACGTTTTTCAGCAAAGAAGTTTGAAAGTAACGCTTTGCAATCTTCTTCCAATACTCTTGAATGAATTTCCACGCGGTGGTTTAACGACTGGACTTTGGTAATATCCAGTGCACCACCCAAAAAACCCATCTTTGGGTCAGGGACCGCGTAGACGACTCGTCCGAGTCGTGCCATGATGGTTGCTCCTGAGCACATAGGGCAGGGTTCTTTGGTAACGTACAATGTGCATTCATTTAATCGCCAGTCTTCAAGCTTTTGTGTGGCTTGGGTTATAGCGAGGACTTCGGCGTGCGCTGTCGGATCTCCGGTCAGTTCTACTTGGTTGTGGGAAGAGGCAATTACTTCACCGTTTCGCATGATGATAGCACCTACTGGGACTTCGTTCTTTTTGTATGCGTCTATCGCATTGTTGTAGGCAAGCTTCATAAAGAAGCTGTCATCCTTATTTAGTTGAGACGGGTATATCTTCTCAAATGGGCAGTGAAGCTGGGTATTTGGTAAGTTTTTCACGGGGTTGAAGCTGTTCTTAAACCTTGACTCTATGGAGGGTATAAAGCTTTCTTCTCCATTCTTTTTAGTATTATAGTTAAGCCTAAATCTTAAAGGCACTTGTAAAGTCACTTATGGCAAATGATGAAGTAATTGAAGTCGAAGGTAAAATCGCAGCAGTCCTGCCAGGGACTATGTTTCGCGTAGAACTTCAAAACGGGCACCAAGTGTTGGCTCATATTTCTGGAAAATTAAGGAAGAATTTCATTAAGATCACAGCGGGTGATATGGTGAAAATGGAGATGAGTCCTTATGACATCGACAAGGCGAGGATTGTTTATCGTTTGAGAAACAATCAGATAAATCGTAACGCTCCCATTCGGAGTTTTGGTCCAAAACGACGTCGGTAGGTTTAAGATTAGGGGAAAGGTCTAGTTTTTATTCGTTTTCCCCTTCCACTCGAAACTAAAACTCCCTATCTCTTTTGGGTAGAAACGATTTCTATAATTCTAATCCACAAAGAAAAATTTGGGTATGTCTCTTCTATTAAACGATATTACTGGTTCTATCGGCAATACGCCACTGATTAAGCTCAATCGGATTTCAGCCGATTTACCTGCGAATATTTATTTAAAGTGTGAGTATTTTAATCCTCTTTCGAGTGTGAAGGATAGGATTGGTAATGCGATGATAAAGGCGGGTGAAGCCTCAGGAGTATTGAAGCCTGACTCCGTAATCGTTGAACCTACTTCGGGGAATACCGGCATTGCGCTGGCATTTGTTGCTGCAGCTCGTGGTTATCGACTGATACTTACGATGCCTGAGACCATGTCTATGGAGCGCAGGGTCTTGCTGAGAATGCTGGGTGCTGAATTGGTGTTAACCGCTGGCCCAAAAGGGATGGGTGGAGCGATAGCTCGGGCTAAAGAGTTGGTTGAAGAAATTGGCGAAAAGGCTTGGATGCCGCAACAATTTGAGAACCCTGCCAATCCCGAAATCCACCGTCGTACGACTGCTGAGGAAATCTGGTCGGCTTTGGAAGGAAAGATTGATGTGTTCGTTGCCGGGGTTGGTACTGGAGGCACGATTACCGGAGTATCTGAGGTCATTAAGAGTCGGAGAGATTTGTTTACGGTAGCAGTAGAGCCATCGGCTTCCCCGGTAATCTCCGGAGGTCAGCCAGGTCCCCATAAAATACAGGGAATCGGGGCTGGGTTTATCCCAGCGAATTGTAATACCGCAATCATCGATGACGTGGTTCAGGTATCGAACGAAGATGCATTTGAGACTGCCCGCCAGCTTTCATTGCAGGAAGGTTTGTTCGTGGGTATCTCTACGGGGGCTAATACTTGGGCAGCCATGGAGATTGCCAAACGACCCGGAATGGCTGGCAAGAATATCGTTACCATAGCGTGTAGTGCCGGGGAGCGTTATATTTCTACGCCGCTTGGAGAAAAAGCCCGGCAGGAAGTTGCTGGTTAAACATGTCCGCATAATATTTTAGAGGACCCCGGAAGACCTTTCTTGCGGGGTTTTCTGTTTCCTTCGATTGATCGGCAGCAACTTATGAAAGACTAACAATGGCGGCTCACTTCTTTTCCTACGATTCAATCATTCCAGCACCTGCGGCTGACGTTTTCGCTTATCATGAGCGTCCATCTGCGCTCCAGCGACTTTCACCGCCTTGGGAACCTGTCCAAATAATAAATAAATCCGGTGGAATCAGAGAAGGAGACACCGTTTCCATTCGAATGAGCTTGGGTCCGGTTAAATCGACTTGGGAAGCTAAACACATTGAGTATCAGGAAAATCGCCAGTTTGTAGATATTCAAGTCAAAGGGCCATTTCAGTATTGGAAACACACCCATTCCTTCAGGTCGATTAGTCCTTTGGAGACTAATCTCAAAGATACGGTCCAGTTCAAACTTCCGTTTGGTCGGGTAGGGGATGCTCTCGCTTACGGGAAGGTGCGGAGAAAGTTAAATCAGCTTTTCACTTACCGGCATACTACCACTAGGAATGATATGAACGATTGGATGGCACTTAAGGCCTATCCGGCAAGCAGAGTCGCGATCACGGGAGGTAACGGATTGATCGGTTCCGAACTTGCTGTCTATCTTCAGTCATTAGGCCATGAAGTTGTGATCTTAAGTCGTAGTGGCAAAAGCAAAGTTTTTGGTGTTACGGCTGTGCGTTGGGATCCGGCAGACAAGTTCATCGATGCTGATGCACTCTCTGATGTGGATTGTTGGATACACCTTGCGGGTGAGAATCTGGCTAAGGGTAGATGGACCTCGAAACGGATAAAAATGCTGAAAGACAGCCGTGTTCAAAGCACCCGGTTTTTGGTTGAATTTTTATTGGGCTTAAGAAAACCACCCAGCGTGTTTATTGCTGCATCTGGTGTCGGTTACTATCCATCTGGTCAAGCAGTCGTGACTGAGGATTCAGAAAAAGGTAAAGGGGTGCTAGCTGATATCTGTTCAGCGTGGGAAGATGCATCAAGTTCCTTGATCTGATGTCGGATTCGGCGGGTAGTGATGAGAACTGGTTTTGTTTTGAGCAAGAAAGGGGGAGCGCTTCCAAAATTACTCCCTGTTTTCAAGTCTGGGTTCGGGGGACGTATTGGCTCAGGTGATCAATTCTGGAGTTGGATCGCTTTGGATGATCTCATTCGCGTCTATAATTTTGCGTTAAAGGATCCCCAATATGAAGGGGTTGTAAATGCGGTTTCTCCGACTGCGTGTACGAATCGAGAATTCACAAAATGCTTGGGGCGTGTCTTGAGGCGCCCCGTGGTGCTTCCGGTTCCCGCGGGAGGCTTGAAGATTTTACTGGGACAAATGGCTGATGACGCACTACTGGCAAGTCAGAATGTTAAACCAGTTGCTCTTAAGAGTTATGGGTTTCGTTTTTACTTTCCTGACTTGAACTTGGCTTTGGAACATTGTCTGGGGAAATACTGATTCAAGTCATCAGACCAGTTCCTTCTTGCCAGTGGAAACTTTCCTTTCCAGCCTGATCACCTAGTTTCAGACCTATGAAATATATACCTCTAATCGTTTTCCCATTGTTGGTTCTTCTTTCTGGATGTTCTCAGGAACCTACGGCTTCAAATGGCGAGGGAGCCCCAAACTTAAAGAAACGGAATATGCGACTGGTGTCCCTTCAGAATACGGGGACTCCGATAGTAGGAGAGCAAGTCCTTTGGTTGGCCGATAGTATCAATAAAATGACTGCCGGGAATCTGAACATAAAAGTATACGATCCCGATAAACTGGTCGGAGCGCTTGAAGTATTGGATGCGGTTTCATCCGGAAAGGTAGAGGCAGGGTATAGTTCATCCGGTTTTTGGATGGGAAAGATTCCGGCGGCGCCTTTATTTTGTTCGATCCCTTTCGGCCCGAATGCAAGTGAGTACCAGGCTTGGTTTTACCATGGCAATGGCATGAAGTTGTATCAGGAAATGTATGACTCTTATGGGTTTAACGTGAAGGTCCTGATTTGTGGGATGATTCCTCCTGAGACGAGTGGATGGTTTGCCAATGAAATAAAGAGTCTTGATGATTTGCAGGGACTCAAAATGCGATTTTTTGGTCTTGGAGGAGATATCATGAAGAAGTACGGAGTCGCAGTGCGGCTTTTACCCCCCGGTGAAATCTACCCGGCACTAGAGAAAGGTGTCATTGATGCAACGGAGTTCGCATTGCCGAATATCGATGAACAACTTGGGTTCTACAAGATTGCCAAATACAATTACTTTCCTGGTTGGCACCAGCAAACCACGACCTTCGAGTTACTTATCAACAAAGATGTTTGGAATTCGCTTCCCGAGCATCAGCAGGCCATCATCGAAGCCGCTTCGATGGCAAATGTGATTCGAGGAATTGCTGCCGGTGAAGGAAGCCAGGGCCCCGCAATGAAACGGAATCAAGAGCGAGGGGTTAATCAAATGACCTGGCCACCTGAAATTCTCGAAGAATTTCGTGCCACGTGGAATGAAGTGGTTGAGGAAAAGGCCGCTGAAGATCCTTTCTTTAGCAAAGTGTGGGAAGACCTAAAGGCATTTCGTGCCGAATACAAAGAGTGGGGCGATCGTGCCTACGTTAAATAAGAGCCTGTTGAGTTTCTTCTTAATTACGTGATGGTATGGGTCGAAAAGATTGAACGAATTCTTGAAACGATCGGGAAGGTCTGTGCCTGGATTCTCATGGTGCTTTTGGTTTCGATCATCCTTCAAGTCGGACTCAACATGATAAGCAGCTCAGTCACTTGGATGGAGGAGCTACAGTGGTATCTCTATGGAATATCATCAATGATTGCCATGTCTTATACCATGACGGGGAACGGTCATGTCCGCGTTGATGTACTTCATCGAAAGTTTTCAGTAAGAGTTAAACAGATCTTGGAGACATCGTGGATCATTATCGCTTTAATTCCTCTTTATATCGTGACGCTTGTATACGGTTGGGATTTCGCGATAGAATCCTTCGGAATTATGGAAGGGAGTCCTGAGCCGGGCGGTCTGAAGTACCGTTGGATCGTGAAAGCTTTTATTCCCTTATCCAGTTTGCTCCTGATTCTGACTGCGGTGCTTCGTGGTATACTCATCTGGTCCAAACCCGAGTTGTTGGAGGAGACAGAGCTGATCCATGGAGATTGAAGGTATATTACTGTTAGTTCTCACGTTTAGCTTCTTGGGCTTTTTAATGCTGGGGATTCCTGTGGGCTTTTCATTGGGAGGTGCCTCCGTCATTACGACCGCCGTTGCGGTTGGCTCAGACCTTCTTCTGGGATCCTTTTCTGGTTTGGACTTTCAGGTGTTCTCGTTGGTTGTAAACCGTATCTACGGACTCATGGGCAACTGGGTGTTGGTGGCCTTACCGATGTTCATCCTGATGGGAAATTTTCTGGATAAGTCAGGGCTTGCAGAAAAATTAATGCATTCGCTGGGACTGTTAACGCGGGGTTTTCCGGGAGGATTGGCGCTGAGTGTTACCTTGATTGGAGTTTTGCTTGCGGCCTCAACAGGCATTATCGGGGCGAGTGTGGTACTATTGGGCATGGTGTCTTTACCTGTCATGATGAATGCCAAGTATAAAAGGTCATTGGCAGTCGGAACGGTTTGTAGCGCAGGGACCCTTGGGATTCTGATTCCTCCCAGTATCATGTTAATTATTATGGCGGATCGACTGCAGTTATCGGCGGGTGATTTGTTTTTGGGAGCTGTGATTCCAGGTATGCTACTCGCCGCATTGTATGCAGTCTTTATAGTCGTTTATGCCTTGATAAACCCAGGTGCAGCGCCTGCGGTAAAACTTGAGTTAGGAGATGAAGCTAAAAAAAGTTTGGGGGCACTTGCCTTTGCTATTATTCCTACCCTTGCACTGATACTGGTCGTGTTGGGGTCAATTTTTTATGGAATCGCAACGCCCACAGAAGCGAGTGGATTGGGGGCTGCTGGGGCTATGATTCTGGCGGCAATGAATAAAAGACTGAATCTAAAGGTCATTCGTGAATCCTTGCAGGGAACGCTGCATACCATGGGATTCTTGTTCGCCATATTTATCGGCGCTACCTGTTTTTCTTTAGTCCTCCGCTTGTTGGGTGGAGATGAATTAATCGCAGATCTTGTTCAGAATTGGGATGTAGGCGACTACACCAAGGTGGGGGTTATACTTTTTGTTGTATTTCTTCTGGGATTCTTTTTGGAGTGGATCGAAATCACTTTAATTATCCTTCCCATCGTAGGGCTCGTAGTTTCACAAATGAATTTTCCATGGCTTGCTGAAGCCGGGATGGATGCTTCCTCGAGACCGTCATTGGTTTGGTTTTGTATTCTGTTTGCCATGACGCTACAGACATCGTTTCTCACGCCTCCTGTCGGTTTTGCGCTATTTTATGTCAAAGGAGTGGCGCCCAAGGAAATAACGATAGGTGATATCTACAGAGGGGTTATCCCCTTTATCATTCTTCAGCTAATAGGTTTAGCTTTACTAATGATTTTCCCGAAACTTGTGCTTTGGTTACCGAGTATCAGCTATTGAGGAGTTCCTCTCGTTTCAGCTGAGAAACCCCATATAGTTCGTTAGATCCATCGGGTCCCAAAAATTCTTTTTGATGTTTGGAAAAACCGTTTCCATTTCTGATGTTGGGACGCCAAACCAGCGAGCAATTTCAGAACCGTACTCGTCAACTGAGGTCGTAGGAATCAGGCGTCCACGCCCAACCTCCAGATTACTTCCGAGGGCAAGAGATGGATACTGACCGTAGATCTTTGCTCCATGAACCGGCCCCCCCATCACCATGTGATTTCCTCCCCAGGCATGGTCAGAACCCACCCCGTTGGAGGTGAGGGTTCGGCCAAAGTCGGACGCAGTAAATGTGACAACGTTCTCGGTCATACCAATTTCCTGAAGTGCATCTTTGAAATATTTCAGTGCCTGACTGATTTCAGCTAGCATTATGGTTTGGGCATCATTGACTTCGCTATGATGATCCCACCCACCTGCTCTTATAAAGAAGGTTTGACGCCTCATGTTGAGTGCATCTCTAGCTGCAATCGCTCGTGCCACCATCTTGAAGCGTTCTGCTAGTCGGGTTGGCGGAAGGGGGGTAAAGATATCGATGGGTTCGATCGCTTCGTTAAATGCGATGGATGAATCGATAAAACGGCGTGTGTTTTTGGCAAACGTTTTGGTAAAGGTATTCTTGTAGTGTGCTTCCAATAGGCTATCAACGGCGGCTTTTTGGAAAGGATCGGAGTATCCCACCATATCAGTGCCTCCATTGAGGCCACTTATGTATGAAAAAGCATCGTTTCCGACTTGGAATACATTCACACCGCTCAGCGATATATTCATCGAAACCTGCGAGTTTTCGTTCATGGCCATCAGCAAGTCCGCGGTTCGTCCGCCCCAACCTCCGGGAGAAGATCCCTTCGTTTGAGGTATGGATGTCTGCCAATGTACTTGTTGGTCGGAATGCGAAAATAGTCCGCGAGGTAGAAACTGTTTATTATTGTAGTCCTCTTTGGTGGTAGGTCGTACCAAGGTTCCCACGTTAGCGACGAACCCCAAATGACCTGTGTTATACATGTCCCTAATTTCGGGCATGCTAGGATGAATCCCAAATTCTGAATATGATTGGCCCTCTGAGCTTACTGGCAATAGGTCACCTTGATCCAAGGCTATGTTATCCCGTGTATTCTTGTATTCCGCATATGCTGAATTGTTGTTCGGGACCAACATATTATAGGAATCGTTTCCGCCAGCCAGGAATAAACAAACCAAGGCTTTGTAGTCGTCGCCATCATCTACGCCTTGTGCAGCGGCAGTCGCTGTCATGCGCAGGTTCAAAAGGCTTGAGTATAGAGCGGTAGATCCTACTGCTGCACAACTCGCTTCACCGAGAAATCGTCTTCTTGAAAGAAATCTGTCTTTTTTCATGATTGGGGCTATTCTAAGACTGCAAATTCGGGGCTGATACTGATAAGAAGGATCGCGCGTTTTAAACGTTCCAGAGGGAAGATATCAGGTACTGCCTCTACGGCTTCGATGATGATCGATTTCGATGATTCTCCGAGAGTCTGATGAGTTAGTAAAAGGTCCAGATGATCAATCAAATCAGCGGCAGACGAGTTGTTGGCTAGTGTCAGCTCTGGTGTTTCAGGTTCTCCGGGTCTCATGTAATTGAGCGTTGGTCGCGGAAAATTGCCATTCGCTACACCACCGACGAGACCTTGGGTTATGAGTCTTTGAAAGACTTCAAAGGTCTTCAATCCCGTCGAGTCGTCCAGGATCTGAAATTCCGGAGCTACCAATCCACTGTCTTCGATTTCTCCGCTGGGAACATAGTCAGGTAGGTAAAAATTGAATACCGATGGGTATTTGTAGGGAAACATGCCAAAATCATCGTCAAAGGGCTGAATCCAGAAATGGGGGTTCTGGGCATTGTGCTGAAGGTCGAATGCCCTGCATAGTTGCGTGAACTTTAATAGCGGTTCCCTGAGCTTGCCTCTACCTGCTTCGATCATGTATCCAGCGTCCCGCGCTTCTGGATCCAGCAGGATGGCTTTGATCACGGCGCCGAGGTCTCCGCGTACTCCGTTTCCGTTATCTATAAAGACGTTCGATATTCGTTCCACGAATGCGGGACTCGGGTTGGAACTTATGAATCTTTGAATTAGGCGATAAGAGATAAATGGAGGTGTGTTTGAGTGTTGAAACAGTACGTCCAGTGCGTGGTCGATATCCACTTTCGTATTACGCCCTGCAGGAATTATGGTGCCGTCAAACATCTCTTTGGCAGTCCTGTCGTGTCGACTTTCGTTCGCCCGCATGGGATCAACGCGGTTAGGGTTCCAGTATTTGTCTGGTTTATTTACTTCCCGAATCAAGCCTGTGAACACTTTTGCTAATTCAGTAATGTGGTAGTTGTCATAGGTGGGGATTGCTTCGCCTTGGTCATCCAATTGCAGTGTCCCGTCGTTATTTAACATCCAGAGTCCGATCGTGAAGAGTTGCATGACTTCACGGGCATAATTCTCGTCCGGAAGTTGTTTCCCGTCAGCGGTAGCTTTTCTATTATTAAAATATGTCAGGTAATCTCCCATTTTGGGGGAGTAAGTAACTTCGCCAAGCAGGTCTCGAAAATTCCCAAAAGAATTCCTCACAAGTATATCGTACCAGTTTACCCACTGGATGGGGTATTGGTTGGCCAGACTTCCCGATTCTCCCATAACAAAGATTTGGGAGAGCGCCCAGGCCATCCGCTGTCGAAGCTGGTCCTCGCCTAACAGCGCCAAATCCCACCATACCGTAATTTTCAGTGTGGGTGGACCTCCTTTGTATTCATTCCGGATATTACGCGGGTCTATGGGATTGGATAGTCCCATAGAGTAGTAGTGGGCCAGGTGAGAGCTGATCGGTAATTGCTGCTGATTATCGATCCACGATTCGAAATCCAGATTGGTTTCTGCAAGGGCTTCGATGTCAGCCATGGTGGGTCCGAATGTAGCCTGTTTTAGAAACCGTGCCGCTAATGCCTTTCGTTGCAGTGTTCCCTCATCTCCACCTTCGACGCGTAACCGCATAAACTTCATCTCTGATGATTCTTCAAAAGAGAGCGTCACCTCCGTAGCAGTTTCAGTAATGGCAAACTCCTCGATTAACGATTGCCACGGTGCGTTGCCGAGCTTCCTTGCAAGGTCAGCCCAAGAGTCATCCTTAAGGCTTTGCTTGCCTTCCAGAATATAAATCGTATCGCGGTTCCCGGCAAATGGAATAAGAACTACAATGTTTTGTCCTTCTCGTTTGAAAGTGGGTGAATATCCGCCCTCATGGGGATCAATCGCAGCGGAAGGCTCTGCGCCGAGTGCATATTCGAGAAAAGTCGGAACTCCATCTTGGTCGGGATCATCACCTAAGGGTTGTCCTGGAACCTTGGCTAGCCATTCAAAATAGTCATCAGGAGTTGCAGCCGTCACGGCAGATAGGGCAAGGAAAAGGCCAAGCAAGACGCGGACGGGAAACGCAAAAACTGAGTAATTCATTGATATACAGGCTTTTAATGGCAGGGGTAGTAAACAAGAAATCTAGGGAAAATTATTGAATAAGAAAGAGAATTTTTTTCGTTTTCCGAAGGAAACATTCACTCTTACAAATAATTTATCATCAGAGAGCCAAAATCTCAGTATAGTCGTTTTGAATGCGTTTTGTGGTTTGAAGACTCAAGGTCGTTCCGCAGCGGTGATGCTAAGATTACGGGCAACTAAAAAGTTTTGATCACTTGTTTTGACAACCTCGGTTTAGAGTCTAATTATCCTGTTTATTAAGTTCGAAAATTCAGCTACCCGGATTTTCGATACCCTCTCATAAGGTATCTATTTCTTAGGGTAGACGCCTTAGTACTAAGGTCAAACGCTCCCGGAGGGATCCAAGCCGGGGGCGTTTATGTTTTTTAAAGAGGGGTGATTTAGCGGTCGGCGATAGGGGCTTGGAAAAGCATGTAGGCGTATCTCTTCTGCGCCTTGAATGCATTGGAATCCAAAAGAACTTTGGCCTCATTTAATTTAAGCCATTTTCTCCTGAAAATCCGAAAGGCGATTTTCGTCAACCATGGGTGTTTTTTGCGTGATTTTTCTGAAACTATTTCCAGTCCTTTAAGGATTCTTTGGCTTAGTAGTAGGCCTACATCCAGCGTTTTTAGAACACGATCTGTTATGTCAATTTCTTCGATGAGTAGGAATCCCTGTTTGATGGCCTCAGTCTTGAAAGACTCGTAGTTGTGTCCGCTCTTGGCGAGAAGCCCATTGGCATTGTCCAATACGAAGTAGTCGCAGAGTAGTATGTGGCCACCGGGAATCAGATGTCTTTTGGCGTTTTCAAATAATCTGATGATGGGAATATACTGCGCAGATTCACTCATAACCAGGCAGTCGAATTTCTCATCTATTTGAAGGTCTTCAAATAGACAGTGGTGAAATGGAATATTCAGGTTTTGAACAAAATTTTCTTTTTGGGTTTGGTCGGGAGACAATCCCTGGACCGTAAAGCCTAGCGATACCATTCTCTGACTCATCGCGGACGTACCGCAACCTACGTCCAAAATGAGTTTAGCCTCGGCGGGTATGCGCTCGAGTAGGAAATCTTCGTATCGAAGCTGAGCTGTTTTCAGATTTGTGAGAGTCAACTCATCATCTTCTTTCCAGATACCGTAGTGTAGGTGGTCTAGGCCTAAAACTTCGTTATAAAATCTTAATGCTCTGTCGTCTTCTCGGGACATGGCATACGTGAGTATTAATGTCTGAATCGTTTTCTCTTAGCCCCGAAGAACGTTGCCAAAATAGGTATTAAAAAAGAGACTGTATGAAAACATATCCACTTTGGCTGTGCAAGGGATTATTGCTGCTGAATATGGCGGGTGCTTTGGTTATAGATTTCCAAGGCGCATCGAGAGAAACTAAACTATATGATTTGATTCTTCACAATCCCGTGGTTCTGTCTTTAATGGAATTTTTCCTACAAATTCCAATCGTTGTATCCATGACCGAATTACCCCTGACGATATTGTCTCTGCTTGCCCTAACGCCCATACTGGTGGTTTTTTTGTTTTTGGTCGTGCTGAGGTGGCCTGCAAAAAAAGCGATGCCCCTGGCTTATGTGTTTACAGTTGTGATAGCGGTTTTGGTTTGGAAGACGCCTTTCAACCAAGTAGGGGCAGCTACAATACATGGAATTGTTACAGCGGTAAACCTGCTGTTTATTGTGTTTGGTGCCATTTTGTTACTAAACACATTGAAGGCGTGCGGGGATATTCATGCGATCCGTCAAGGATTTGTTGATATTTCCCCGGACCGAAGGATACAGGTCATTATCATAGCTTGGCTCTTTGGTTCATTTATCGAAGGAGCTGCAGGCTTCGGAACTCCGGCGGCCATAGCAGCGCCTCTCTTGGTGGCGATCGGTTTTCCTGCCATGTCAGCGGTTGTAGTCGCATTGATCATTCAAAGTACTCCGGTTTCTTTTGGTGCTGTCGGGACTCCTATTCTGGTTGGAGTAAATACGGGGCTTTCAGAGCAGCCACAAGTCATGGCGCTCCTGAGTCAGTCGGGGATTTCGTATGACTCATACCTGCATCAGATTGGTGCCACGGTTTCTCTGTTTCACGGCATTATAGGAACGTTTATCCCGCTGATAATGGTTTCGGTAATGACTCGGTTTTTTGGAGAAAACCGCTCCTTCCGGGAGGGATTGGAAATCTGGAAATTCGCTATTTTTGCGGGCTTATCGTTTACTATCCCTTACATGTTGCTGGGACGATTCTTAGGTCCGGAGTTTCCTTCGCTTCTTGGATCGTTGATCGGATTGGTGATTGTCGTCACGGCTACCAAGTTCGGTTTTCTGCAGCCAAAGAAGACGTGGGATTTTCCTTCTGAAGAACGTTGGGAAGATGAATGGCGGGGTGAATTGCGGGTGGATTCGCACGACATGGGCTCTCGAGTTTCAAGAGGATATTTTCTCAAGGCTTGGTCTCCTTACCTAATCGTTGCTGTTTTATTAGTGCTTACGAGAACAGTTCCGATGATAAAAGGTTGGGTTACTTCGACTGCAGTCACTTTTCAATGGGCCGATATCCTTGGTAGTGGAATAACGACAAAGACGCAGCCACTCTATCTTCCCGGATTTCTCTTTCTCGTAACCGTGATCGCTTCCTACGGAATCTTTAGAATGAAGATGTCGCAGATTCAGCAATCATGGAAAGAATCGTTTCATACGCTCCTCGGTGCAGCCTCAGCGCTTTTATTCGCTGTACCCATGGTGCAGGTATTTCTGAATTCTCAATCAGGGGCTCTGGAGCAAATGCCCCAGGTGTTGGCTCAAGGAGTTTCTGCTCTGTTTGGCAATCTATGGCCATTGATTGCGCCTACGATTGGGGCTTTGGGTGCGTTTATTGCCGGAAGTAATACGATCAGCAATATGATGTTTTCATTGTTTCAGTTTGAGATGGCTCAAAATATTGGAGCGAGTGAATACATTGTGGTGTCCCTGCAGGCGGTAGGGGGTGCTGCAGGCAATATGATCTGTGTACACAACGTGGTGGCAGCTTCTGCTACGGTCGGGTTGTTAGGGAAGGAGGGAAGTGTTATTAGAAAGACTTTAATACCCATGACCTGGTATGTGCTTTTTGCGGGAGGGCTGGGGCTGGTGTTCTTAAATGGAATCGGCCTAAACTTAGGTACGTTTATTCTGATTGGCATCGCATCCCTTTTAGGTTGGCTGATATGGCAGGGGATCCGTTCGGGGCGGTGATTCGGGTTAAAAACTTATAAAAGCAGGTATCTGTCTTTTTCTAGAGATAACGACCACCTAGACATGTGGTTCGTGACTTCGACGTCTACAGAAGTGGTTGGGATCAGATTGATGCTATGAGGAGGTTTTTAAATTTTCGAGTATTGGATGCTTTAATTCGTTTTCGCACGCCCGTATTTATGGCGTGTGTTTTTTTGCAGCGTAGTCCAATGTTAAATACGATTGTTGAACGGCAGTTTAGTTTGGGGCCCCAATCGGTTCACTTACTCAAGTGGTTGACCGGTGTTGGGACCTTTGTTGGCGGTATAAATGCCGTAACAGGTGCAACGGCTTCGGTACAGTTGTTGAAGGGGTATGATAATACGCAGGGAACGGTGGGTGAGGAATTCCGGATTAGTTTCGCATCAAGCTCCTACGTGGTTGGCTCATACCGACTTGGAACGACAGCTCCTCCAGGCTTGGCATTGAGTCCTGTCGTTAACGAATTTGGAGTTGGAACCATCGAGGGTGTCCCGACCCAGGCAGGTATTTACAATGCGGATATTTTTGCCTACGAAGAAAAAGGTTTCAAGGGAGATTCAACGCTACTGGCTATTACGATTTACGTTTTTGAAAAGGGTCCAAGTATTGTTGAGCAACCCAAGAGTACTTCTGTAATGTGGGGGGCTCCTGTTATGTTGTCAGTCGGGGTTCAAAACGAAACCGGAGTAAGCTACCAATGGCAACGTGATGGTGTTGATATCGTCGGTGCGAACTCTCATGAATATTTCGTTTCGAGGGCAACGTCCGCTGATGAGGGTTTATACACGGTTGCGGTAACTCAAGACGGGGACACAAAAGTTTCGGAAGGTGCATCAGTGAGTGTAAACTCTTCCAGTCTTGAAATTTGGAAGGAGGAAGTGTTTGAGGATCCTTTTGCCAATCAAGCGGATGCCTCTGAAGATCCGGACATGGACGGGTATACGAATTTCTTTGAATATTCGATCGGAAGTAATCCGGAGGTTTTTACTTCCTTGCAGCTCCCGCTCGTGGATAGAGAGAAGTCGTTTATGGGCGAGTTTGTGGTGTATTCTTATCCGAAAAACCCAAACGCCACGGATCTTACTATGGTTGCGGAGTATTCCGACAGCTTGGATAATGATAATTGGACGCCCGTATTCGATAGATTGAACGGTATTCGTATAGTAGAAACGATCGACTCTCTGGTCATCAAAGTGCCGAATGATGCCGCGTGCTTTATACGCTTTCGCCTTTCAATTCCGAATATAAACTAGCCCGTTTGTCTGATCAGATTCCCAGGGTATCCTGCAAATCATCTGCATCTAATTCGAGACTGGGCAGAGATTCGGTTAACAGCGGAGCCTTGAGTCCGGGTAGGTAGTCGCTAAAGCTTTTATCCTCGTTTTTGTGGCGAAGAGCGTACTGCACCATTCCCATTCTCGCATCCAAGTTATCGATCATTGAAACGAATACGGCTTCAGGAGTCGCTGCCATGGCCGCAGCTCCCCATTCCAGCTCACCTTGATGTGAAAGGATTATGTGTTCGAGACGTTCCAACAGGACAGGATCCAGCTTAGCGATCATACCGGCCTTTCTCGCCATGCGGTAGCCAAGCACAACGTGGCCTTGGAGAATTCCGGTTTTGCTTTTGCTAACGCTCAACTCCCCTTCGTATTCAATGACCTTGCCTATGTCATGGAGAAGGAGTCCTGCCATCGCCAAGCTTGGATCGACTTCGGTGTAAAAAGGGAGGAGTGCTTTACAGTTCCTTGCCATGTGGACGGTGTGTTCCAGCAAGCCATGTCTGTAGGCGTGGTGCATAGCGACAGCCGCAGGAGTTGAGCGGAACCCGGTTTCGATTTCGCCTATGGCTAGTAGAACGGTCGTTCTGAGTCCTTCGTGCTCAATTTCGTCCACGAATTTCTGAAACTCTTCCCACAGTTTTTCGGGATCCTCTACGCAGGTCTCGACGAGGCGACTGGAAATTTCGGCATTTGCCATTTCATCCTCAGTCAATAGCCGTGTTTCGGTGAGGCGTGGTGAGAATCGTCCTTGATAGACCCCTGTTATGAGGCTTGCAAAAACGGGGGATCCCTCGCTGATGCTTTCAAGTCGGGGGTAAATCGGATTGTCACCAAAACAAAAGCAGTGGAAATTGCCCGTGCGATCTCCGTATTCCAGACTCAAGTAAGTCGAATCGTTTTTCGCCTTTTTGTTTGCCTTCTTTTTTAGGACGTAGGCGCCGCTTACTTCGAGGCCCGCGCTATGGTCCATCCCCTTGATATCGGCGATCGTGCTTAATGTATCCAAATTCATATTACTTTATAGTAGTAACCAAGATCCCAGACTTAGAAATATAAAGAAGCCTGTTATGTCGGTAATGGTTGTTAGAAATATCGAAGAGCTTTGAGCCGGATCGAGGTTTAGTCTTTTTAATGCCAATGGTATAAATGCTCCGCTAAATCCGGATATTCCCATCGTTAGCATCATCGCTATGAATACGACTGCTGAGGTCATGAGGTCTTGTTTCCAGATGTAGGCCAAAGTTGCGCCGATTAGTCCGACACCCATGCCATTGATTACTCCTTTAAATAACTCTTTCAGGTAGAGTTTGAATTTATCTGATTCATGGATGTCTTCGAGTGCGAGGCTTCGAATAACGACGGCAAGGGTCTGGGCTCCTGTATTGCCTCCTGTCGCAGCGATTATGGGCATAAATACGGCGAGGAAAGTCAGGCTTGCTATTTGTTCTTCGAAAAATGCAACAACGCCAGATGCCAGTGCGATCGTGAATAAGTTTACCTGAAGCCAGACGTGTCTTTTTTTGAGGCTATAGGCTATACTGTCGTGAATAGACTCATCTGCGCCTGCACCCACGAGTTTTTGAATGTCCTCAGTAGCTTCGGCTTGAATGATATCAATAACATCATCGTGCGTGACGACTCCCACTAACTGGTTGTCGTCGTTTACGACGGGTAATGCGATGAGATTGTATTCCGCCATCATATTGGCGGCTTGTTCCTTGTCTACGCCTGTATTTAGGAGGCCCAGAATCTGATCCTTCATGATTGAAGTGATCGAAGTAGAAGGAGTTGCTACAAAAAGATCTCTCATAGATACAACGCCTATGAGCTGGTTCGACTCGCTCACCACGTAGATATAGTAAATGGTTTCCATACCGGAAGCCTGTTCGCGAATGGCTTGAATTGCTTCATCAACGGAATTCGAATCTTTGACGGAGCAAACGTCGGGCGTCATGATGCCGCCAGCTGTGTCTGGATCGTATTCCAGAAGATCTTTGATTTCCCGAGCCGATTCCGGTTCCATCTGGCTCAGTAGATCCTGACGTTTTTGGTCTTCGAGTTCCCCGAATAAGTCGGTTGCATCGTCGGGATCGAGCTCTTCAAGGATTTTGACCGCACGCGGTTCGCGCATAGCGTCTACCACCTCCGCGCTCGCTTCCAAATCCATTTCAGAGACAATATGGGTGGCAACTTCGTCTGAGACCAAACGTAAGACTTGTCGCCGCTGTTCGTTACCCAGTCTATCAATGAAGTGGGCAAGTTCTACCGGTGGGGTATCTGCCAGCTTTATTCGATCAAGACTGATGATCTCATCGTCATTAAGCTCGAGTAGATATTCGAGTTCATATCCGCTTCGATCAGCCTTGTTTTCAGATGGATTACTTGTCGAGCTCATGGGATTCGCTTTCGAGTCTGCGATTTAGAAAATAGGCTATCCTTATTTAGCCGAGTATTTTTTTACCAATCTCGTGAATTCTTTGAACAAAGGGTGTTTTGAGTCTCTTAGTATGCTGTAAAAAACGGTTTCGCTTGGAAGAACATGAGCTCCATGAATTCTCAAAGAAGCTAAAGCCACTTCTGCGTCGGATGGCCTTCGGCAGGTGATAGCATCGCTCAGAAGAGTAACATCGATTTCCTGATTGATAGCATCCAGGGCTGTTTGATAGACGCAAATCGGGGTTTCCAAGCCAATAACCAGAATATGGTGTATGGAATATTTATCGATCCATGTTTGAGTCGCAGGTTCTGTGAAGGCTGAGAAACCTGTTTTGGTTACTGTTTCAGTATTGGCAGCAAGTTCAGCTAACTTCTCTGTTGTGGTTCCAAGAACCTCTGGTCGCTGTTCGGTAATGAGAGTCGGGAAATTGAATAGTTGGGCGACTTCGATGCAAAATTGTGTGCGCAGGGTGAAGTTATCGATGTCTGCGCAGACGCCTAGGAAAACGTCCTGAACGTCCAATACTAGTAATCCCAGGTTCGGAATGACCGTTTCATTGTGTTGAGTCATCTGAAAAATAGTTAGGGCTAGGCGTTGGGAAAACAACCCGAATAAAAATCTGCGCCGAACTTTATTTAATGTAGTTCTTTTTTGCTTTAACCTGAACGATTTCGAATTCGGGTAAAATAAGGGCAGTGAGGTGTCCTCCCCAGACGCATCCCGTATCGATCCCGATTGTGTTTTCAGTCCTAACGACCTCTTGTCTTGGAGTATGACCGTAAATAACATAGGGATCCTCTGGCTTCCAATGGTCGGTCCAGAATACAGCATCCGATACTTCGCCGCGTCGTCTGGGTATTCCGAGATGATCGATGGTCTGAATGTGGGTGACAATCTCAGCGTTTTGATGGTGCCAGGGTATGGTGGGCAAAAATCCTCCGTGAACGAACAGCCGTTTTTCAAGGGGCTGCTCAATCCAGAGGATCATGGATGACAAGTACTCCCAGTCGTCTGCTTCCAACGTGTTTAGAAGATCGTGTTCGTAAGATTTAAGCAGGATGGAGCTCGGCTGATGCGCCT
The DNA here is from genome assembly GCA_964352065.1 of uncultured Opitutaceae bacterium. Taxonomy (GTDB): domain Bacteria; phylum Verrucomicrobiota; class Verrucomicrobiia; order Opitutales; family UBA2995; genus UBA2995. The sequence goes on from CAYGQM010000027.1 coordinate 28,562, forward strand.
GTTTAAGGAGCCTGTATTCGTGGTTACCCAAGAGAGAGGTCGCATTGAGGGAACGAGCTAGTGCCAATACGGCTTTTGAGTTCGGACCGCGATTGATCAGGTCACCTAAGAACAATATTCTATCGGTTTTCTGAGGATTGAGCAGTTTGAGGAGTTTTTCCAATTCCCGAATACATCCATGGACATCGCCAATCACCAGAGTGCGACCCGGTTGCATCAAACTTTCTTCACCCTTTACTTGATGAAAGGGGAACAATCTGTTTTTCAATTCAGGTTCCAAAATACTGGTGCAAAATTATGGAGTGGGAAATAAAACCCTTTGGTAAAGAATCTACCCTGTCTGGCAATCCCTTTCAGGACGGTGAAGAAGTTAATTGTTTTTTATTACGCAATTCTGACGGGATGTTGGTTCGTGCTGATATACTCGATGCGGATGAAGAGCAATTTGAAGATGGCACCGTGGTTCTTGGCCGATGGACTCGCGTTTTTGAAGCGAGTCCCGATCGGAGAGAGGAGGCCCTAAGCCAACAGCGTTCACTTGAGGAATTGTTCTTTAGCCTCTTTGAGGTTGAGGAAGCGGTTGAGAGCGACGAATCCAACACGCTGAAGCAGATCGTTTCGCTGATGTTAGAAAGAAAACGGATACTCAGGCGGATTCCTGCTAAATCCTCCCATTCACTGACAGTTTATGTCCATGTGAAGTCTAAGAAAGAATTTGAAGTTCCTGCCGGTGAAATAACGCCTCAGATTGTTATGAGTGTTCAGGAACAATTGCAGGTCTTGGTTCGCTAGTGATTTAGGAGTATCGTCTTCTAAGATTAGTCGGTAGTATGCCGAGTTCTTCCCGATATTTCGCAACCGTACGTCTCGCAATTTTGATGTCCTTCTCTGCGAGCAAGTTAACAACTGTTTGGTCGCTCAATGGTTTTTCAGGGTCCTCGTTTTCGATGATTTGAGCGATCATGTCCTTGATCGTAGTGTTTGAGAGGGATTCTCCGCCTGACGAGTTGTAGCCCGGCGTGAAGAAATATTTCAGTGGAAAAACTCCGTGTGGTGTCTTTACGTATTTACCGGCTATCGCACGGCTGACGGTCGTTTCATGGACGCCCACGGCATCGGCCACCTGGGTCATGGTCAATGGACGTAGCTTGGCAAGGCCCTCTTCAAAAAAGTCGATTTGGAAGTCTAGAATAGAGCGGGTTATGCGTTCTATCGTTTGCTGGCGCTGTTCTATGGAACTGATCAGGAATTTTCCTGAGCGCATCTTTTCTTGAATGTATTCTTTTTCCTGTTTGGTGAGTTTTCCGCGAGCGATGATCTCCTTATAGACGTTACTGATCCTCAAACGCGGAATATAGTCATTGTTCAGGTGTATGACCCAGTTGCCTTCGTCTTTTTCGATGAAGACGTCGGGTGTAATAACTTGGTTTACATCGTCACCGTATTTTCTTCCGGGTGAAGGGTCGAGGTTTGAGATTTCTTCCAAAGCATCCTGAACGTCGTCTGTTTCAACAGAAAGCCGTTTCGCTATTTCAGGAATGCGTCTTCTTAAGAGGAGTGGAAACTGTTCTCTCAGGATTCTTGCTGCCAGAGACTTTCCGCGACCGTTGGCATCCAGTTGGATGAGAAGGCAGTCTTGTAGATCGACTGCTCCAATTCCGGGCGGATCGAGGGTTTTGAGAATTGTGTGTGCCTCCTGTATCACCCGCAGTGGTAGCCGGGTGAGTAATGCGAGGTCAGATGCCTTTGAGGTCAAGTAGCCTCTGTCATCCAAGCTCCCGATGAGGTAATTGATAGCAGTTCTTTGTTCCTCGTCTAAATCAGTGAGCTCTGCTTGTTGGATCAAGTGTTCCTGTAGGCTGGTGCTGCTAACTAGGCTATCGAAGAAATGTTGCCGGCGTTCGGCGTCTTCGGATGTGTAGACATTGGATGCACTTTCTTGAGCGAAATGTTCACGCCAATCCTGATCGAGTTTGCTAAGCATTTCGAAGTCTTTGTCGAAATCCATTTCATCGCTCTGGTCCGGAGTGTTGTCCTCGGGACTACTATCCAAAGTAGAGTCCAGGCTCGACCCCTCCATAGGAAGCTCTTCGAGTGCCGGGTTACTTTGGAGTTCTTCGAGAATCTCATTTCGAAGTTCCATCGTAGGAGCCTGCAGGATCTTGAGCGACTGTCGCAGCTGCGGAGCCAGAATCAGTGACTGAGTCTGCTTTTGGAACTGTTGTAATCCTTGAGAGGGCACCTTCTATTTGTTGTCCGTATTAGGAAAGTAAAATTTTAGCGTTGGATTGTCTTCGAATAAACCGGCTTCGAGGAATAATTGGCCGAGGTATTCGGAAAGCTTTTCGTTGGTGGGGCCGTAACCCTCGCCGTACATGTAAAATTCGAGATCGGTCAAAGCGGATGCAGCATCCTGATACCGGAGCTCGCGATCCCGTTTGAGGAGTTTTTGCAGCAGGCGATTTAAGGTCTCATCCACATCGGGAATGTCGGCAGAGTAATCGGGTAGATCCATCTCCAGAATATTGCGGATCGAGGTATCGTCATCGATACCTAAGAAGCGATTGTACCCATCGAGCATCTCTGAAAGTACGACGCCTATTGAAAATAAATCTGCTCTTTCGTCGGTTACTTCCTTTCTTGCCTGTTCAGGAGAAATGTATTCGTAGCGACCTGCGATGACCCTTCCTTCCTGATTGTACATCAGGTTTCTCGCTTTCGCTATGCCAAAGTCGGTTAGTTTAACGTCTCCTTCGCAGGCGAGCATCACATTGCGGGGGTTTACGTCTCTATGAACAATGGTTAGCGCTCGACCCCGTTTGTCTCGTTTTCTGTGGGCGTAGGCTAGGCCGCGGCAGATGCGACTGGCTATGAACACTGCGAGGTCTACAGGTATCTTTTTTCTCAACCTGCGGTGAATGCTAATAAATTCGCTGAGGTTGATACCATTTACCAGCTCCATAGTGATGAAATACTGCCCGTTGAAGTCACCGAGATGATAGGTTTGGACGATGTTTGTATGAATTAAGTCGGCGACCAGCTGGGCTTCCCCGAAGAAGTTGCTTCTGAAATCATTGATTTGGGAATACTCTTCGCGGATGAGTTTTACGGCTATAGATTTTTCGAAGCCGCCGGCTCCGTTTTGTCTACCTTCGTAAACGGTTCCCATCCCTCCTTCCGCTATTTTGCGGATAAGATCGATGTTTAGTCGGTCTGAAATTTCGGTTGGATGCATCACGATGAAAAGATAAGAGGATATTTATTCTCAACTTTCAAGTGTCCATTCTTAAAACTAGCATGAAATATGCTAGCGTATCATGAGCGCAGGGTTCGTGTTGACAAATGTAGAGCTGTGGCTCTTCGTTATCGGATGATTTCACTGACCGAATCTGCCGCGAAAAAGATAGAATCACTTCAAAACGAAACAGCCGATGCGTCCAAGCGCCTCCGTATTTTCGTAGAAGCGGGTGGATGTTCAGGTCTTGAATATGGAATGAGTTTTGATGTTCCTAAGGAAGGTGACCAGGAGCTCGAAAGTCAGGGTGTGAAATTCTTGATGGACGCAACCAGCCTCGCCTATCTGGATGGGTCTGTTGTCGATTTCGACGATGGATTGCAGGGAAAAGGATTTGAAATAAAGAATCCGAATGCAAAAACGACCTGTGGATGCGGCCGTTCTTTCAACTAGTAAATTCTTTAAAGTAGTTGATTAATCGAAATCTCTTTCGGGATCGGTTTCAGCCTCGTAATCAACGCCATCAAGCCCAAATCCGAAGAGTTTTAGAAATTCAGCTTTGTAGCCTTCATAGTCTGAGACTTCCTTGAAATTGTCGTTTGTTACGGTGTTCCAGATGCTGATAACTTCTTCTTGAACTTCAGGTTTCATTTCCCAGTCATCGATGCGAACGCGACGATCTTCGTCAAAATCCAAGGCATTTCCTTGATACATTTGGGTCGCATAAAGGCGATAGAGTTGTTCGATACAGCCTTCGTGTAGCCCCTTTTCTTTCATGACCTTGAAAAGAATGGAGATGTAAAGGGGGACTACGGGGATTGCGGATGAGGCCTGAGTGACAACGGCTTTGTTGACGCTGACGAATGCGGTTCCCCGTTTGAGCTTTAACAAAGCGTCCAATCGCTTGGCTGTTGCATCGAGGTCCGCCTTGGCCTTTCCGATGGTCCCATTCCAGTAGATAGGCCAGGTTATAGTAGGGCCGATATAGGAAAAAGCGACTGTCTGGCAGCCCTCTGCAAGGAGGTTGTTGTCATTCAGAGCATTAATCCACATCTCCCAGTCTTCGCCGCCCATAACTGCAACGGTGTCGTCGATATCTTGTTGGGTGGCGGTTTCCAAGGTAACTTCTTTAATCTCGTCTCTGTCCGTGTCGAGTGTGGGTCCGACAAAGGGTTTACCAATCGGTTTCAATGTTGATTTGTGAACTGTGCCCGTTTTCGGGTGCTCCCTCCTCGGAGATGCAAGACTGTAAACTACCAGGTCTACCGGGCCAACTTCATCTTTTAAAATAGATATCACTTCTTCCTTAACACCGTCGGAGAAGGCATCCCCGTTGACGCTTTTGGCAAACAGACCTGCTTCTTTTGCCTTTTTTTCGAAGGCGACTGAGTTATACCAGCCGGCGGATGCGGTTCTCCCGTTTGTGGATGGTCTTTCGTAAAACACGCCAACCGTTGAGGCATTGCCTCCAAACGCCGCTGCGATTCTGGCAGAGAGGCCGTATCCCGTCGATGAACCAATCACCAGAACTTTTTTTGGGGCGTCTTCGATGGCACCTTGACTCTTTACATAGTCAATTTGCTCCTGAATGTTCGCTGCACAGCCTTCTGGATGCGCAGTTATACAAATGAAACCTCGGACTTTCGGCTTAATGATCATAGTAAAGTGGGAGTTGCTAAAGTGAGGTAGGCTGAGTTTTCAGCAGAGGCGTTACAAGGCGATAATTTTTACTCCTCTGTGCCAGCTGGAACCCATTAGCGACGCTTTCGGTTCACTTAGTTTGAAGGCCGGATAAACTGCCCTCTGAATCCATCGCTAAACTTTTTGTCTTTATAAACGAAAGTGCCGCGAATCATCGTGGATTGAATTGAAAAGGATGGAGTTTCACCGACATAAGGTGTGTGCGGATTCCGGTAGTAGAGATCCTCTGTCTTGATGGGAGATCGGTTATTGGTTTTGGCGATAGCAAGGTCTGCGTCCATGCCGACCAGTAGAGCCCCCTTACTGTCGATGCCGAATCGCTGCGCTGGTTTTCTGCTCATCAGATTGGCAATCTGATTAAGAGGAATTCTTAACTCGTCACTTAGAAGACTATAGGTGAGTGGTCCAGAGTGTTGTAGGCTGGATATTCCTCCCCAGGCATCAAAAAAAGTGTCTCCGTCTTTCATGGAAGCGGGACACGGAGAATGATCGGAACCAATCGTATCAATCTCTTGAGTCCTTATTTTTTCCCGGAGTGCAATTACGGTTCCTTCTGCCCTTAAAGGTGGAGCGCATTTTGCTAATGTTCCTACTTTTTCAAGCGCGTCGCTGGTTAAGCAGAGGTAGTGAGGGCAGGTTTCGGCGGTAATATCCAAGCCGTTTGTCTTTGCTTTCGAAATGAGGTCGATGCCTTCTGGGCAGCTGACGTGAACGATATGAATCGGGCAGTTGGTTTCTGTAGCGAGGTCAATGACGGTTTGTATCGCCAGTAGCTCAGCCTCTATAGGGCGGGTATTGAGAAAATCCTCGGCGGTGGTGGCGCCTCTCAGCATTGCGGCTTTGGTTAGCTCGGTGGTTAAAGCATTGTCTTCTGCATGAAGGGCCAAGCGCATGCCAGGAAGCCTGGTTATCGCTTGCATGCCAGATTTGAGAGTAGGGCGATCAGAATACGGAAATTCATCCAGCCCGCTATTCGACATAAAGGCCTTGAATCCGATGACACCCGCTTCGAAAAGCGGTTCGAGTTCGCTGATATTTCCTGGGATTAATCCTCCCCAAAACGCAAAGTCAGTCAGGCACTTTTCGAGCGCCAAGGATTTCTTTATTTCGAGTGCGTCAACGGTTGTGGTCGTCGGGATTGAATTCAGTGGCATATCAAAGATGCAGGTGATACCTCCAGCCAACGCAGCCCTGGAACCGGTTTCGAATCCTTCCCAATCAGTATTCCCCGGTTCATTGATATGAACATGGCTGTCTATAATTCCCGGAATAACGACCGTATCATCAGCGGCGATTTCTTCTTTGGAAGACCCGCAGATTTGCGGTTCGATAGCCGCGATTATTCCATTGACGATTCCCAGGTCCTTTTCTTCAGGCCCGTTGGGGGTTATGAGGATAGCTCCTTTAATGACGGTATCGAAATGTGCCATATGTCAACTGCCTCTGTAGACGCTGTAGCTCCAGGGTGATGCCAGTAATGGGACATGATATGAGCCTGCCGAATCGTTGATGCGGAACTGAACCGGAACATCGCTTAGGAAGGGGGCTTCGGCTGCTGTACCGGAGAAATATTCACCTATATGGAAAACGAGTTTATAGTCTCCCGTTTCTATCGTAGCCCCGGACAGGAGTGGTTGGTCAGTTCTTCCATCGTTATTCGTTATCGTCGAAAGAAGAAGGTTGTGGCCCTTTTCCGTCAGTTTGAAGAGATCGATTTTTACTCCAGATGCAGGGATTCCTCTTTTTGTATCTAAAACGTGGGTACTTAGTTTTGCGCTCATGTTATTAAGTCATTAAGTCGATGCCAGGCAATGCGGCATATTTGTTTCAACGCAGCTTGTAGTTCTGTTGCACTATCGTTGTTTATGCGTTCCTCGAAGTGTTGGAAAATACTCGATTGGGTGTGGTCTTTGACGCAGATGATGAAGGGGAATTGAAACTGGGTCTTATAGCTTTGATTTAGCTTCGAGATCTTCTCGAATTGTTCGGGGGTTAGTTTGTCCAGTCGAGCTGATTGCTGTTCGGCCGTTGAGAAGTCGGTCAATTCACCCGATACGGCCAGCTTTCCTGCGAGATCCGGGTGAGCTCGAATAAGATCCAACTTCTGGGTATGATCCGCATCTTCTAGCCTGTTGCAAAGTGCTCGGTGTAATTCCTCAATTGAAGCAAACGGTCGGTTTGTCCAAGTTGCGTGGGGAATCCAGGGCGAGTGTTCGAATATCTCACCCAGGGTTTTAGTGAATGCTTTTTGATCGAGTTGGTTCAGGGTCTGTAAGTCCATCTTTGCTGCGTTTTGCTCTTCTCTTATTTACTGACCTTTGGAAAGTATGGGGCAAGTCCAATCACGTTTTCTGGGTAGCGTCTTGTTTCTTGGGTAACAGGATGTTAAGGACCAGTGCGGTAAGTCCTCCACTTGTAATTCCAGAACTAAAAACAAGCTCAATCGTGTCAGGTAACGGTTTGAGCACATCAGGATCGAACCCAACTCCGACGCCTACGCCTAAAGATACTGCCAAAATGAGTAGTCCTCTGTGATCGAGGTGGGCTCGCATGATAATCCTAATTCCGGCAGTCGCGATCAGTCCAAAAAGTAGAATGGTTAGGCCACTCATTACCGGAGGCGGTACGCTTGCCAGCCAACCACCGATCCCTGGAACCAAGCCGAAAAATATTAGAATCCCAGCGGCAAAGTATCCGACCTGACGAGAGGCAATTCCAGTCAATTGAATGACTCCATTGTTCTGTGAGAACGTCGTATTCGGAAATGAATTGAAAATCGCAGCGACAATGCTGTTGAGCCCATCCGCTAGGACGCCGCCACGTATGCGTTTCCAGTAAACAGGACCGGTGGTGGGTTCTCCACTCAGTTCTGAGCAGGCAGTGAGATCTCCCATGCTTTCGATAGTTGTCACCAGATACATAAATGCGAAGGGCAAAACAAAAGCCCAATCAAATGCGATGCCGTACTTAAAGGGTTGGGGTATCGCGATCCAGCCACCTTCGAGCTTTGGTGCTTCAATCAATCCCATAAACATACAAAATAAATAACCAGCTAGCAAAGCGAGTAGGGCGGCAGACATTCTGGCCCACGGAATGTGTAGAGCGCTTAGCAATAGAACGAGACCGAGCACACCTCCTGCGATTGCCAGATTGGTGATGGGGTGAAGCGTTTCGCTGTCGGGGGGGCTCATCCCGCCTAAGGTTGTCGGTATAAGTAGTAAGCCGATGAGCAATACAACCACGCCGGCCACGAGTGGTGTGAACACTTTTTGCAGTTTCGGCAAAAATGGTGCGAGCATGACTTCGACGGGTGCCAGAAGTAAGCACATGCCGAGCATGAGTGGTAGCCCGCCGGACTGTCCTGCGAGTATCAGTGGTGTAATAAAGGCAAAGCTCGTACCCGTCATGGAAAGAAGGCCTGAACCGATTCCTCCCCAGGCTCTCACTTGAACTAAGGTGCCCAGTCCGCTGCATAAGAGGGACATACTTATCAGGTAGGCCTTTTGTTCGAAGGGAAGATCCAGAACACTTGCGACGATCGTTGGAGGTGTGACGGTCCCAACAAACATCGCCAGAACTTGTTGAAGAGCCGCAAGCAGAGCTTTCGGTGCGGGAAGTACGTCATTTAGCCCATAGATGATATGGGAGGTACCGGAATTCTTATTCGATTCAGGGTCGCTCATGAGTTCTTGCAAGCAGTTTAGCTGCCAGCCAAAGAGTTACTGTTTATTGTTTGGCGACTGCGCGTTGCTGATGAATGGAGTTAGAAGTAAGAGTGTACCGACTAGAAGGTAACCAACGGCATATTCCCAAGCTGGAAACAGCGAAGCAAGGGAAGGCTTATTATCGGAAAAAATACCTAGGATCGGTAGGCTTATGACCGAATCTGTTCCCGTTAGCTTAAAGGAGTGCATGAGCCCCAGAACAGATAAGATAGCTCCTGAAAAACTCCACCATGCGGCGAGCTTCCAGCGACGGTCAACGATGTAAACCACCATAGCAGCCCAAATCATAGCAGAATATAAAAACCCTTGTTCTAAAGCGAATCCTCCACCGATGAAAGCGCCTGAGTTGTGAGCGTTCGCCAAAGCTGCTTCTGTCAGGGCCGGTCCTTTCTCGAGGGTGGCACTTACCGCGTTCATCGAAGCTTTTATCACCAGCATGGTCCATGCGGCCATTCCCGGTAGGATACCCACTACGACGGCGACCATGTGTTTGCGTTCGGTAACTTCGAATGCCTGACTGGTAATGATAATACCGATCCAGAGGATGATCGCCAATCCGGCTTCAGCCGGTATCGCCCAGGTCAATACAGACATGGTTCCAGTTAAGCAAACGAGAGTGAGAAATACTCCGTTCAAGATTGAGTAGCCGGCTCTGGAACCTAATGCCTTCCATGCAGGATGTCCTATGTAAATGGACGTAGGAAATGGGGATCCGCAAAATGCGGCTGCCATTGTTCCGATGCCATTAGTGATAAGGCTTGGCCTTACCGGATAATCGTCACCTGCGGCAGCGGCGGACTCAATATTCTGCAAGGATGCAAGTACACCCAAAAAGCTAATCGGAATAATGACTGAAAGGTAAGGTAAGATATGGCCCTCGGTAAGAGCTGGGATAAGTTCAAGGATCACGACTTTCGGAAAATGAAATCCCACTTCGGCCCACGGAGAGGCATTGGGACCTCCGACAGGCGCTAGCCCGATAATCCAACACAGGGCCGTACCGATGATCAGGACAATCAAAGTTGCTGGAATTCTCCCAATAAATTGAACTTTTCCGAAATAGGCCAGAAACACGAGGGCGATCGTAACCATGCCGACGATGGGGGAGGCGAACGATTGAAACAGGAATCCGAGTCCCAGGAATCCAAGTCCGACGCCAGCCAAGGTGGACAGCATAGCGGCTCTTGGGGTGATACTTCTGACCTTTGCGGCAAAAAACGACATCGAGAATTCAACCAGTCCCCCTGCCAAGGTTGCAACGAGGCCAGCCTGCCAGGCCACGCGCTCCGGATCTGGAAGGCCTTGCTCTTGCGCGAGTAATTTGGCGGGAAGCATTACCAGAAAAATGTGGGCAAAGATGCCGGGTGTGCTAATCCCGTAGGGCAGGGCGCACACATCGTCCCTGCCTTCTTTTTCAGCCAGCTTGATCGCTTGCCAGGCATAAAAAAGGTTCCCGACCAGAAATGAAATCGCTACCCCGGGAAGTATGGTCCCAAAGATGAGTTGTGGCGAGAATCCCAATACAAGCATGCAAAGGGGTGCCAGAATCAGCAACTGGACCAGGTTGTTGATGAAAGCTGCGAAGAAACCTTCCCAATCTCCTCGGGTGAATAGCTTCATGCAGAAACGCGAATGTCTCCCAGGTATTTGACAAAGTGTATGGTCCAGCGGGCCGCCGCAGAAGCGGCGGTTTGGCCTACTTTGCGATAGGCATTGCCAGGATTTACCTGAGTACGATTACTTCCGGCTCTGAACACGATATGGGGAGTTTTCAACTGATGGCATACTTGAGCGATCGCAGCACTTTCCATCTCCATGATGTCCGGATCCAGCTTCGTTTTCATGTCGTTGATTTTGGCCTGCGAAACGCCGAATAAATCGCTGGCTGTTACCACGCCAGGAAGTACCTTGGGGGTGTAAGTCTCGTTGTCTACCGTTACCGATTCCGGGGCATACGATTTGATCGCGCTTTTGGCCAACTTGAAAAGTGTTGGATCAGGTGGGTAGGCCCAATGGGTCATTTGGTCTGGAAGGGGACCGCGGACTTTCCGATAGATCATTCCTTGGGCTGTTAGGGTGCCTGCAGCATGATGAATCGTTTTCTTCGAGATTACGGTATCGCCTGTTCGGATACGGGGATTGAAGCGGGAGCCGGTCCCAGAAACAATGAGTTCTGTCGGTTTAAAATGGTGAATAAACAAAGCCGCTACCATCGCTCCATTGGTTACACCGACCCCCGTGACTGCGACTACGACGTCCTGTTTTTCGATACGTCCTTTTGTGTAGGGAAAACACTCGATTTTTCCAGTCGTCTTATCGGAGAGGCGCTCGTTAATTACGCGGACTTCCGAGGGCATAGCGCCTAGGATAAGTGTCAGAGAAGCGTCAGATTTTGCCATGACATCATAGAGCAGACCTCGAGCCAGTCTTACAAGAGAATAGGATTCTTTTCTTACGTGGCTTTAGGCTTTGGATTTGCAATGAGCTTGAGAAGTCTTCCGTGTAATTAAGGGAAGGTAACCTCTGGCATAAACCCTCTCTGAATCTAAATTCCGTGCCCGAAATAGTGTCGACTTTTGATAACTTTCGTTACTGCTTCCGGAACCAAAGCTTCCCAGGATTCGTCTCCTTTTCCGATTCTGTTTAAAACCTCCCTGGAAAAAATAGACAAACAGGTTTCGTCGTAGTTATCCAAATCTTCGATACAACCTCTGCTGATCAAGTGTCCATACAGCTGTTTAAGGTCATCTGCGATCTTGAGGGTCTTCGTGGTGATCAGTTCATCCTCAGGTTTCTCTTTGAATGGATATATGTAGAGCTTGAGATCGTTTTTAAATAATCGTCCGAATGATTCCAGAATCCCCCCGCCTAGTTCGGTGTAGTACTTTTCATCAAAGAGTTGTCCGAGACTGGTGGCTCCCATTGTGATTCCTATCTTTGCCGAGGTATATCGACGCAGGTATTCAGCCAGACGGTAGTATTCGAAATAGTTGGATATGAGCACGGGCAAGCCGCAAGCGCCTAACATGTCGGCTCGGGCGAGGAAATCCCGGTAGTCTATTTCTCCCGTTGCCATAAGGTTCTTCATCGTGATCTCCATGACCTGAACCGTTTTTTCTTCAACTACGCCAGGCTCCTCCTTGAAGCGTTCGTAGGCGGAACTGAGGATATCAATATTCGTATTGGTAATCGGGCGAAAACTTCCGCGTTCTACGAGGATGGATCGTTTGCGCAGGACTTCTGCTGGCTGCAGTACTTCGCCGTCTGCGCCGAACATAGCAGCATTGCTCAAGCCCAATTGAACCAGTTTGAGGCTCATGAGGCGATTATCGACATGGCGAAATTCGATGCCTTCAAATTTAATCATATCGATCTCGATGCGCTTGGTATCCAGATGATCAAGAAGAGACTTCATAAGCTCATCGGGGTGGTGATGGAGCATACAGGCTCCATAGACCAGATTCACGCCGACCAGGCCAAGTGCCTCCTGCTGCAGTTCATTGGTGTGATCGAGCATACGGACGTGAATGATGATTTGACTGTCCTGATCTCGTGGATGGGCCTGGAAGCGTACTCCCATCCATCCGTGGCATTCATTAGTACCGTGGTAGTTTCTTGCGGACACGGTATCTGCAAACGTAAAGAACGCAGTGGTATCGCCGCGTTCCGTGCGTAGACGCTCGAGATTGAGGTCTTGTTCATACTCAAGCATGCTCTCGAGCCTTGTTTGGCAGACGTAGCGCTCGCATTTTCCGTAAATGGCGTCCGAGACCTTCATGTCATACGCGGATATGCTTTTGGCGATGGTACCTGCAGCGCCACCAGCCCGGAAAAACCACCTCACAACTTCCTGGCCTGCACCTATTTCCGCAAATGAGCCATACCGTCGCGGATCAAGATTTATCCGAAGGGCTTTTTCCTGGGTAGATAACTGTTCTAAAGTCGCCATATATAAATGCATTCGTTAACACTGTTCATATTGCAATCAAAGATTTGGTGACTTTTCTGTTGAGGCAGGTTTTGTGCCGGAATGCATGAGGTGAAAATCTTTTTAAAGTGCAAACGGCGCAGGACATTTATTGACTCGGTCAGATGTTTGGACGGTATCCTATAATTCGAAATGTTAGAAGCTGGCCAAGTCAGTTCTGATTGTTAAAGTATATAGTTATGATCTTCACTCGAAAAATTGGGAAACTCATCCGCGGAAACACGACGCCTTTTCAGATCTACGCAGCGACTTTGCTGGGGGCTTTTCTCGGATTTACGCCAGGTTTTGATCATGCGCCTGGACTGATTCTCTTTTGGGCGTTTCTGCTGCTCATACTGAATGCCAATTTGTTCTTGGCGGGATTTATCGGTCTAGTCAGCAAACTCATCTATCTGGTTACACTCCCGGTTGCTTTTTCGATAGGTCGCTTGTTTCTCGAAGGCCCGACACAGGGCATATTCAAGGCGCTGCATAACGGACCCGTCACTGCCTATTTCGGTTTGGATTACTACGCGGTGGTAGGTGGACAGTTTTTGGCAGTTCTCGTCGGCGTGATTTCAGGGTTACTGTTCTCCAAAGGTCTGAAGAGCTACCGGAATCGTATGCTGAAACGGGAAGCCGAGGGTGTGGGAGAAGTGAAAGCCAGGAAAGGATGGGTAAGAGCCTTTGAGTTCGTGTTTGTGGGGAAAAAGAGTGGCAAGAGCTATGAGGAGTTACTTGCGCGAAAGGTTGGAATCCCGGTCCGCATTCCCGGTGTGATTCTCGTGGGTATTACAATTGTGGGACTGGTTTTAATTTCCCGTTTCTTTACGGACGCATTGATCGCGCAAATGGCGCGGGACGGTTTATCAGCAGCCAATGGTGCTACTGTTGATCTCGAGAGTGCGCATTTGGATCTGAAAGCCGGTAAGCTGGAGTTAGTGAATATCGCCTTTGCTGACCCGAATAATCTGGAAACGGATCTTCTAAAGTCATCCAGGGTTCTCGCCGATGTCAGTGCTGCCGATCTTTTGCGCAAACGATTTTCTATCGATAAACTGGTGGTAGATTCGGCTACTTCTGGCCTTCCTCGGGAATCTGCGGGGCAGCTTGTTGGTCCGAGGTCGAAACCGACAAAATTTCCTGAACTGGAAGTGCCCGACTTCAAAGATCTGGACAGTATTCTTGAGAATGCGGAAGTCTGGAAGGAACGCCTCTCACAGTTGAAGCGCTGGATGGAAAAAGTATCTTCTGTTTCCAAGCCTGAGATTCTTAATACTCCCAAGCAGTGGGAGGAGGAACTTTCCAGCAGGATACGTTCTTTGGGCTACGCAAATGTCAAGGCGACGATGTTAACGCAGGATAGCCCGCTACTACTCTTGAGAAACCTTGAGGCCCTCGGCGTAAAAACGAGTTACCTGCAAGGAACACTGCTCGATATTAGAGCTAGTAACCTCTCAACGCACCCTCATATCGTTGAAGAAAGTCCTTCGATATCGATCGTATCCAAAGATGGGATTTTGAAAGCGAACCTGGCACTGGGGCTTGCGGCAGGAAGGGACAAAAACATTCTGGATTTTGAGTATAAAGCGATTCCAACAAGTGCATTGAGGGATTCGATTCAGGTCGACGGGAGTCCGCTGCTGGAAGGTGGAACGATAGACTTGAAAATCAGTGGAGATCTCAATGCTGTGAACTCGGACCTAGTGGCCACTGCATTGTTTAAGAATGTCGATCTGCTTATTGCCGGACAAAAAACCTCGTTGAATGGAATGGATATGCCACTCGCAATCAAGGGTCCGATTGATGCTCCGAGAGTTAAAGTAGAGGCGGATTTCTTGAAGAATGCGCTGAAATCGGCTGGCAAAAAGAAATTGTTGGATGAAGCCTCCAAGGAGTTGGGGGTTGATTTGGGAGATGATACGTCTTCAGAAGGTCTTCAAAAAGCGGCGGGAAATTTACTGGGTGGTTTCTTGAAGAAGAAATCAGAGGACAAGAAAGACGATTGATTGGTGGGGTGGGGTGCCTGATGCGTTCAGGACGATAGCTTCCGCTTGCAGTTTTCTAAAAATGTAAACAGCCTCTGCGGTTGAAAGCTCTACTCATGCGTTTACCCCGGTTTCCACTTCTCGCCCTTGTCTTTTTAGGGTTTTTTTCAATTGGCCATGCGGTTCCTAAAGCGAATGATCTTTTGGGGCCTGATTCGAAGCGGCAACCCGGTGTTCCTCAGGGCAAGGTGACGCAGTATTTTTGGAAGGATAGTTCGGTTTTTTCAGGAACGATACGCGATTATTACGTGTATGTCCCGGCTCAATATGATGCGGCATCACCTGCTGCGCTTATGATATTTCAGGACGGGAAAAAGTATCAGAATGAAACCGATTGGTTTAGAATCCCGATTGTTTTTGATAACCTCATTCACAAGGGGGATATGCCTGTCACCATTGCAATCTTAATTGAGCCTGGTTCCAAGGGGAAAGACGCGAATGGAAATCCGGTGTTCGATCGCTCTAACCGCAGTAGAGAGTATGACGCAGTAAGCGACCGGTATGCGCGGTTTCTGATGGAGGAAATTATTCCGGAAGTAGCCAAAGACTATAATTTGACAGAAAATCCGGAATACCGGGCAATCTGTGGCACGAGTTCAGGCGGAATCTGTGCGTTTACGGCTGCGTGGATGTATCCTGATTATTTTCGAAAAGTACTAAGTGGGAACGGGACGTTCGTGAATATCATAGGAGGGCATCAATATCCTTCAATGATTCGTTCTCATTCCAAAAAACCAATACGCGTATTTATACAGGATGGCTCCAATGATTTGAATAACGATTACGGCGACTGGTTTTTAGCGAACCAACAAGTGGTGTCGGCGTTGAAATATCGGGGATACGATGTTGAAGCTGTTTGGGGGACGGGTAGCCATAATGCGTATGAGTTCGGACCTTATTTGCCCACCTCTCTAAGGTGGCTTTGGCGGGATCATGCAGAGGAAGAACTCTAGTACATTTTCCAATTCGGGGTTATGAAAACTACGATATTTGGGTTGGTTGCTCTTACAGTGTTGACGGGCTGTATGCATAAGCCAGCTCCGAATTTGCCGGTCCACTGGCAGGGAAAGCCCATTCCGATGGAGTCTCTGGAGGATAAGCCCACGGATAAGCTCTACGTTTTTGTGATGTATGATAAGAGTATGTGTGCGCATACAGTTTTGCGGATAAGTTCGCCTGATCATGGAACGGTGTTTTGGGATCCTGCCGGTGGTTTTGGGAAACCTGAATATCCGGTTGTAGCGGAGCGCAGACACGATCTAGTTGTGGACCCGATCCCCACCATTCCCCAATACTTGGACTTTAGGCAGTATTTGCCCACATCGAAGGTCGAAATATTTGAGTTTGATATTAGTGAATCCCAAGCGGAGCGACTGATTGGATTACTTAGGCCAGAAATAGGAGAGAAGCGGGCTCCCTACAAAACCGCTACGGATCCGATGTATTGTTCGACTGCTATTTCCAAATTCTTGAGTCTGCATGCGAAAGACATATTGTCGGTGGAAAAGAGCTTTTTCCCGCATGCATTTTCGGCCCAGTTGTATGCGGCCAATCCGACGCGGATTATCCTCTACGACGCTGATTCGATATTGGAATATCATGTGCAATAACCCGTCTCTTTAAATAAGCTTTTTTTGATGAATGAGAGTTGCCTAGCATGACCAATTATTCCACCTTTACGAATATGGCACTCGATCCTGAATTTGTTAAGAAGGTCCAAGAACGAAAAGCGAAGCGTGAGGCGAGAGAGGCTCGTTTTAAGCACGTTCAAGTCCAGCCCAAGAGTCGGGCAGCTCCTCGTTCAAAGAAAGATGCTCCGGTTTTCAAATCGACTTCGATGTTGACTGGACAAACCACTTACATCACTGGCGAAGACGCGAAAGAACGGGTTAAAAAGGCCCGTTATGAGGGAAAAATCTAATACCGTACGAGTTTCTAATCGTCTACAGGGCGTCTGGGGTGATCGTCTGATTCCCTGCTTGAGAATCTCAGAAACTATCGAAGGGACAGAATTATCATTATGAGTGTAAGAGTAGCAGCAATAAAAGAACAGGCTTTTGCGGGATTAGTGGTTTCTCAATTGCAGGAAGTTGGCCTGAACCCCTTCGAGATAAATTTCGCCGAACATGTATCGCTTGCGGGAGCCGATCAGTTTTATTACATATCTGTCGTTGAAGACGAAGTAGAGCTGACCAAAGAAGCGCTGATCGACCTTGGGTATCAGGATTACCTGATATCAAAGCGATGAGTATCTCCTAAGTCTGCGAGACTCGAAACGTTTTATCTGCCAACAGATATCTGCTGGTGTTGGTGCCAGCCCGTGCCTAACCGATCGCACTCAATGCTGCATTGAGTGTGGGGCTGGGGCGCATGGCAGCGAAGGTCTTCTCCGTGTCGGGGTGAAAGTAGCCTCCGATATCAACAGGATCTCCCTGAGCATCATTCAATTCTGATACAATGGTTTGCTCGTTTTCTGCCAGAGTCTCCGCAAGTGGACCAAATTGTGCAGCCAACTCCGCATCTTCCTCTTGTTCTGCCAATGCCTCTGCCCAATAAAGCGCGAGGTAGAAATGGCTGCCACGGTTATCCAATTCGTGAACCTTGCGGGAAGGAGATTTGTTGTTTAAGAGAAATTTACCCGTTGCTTGATCGAGGGTGTTTCCGAGAATTGCAGCTTTGGGGTTGTTGAAAGTATTGGCCAGATGTTCCAGCGAAACCGCGAGTGCAAGAAATTCACCGAGTGAATCCCAGCGAAGGTGACCTTCCTGATTGAACTGCTGCACGTGCTTCGGGGCAGATCCGCCGGCACCGGTTTCGAATAGTCCACCTCCATTCATGAGGGGAACTATGGAAAGCATCTTTGCGCTGGTCCCTAATTCAAGAATAGGAAAGAGGTCTGTCAGGTAGTCGCGGAGTACGTTGCCAGTTACTGAGATCGTATCTTTTCCCTCTTTGATGCGGCTAAGCGAAAGCTTGGTCGCATCGACTGGAGTCATGATATGGATATTCAACCCTTCTGTATTGTGATCCTTGAGGTAGGTTTTTACCTTTTTGATGATCTCTGCGTCGTGGCCACGGTTTTCATCCAACCAGAATATTGTGGGCCATCCGGTGGCGCGCGCCCGATTAACTGCGAGTTTGACCCAATCCTGAATCGGTGCGTCCTTGGTTTGGCACATGCGGAAGATATCCCCTTCATCAACCGGTTGTTCCAGTAAAGCTGCGCCGGATTCATCTACGACCTGAATGACACCTGCGGAAGCAGCTTTAAAGGTTTTGTCGTGGGATCCATACTCTTCCGCTTTCTGAGCCATGAGGCCGACGTTGGGGACCGTGCCCATCGTCGTCGGGTCAAACGCTCCATTGGCTTGGCAAAATTCGATAGTAGCTTTGTAAACCCCTGAGTAAGAGCGATCAGGAATTACGTATTTCGTGTCTTTGAGTTTGCCGTCCGGTCCCCACATTTGGCCTGAAGTCCGAATGGCTGCTGGCATGGATGCATCTATGATTACATCGCTGGGGACATGCAGGTTGGTTATTCCCTTGTCTGAATTAACCATCGCCATCGCAGGGCGGTCCTCGTAGCAGGCTTGAATGTCTGCCTCGATTTCCGCCTTCTTTGCATCGGGGAGATTTTCGATTTTCGCGACCACGTCGCCAAAGCCATTGCTAGAATCGATTCCAAGATCAGCAAAAGTCTGTGCATGTTTTTCGAATACGGGTTTGAAAAACTCCTCAACGGCATGCCCGAAAATGATGGGGTCCGAGACCTTCATCATTGTGGCCTTCATGTGGAGCGAGAAAAGAACGTCCTGTTTTTTTGCATCTTCAACCTGTTCTGCGAGGAAGGCACGCAACGCGGTTTTGCTCAATACCGATGCATCAATTACTTCACCAGCTTGGAGAGGGGCACTGTCTTTAAGCAGCGTCGTTTGCCCTTCCTTATTTGTGAATTGTATCTTGAAACTCGTCGTGTTTTGAACCGTCGTGGATTTCTCGCTACCGTAAAAATCTCCGTGGCTCATACTGGCAACGTGCGATTTTGAGTGTGCAGACCATTCGCCCATGGAGTGGGGGTTGTTTCTAGCGTATTCCTTGACGGAACCAGGAGCCCGACGGTCTGAGTTACCTTCGCGTAGGACCGGGTTTACGGCGCTTCCCAAAACCTTTGCGTAAGTTGCTTGAATGGCTTTTTCAGCGTCTGTTTGAGTCTCTTCAGGATAGTCTGGAATATCATAACCCTGCGCCTGCAGTTCCTTTATCGCGGCGACTAGCTGCGGAATAGATGCACTGATATTCGGAAGTTTTATGATATTGGCTTCCGGGGTTTTTGCGAGGTCTCCGAGTTCTGCCAGGTGATCTCCTATCCGTTGGTCTTCCGTCAGCTTCTCCGGGAAATTTGCGATGATTCGTCCGGCTAGGGAAATGTCTCTTGTTTCGACGACCACTCCGGCAGCTCCTGTAAATGTCTCAATTATCGGAAGGAGGGAATAGGTAGCCAAGGCAGGCGCTTCGTCGGTTTTTGTGTATATGATCTTCGCGGTCGGTGTAGTCATGTGTTTTCTATTTTCAGGAGGGCTTGAGGCCCGGAATTAGGTAAATTGAAGCCGTTAAGACCTAGACGTATCCAGCTGTCCGTCAATACCTTTGATAAATCTTAGTCGAGTGTGAGGCGGTTCAAGATGGTGTCTATGCTCTACTTCTGTTGCGAAAAATCCCGCCAAAGCCATCGCAATGAGTCGGGAAAGATGGCTCCTCCGTGATTTCCATCATGCTTTCCTTGACCATAGACAAATTCGACATCATAGCCTCGAAAGGTGAGGGCCGCGTACATTTGTTTGTTTCCCAGAGGCCAATTGCCGTGGATATTGTCGAGGTCGTTGCTGCCGTCCTGCATAAAGATGCGGATGGGTTTTACGGATTCGTTTTTGCGTATGAGTGCGGGGTAGTTGTGTCCACCACGAATATTAGTGAAGCTTCCGATATGGCTCATGACTTTTCCGAATTGATCAGGACGTTCCCAAGCGGCGGTCCAGGCGCAGATACCGCCACTACTGATTCCGCAAATCGCACGGCCCTCTGGATTGTAGGTGATGTTGTAGCTTTTCCGAACCTGAGGAAGGATTTCCGTAAGAATAAAGTTCACATAGTCCGGGCTTAGAGTGTCGTATTCGAAGCTGCGGTTTTCGGGCCGTGGCCGCCAACCTGGTTCTGGTGGGAGTTCGGGAGTAAGGTGTCCCGGATCAACGAATACGCCGATGGTTACGGGCATGTCGCCTTTGTGGATCAGATTATCAAAAACAACAGGGGTTCTAAAGTCGCCGTTTTCGCGCAGATAGGTATGGCCATCTTGAAACACCATCAGTGCGCTCGGAATTGACGGATCGTATTGCGCAGGAACATACACATAATAACGTCTGATAGTATTGGGAAAGATGCTGCTCTCGCTCCATACATATTCCGTAACGGCTCCCTCTGGAACTCCGGGTTGTTTCATTGAGTCCGGTCCGTAGGGGTATTTCAGTACGATATCAGGTTCTTGAGCATTGATGCTGGAACCCCAAAGTAGAATTACAAGGCAGTAGAGGTATTTCATTTTTCGAAGGGTATCCAGTCGGGAATACTGTTCGAGATAATTCTTATCCATTAATGAAAGTAGGGGAATGGAAAAATCCCGTAAAAATGAGGGCTAACACTCAGGGTGAAGCGCTTAAGGGATTGCTTAAAGGGACGCCAAGTTGCTTCAATGCTTGGAAAGTCGTAATCTCATTCAACCGTCTTTTCTCATCTCTATTTTCTCATATTAATGGATTACCCTAAGCAATCTGTTCATCAGCTGTTGTCGTTAAACGCGACCAGTTACGGTGATCGACCCGCGATAGTCAGTGAATCAGGTGTTGTGTTGACTCATCGGGGTCTGCTTGAGCAGATCGAGTATGCACTGCCGGTTTTAAATCGTTTTGGAATAGGTCGAAATGACCGGGTCGCAATCGTACTTCCGCAGAGCTCCGAACTTGCAGTCGCGTTTTTGACGGTGGCTGCTTGCTCCACGGCAGCACCTCTCAATCATAATTACAAGAGAGACGATTTCCTGTTTTATCTGGAGGACCTACAGGCTAAGGCATTGGTTGTTCTGGAAGGGGATGATACGCCGGCAAGACTGGCTGCAAACATGAGCAACGTTCCCTTGATCGAATTAAGACCATCTGTAAATAGGAATGGAAGTTTCGAAATGATCGGAGATACGGGTAAAATATCCGTTGAGTCAGGTTTTGCTGAGTCGAACGACGTGGGTCTGATTCTGCATACATCGGGTACTACATCCCGGCCGAAGATGGTTCCGTTGAGCCAAGCGAATTTGTGTATTTCTGCGGCTAACATCATAGGCACAATCGGCCTGGGTCCAGACGATCGCTGCCTGAACGTGATGCCGTTGTTTCATATTCATGGCCTGGTTGCTTGCGTACTTGCATCGTTGGGTGCTGGAGGGAATACCGTTTGCACAAACGCGTTTAGTGCGCCCCGTTTTTTGGAATGGCTGGAAAAGTTTGAACCAAGTTGGTATTCTGCGGTGCCGACTATGCATCAGGCGGTGTTAGGAGAAGTTAAGGCGCCTGTTAATAGCTCATTGCGTTTCATACGCTCTTCTTCGGCCGCTCTCCCACCTCCAGTGATGAAAAGCCTGGAAGAAATCTTTGGCGTGCCGGTTATTGAGTCCTATGGTATGACGGAAGCGACTCACCAGATGGCCAGTAATCCGTTGCCTCCAGGGAAACGAAAACCTGGCTCTGTCGGAATCGCAGCGGGCCCTGAGATTTGTATTCTCGATGAAGAAAATCAGATTTTGTCTCAAGGCGAGACGGGTGAGATTTCTATCCGTGGTCTGAATGTGACACGAGGGTACGAAAACAATGAGACGGCTAACGCATCTGCATTCACGAACGGGTGGTTTAGGACAGGGGATCAGGGGTATCTGGATAGTGAGGGATATTTATTTTTGACGGGTCGTTTGAAAGAAATGATCAACCGGGGAGGCGAGAATATTGCTCCGCGGGAAATAGATGAGGCGTTGTTGACCCATGCTGAAATAAAGCAGGCTGTCGGATTTGCTGTTCCGCACAGTTCTTTGGGTGAGGATGTTGCTGCAGCTGTGATTCTTGAAACAGGTTCGACTTTGGACGAGTCGGCTATTCGGGAATATGCGATGACTCAGTTGCCAGACTTCAAAGTTCCGAGTCGGGTGGTGATCCTGGATAATATTCCAAAGGGGCCGACGGGAAAGCTTCAGCGTATCGGGCTGGCTGAAAAGCTGAAAGACCTTTTGAAGGCGGGTTATCAGTCTCCGGCGAGTGAAACAGAGCGCTCTATTTGTCGGGCTTACGAACAAGTCCTGATGCTTAATCAAGTAGGGCGTCAGGATAACTTCTTTTTGTTGGGTGGCGATTCATTGAGGGCAACCCAAGTCATTGTAAGGCTCAATGAAGAGTTTGGCTTGGAACTTCCAGTTTCTACGGTGTTTCGCTTTCCTTCCCCAGACCGTTTTGGGACCCATCTGGATGAGGCCATTGAGGCGATGGAGGTCGAAGCCCTTGCACGCTCGCTGGAGGGTTTAAGTGAAGAAGAGCGGTCGAGGATTCTGGATGGATTCGATGCTGAGCCCGGTAACAACAGTAAGGAGAGTTAACTTTGAAAAATACACCGTCAATTGACAGTCTTGCTTTGATAGACCGCTTAAAGAAGCTCAGCCCGGATCAAAGAGCACAACTTCTTGGAAAGATTGGGCGACCTCAGTCGAATCTGAATGCTTCTTCTACGTCTTCCCAGCTTTCCAAGGCAACACCCCTGCGCATCGAAAGCGTCGACGATGTTGAAATGAAAATATTCCCGGCATCTCATGCTCAGGAAAGGATGTGGTTTCTGCATGAGTATGAGCGGCATCTCCCCGTCTATTCCTCGCCAACCGCGTTTCACTTGCATGGCCGACTGGATGTTGCAAGACTGAGAAGGGCATTTGCGGATGTCATACTTCGCCATGAAAGCCTTAGGACGACTTTTTCGTTTGGAGATCGTGAGCTCTTTCAGCGGGTTCATTCAAAGTCGAAGTTTCGCCTGATTGAAGAAAAGTGTATGGGTCTGGGAAATGCAGAAAACGCGCCTGAACTGCACGCCAAACTGGATAGCTTGATAAAGCAACCGTTCGATCTGGCGGAAGGACCCCTGCTTCGTGCGCACCTGTTGTTTCTCGGTGAAGATGATTATATCTTGCTCGTAGTGACTCATCACATCATCGCCGACGGATGGTCTCGTGCGAATCTTTTTCGGGAACTAACTGAACGATATGCGGCAAATAGTAACTTTCTTCCGGAGCCGATTTTACCATTGGAGTATCAGGTCGCTGACTACTCGGCTTGGCAGGATCAACGATTTGAAAAAGAAGCATTCCAGTCGCATGTTGAGTATTGGAGGGAAAAGTTGTCCGAATTGCCGGGACCTTTGGAATTGCCTTTGGATTCTGTTCGTCCGGATTCGTTGAGTAGCGAGGGTGAAGAGCTGGTATTCTCGTTGGATAGCGAAACCGTAGAGGGTTTGAAGCGACTGGCTGCGGAGGAGGGTGTAACGCTTTTCATGGCCCTGCTGGCAATCTACACTTTGTTACTTCATATCCAGTCCGGTCAAGATGAGGTCGTGGTTGGAGTGCCCATTGCGAACCGTCCTCGAAAGGAGGCGGAGCCGCTGATCGCATGCCTCATAAACAGTTTGGCTATGCGGTTACGGATTGATCCAGATTCCACCTTCAAAGAGCTACTGGACCATGTGAAGACCGTCGCATTGGAAGCCTACATGCATCAGGAGGTTCCCTATGAACGCTTGTTGATTGAATTGGATATCATCCGTGATCCGAGTCGAAGCCCGGTTTTTCAGACTGATTTTTCGCTCCAGGATATGCCTGAGATATCTTTGGCACTTGAGGGTATTCGCTGTGAAAAAGTCTCAGTCAGCACTGGAACATGCAAGACTGAGCTGGGCTTGGAAATTCGACCATCAAAACAAGGGTGGACTTACAAATTCAATTACAATACCGGACTTTTTAAAAAGGAAACTATTCAGGGAATTAATACCGTCTGGCGGCAACTACTGGATTTGGTATTGGTAAATCCTGAGCTGAGGGTCGTGGATATAAGAACAGCGTTCCAGCGGGAACAAGAGTCAGTAGACCCTGGAAACGAGAGGACAGAATCAACACGCGATAGAGTCGACGGCTCTCGCGTCGAAGTAGATGAGGACACATTGAATAGGATAGGTGAAGCTGTCTCAACCATTTGGCAGGAACTTCTGGGTATACAAGATATCGGTTTGGACAGGAGCCTATTTGACCTGGGTGGCCACTCGCTGACGGCTACACTTATTTCCGTGAAGCTTCGAGATAAGCACGATATAAAAATTCCTGTCAGGGAAATCTTTTCCGCACCGACAATCAGAGGGATTACGGACTACATCGCTAAGTCTAGTCGAGACCCGATGTCTATGCATTCGGACGGAGATGAAAACGCCAAACGTGATCAGTCAGATCGCATGAGTTGCTTTTTGATTGGTACGGGTAGAATGCCCATCGAGATTGCCAGCGTTTTAAGACGGAAGGGCGTACGGATTTGCGGAATTTCTTCTTCGGATGAGGTCGTTATAGATTGGGCGAGTAACGAGGGTATCCCAGTGAGAAATTCAGAGGAGGACCTGATGGCATTTTTGAAGTCGGAGCCGTTCGATTACTTGTTTAGTGTAGTGAATCCTCAAATACTCAGTGAGCACGTAATTCGATTACCAAGAAAATTGGCGATCAATTTTCACGACGGTCCTCTGCCGCGATATGCTGGCATGAATGCGCCAGCCTGGGGTGTTATCAAAAGGCAATCCGATTATGGAGTGACTTGGCATGAGATTGTACCTGAAATTGATGCGGGTGATATACTAAGGCAGGTTCCTGTCGAAATCTTGGATACGGATACCTTTGTTTCAGTGGGCTTGAAATGTGTGGAAGCGGGTGTGCGAGCATTTGAGGGGTTATTGGATGACCTAAAGAATGGGGCGGTTACGAAAACGAAGCAGGACCTTTCACGGCGCAGCTATTTCAATAAATATGACCGCCCGACACCCGCAACGGTCTTGTTATGGGATCGGTCAGCAGAGGAATTGGATGCAATCAAACGGGGACTGGATTTCGGTCCCTTGTTTAATTCAATCGGGTCAGTTAAACTGTATCTGGGTGATAACCTGTTCATCGTTGGGCAACTTCAAATCCTAGAAAATGGCAGTAACGAAGAACCGGGTACTGTGTTGGCAGTTGAGGGCGATTTCCTGGTTGTGGCCACAGCTACGAAGCCTCTTAGACTGAGTTCATTTTGCACGATTGATGGAGAGCCATGTCCTATGGAAACTCTACTTTGCTTGCACCCAATATCGGTTGGGTCGAAATTACCATGGCCCGATTCCAATGAGTTGAAGGGACTTGAACGGGCGAGTAATGCGGCTATTCGTCACGACTCTTTCTGGAGGAAACGTTTTCACCGATACCAACCGCTGAATTTCGGCTCTGCTTTCCTGAGCAATGCAGTCGATTCTGAAGAAACAATGGGTATGCGGAGTGTCGAAGTGACGCTGCCGGATTTTTCAGAATCCAATGCGTTTGACACGAAAATAACTACGTTTCTGGTGGGTGCTTGGGGTGCGTTTCTTGCAAGGTTATTGAACGAAGAAGTTTTTGATCTGGGATTTCAGTCTGACGATCGGGGAGCGGCTAACGCTTACGAAAAAAAGCTGCTGTCTGCCTGCGTGCCATTGCGGGTAGATCTGGACTTGGAGGCTCCGTTTTCTGCGCATCAAAACGCTGTTGAATTGGAAATGGCTAGCATTGAAGGCCATCCGGTTTTTGGTCGAGATCTGGTTTACAGAGATCCGGTACTCGCAAAGTCAGATCGCTTGAGGAAACCAGGCAAGTTCGCCGCAGGTTTCTGGGTAATCGACGATTCCAAAGCGACTTGCGAAGCCGATGGTCACCAGTGCATCCTGAAATGCAACAAAGACTTCGAGGTGGCTGAGATAGTGTACGATCAGTCAGTCATCAGTTCCTACTGGGCTGAAAGGTTAGCCCGTTGGTTTAGTACTTTTGTTACGGAGTTATTGGGCAATCCGGAATTGCCAATCGATGGAGTTCCATTGTTGCCTGAAAATGAGTCTCGCGAACTGCGACTGAAAGGCCACGGAGAAATCCATACCTATCCGGTGGGAAAGACCATCCAGCAAGTGATTGAAGAAACGGTTGCGAGATGTCCCGACAGGATTGCCATCGAACAGGGTGAAGTGCGATTGTCCTATAAAGAGTTTAATCGCCTCTCTAATGCCCTGGCTCACCAATTAATAAGGAAGGGAGTGAAGCCGGATACTCACGTGGGAGTTTGTATTGAACGCTCCCCGGCTATGTTGGTCGCTGTCTTGGGCATCCTGAAGGCAGGAGGTGCTTATGTGCCTTTAGATCCGAGCTATCCTAAAGACCGGATTGAGTATATGATCCAGGATGGTTCATTGGCTTTCGTAATCACGTCGTCTGTTTGTGTCGGAAAGCTCGATACAATAGATCTGGATAAAATGGTTCTCGATCTTGATGACCTGAAGTCTCCGGAATCTAATTATGAAAATCCTTTAGTGGCGCAGAATCCGAATCATTTGGCGTATATGATTTATACATCCGGATCTAGCGGAGAGCCAAAGGGGGTTCAGATTGAGCACTACACACTGGTCAATTACATCTTCTCCACGATTCGTTTGTGTGAAGTGACTGCTGCAGACAGGATCTTGCAACTTGCCTCGTTGAATTTTGATGCCAGTGCAGAGGAGATCTACTGCGCATTCTTTACCGGAGCGACGCTAGTATTGAGGACTGATGAGATGTTATCAACTCCCCGGCAATTTGTAGAGTGTTTGGATGCGTGGAAGATATCATTCCTTCCAATGCCAACGGCTTATTGGCATTCATGGGTAGGTGCCATGAAAACGGAAACACTTCCTGTTCCAAGGGATTTGCGGTTAATCAATATCGGAGGTGAAGCGGCCCGGGCAGACGCGATTACTCTATGGCAGTCTCTCGTGGGTGACAATGTACGCTTATTCAATAGCTACGGTCCTACTGAGACGACCGTTGGCTCAACGTGGTTCGAGCTCACAAACTATGATTGTGGTCGGGATTGCTCGGTTCCGATCGGTTTTGCGTTGGATAATCTAAGAGCCTATGTGTTGGATCGTAGGCTAAACCCAGTGCCTGAAAGAGTGGCCGGTGAACTTTGTCTCGGAGGCTCCTGTTTAGCGCGTGGCTATCATGGCCGGCCTGCACTGACTGCAGAGAAGTTTGTAGTAGATCCTTTTGGGGATCAGATGGAAGAACGGGTCTACCGAACCGGGGATAAAGTGGTTTACAACGATTTGGGATATTTGGTCTTTCTGGGGCGCATTGATGAGCAAGTAAAGATCCGGGGATTTCGCATCGAACTTGGCGAGATTGAAACCCGCTTGACAGAGCATCCGTCGATCAAGCAGTCGGTCGTTATCGATCTGGAGATGAAAAATGGCGACAGAAAGTTGGCCGCCTATTTCGTGAGTAATGGAAATGCTATTTCCAGCAGGTCGTTAAGAGAGTATTTGGCAAACAGTCTCCCGGATTACATGATTCCGTCGTTCTTTATGCAGCTTCCCGAGATCCCCCTGACCGGAAGTAAGAAGGTGGACAGGAAATCTTTGCCACAACCTGAGCTTGAACGGAATCTTTCATCAATGGATGAGGCTGTTGCATCGTCTGAATTAGAAAAGTCAATTTCCTTAATCTGGGCAGAAGTGTTGGGTGTCAGCGAAGTTGGGATCCATGAAAATTTCTTCGAACTGGGAGGGCACTCTTTGTTGGCTTCCCAGGTTATTTCGAGAGTACGAAATGAATTTCAAGTGAGTCTATCGCTTCGGAGCTTTTTTGATGCTCCCTCAGTAGCCGCAATGTGCCGGGAGATTGAGTTACTTTCGGAGAATGAAAAAATCAAGGTCGTTTCGAACCAACCGCTGGAACTTAAAAAAGAGGAACAAATGTATCCGGTATCGTTTGCGCAGAATCGCCTGTGGTTTCTTGACAGATTTAAAGGAGGAAGTCCCGAATACAACATTTCAAAAACGCTTATCCTGAAAGGAGACGTTAATCGTAAAGCGTTTGAACAAGCCATCAATTGGATAATCGCCCGTCATGATGCTTTGAGAACTCGATTCGTGGAATCCGAAGGGAAGGCATTTCAGGTTGTAGCACGAGAGTATCATTTAGAGGTTCCAGTTGTTGACCTTCGGGGACTGCCTAAGGTGGAACGGGAAAGTGTTCTTCGGAAGGAATCTGGAGAAGCATTTGACATAGAGGAACTCCCGTTGATCAATTTAAAACTGTTTCAGATAGCCAAAGAGGAGTTCGTGCTGCTGATAAAGATGCACCACATTGTTTCGGACGGGTGGTCGTTTGGAGTTTTCAATAAAGAGCTATCCGAAGCTTATAATGCGTTTGCGCTGGGCAATGAGATTGAGCGCAAACCTCTTGAGCTTCAATACCCGCAGTATTCAATTCTGCAAAACGAACGTCTCCAAGGAGATTACCTGAGAGAACAACTTGAGTACTGGAAATCCAATTTGGCTAATCTCGGAACGCTTGAATTGCCTACGGACCGGCCTCGGCCCTCTCAATCAACGTTTAACGGTGCTCGCTACAGTTTCGAGTTCACCGAAGCATTGGGAACTCAACTTGCCGCTTTCAATAAGGCAGAGCGTTCAACGCCGTTTATGAGTTTGATGGCAGCGTTCCAACTGACTTTGGCGCGATACAGTGGTCAGACGGATATAGCGATTGGCACACCATTCGCCAATCGGGGACAGGTTCAGGAAGAAGCGATGATCGGATTCTTTGTGAACACGCTCATCATCCGCACCGATTTTTCTGGAGGTCTAAATTTCAAAGAGGTTGTGCGAAAGGTAAGAAATTCGTCTTTGGACGCTTTCCAATACCACGAAGTACCTTTTGAAAAGCTGGTTGAGGAACTGAACCCAGAGCGGGATCCCAGTCGTCATCCGTTGTTTCAAGTCATGTTCGCCATGCAAAATACGAATACGGATGACCCTGAATTTGAGGGGTTGGAGGTATCATCGTTATTGCTTGATGGTTCGAAAACCCACTTCGACCTGTCGTTGAGCACGATGTTTGTAGAGGGTAAGTGGAAAGTGATTATCAGCTACAACACGGACCTCTTCAATGCGAGTACGATACGGAGCTTTGGCGACCATTTCACAGCTATTCTGACCTCAGCGATACAGTATCCCGAGACACCGGTGATGGAGATACCGATGCTTTCGCCCAATGAAAGCCAAATAATGCTCAAGGAATGGGGTAGCAGGCGCGATGCATATCCGGACAAACAGACGATTCATGGATTATTCGAGCATCAGGCCCGAATGAATCCGGGAAGAGTCGCTTTGGTGTGTGATGAGATCGCACTCACTTACAAGGAACTGGATGAACGTGCGAATCAGATGGCAAACTATCTTCAAAGCGAGGGGGTGGGGCCTGGTGCATTGGTCGGAGTTTGTGTAGGGCGCTCGAATGAGTTAATCATTGGTATGCTGGCCGTCCAAAAAGCGGGAGGGGCTTATGTGCCGTTGGATCCCCATTTTCCGGTAAACCGCCTTGCTATCATAATGGAAGACGCGAGCATCGATTTTCTTATCTCGCAGTCGTCATTCGCTGATCTTTGTAGTGAGTATAATGGAAAGGTTCTTCTTGTTGACGAATGGGATGGTAGTTTTTTTCCCACTACACCTTGTGAGGATGTTGATTGCGCGGCGGCGGCCTACGTAATATTTACCTCTGGGTCAACCGGTCGGCCCAAGGGCATTGTGATCAAGCATCAGTCGGCAGTTAACATGCTGAGTTCCATGGTTATCTCCCCCGGAATTGCGCAGGACGACGTGTTTCTAGCGATTGCTACGGTCTCGTTCGATATCTCGGTGTTTGAGATATTCGGGCCACTCTCGGTTGGGGCAAGACTAGTGATTATGCCGGATCGGATGCGTGCAGATGGTTACGAAGTGATCCGTTTGTTCAAGACCTGCGGTGCCACGATGATGCATTGTACTCCGTCTTTTTGGAAAATACTTTTGTATGCTGGCTGGGAGGGTGGTCCTTCGGTAAAAGCGCTTACGGGAGGGGAGGCTCTCACTCCGGATTTGGCCAGAGATATTCTTCCAACCTGTAGCGAGCTCTGGAATCTTTATGGACCCACCGAGACCGCCGTCTATTCGCTGGCAACCAGAGTTACCGATCCTGATTCTATAACGATCGGTAAGCCGATAATGAACACAGATGTGTTTATAGTAAGCAATGCTATGCAACTCGTACCGGTTGGTGTTACTGGTGAGTTGCTTATTGGTGGCGTTGGACTAGCCAAAGAGTATCTCAATCGCCCGGAATTGACGAAGGAACGCTTTATTCCGAATCCGTTTTCAGAAAATCCTGATAGCCGCCTTTATAGAACAGGCGATCTTTGTCGATGGAAGCCTGATGGGACTATCGAATGTCTTGGGAGAGCCGACAATCAAGTCAAGATCCGAGGATTCAGAATCGAGCTTGGAGAAATAGAAAGTGCCATAGCTGATTATCCTATGGTAAGGGAGGCGGCAGCCCGTGTCTGGGATGACGGAAAAGGGGGGCACAATATCGTAGCCTATGTGGTTCCTGTCGATGGGGAGGAGGCATTGGAAAGAGAAGTCATCGTTGGTTTCTTAAGAGATCGGCTGCCCGATTACATGATTCCTGCAGGGATCGAGTTTCTGAAAGTTTTGCCGCAAACTCCGAATGCCAAGGTGGATCGGAATGCCCTGCCAGAACCGTCTTCTATTATGCACAGGAGCTCTATCAGTCGGGTTGCCCCGGAGACTTACTGGGAGAAAGAACTTTTGTTGCTATGGTCTGAAATTCTCGGTGTCGATGATCTTGGAGTGACCGAAAGTTTCTTCGACTTGGGAGGTCACTCGCTACTCGCGTTTCAATTGGTGTCCCGCATGAAGTCAGAGATGGGTGTCGATATTCAGCTACGACGGTTTTTTGAAATTCCTACCATCCGGGAACTTGCGGTGTTCATCGAGCAGTCACCCTCAATGAATAGGCTGACCAACAAAGCGAACAAGGTAGAGAAGGTCGTTGAAGCCGAGCCCGACTCTACTCCCAGTGCAAAAAATGCCCGCATAGAAAAGATTCAGGAGGTCGTAATCAAACCGGTTTCGTATGCGCAGTATCGCATGTGGTTTATTGATCAATTAGAATCAAATTCCTCAGCCTACAATATGCCATCGGTTCTGCGACTTCAAGGTGACCTCGACCATGAAGCCATTCGTAGGTCAATTGAAACTCTAGTTGAACGACATGAGCCTTACCGGACTACCTTTGAATCCAAGGCTGGAGATCCGTTTCAGGCTATTCATCTTCCCAGACCATTTGAACTGCCGGTTGTTGACCTGAGAGAATTGCCCGATGAATCGCGCGAAGGAGAGTTGAATAAACGTATTCTTGATGAGCGAAGAATGCCATTCGATTTAACAAAGGACCTCATGATAAGGGCGCAACTGATTCGATTACACGATCGGGACTCGGTGCTCTGTATTACGCAACATCACATTGCTTCGGATGGATGGTCCCATGGTATTTTCTGGAGAGAACTGTCAGCGCTTTACGCGGCCTATGTTGCTGGAAAGGTATCTACGCTTGAGGATTTGAGCGCCTCATATTCCGAGGTGACACTGGCGCAGCAGGAGAGATTGAAAGGGCCCTATTGGACGGAGTTATTAGGTTTTTGGAAGGATGAGTTGGAAAATGCGGTAAACTTGGAGTTGCCGACAGATCGTCCGCGACCTGAAAAACTTAGTAGTCGCGGTGCTTCGAAGAATCTGTCTCTAGGGCCTGAATTGGTGAAGGATTTACGGGATTTGGCAAAGTCTCAGCAGGTAACGTTTTTCATGGTTCTTGTATCAAGTTTTCAGTTACTGCTATCCCGCTTGAGTGGTCAGAAAGATGTCGTGGTGGGAATGCCATCAGCAGGTAGGTTGTCTACAGAACAAGAAAAGATGATTGGCTTGTTTATCAACACGGTATTATTGCGGACCGACTTTGCCACTGATCCGTCTTTTGGACGTCTCCTCTCGATGGTGAAAGACAAATATATTTCGGCATTGGATTATCAGGAAATGCCATTCGAACGCCTGGTAGAAGAACTGGCTCCGGATCGAGATTTGAGCAGGAATCCGATTTTTCAGGTATTGGTCAATATGCAGGAAAAGGAAAATCAGTCTTCCCTGGAATTGCCGGGCTTGGAAGTTTCCTTTGTTCGCAATAATGATGTTCAGACCAAGTTCGATCTGACTTTGTATATTGGAGCGTCCGATGACTCCGCCAACATCAATGTCGTTTACAGTACAGATCTCTTTGATGCTGAGCGGATTGAAATGATGCTCGATCAGTACTATCATTTACTGGAGCAGATTGTTAAGGATCCTAAGAAACGGATAAGTAGTTACACGCTGGTGACGGATGCGGTTGCTTCTTCGATTCCTCCAGTGAACCTACCTATGAAGCGACCGGATCAGGTATCTGTCGTTGATCGTTTTCTTGAGCAGGTAGCGACTCATCCGGATCAATCGGCAGTCAGTGTAGGAGATGTTTCCTGGAGCTATCGCGAGATGGGTGAACGGGTGTCCGAGTTGCACGCCATTCTTCAGAAAGCCGGGGTGGAACCCGGAGATCGTGTCTTGATCGATGGCTCGAAGTCTTTTGGTACGATTGTCAGCATGATTGGGGTACTCTCGGTTGGTGGGGTCATCGTTCCCGTAGATCCTGAACTGCCGGATGCCAGAAAAACTGAGATTCTTTTGCAAACGGGAGCCAGATTGTTGTTGAGTGGGGTCGTTCCTAATGAGTCGATCTGGGTAAACGAGGCAGGTCAGGTTATAGACTGCGTGATAATCGAGGCGTCGACGGGACAAGCTGAGGGGGCAGATGGAAACTCCGTTCAGCCTGATACTTATTTTAGGCCGGGTCCTGATTCTCCAGCTTATATATTTTTCACTTCAGGCACGACCGGTAAGCCCAAGGGGATACTGGGTCGGTATGACGGATTGAATCACTTTATCAACTGGCAAGGCAAGCAGTTTGAGATCGGGTTGCAGGACCGGGTTGCCCAACTGACTTCCATGTCGTTTGACGTGTCCCTGCGCGATATCTTCTTGCCGCTGACAAGGGGTGCAACGCTTTGTTTGCCCCCTTTGGAAGTGGTTCCTTTATCACCGGATGCGTGCGTATGGTTGAGAGAAGAGAAGATAACGGTATTACACACGGTTCCATCGGTGATGAATTCATGGATACAGACCGGCTTGAATGAGAAAGGACTTCATCACTTACGATGGACCTTTTCTGCCGGGGAACCTCTTCTAAACTCCTTGGTTGAACGATGGAGGCTTATAGCACCCCACACTCAGATTGTGAATCTGTACGGACCGACTGAAACGACACTTGCAAAGTGTTTTTATCGCGTTCCGGACTATCCACAAGCAGGGGTACAGCCGATTGGGCAACCGTTGCCGGATTGTGCCGTGATGATCATTGATTCCCAGATGAATCTGGCAGGGGTAGGGGAGTTGGGTGAGATTGTGATCCGTACACCATTTACTTCATTGGGTTACTTGGATAGCGCAGACAATGAAACCGGAGTATTTTTTCAAAACCCGTACGCTAAAGACATAGAAGATCGGTGGTACCGTTCGGGAGATCTTGGGCGGATTCGGCCTGATGGTGCCATTGATATTCTGGGGCGTGTGGATGATCAGATAAAAATACGGGGCGTCAGAATAGAACCGCGGTCCATAGAGAAAGAGCTTGAGGCGTTGCCAGAAGTGAAAGCGGCCAGAGTTATCGGAATCAAGGATTCGGAAGGACAAAATAGCTTGGTTGCCTATGTGGTTTCGTCGTCCGAACCAAGTCAGGACACGCTTTACAAAGGGTTAGCGCTGAGGCTGCCTATCAGTATGATTCCTTCGGCGTTTGTATTGATCGATAGAATACCGTTAACGCTGAATGGTAAATTGGATCGTAAGGCACTTCCTGATCCCAAACGCGTTAATCTCCGGTCGAATAACGAATTTGTTGAACCGAGAAATGACACGGAAAAACTGGTGGCATCAGTTTTCTGTGAGTTGCTCGAACTCGATAGGGTGAGTGTGGATGACAATTTTTTTCACCTCGGAGGCAATTCGTTGCTCGCAGTGCGGTTGTGTTATCAGATCGAAAATCGGATGGGAAAACCATTGAGAGTCGCAAGTGTTTTTGAGGGCCCCACCGTGGCCAAAATGGCAGAATTGTTGGCTAGGGATGAAAGTGATCAAAATTACGTAACCCGACTTGCTGGAGATGGTAGCGGGCGACCGGTCTTCTTCACATCGGGTATCACGCGCAACGCATTAGTGTTTCTCGACCTGGCGAAACGTTTGGAAGATAGATGCACTTGTTACGGTATCGACTTACCTCCTTCCGTTGACGGAGTCGAACCGTTTCAAACGATTGAAGAGTTGGCCGGTCATTGCGTGAAGGAGATTGCCAAGATCCAACCGGAAGGACCCTACATGATCGCCGGGTTTTCCTTTGGGGGGCTTCTTGCCTATGAAACTGCGAAGCAGTTGGACGAAATATCGGGAAGCGAGTCGACGGTGTATATCTTTGATTCTTACCTGCGAAATGATGAAGTTCCGTCGAAGAAAGAGAAGTTTCTCTGGATCTTATCACTGCTTAAGAAACACCATTTCCGCTATCTGAAGTATATGCTGAAACGGGTCATTTGGCTTCCTATTTGTTTTCGGTTTCGCTGGGGGATTTACGCACCCGAATTTCTGCCCGCTGAAAAGGTATTCGATTACGTAACCCAATTGAACTCATCAAATTTCCACTTCAAGTACGAGCCCAAGCCGGTTCCGCTCAGGCTGAGAGTATTCACTGTCAGGGAATCTGAATACACTTTTAATAAGGGCACTCAGGTGAATCGTTGGAAGGGCTGCAGTAGTAAATCTGTCGATTATTATTCCATCGATAGTGACTATCATGCCAGAGTTCTTATCGATCCGCACTTGGATGGAATAGTGAAAGTGATGAACGAAGATCTCTGAATCCTTGTAAGTTAAAGTGTTCGGCTTACTTGTGGGTTTTGCGGAATAATTCCTAATAGGTAGGTAGTCGTCACTCCGATCAGCATGGGATACTGCCAGGCTAACTGAATAAAGCCGTTTTCAGAAAGCAACAACAGTGTGGCTGTCACGATACTACCTCCGATCATGGATACAATATTCCAGCGATCAGTTCCGCGCTTACTGAGTAGTCCGATCAGGAATACGCCTAACAAGCCGCTGTAAGTGACCCCGGCTAGCTTGAAAGCCAGCCATATGAATTGACCACCGCTTTTGAGCGCCCAGGCAATGCTAACAAGCGCTACGGCTACGATCACCATGAATACGCGAGCGACCCATACCTGATTTTTAGTATCGTCGGGGTTTTTTAGAAACGGTTTGTAAAGATCGACTACGATCGAAGAGCTGAGGGCTGCCATGGCACTGTCGAGACTGGACATCGCGGCTGCCAGCACTCCGCACAGGAGCAGTCCTCGTAGTCCGGATGGCAATACAGTCGCTATGAAATGGGGAAACACTTTATCCGAGTCGACCGTAGCGATTCCATCGACCAATTTACTCGGCAGGGTCGGATCAGTAACTTGTTGATAATAGACGAATAAGCCAACACCGATCATAAGGAACAAGGCTGCAGTGGGGATGGACACAAAACCGCTCAGGATAATACTTCGCTGGGCTTCTTTCACATTTTTACAGGTGAGCATCCTTTGAGTGAAGTCGTGGTCTGTTCCTTGCATGGCAAGTGTATTGATGAATCCGAACACCAGGGCCAGGAGCACCCAATTACTATCGGTTAGAAAGCTCTTATCAGGGATCCATTGAAAAACTTTGAGATGTCCGGCGTCACCTCCAGTTTGGAGTATGGAACCCCAGCCAACGAGGTCTTGTAGGACAAACAGCATGACCAAACCCGCAGTCAGAAATACAATGGCCTGAATGCAGTCAGTCCAGATAACCGCCTTAATACCTCCTATACCTGCGTAGATCAGGCAAAGTCCGGCGAAGCCGATCATTGTCCATCCGAACGGCAGTCCCAGTATTACGTGTAGACCCGTTGACGCAATCATGAGGCGGACGGCCGATGCCATGACGCGGGAGAGCAAGAAAAAACAGGCTGCTGTGTAGTGGCTGCTCCCACCGAATCGGGTGGCCAGATATTGGTAGATCGAAAGGTATTTCAGTTTGTAGAAGGCTCCTAGGAAGAGAAACGCGATTACGAATCTGGCGAGCAATGAGCCGATGCCCATTTGTAAGTATCCTAGGTTTTCGGCGAAACCCACTCCTGGAGTTCCCAGAAAAGTTGCGGCGCTGATTTCGGTTGCGATCAGCGATCCGAGGACTGCCAGCCAGGGTACCTGCCGTCCGCCTGCTACGTAGCCATCGATATCTTCATTCTTCTTTCCGAACCGTATTCCGACGAAAAGAACCGCGCCAAAATAGGCTACGATGATGAGATAGTCAGGGACGGAGAGATGGGTCATGAATACACTGAAGTTAGTGGATAAGGTTGAAAGTTAAAGCCAAGAAATCTTTCATCAGTTTTGATAACAAAAAGCCGGAACATTTTTCTCAAAAATGTTCCGGCTTCAGCAAAAGTATTTAGGTCCTAATTCTCTTTAAGGTAGGCAACAACATCGGCCAACTCTTGGGCCGTCAAACCGAGCTGGGCTCCGGACATCATAAGGCTGTGTCGCAAGCGACGCACGCTTTTTACCTGGTCACCCGGCACGATTTGTTGAATGCCACCTATAGACAGGATGATGTAAGGATCCGACTCTTTGAGCAGGATTCCGTGGATCTTTCGGCCATCTTTGAGGAGGATTTCATTCCCCGAGTAACCGTGTGCTATGTCTACGTTCGGTTCGATGATTGAGCGGAAAATAACGTCACGGGTCTGGTTCTGGCCCCATCCATTCAGGGCCGGTCCGAATTCGGCACCCGCGTCACCTACTTGGTGGCACATTACACAGCGGAGGGCTACATTCTTGCCCCGTGCTGCGTTTCCATCCATTGCGAGCAGCTCTTCCATGGGAGGGTAGTTGCTGGCAACTTCAGCGGAGTCGATTGAAAGCACTTCTTGCAACTGAATTTTGGACGGGTCGTAGATGCCGCGTTGAGCCAATTCCGGGAGAAGATTCAGGTCATTCCAGGTTCCGGTGGCCCGGTTGAGTAACCACCATGTGGCATCGTCCTGGAGGCTGCTCTTATTTTGAGCGAGATCCATCATTGTGGTGGCGGACCGTTTGTCTTGGATGAATGCCAACGCATCCATCGCTTGTTTCCGCTGGGCATGGTTTAGCTGGGAGCTGGCCGCGCGGACCGTCAAGTCAGAGATAGCGGCTACCGGGTGTAGTCTCCAGGCGATATCGGCAAAGGCATCGGTCCACTTCAGCGGATTTTCATTCCCAGCCGCACCCTTGGCCACCTTGTAGATTTGTGCTTCCTTACCGGTGGAACCGATTCCAAAAGCTTCGAGGTAGGTACGGTCGTTGCCGGGATACAATTTTGCGATTTGACGGAGTATACTGCGACTTTCCTTGAGTGGAACATTCCTCATAGACAAAGCCACCTCCCGCCTTACTGCGGGTGATTTATCCCGGGCCATCTTTTTAGCCATGGGCAGGAGTTTCCCTTCTACGTCACGGAGCGAGCGGTAGGCAACGATACGAGTCTGCTCATCCTTGGCTTTCAAAAGGCCTTCGACGATCTTTTCACCCGACTCTCCTAATTGGCCCAGTAGGAAAGTTGCTCGAGCGGCGATGTAAGGATTCTTATCGTTCAGCAGTTGCTTAAGTGCAGGGACTGCAGCTTTCCCCTGGGCTTTGAGCGCTTCGAAACCGAGGTTTCGCACATTGATAGCCGGGCTCTTGAGGGCTTCAATCTGGCCGGCAGTGCTGGCTAGATCGAGCCGGGGTGTATTGGGCTTAAAGCCTTTGGGTGCGATTCTGTAGATCGTGCCAGAGCAAGTTTCATCGAGGTCCTGGTGTCCTCCGACGCGTCCGTCGTACCAATCAGTCACGTAGATGGCGCCATCGGGGCCAACCGCCACGTCAGATGGACGGAAGTGTGTTTTTATGTCGTCGCTGATATTGTTGCTACCGCCGATAAAATCAGAACCCGCAAATTCTCCCTCTTCGTTGGTCGTCAGGAAGTCAAAGCGCTCGAGCTCGAATCCTGCTCCCTTCAGTTTGGGCAGGTATCCGAAGATGACATTCTTCCCGGCCTCGCAGGACAGGAACATGCCTTGCCACTTTTCCCCCAGTGCACCGTTCTCATAATAGACGTTTCCAGTGGGGGATCCGCCACCATAAACATCGCCCGCAGGCATCGTTCCCGGATCTTCTTGTCGCCACTCTGCGATGGCGGTCGTCTGTCCCGGACGTTTGTCTGCGCGCCAGGTCCGCATGCCATCAGCCGAGGCGAATCCGGCGTTTCCGTATTCGAGCACATGCGTTACGCGACAGGCAGGGGGATCGTCGTTGTCATTCTGAAATACATCACCCATCGAATTGACGGACTGTTCGTAGCTGTTGCGGTAGTTATAGCCGATGATTTCAACATCGGTTCCGTCCGGGTTCATGCGAGCGGTGAAGCCACCTACATAGACGTGGCCATCGTCGCTGGGTTTTCCGGCGACATCCTTCACGTCGAAAGGATATTCGTAGGGTCCGATAACGCCAGGATTATAAGGACTGGCGATCCGAAACGTTTTTCCTGATTTGTCGGTGAATAGGGCTCCACAGTTGCCTTGGTTAAAATACCATTTCCCATTGGGACCCACGGTGACTGAGTGGAGACTGTGGTCATGGTTTATACCGCTAAATCCTTCCAGTAGTGCTTCCCGGGTGTCGCCTTCATCGAATACCAGATTGCGATTTACGTCCGTATAAACGATCAATTCCGGAGGTTGGGAAACGACGATCTTGTTGTCGATCACCGCAACGCCCAAGGGTGCTACCAAAGCTTTCTCCTGAACAAAAGTGTGGCTGGAGTCTGCCTTGCCGTCACCATTGGTATCCTGAAGCACTTGGATACGGTCTCCTTCGGGTTGACGGTCCCAATGCCGGCGATAACGTACGCCCTCAGCGACCCAGATTCGACCGTCTTTGTCGATATCCATGTTGGTGGGGTTAAACAGCATCGGGGAGGATGCCCAGATCGTAACTTCCAGGCCTTCGGGAACCTTCATGAGATCCAAAGGCACTGATTCCGGCGTGACGGAAGTAGGGTCGAATGGTTCTACCGTAGTTTTCGTTTGCCCAATCAGAAGGACTGTTAGGCAGGTTAGGAGCGTGAATACCAAGTATTTTGTTTTAGTCATAGGGAAGGGATGACGTTCGAGTTGATTGGAGTATGAGTCAACTCAAACCTAGGTCCTGTTCCAGGGCGATTCTTGCTTCGCAGGTCCCGATTATGAGGCGGAGTCAGGTAGATATTGTCGTGGGGATTATACTTGTTGGTTTTAGAATGCCTTCCTAGCGTAGGCATCATGTTCTTGACCCACGCCGTCCAACAACTCGGAACCGAAACCGCATTCAAGGTACTCGCCAAATCGAAGATGCTCGAGGCCCAAGGGCACGACATTGTGCACCTCGAGATTGGTCAGCCCGACTTCCCTACGCCCAGAAATATCGCAGAGGCCGGCAAGAAGGCGATTGATGACGGGTGGACGAGTTATGGCCCCACCTGTGGCAATGCTGAGTTTCGGGAGGTCATAGCCCAACATGTATCCCGTACCCGTGGCATCGATGTCAAAGGATCCCAGGTGGTCGTGACGCCCGGTGGAAAGCCGGTTATGTTTTATGCCATTCTCGCCTTGGTCGAACAGGGGGACGAGGTAGTGTATCCGGATCCTGGATTCCCAATCTATAAGTCGTTGATCGATTTTGCGGGAGGGAAGGCCATCCCTTTGCCTTTGCTCGAAGCCAACGACTTTAGTTTCGATGTGGATAAACTTGAGAGTCTGATCTCTGATAAAACGAAATTACTGATTCTCAACTCGCCCCAGAATCCGACCGGTGGTGTATTGAAGAAGTCAGATCTCGAAACGATTGCTGCCCTGTGTGTAAAGCACGATGTCGTCATTCTCACGGACGAAATCTATAGCGAGTTGCTTTATGAGGATACTTTTGAATCGATCACCCAATTCGATGGTGTTCCGGAACGCTCGATTATCCTGGATGGTTTCTCAAAAACCTATTCGATGACGGGTTGGCGTTTGGGGTATGGAATCTATCCGGAGTGGCTCGTGGATTCGATAGAGACTCTGATGGTAAACAGTAACTCTTGCACGGCCTCTTTTACGCAAATTGCAGGAATCGAGGCATTGACCGGTCCGCAAGATTCTGTGAAGAGCATGCGGGACGCGTTTCGTAAACGTCGGGACTTCTTTATAGAGGGCCTCAATAAAATTCCCGGTATTTCCTGTCGGGTTCCCAAGGGAGCTTTCTACGCGTTTGCGAATGTCAGTCAGTTACCGCTTTCATCGAAAGAGCTGGAACGGCGCTTCCTCGAGGAGGCCGGGGTCGCCTGTCTCGCAGGGGACGGGTTCGGAGCGCAAGGGAAGGGGTTCGTTCGTTTTTCCTACGCCAATTCGATTGAGAATATCGGCGAAGCCTTGCGTCGTATCGAAAATTTTGTGACTGATTTGTAGCGTGGTCGGCTTCTTGTCCGGCGGTTTGCAATGGTGCGCAGGAATTTTGACACTGTTGGCTCGTAATTTGGATGGCATCCAAGACTCAATTATGTTCAATGGATCGCAATGAATATCTCCTGGATCGATTTCTCAATCATTGCCGTCTACTTCGTCTTCATCTTTGTATTAACGATCCGTATCGGTCGCAGTGTGTCTGATTCCGATGACTACTTTCTGGCAGGCCGTTCGATGCGTTGGCCGATGATCGGGAGTTCTCTGTTTGCCACCAATATTTCAGCCGAACAATTTGTAGGCCAGGCCGGATTGGCTGTAGCGGTGGGTATTGCTGTGGCGAATTATCAACTGGCTGGAGTGTTGGGCTTTGCTTTGATGGGTGTGATATTCCTGCCAACGTTTATTCGCTTAGGCATTAAGACCGCTCCCCAGTTTTTGGAGATCCGTTACGGAGTGGAATCGCGAAAATTTCTTTCGATCATAACTATTCTTTTTATCGGCCTCAATGCCGTTCCCTTGTCGCTCTACGCGGGGGGACAGGTAATGCGGGACATGTTTGGTTGGGATTCGAATCTGCCGGGTATATTAATTCTTTGCGTAACGACGGGTATCTACGCCGTGTTGGGGGGACTGAAGGCGGTGGTGGTCACCGACTTTCTTCAGATGTTTATTCTGGTACTCGGTGGGTTTCTGGTGCTAGGATTTGGCCTTCATGCTGCGGGAGGTGTCGGAGCCTTCCTGGTAAAGGTCGAGGCCATCAAGCAAACGGGTGGGGAAGACCTGCTGTCGCTTTTTCGTCCTGCAGACCACCCCATCATTCCTTGGACGGGCGTGGTATTCGGTCTGACAGTACATGCGTTTTTCTACTGTTCGATGAACCATACCATCGTTCAACG
Organism: uncultured Opitutaceae bacterium; assembly: GCA_964352065.1. GTDB lineage: Bacteria > Verrucomicrobiota > Verrucomicrobiia > Opitutales > UBA2995 > UBA2995. Next base: position 70,067 of record CAYGQM010000027.1, read on the forward strand.
GGCCATGGCGGCTAAGAGTATTCACCAAGGGCGTATGGGTGGATTGTTTGCCGGACTGCTGAAAGCGTTGACGGTATTTATTATCGTTCTGCCAGGTATCGTCGGGCTGGTGTTATTGAACGATGGGTTCTTCACCACACCGCCGGAAACGGAAGATCAAATGTATGCCGCCATGATCCGGAGTCTTTTGCCCAGTGGACTCATCGGAATCACCTTATCCGGCTTGGTAGCTGCTTTGATGAGCTCGGTGGATTCCAACATTTGTTCGGCATCGAGTTTAATCACTTTGGACTGGTATCAACCGGCCCGACCGAATGCCTCGGAAAGAGAACTGGTCAGAGTGGGGCGCATCGTTGGCGCGGCCATTATCATTATGGGTATGGTCTGGGCCATCTGGGTCATTCCTCAATTCAAATTTCTTTTCGACTACCTGGCCAAGTTCAACTCCTACGCAGTAGGGGGCCTGCTAGCCTGTTTTATCGGAGGTCTGGTATCTCCGTATCCGAATCGAAAGGCAGGATTCTGGACGTTGGTCATCGGATCGTTGCTCGGTCTCTTTTTGTGGCTGATCGCTGATAATGGTAATGTGAATGAATGGGCGCATGCAGTGGGACTGGGGTTTTTGGATATGCATTTTCTTCACGGAGCCGTATTTCTCACTATCAGCGGATTTGTTCTTTTATTCGGTCTTTCTTTCCTGACCAAGGGAGACGGTCAGGTTGCCTACGCCGACATGAAAACTACCAAGTTGACGGGTATGGAACCGACCGCTGCCGAGAACAAACAATTCAAACTTTGGCTCACCATAGTCGGCATGGTTTATGTAGGAATCTACTTCCTATTTAAGTAGATTATTAACGGTGTTATTTAATACGCCCTAAACATCCAACTGAACTCTACTGCAAAACTTTTGGTTTAGATACGTCGCAAAGCTGTTTGAGTAAACCGTACTTCTCTTCGAATTTAAACTCTGTTGAGCGAGAGTATCGTCCAAGGCGTTTAATTTCGTCGTCTAATGCTGCCGGATCTTGAAAGAGTAGTCCATCGTCTGATTGGCGTGCGGGTGGTTCTGTGATGGGATAGCGTTTCCAGTCTTTTCCCACAAGCGAGGTTGTGTATCCGCTGCTTTCGAACCGTTCAATGCACGCTTGCTTCAAGAGTTCCAAGTGTGGTTGGTTTTCGACATCGCAAATGGCGTTTCTCAATTCATGAGGATCATTTGAAAGATCGAATAACCATTCCTTGTTATCAGCCGCGCTGTATATATACTTCCAGTTTTCGTTCGTAGCCATGTAGAGAGCCAGTTGGTTTTGTGAAAACTGGCTAAAAACGATTCGGTCTTCTGGCGCCTTCTTAACTAAGTCAAAAAGGGATTTACCTTCTATGCTGGGGCGATCAGTTCTATCACCAGCAATTCCAAGTAGGGTGGGATAGATGTCCAGGAGTGTTGTTGGAATTCTGCAACGATGATTGACGGGGATTTTGTTTGGTAAACGGGCGATAAGTGGGATACGGACGGAGGCGTTGAGCATGGTTCTTTTTCCATAAAATCCGTAATCTCCGAGCATCTCTCCATGATCAGATGAGAAAATGATTAATGTCCTGTCGAGCTCGCTACCTAAGGCATCAAGGATGCGACCTACATTGTAGTCGATAAATGAAATAGACGAATAGTAAGCTGCTTTGATGGTTCGCGCGCGATGCCGATCATAGTTACCGCCATCGATATATTTGTAGCGGTTCTGGACCAAATTCCAAAAGCTTGCATGATCTGGTGAGCCCTCTGGCAGAATGGGTTCTTCCATTTCGTGCATCCGGTAGAGACGTCCCCATGGGTTGGGGGTTTCAAAAGGGGGATGGGGCTTTATAAAACTAGACCAGAGTAGGAATGGCTGGGAAGTGTCTCTGTTTTTCAAAAAGTCTATACTGCGATCAGCTACCCAATGGCTATGGTGAAGCTTTTCAGGTAACTGGGAGGGTTGTGGAATATAGTAATACTCACTCCGCAAGCCGTGTGCATCGACTACATGTTGAAAGCCATTGTCGTTCAAAAACTTTCGGTAGTCGTCTTGTTTGCCTGGTTCGTCTAATTCTTCTGAAACGTCTCTGCTGGTAAATCCCCAATCGCCGAGATCCTGAGAGAAGTGCATTTTGCCGACCCCGTGAGTCTGATACCCACGCTCGACCAGTTTTTCCATGAAACTGGGGCTTCTTATATTGGCTTCTATATTGTCAACACAGCCGGTTTCATGAGGTGGTTTTCCTGTGATAAGGGAGTGTCGCGCAGGAACGCATACCGGGCTTGGAGTATAGCATTGGTCAAACGAAGTTCCTTCGCGAACCAGCCGATCTATATTGGGAGTCTTTATAGTCGGGTTTCCTAAAGCCGCGATACAGTCAGCCCTCAATTGGTCTGTAAACAGAAAGAGTATATTAGGGGATTTTTTTGATCGTCCCATTCGGTTGTCTCGTTTGTGCTTTACCTTTCTCTTCCCAGAAAGGTCAGAGTTCGGTTTCAGGAGTTTTGCTATAAGAACTCTTCTTTTCTGGTGGTTGTGGTTTTTGGTGATGGTCTAAGTAAAATATGCAATCAAACGATCAGCTATTCGTTGTTTGTAGTAAGTTTCTTAGTAAAAATATATATTGAAATTTGAATAATAGTCATTGTTTTAGTATTTGAGAATAGATCAGAAAAAAATTGTGATAGGGTAAGGCATTAATCGGAATAAATACATTGGGATTAGCAGCTGGATATTTTTCCACAACCGATCGGCCAGTAATTCGGAATTGAGTTGAGGTAAATGGTTAGAAGACACGCTCAATCTGTGGTTTAGATTATATCGTATGCTTCGACTTAAAACAATGGACATGTGGTGAAGTGTTTGTAGTTTTGCGTTTAATGAGTAACCCGTCCGATGGTCATTTAGGAAAGCTGCAGGATTCTCAAACTGAAGCGGCTGCGTTACCGGCTGTTTGCAGGGCTGGTTACTTCCAGTTTTCATCATCCCAGCTCTTTACAAATAATTGTGTTCAAAGTAGGGGGCTATTTTGGTGCAAAAGCGGAAGTGGTCGGTTCGTCTTAAACGGAGAGGAGTACGGGTTGGAGCCCCACGATTTATATTTACTCCCTTGGAATCGAAAAATTACTTATCTCCCGGATTCAAAGGAACCTATGTATACCGGACACATTCATGTGGTTCCGTATTACCGTCCGGAATCTGAATGGATACCTAACGTTCCGCACGAATCCAATGAAATCGCCTTTGATTCGTCCGATCGAAGTGATGTTTATTGGCCTGAATTTGAGACTACGGTTCGGTTTAAAATAAAGACGAATGAACCTATCGGACTGCTTATGGATTATATAATCAGGTGGTATCTCGAATCTCACGGTCAGGATGAATCGGAAGCACGCAATCTTGGGCATATACTCGTAAATGAAGTTTTTCGGCTACAGGCACGGCGTTTTGGTTCGCCCTATGATTATCCTGAGGAGCTACGTCGACTGGTCGCACACATTGAGAAAGGTTTTGATATCTCTCCAAGCGTAAGCAGCTTAGCGGCAATCATCGGGCGTAGCCGGTCTCATGTATTGAAGCTTTTTAGTAAACATATGGGGATTTCAGCAAAGGGCTATATCGTTGATCGACAGCTCCAGGAAGCCAGGGAACTGTTACTTAGTACTACGTTATCTATTTCTGAAGTGGGTCAGTCAGTTGGTATACCGGATCCCTATCATTTCTCAAAGATCTTTCGCAGGCATGTAGGATTGCCTCCTTCTGAGTATAGGCAAAACCATGGTCCATTTTCCAGCCCTCCGAATGTTTCGTCGCATGTACCAGCGCCTCCGCGTTCCCAAAAATAAGTAGAGAGCTATTCTCTATCTTCAAAATCCTTGGAAGAGGCTGAAGTTACGGAACTTATACTATGGTCAAAGGCCGACGATTTTTGGGTGTCGTACGTAGAGAAACCCATTCACCGGAAAGGCAATTTTCGCAGGAAATGTAACTCCAAGGAGATGGATGCAAAACTACAAGAGATTAGAATTTGGTCCATTGTAATGTTCTTATTGTGTATGTTAGGATGTAGAGGAAGATCAGAAAATCCTACCTATAAAAATACTAAATTACCCGCATACTCCATCCTATATATCGGTCTCCGAGCAGTAGATGCCTATAAGAAGATCCTCTTATCGTTACATTCTTAACGTGGGTTTTAGGGCAAGTAGAATTGTAATATTTTTATATGCATCTGCCGCAATAACACAAACACTACGCAATGAAATACTTCAGAAAATCACCGCAGCTGTGGCTGCTTTCCTCTACATTGTTGTTTCCTTCACTTCTGATATACGCTCAAGAGGATGAAGAAAGTAACGAGGTATTCGACCTGTCTCCATTCCAAGTCGATGCCTCCGAAGACGTTGGCTATCTTGCCTCCGCGACTACGGCAGGTAGTCGACTGAATACACAATTGAAAGATGTTGCCTCATCAATAACGGTTCTTACACCAGAATTTCTTGATGACCTCGGTTCTCTGGATCTTGCGGAAGGCCTTCAGATGGTCGCTGGTGCTGAAACATGGGAAACCAGCGATGAAACTGGAGTAAATAGTCTCAATCAAGGGTATACAGGTGGTGATTTTGGTGATCGGAACAATTCGGATGGTTCGGTCCGGGTACGGGGACTCGGAAACGCCGCAAACGCGATGAATTTTATTGAAACGATAGGTGCGCCGGATCGTTACAATATTGAGCGTTCAGCTTTTCTACGGGGCCCGAATTCTATTCTTTTTGGACTTTCCAGACCTGCAGGGTTGGTAAATAGCACTACGAAAAGGGCTCTGCTTTATCAGAACCTGAATCGACTGGACCTAACAGTGGACAATTTTGGTTCCCATCAAACCGTACTCGATGTTAGTCGGGTGATAAAGGAGGACGTGCTCGGAGTTCGAGCGGTTTTTAAAAATACAGAGAACAGATACATGTTCGAGAATTCGTTTCAGCACGATAAACGGATCTTCCTTACGGCGACTTGGAAGCCGTTCGAGTCAACAACGATCACTGCATTTTACGAGGATCAGAGTGACTTCGGACGTAAACCGAACTATCGCCTGCCTCAGGACAATGTAACAGGCTGGCTGGAATTGTGGAACCAAGCGCAAGGTAGTTTTACACCGGAGCAAATAGCAGACAATTTTTACTGGGATGCCAATGCCGACACTACAACTGGAGGTAGTGCTCCGGATTCTCCAGATGTTACCGTAACAGATTTCTTCACGGGTGAGCCTTTCAATCCACTATTGCGGCAGGACTTGGATGGTCGAAATCGTCCTTTAATGTTTTATTATGCCAACGGCGATTGGCAGAACCCTATCGATGGTATCGTGACTTATGCCGGAGCGACTGAACCAAACGGTGCCCAACCAGCAGCTATTAAACGCCGCGAGTTTCACCGCTCAAATGATCCCTTCGAAAATACGGATGGCTTTGTGGATCGGCAAGCTTCAGACCAGGGAATATTTCCTTGGAAGGATATTGACTTAAGTTCCTTGCCGGGAGCTTTTCGGAAAAATGACAATTCGAAAAAGCATATAAACCTCGAACAGAAAATTGCAGACAGTTTATATCTTTCGGCCACGTTCCAATCAGAGAAAAATACTTACGATCAATTGTTTGTTCCCATCGCTCAACAGCAGCAGATCTCGCTCGATGTTAATACGAATCTGCCGGATGGCCGCGTAAATGAAAATTTTCTGAGACCGTTCGTCTATGGTCGCAATATAGCCCGGTTCACAGATACTGAATTTGACAACACTCTGGTTCAGCTGAACTACGATTTGGATTTTGCAGAGAAGTTTGATGGATTGGGCTGGCTCGGGTTTCACCGTATGACCGGATTTTATTCGGCGAGTGAAAAAGATATACTCACATACCGCTGGGGCTATAGTGTTTTGAATCAGATTGATGGTGTTTATACGGGAGGGGATAATGCAAACCGGCATACCTACCAGATGTGGTATGTGGGCGATCCGGTTCAGCCCGGTGATACGTCGTTGCGCTTCACTGGCTTTCCGGACGACGTAACCAGCTTTATTGGTAGAGATTATGATTTCCTTTATTACGTGGAGAATGCGAATGGCACTCCTGGTTCCTGGCAACTGTCTCCAGAGAAAATTTCCGCGACCAGAAATCCCTTCAATAATAGTCTCGAGCGGTCGACCGTCGAAGCCAGTGGGTATGGGGCGTCCCTCCAGAGTTTTTTCTGGAATCGTACAATCGTTACGACGCTCGGTTGGCGGAAGGACGACGTCGATGTGTTTGATTGGGTAAACCCCAATCACGATGTGAACGATCCGGTAGATGGCACTGATCGCAGTTACTATACGAAACCCAATAGCCCGACATCAGCTATCTCTGAACCGACCGTGACCAAGGGCATCGTCTGGCACATCACGCCAGAGATTCGTGTATTTGCGCAGGAATCGGAGAATTTCGACCTTACTTCAAATCGTGTTGATAATTTGTTTCGTCCAATAGCGCCTCAAAATGGAACTACGGAAGAATATGGCATAGGATTTACTTTATTGGAGAATAAATTGTACGCTAAACTTGGATTCTATTCTACCAAACAAAACTTGGCTAATGCTGGGACATCCATCGCCCGAAATCGAATTCCAGCCTTTGAAGGGAGAGTGTTCAACGCTTTGGAAAATGCAGGGCGACTCGATGAATGGTTTGCTGTGACCGGCTACGGGCCTGATGGACCCACGACCATACAAGGCAGTTACATTCCGGAGTTGGGGCCTGACGGTACCCAAAATGTCGACGATGATGGCAATCCAGTATTTATAGGGGATCCTAACACTGAGTATGAGGCGTCCAATAGTGTTTCCTCCACAGAGGATTTTTTCTCTGAGGGTTACGAATTCGAACTTACCTATAATCCCAATCAGAATTTGCGGATGCACTTCAATTTCGGTAAAGTAGAAAACGAAGCTACCAATAAGCAGAGGCCTGCGTTGGATTACATCGACTATAGGTCACCATTTTGGGGTAGGTTCTTTGCAGAGGGTATGAAGGAAGATGGCACCAATAATGCGACTCCGATCGAAGAACAAACAAACTCTCAGTTATTGAGCGAGGACTTCCTCGATACCATGGGAAATGAGTTGCTGGCGCTGATTGCTAGCAATGGAATTCCTAATCAAGGTCTTTCTAAGTACAACGCAAAGATTACATTAGGCTACAACGTCACGGAGGGGCGCTTGAAAGGAATGACCTTTGGGACCAACCTTCGTTGGGAAGACGGTAAAGCACTTGGATATCGACTGAAAGATTCCACCACTAGTTTGGGGGGGCTTGACAATATTTCGACTCGCGTTGCCGATCTTGACGATGCTTTTGTTGGGGACTCAATTATCGTCGGCGGAGTTATGGCTGGTTACCGGCGCAAGATCTTTGATGGTAAAGTGGATTGGAGAATTCAGCTGAACGTGAAAAACCTTTGGAACGAAGGGGATTTACGAGTAATTGCACTCAATCCTGATCGTTCTCCTGTATATGGGATTAGCAATCCAACTACTTATCAGTTGAGTAATTCCTTCCGATTCTAGATGGTTCCTTAAAGCATTTGATCAAACAGCTCTGCCTTTTCATGGGTAGAGCTGTTTGCTTTTTCGTGGGATGGCGCGGCTAGTGAGTATTGTTTTGCAACCTTATACCCATGTCAAATTTGCTTGAGGAGTAACTGATAGATTCAGGGCTTACGGTTCGCTCGCGCTCTTTCAAGAACCAACAATTGCGACCTTCTTGGGTAAGCGTCCGTCGCAGCGCGTCTATGCAAGTGCGGTCAAATTGATTATGCTCTTTGAATGGAGTTTTCGAGTTGTGAACGTTGTTACATCTACGGAGGTGTGGTTGATTTGCGCCAGGTCTGAGTGCTTTGGTAGGCAAACCGGAAGAAGATACCCTCTATTTGTTCAGCAATCGCAATCGAAACCTGTTGAAGTTTCTCAGCGTGGATAGATGGGGAATCTGTAGATAGCCAATGGGGTCAAAAAGATAGCCAATGGGGTCAATAGTCAAGGGCGTGTTGCCCAAATCGGTCAATTAAAACTGAGGGTAACCGATAGGGGCAATAGGGTAACCTATAGGGTCAATAGTCAATTATGCCGTTTTTCGGTCTCAATGAACGGTTTAGTCAAGAGTCAAGACCTGACGTCATACGCTCCTTGCCGACATGCAGTTCACTGGCAACCTGGCGCAAACACCAATTAAAGAACAGCGC
>CAYGQM010000028.1:0-78206 GCA_964352065.1 uncultured Opitutaceae bacterium
CGTTTTTGGGTGCGTTTGCCAAAGTGGGTACAGATGACGGCGGGGTCGGTGCCGGTTTCGGGAAGGAGCTGGCGGATGGCGGCGACTTGGTCGGGCAAGTTGGTGGGCCAGGCTTGCTTGGCGGTTTTAGCGACCGTGGTTGAGGGAACATCAAGCTCGGACTGATCGGAAGTGGACTCGGCCTGCGTACCCTCGGGGTTTTGATACTCGGGCCGCAGCCAGCGGACGAGTCCGCGTTTTTCCTCTTCGGCCCGTTCGTGATTGAGGGCGACCAGACGGGTGAGGAGTTCCTGCTCCAAGGTTTCGGCCGCTTCATTGTTAGCAGCGAGTCGATCCGCCAACGGTTTGCCGGTGCCGAGGTCCTGCCAGCCGTAGGCTTCGAGTACTGCGCGGTCCAAATCGTCGTGGATTTGTTTGAGTACCGAGACCAAGCCTTCGTCGTGGATCTTGCGCTCCTTGTCGGTGAGCGGCTCTTCTTTGCGCAGTTTTTCGAGGACGTTGTACATCCCAGTCATCGTGAGATCTGAATGCACGAACTGCTGACGCTTGCGATGGGCATCGAGTTGTTCGCCTAAGTCTCGAATGCGAGTCTTGAGTGGATTATTTTCTTTAGGATCAGGAAAGGGAAAGGTCTCGAAGCAGCGGGTTTTGTTGTACCTTGGTCTATCTTCCAAGGTGCCTCCTTGCCTGCGAGCCCATTTAACATGAATTACAGTGGATAACACTCCGAGAACAGTTGGATCCTCGCTAGCAATGTTAACCAACATGTTATCCGGCAAAATTGATTTGTCCAAGAAAACGAAGAACCGGTGTTTACTGGTTTCAACTGTAGAGATGTAACGAGGAAGATCGGACAGCTGATCTCTCAGGAGTTTGTTTGGCTCGCCGAATATCCACCAGAGTCTCTTGCGAATCTCTCTTTTATTTTTGTCCCTCTCTGGCTTAACATTCATCAAAAGATGTTGATAGATTCCAGGATGCCTATTTCTCAGTTCGTTTTCTTCGTAACCATACGCATCAATTACATTAACACCGCGAGGGGTATTTGTAATGTCCCTGCCATTTCGGTATTCAAAGACTACCCTCCGTTCATCGGGATTGGAACTTAATGAGATTTTATATGCGTCCTGAGGTGAAACGATGAATCCTTTGCCGAACAAACAGAAACCACGGTTACTCAATTTGAAATTCGATTCAAGTTGTTGAGTAGAAACCAAATCTGCCCCGATCTTCAAATTTGCGACAACCTTTCCGTGATTGGGTTGAAGCTCCACTGTTTTCTCGCCGTCTTCGAGATCACTTTCCTGAGTGACAAAGTCGAGTTGCCCTAGCTCTCCATCACAGGTCGCAACCGTCATGGCAATCCTCACAGCTGCGCCATCCACCGTATCGACCCAAGGATGGTCTGGAATCGCGAACGCTATATGAATCGGATTTTTATCCGCGGAAAGATGCTTTTCCAAAATCCTACGGTTGAAGGTCTGGTGAATACTATTGGTGGTGATCAATCCAAACCGCTGAATCTTCCCGGCACGCAGAAGTTCCGCCGCTTTTTCCCACCAGAACATAACAAAATCAGCGGACTCGGGCACGTCCTTTTTCCAGACTTTGCGAAGGGCTTCCGTGTAGCCGTCTCCCAACGCGTCACGCATGCGAGAGGTCCCAATAAATGGAGGATTGCCCACAATGTAATCCGCTTCCGGCCAGTCCGGGCGACGAGGGTTGATGTAATCGTAAACCGGAATCTGCGCTGATTCATCGGGCACTTCTTTTCCGGTAACCGAATGCGGCTTGGTGGTACGACCATCCCAGATGGTGACGAACTTTCCGTTCGTATCCTTACGGGGGATACACTGGTCGTAGGCGAGCACGGCATCCTGTTGGATGATGGTTTGCTGTTTAGGCAAGAGTGGACGGTCTTTGGTATCGGCGGTGCCAGTGGTTTTCTTGTGCCATTGAAAATAGCCGATCCACAACACGAGCTGGGCGATGGCCACAGCCCTTTCATTAATCTCCAATCCGTAAAATTGTTGAGGCCGTACTTTGAACTGCTCCATCTCGAAGGTCAGTTCCGTGTCGCCGAGCGTTTCAAGGAGTTCGAGCACCTCCCCTTCCAGACGCTTCATGTGCTCCAGGGTCACATACAAAAAGTTCCCTGATCCGCAGGCCGGATCGAGCACGCGGACTTTGCACAGCTCGTGGTGAAAGTCTTTGACTGCGACAATCGCAGCCTTGGTTTTCTCTTCCTCTACGAATTGGGCGGCAGCCGTTTTAACGGCATCCCACCGATTGCGCAACGGGTCGATAATCGTCGGCTTGACCAGCCGCTCCACATAACTACGTGGCGTATAGTGGGCGCCGAGCTTGTGCCGTTCCTGCGGATTGAGGGCCCGCTCCAACAAGGTACCAAAGATAGCGGGTTCCACATCGGCCCAATCGGGCTTGGCCGCCCCGATGAGCAGGGCTATCTGTTGAGCGGTGAGAGGAAGCGCGGTGGCGTTCTCAAAAAGACCCCCGTTGAAGTAAGCGATGTTCTTCATGAGCACCACGGACCAGTCGTCCTTGCTCGCCATGTCTTTCCAGAGATTGCCAATCGTAAGTGGAAACCCCTCGGGGTGATCCTTCAATTGCTTGAGAAGGCCCAGGAAACTGTTGTCGGGAAGTAGCCCCACATCCTCAGCAAACAGGGTAAATAAACTCCGTTGAAGAAACGTGGCGATCTGCTGAGCGTCGTGTCCGTCCTTATCGAGTGACTTAGCCAGCTCGGCCAGGTGCCAGGCGACCTCGCGGGTAACCCGGGCGGCATGTTTACTCGGATCGAGTGAGAGCGGATCGGTCCAGAGGGTTTGCAGCCGCTTGCGAATCTCGGGCTTGCGCAAGTCCTCCAGGTAGATCCGATGATTCTGCGGATCGGGAAACCGCACGTAGGTGCCACCGGTGCAGGTAAACTCACTGTAAAGCTCGATGACATAACCGACATCGCAAACTATGAGGAACGGTGGTCGCCCTTCTTCCGAAGGCAGGTAGCGGATATAACCGCGCGCCTGATTGTAGGCTTTTTCCAACGCGATATCCCACTTGCGCGTTCCACGAATGCCATGCCCTGTTTTCTGGCGGGTGCCCTCATCGAGGAGCGCCAGCTGATCGGGGTTGTCCTTCTTGGCATGGGCTCCCTGCTTGGTCTCGAGCATGAAGCAGCCGCGCTTATAAAGGTCGGCATAGACGGTCGTGGACGTGCCATCGGTATTCGTCCGCTGGATCGCCCGGTCGATGACATAACTGTTCTTATTATTGTCCGCCATCGAAGGATCGGGATGCGGTAGCTCCAGTAAGTCGCACAGCTCGGTGATAAACATCCCATAGTTGGAACGTTCACTGGCCTCAGCCGTTTCCCAACGTTTTATGAAAATTTCTACAGACTCAGGGGTATCCACAGACTCAGCTGACATGACCTGTATTTCGCGGAAGGCTGCAGGGCATCGCAAGCTTTTTGAAGAAGTGGTTCAACTCATCAGCAGCCGGGTGAAATAGTCTTAGCTTCCCGATTCCTGGATCGCTGCCTCCCGTTTCCTCAGCAGGTAGTAGCAGAACGCGATAAACCCAATCAGGAAAAGGGAAACGAAGTAACCATCGACCACCCGTTCGGTTCCGAAGAACCAATGGCTCGGCTCCGTTTGGTTGAAGGTCTTGGCAAAGCTTTGGATGACAAATACCCAACCGGCATGCAAACCCACGCAGGCCCACAGGTTGCGGGTGTATAAGAAAGCCAATTGCAGAAGCACACCGACCAAAAACAGGTTGAAGAAAAGCAGCGCGTTGAAATTAGCTTTGAAAGCAGTCAGCGTACTCCAAATAGCAATCAGACCATCATCCCACCAAATCTGCGAATGCGGGATCTGTTCCCAGGGTTGATCCGGCATCTTAAAGTGAAGGTAGGCGAAGAACAGAGACGAGAACACCACCGCCTTCCAGGGGTTCATCGCATTGTAAAATGCCCGGAACACAAATCCACGGAAGAAAGTTTCTTCCATAAACCCGATTAGCAACGCCGCTATGAGTCCGAGTGCCATCCGCTCCACTTGATAGCCCCAGGTCCAGATATCGCGTGGCTCGATAATCCCCAAGCTCAAATCGATCCCGAAAATAAGGGCCATCATCGCCACCCCTATGGGAAACCACTTTCTGAAATAGCTCCACCCCGGTGACAGGAAGCCCAGCCGTTTCCAGGACCACAGGTTTGCACGTTTGATCAGCACCGGAAACAGGATCAACAAACATAGGAGCCGCCCCCGGTTAAAAAAATCACTGAACGGTTTTCCTGAGAGATAACTTTGTCCCTCCGGATCGAAGAAATGTACCGCTTGGGCAAATACCGGGCCAAGGGCTGCAGCGAATAAAAGAGATCCAAAGTAGAGGTAGACGATCAACCAAACCCCCCGATTGGAATACTCGTCCTCCCGAAGGTCATCAAGTTGAAAAAATGAATCTCGTTTCATAAAAGCTGGGAATACGAAACCGAGCAAAGACTCAGCTTCCCATCAGATCAAGCACAGGCTTTGCTGAGTCGCCACCGATCGTAGTGCCAGGCCCATTGTTCGGGATACGAGTCTACAACTGCTTCGATGGCAGACGCCATTTTTTGAGTGAGAAGCTGAGTATCTCTTATTCCATGATTAGCGGGAACGATTTCACTAGAGATCAATTCATAGTGCATCGGACCTTTTCTCACACAAAACACGCCACACACAGCGCAGCCTGTCATCTGGGTTGCTATTGCTGGTCCACACACAAAATCAGTTTGACGGCCCATAAACTCAACGGGAGTTTTCCTCCCTCCGGCCGGCCTCTGATCCATCACAACTCCCAAATGGTTCCCTGAACGGAGGGTTTTTACCATTTCTCTCAACAACAATGGCTTATCTATTAAGAGTATGTCCATACCCAAACGGCTGCGAAACTTGTCAAGAAAACGAGTCAGGACTTTACACCTCTGACGTCTGGCCAAGGCCACAAACTTTGAATCAGACACTTGGGAAACCGACCAACCGACAGCTTCCCAACTACCCAAATGCGCAGACACAATCATGCAACCCGTTCCCGCTGCTTCACCTTCGTTTATCAGCCTACGAAGCTTATTCAACCCATCAATTCGCAAGGCCTTCGGATTACAGGAAAACTTCAAGGTTTCGAGAGCTGAACAAATGGTAGTGAAGAAGGTTCGTTTCTCAAACTCCAGAGCCCCTTCGCTCCCTTTAGGTAGATCACGCATCTGTTCCAGATTATTCCTCAGAATCTTGATATCACGGCCCACAAACCGTCTCCCCAAGAAGCAAAGTGCCTTCGCGACGGGAGCGATCAGGAAACTCGGTGTTATGCGAATCAGAAAGAGGGCAAAATCGTAAACACAAAGAACGGCAGATTCTTTGAACGTAGAAGTATCAGTCATTCGCGCTATCCAACATAGAAGAGAAAAGTGGTTATTTCGTCTGAGAAGAATGGAAACTGTAGCAGTGTTAGAGAAATTATTACAATCCTCGAAAAATGGGTTTCATGCATTTTGAAGCGCAATCCTTAATGAAAACTTAATAACTGCGGAGATCTGCTCTCTTCCCAGAGATACCCGTACCCAACATACATATAAACGGAAAATCGTTTCTCGACACACGGTCGGGTTCACGCCGTATTGTTTCATTTATTTATGAAGTTCAGCGAAAAACAGTCCTCCTTTAGCAAATGTAAAAAAACAAGTTGCAGATCGGTAGGCTTGTTTCAGACACCCTCGTCTGTGTGATCCAGATCGTAACTCAGAATCCATCCAGATTTTCGCGCAATTAAGAAATGGCTACGACTGAAACCGGCCCCAGCAAAGCTGCGGCAAAAAAGGAAACCAAATACGGCACGTTCTCGGGGGTATTTGTGCCGAACGTACTCACCATTCTGGGAGTTATACTATTTATGCGTTCCGGTTGGGTGGTCGGCCAGGCAGGCGTCTACAACGCCCTGATCATACTGGCCCTGGCCAATTGCATAACCTTCCTGACCTCGTTATCGCTTTCAGCGATCGCCACCAATACCAAAGTCGGTGGAGGCGGCGCCTACTTCCTCATTTCCCGTAGTCTCGGTTTGGAGATAGGTGGTAGTATTGGCGTTCCCCTGTTTCTTGCCCAGGCCGTGTCCGTAGCGTTTTACATCATCGGTTTTACCGAGTCACTGACTCCTTTCTTTCCGGAGACCGATTCCAGGCTCATCGCCATGACCGTACTAGCGATCATATTCCTCATATCGTGGTCGAGCTCGAACCTCGCCGTCAAAGCGCAGAATCTGATTCTGATCGTATTAGCATTATCACTACTTTCGTTTTTCCTCGGCTTCAGACCGGACAACTTCCTCACCGAAAATTGGACGCCCAACTACACGCCCGGCTTTGAATTTTGGACGGTCTTTGCAATTTTCTTTCCAGCGGTAACCGGTGTGATGGCGGGTGCCAGTATGTCAGGCGACCTCAAGGATCCATCCAAGAGCATCCCGCTCGGAACGATCGGTGCGGTTGTCGTTACCTTTCTCGTTTATGTGGCGCAGATTCTGTGGCTCGGAAAGAGCGCCCCACGAACTGACCTGGTTGAGAACGCGCTCATCATGAACGATATCGCTCTCTTCGGCCCGCTGATCTACGCCGGGCTATGGGCTGCGACCATCAGTTCGGCCATCGCCAGCTTGCTCGGAGCGCCGAGAACCTTGCAGGCACTGGCGCTGGACGGCGTGTTTCCCCGGTTTCTCGCGAGGAACTCGGGCCCCAAGAAAGAACCGAGAACTGCCTTGGTCGTGTCAGTAGCGTTGGCTGCAGCCTGTATCTTACTCGGAGACCTCAATATTGTCGCTCCGATTATCTCCATGTTTTTCCTGGCCACGTATGGCATGGTCAATTTCGTGGCTGGGATTGAGCGTTGGGTGGCAAATCCCAGTTTTCGCCCCACGTTTAGAGTGCCCTGGATTTTTTCTATCCTGGGGGGCCTCGGTTGTTCCGTCGTCATGTTCCTACTCAGCCCCTGGGCGACGGTAGCGGCGGTCATATTGATGCTGGGACTGTACGTTTTCCTCAAAACCCGCCAGTACCAGACCGACTACGGAGATACCTGGAGCGGATTTTGGTTTTCGCTAGTGCGCTTTGGGATGTTGAAATTCTACAAATCCCGCCAGCACATACGCAACTGGCGCCCCATCATTCTGGTGCTCACCGGCAATCCGCGAGTCAGAACCAAGTTGGTCGAATTTGCATCCCTGTTTGAGTCACAGCGGGGCTTTATGTTTCTTGCTCAAATTCTCACCGGTGACTGGACCCAGACGATCAACCGACGCAAAGCGGCTCGGGAATCCATTGAAAACTTCATTGTCGATAACAACCTGTCTGCCGAGGCTATTGTGCTATCCTCTACAGACTTCGAAGAGGGAGTATCCGCCGTTATTCAAACCTGCGGAGTCGGCCCCCTCCTTCCCAATATGGTCATGGTCGGCTGGAGCGAAGATACAATTAAACACGCCCTATTCCGGCGCACGGTTCACAGGATCCTGCAACTGCAGACCAGTCTCATTCTTTTTGTGGAGGCCGATAAGCCTGAAGAGGAACTCGACCGAACGATCGACGTGTGGTGGGGCGCCCGGGTAAACGGAACGCTCATGTTAACCTTGGGGCACCTCCTTCGCTCCAACCCGGAGTGGAAGCATTGTAAACTTCGTTTACTCATTATCGTCCGCAACGAATCTGGCATGAGCGAAGCCAAAAAGAACTTGGAGGACGTTTTAAGGGACGCCCGGATCAACGGAGAAGCCGTGCCCATATACTCCGAGGGAGCTCCTTTCGATGTGATTGCCAAGGAATCTCAATACTCTCGGGTTACGTTCCTGGGATTCAACCTGCAGACGCTTACTCAGGTCGACAATCCATTGCAAGACTACGAGACCTTCACCAAAACGCTCAGAGGCCACATATTCTTCATCAAGAACTGGCAGGAACTCACGCTCAAATAGCTGTCCAAACCATCGAAAAGGCTACCGAACACGCCGGGTACAACATCTTCCCAGGATAATCGTCCTTCAAGTTCGTCGCAGGTACGATTTCAGCTTTGCCATCGGCATGACCCAAGAATTTTGTATTCAAACCCTTCATGCACGCTACGAATCCGGTGATCTAACGCCCTCAGCACTCGTCGAGAGTATTCATCAAAAAATAGATAGAATAGACAATCCCCATATCTGGATTCATCTACTGACCCGTGAAGAGTTGGCTCCATTCCTGGAGAATCTCGCAGAGCGGTCTCCGAAGGATTTACCCCTCTATGGCATCCCGTTCGCGATCAAGGATAATATTGATCTCGCGGGAATTCCAACCACCGCTGGCTGCCCCGATTATGCATTTATCCCCGAGAAGTCCGCTACCGTCGTTGATAATTTGATACAGGCAGGAGCCATACCCATCGGCAAGACCAACCTCGATCAGTTCGCCACCGGGCTCGTAGGTGTTCGCACTCCCTATGGCGTGCCACGGAATCCCTACGCCCCTGACCGCGTTCCCGGAGGCTCGAGCTGCGGATCTGCCGTGGCCATGAGCGAAGGACTTGTCAGTTTCTCATTGGGAACCGATACTGCTGGTTCAGGACGGGTTCCGGCTGCCTTTAACAAACTCTGGGGCGTCAAACCCAGTAAGGGGCGCCTGAGCTCCACTGGACTCGTTCCGGCATGTAGAACCCTCGACTGCATATCTCTGTTCGCCCTGAGTGCGGAAGATAGCGAACTCACCTTATCGATCGCTGAAAGCTATGATAGCGAAGACGCCTATTCGCTTCCGACTATCGATGAACCCACCGGGAATACCGGAACGCTCGGAATACCAGCCAAAGAAGACCTCTTATTCTTCGGAGATGCAGGCTACGAAGCAGCCTGGCTCCGCGAATTGGAACAATTGAAGTTGCGGGGGTGGAAACTTATCGAAATCGATTTTAAACCGTTTCGTGATGCAGCGCTCCTGCTCTATGAAGGCCCTTGGATATCCGAACGATACACTGCTGTGGAATCGTTTCTCAAGTCTCACCCGGAGAGTTTTTTTCCCGCTACCTACAAAATTATCAGCGGTGGCGAACACCACAGTGCTCGCGACGCTTTTGCAGCGACCTACAAACTGGCCGACCTCAAACGAAAGGCAGAGGCAGCTTGGCAAGACATCGACGCGATCGTAACACCGACGGCCGGAGGCTTCCCTACCCTTGCCGACCTGGAAGCGGATCCCATTGGACCCAACTCACAACTCGGCTACTACACTAATTACATGAACTTGCTGGACCTCTGTGCTCTTGCGACTCCGGCCGGAGAATCCGCAAGCGGACTGCCTTTCGGTATAACCTGGTTTGCTCCAAGAGACAAAGACAAGGCCCTGATTCAACTCGCAAGCAAAGGCCCCCAGACTAACACGATCAGAAATGGCCTGTCTCTCATTCTCTTCGGTGCCCACATGGACGGCCTCGCGCTCAACTGGCAAGTGACCGAGCTCGGGGGTCAGTTCGTATCCAGGATTCATACGGCTCCGAAGTATAAGATGTTTCACCTCCCGGAACCGGCCCCCGAACGTCCCGGCCTCATCCGCATTGAAATCGGAGGTACTTCGATAGAAGGTGAAGAGTGGCTCTTCCCTATCAAAGCGATCGGCCCATTCCTTTCCAAAATCCGCCAACCACTGGGCCTCGGTGAAGTCGAGCTCAATGACGGTAGAAAATGCCATGGCTTCCTCTGTGAAAAGGCAGCCACAGATAGCGCTAAAGATATAAGCCAAACCGGGGGTTGGCGAAATTTTTCGGCTTAGTACCTAACCCCCACCTGCGCAGAAAGTTGATCGCCAGCTTTCCTTTTGGTCCCATCTGCAAGATCTCCCTCTTCAAACGTATATTCGAGTTTCGTAACCACATTACTCGCTGGCCAATAGCCAAGTCCTATAGAAACTCGATCCAAAGTTTCGGTTTGAAGGCCACCCATGAAGTAAGTTTCACGACTGCCCATGCCAGGGATGGGATATCCTCCGTTAGTATCGATATGACCAATACGGAAGGCCGCATTCAATTTTGGTGACAAATAATGGACCGCTTCAAAGCTGTAATAATCCATCGCTCTCCGGTTGTCGGCGAAAGGATCGGTATCGTCGTAATCAGCTCGCCCGACCGTACTGCGGAACCACCCACCGTCCCATGAAAAGGTTGCATCCAGCTGTCCCAAGTCGATTTCGAAGAATCTGGCTGCATCCGACCCGATCGATTGAAAGAGACCTCCTCCGAACCAGATCGCAGACATACGATCTCCACCCGAACTCACATTTCCAGTGGAGTGCACACTCCCCACCAATTTCAACCAGTTCGCGGGTTCATAACCAACGCGAAAAGTTAAACTCTTATCCGTACTAAGATCCCGCAACATGGGAGCACCTCCATTCTGGACGGCAAACACGTATCTGAAGTCCCCGGTTTCGCCATAGACAGATATACCCTCATCCATCCCCATGATATCCTGCAGGGCTCTGGAGATAAGAGGATTTTCCATCACGTAGCGGTATTCATATTCTTCGCCAAACGGGATGGGAAACTGCCCGGCCCTCAGATTGACGAGTCGATCAAAACCTTCCAATCCGAACGGATTCTCCCAATCGATATACAACTCTCCAACAAAAACGTTCTCATTATCCATGTCCCGATTGACGAGGAAAAGGGATGAAAAGAAATAGATATCCCGGGCAACCTCTGCCTCCACGAATAAACGAGCCTCGTCCACCCTAAATTCCTCATTTGGAAACTGCGTGTTCGACTCACCTGCAAAAAAAGCGATTCCCGCTTCCCCCGAAATATGCACTCTGGATCCAACATTCGAGACAGATCGGTTAATCGAACCGGTTACCGTGGGTTTATCACTTCCCATCTCTTCAACCTTAGCCGCAATATCGGCTTCGCGCTCCTCACTCTCAGCTAACCGACTTCTCAACTCACTGATTTGCTCCTGCTGTACCTGGAGCATACCCATTAATATTTTATTCTGAGCCTCGAGCGCCTGAAGCTTCATTACGATAGAGTCATCACCAATTGCCGACGCAGGCACCATGCAGGCAAGCACAGTCCAGAGGCATCCTCGCCTGAGGAATTCAAGAGAGATAAAACAGTGCCTGAAAACATTCACAGCGTCAGACACCGACGAAAAAGCCCCAGAGCAACAAATCGATCTTCGCCAACCCCCTGCGTTTTAACCAAAATTAGCAGAGAAGTTTGTGCTTAAAACCCATTGCGAATTAACGGGAATTTAGATCCGTGCCCATTTCAATTCACAGATGGCAAAACCTAAAGTTCTATCGCTTACGCTATACATGGATCAGCTCTGGGTATTCTTCCCCCAGACAAGTACAACAAAAAGCCCCCGGAAAAATCGGAGGCTATCGGAAGAACCATATTGGTGGCCAGACCCAGAGTTGAACTGGGGACACAAGGATTTTCAGTCCTCTGCTCTACCAACTGAGCTATCTGGCCTTCCAATATAAGGAGACGGACTAAAATCTCTCGTTTGCAGGTCGTCAACTGGTTTTTCGTAAAAATATTCCCACTTTTTTAGAAATAAAGAGAAGCGTTGATTCCTCAGGCTCTTTAGTTCACGTTTTCAAGGTAGATGAAAAAAATCTCAGCAGTTTTGTTAGTACTAGCAGTTATGAATCCGTTGTGTTGCTGTTGGGTTTACGGACAAGACGCTGAGGCTGGCACCGCGATGAAAGCGGATCACTCCTGTTGTAATTCGCAGTCGAATACTGACTCTAGTGACGAAAGCCAAAATCCGTCAGGCTGCGAACACGAAGCCTACAAAGAGTCCGCACTCGCCACTTCCTCTATCACAGCTCTTCCTGACCTTTCTTTTACAGCACTATCAGATCTGTTCGAATCACCCCAGAGCATCAAATACCTGAGGCAGTCGACGGCACCGTCCCATGTAATTGTGCAAGTGAATACCTCTGTTCCCCGTTGGGTGGGGATACAGACGGACTGTGTACGCAGGCTTTAGGCCGACATTGATCGAGTCCTTACACACAGGGACTCTAGTACCGTTACCGTGCTGCACCCTGCAGGCGATCTCAGTGGTTTTAACCGCCTAATCAACGATCAATGAATACCCGTACTTTAAAACTATCATCCACCCTATCCATTCCTTTGGGAATACTCGCAGGCCTCGCCTTAGGCTACTACCTATTCGCTAAAGATACGGATTCCCGGACAGAATTTTCCCAAGATACAGCGACAAGCGAAATCTGGACCTGCTCCATGCACCCACAGGTTCAACTCCCATCAGCAGGACCTTGTCCGATTTGTGGCATGGATCTCATCCCTTTGGAAGCCAAGCAAGACCATGGAGGCGGCGCAACACTCGCCCTTTCACCAACTGCCCGCGCACTCGCGTCGATTAAAACGACTCCCGTACGCAAAGGTTCCGCTGAAAAGGAAATTCGCCTTTTCGGCAAAGTAACCTACGACGAAACGCGCCTGAGAACCATTTCCGCACGCTTCCCTGCCAGAATTGAGAAACTCTATGTCAACGCCACAGGCATCCCGGTCAACGAAGGTGATCATTTGGCCCAAGTCTACAGTAAGGACCTCCTCGCTGCCCAAACCGATTTAATAACAGCTCTGCGGTTTTCCAATCGCCAAGACGCGGCCAGCGGTCCAAAAGAACAACTCAGACAATGGGGCTTCTCCGAAGAACGCATCGCCGAAATCGAAACCAATCTGATCGCTCAGGAGTTTTTGGAGATCGACGCCCCCATTGGAGGAACCGTAGTCGCCAAGTCAATACAGGAAGGAGATCACGTTGTGCTTGGCGCCAACTTTTTTACCATCGCTGATCTAACGCATGTCTGGATTGAATTCGACGTTTACGAATCGGATCTTCCATGGATTCACTACGGCCAGACCCTCGAAATAATAGCGGACGCGAATCCGGGAAAAACCTTCACTGGTAAGGTATCCCTCATTTATCCTGAAATCGATCCGGTCTCCCGCACCGCCAAGATCCGGGTATCCATCCCGAATCCCGATCAATTGCTCAAGCCTGGTCAATTCGTGAGAGGGCTCCTTAAAACCCAGTTGGACAAATTCGGGAAGGTCGTCGTTCCAGATCTCTCGGGGAAATGGGTAAGTCCGATGCACCCAGAAATCGTTAAGGAGGGCCCGGGTAACTGTGACGTCTGCGGCATGGATCTTGTACCCGCAGAGGATATGGGGTTGATCGGGGAACCCGGCATCGGCGAAACCTTGATGGTGCCCAGCTCCGCCGTTTTGAAAACCGGCAAACGGGCGGTGGTATACGTAGAGATTGGAACCGAAAACGGACCGCTTTACGAAGGCCGTGAAGTAACACTCGGTGTCCGGGCAGGGGATGAATACGTTATCCTTGAAGGACTTCAGGATGGAGACCGTGTGGTCAGCCAAGGCGCTTTCAAAATAGACAGCGCACTGCAAATTCAGGCCAAACCAAGTATGATGAATGAGATGACACGGGGTGCGAAAGACGGAGTAGCGAAGACTCAGAACGCAAAGTTATCGATTGTTACGGACATGGCTAAGCAACTTATGCCCTCCTACTTGGAACTCCAGAAGACCTTGGCCGCTGATAACTTCGAAGCATCAAAAGACCAGCTAAAGACGATGATGGAAATTACAGGGCATGCAGGCCAGTTGCCCGACTTGATCCACGCCATGATGGCGGCTGAAACACTCGATGAAATTCGTAAACCCCATTTTGATAGCCTTTCCAATGCGATGATCAACGCTGTTAGGACCGATAGCCATGCCTTCGAAGGCGACCTTTATCGGATGCATTGTCCCATGGTATACGGTTCTATTGGAGCGGATTGGCTTCAGGGAACTGACCAACTTCGGAACCCCTATTTTGGTTCCATGATGCTCACCTGTGGCGAGGTGAAAGGAAATCTGACCTCCCATGAGGATCACAATCATTAGGAACGAGTTCGTCCAATGAATCCGATTAATTTTCTCATTCGCTTCTGTCTCGAGAACAAGCTGGTGGTGGCCCTCCTGACAGCTGGACTCATCTTTTGGGGAATCCTGGTCGCGCCTTTCGACTGGGAAATATCCTGGCTGGAAAGAGACCCTGTACCCGTGGATGCGATACCTGATGTCGGAGAAAACCAGCAAATCGTATTCACAGAATGGAACGGACGGTCCCCTCAGGATATTGAAGATCAGGTAACCTACCCCCTCACGACTGCTCTCCTCGGACTTCCGCAAGTAAAGACAGTTCGGAGTTTCAGCATGTTCGGCTTCTCCTCCATCTACATCATTTTTAAAGAAGAAGCGGAGTTTTATTGGACCCGCAGCCGGATCCTGGAAAAACTAAACAGCCTTCCATCCGGAACCTTACCTGAAGGTGTGGCCCCCAAGTTGGGCCCCGATGCCACTGCACTCGGGCAGGTATTTTGGTATACGCTCGAAGGTCAGGATGAACACGGAAAAACAACCAGTGGCTGGGACCTGCACGAACTGAGAAGCTATCAGGATTGGTATGTCCGATACGCCCTTCAAGGCGTAGAAGGGGTTGCCGAAGTCGCATCGATCGGCGGCTACGTGAAGGAATACCAAATCGACGTCGATCCTGACGCCCTTAGAACCTACGGCATCAGTCTTCATCAGGTCTTCAACGCAGTGCGCAACAGTAACATCGATGTGGGCGCGCGGACTGTCGAAATTAACAGTGTCGAATACGTCATCCGCGGATTGGGTTTTATCGAAAGCCTCGAAGATCTCCGCCAAACCGTAATAGCCCAAAACAACAACGTGCCGATAACCCTGGACCAAATAGCGACTATCGATTTTGGTCCGGCAGTTCGTCGGGGGGTGCTTGATAAGGAGGGCGCAGAAGCAGTAGGCGGCGTTGTTGTAACCCGCTATGGCGAAAATCCACTCGCAACCATTCAGGGTGTGAAGGCAAAGATCGCTCAGATCTCACCTGGCTTGCCCGAAAAGACTTTGGAAGACGGAACCGTCAGTAAATTGACTGTGGTGCCTTTTTACGATCGTACGGGTCTTATAAAAGAGACTCTTGGCACGTTGGAGAATGCGGTGCGTCAACAAATTCTGGTCACAATGATTGTCGTCTTGCTCTTGGTTCTGCACCTGAGAAGCGCGGCAATTATCTCAACGATTCTACCGCTGGCTGTTCTGGGTGCCTTTATCGGAATGAGTCTTTTCAAGGTGGATGCCAATGTGGTCGCACTATCAGGAATAGCCATCGCGATTGGAACGGTCGTCGATATGGGAATCGTTTTCACTGAAAACATTCTCAAACATCTGGATGCTCAAAAAAACAAACAGGCGCCGTATCAAAACGAAGAACCCTCCAGTCTCGAGCTTGTTTACAATGCCTGTACGGAAGTCAGTGGAGCGGTCGTCACCGCAGTAATGACTACTATCATCAGTTTCCTTCCCGTGTTCTATTTGCAGGCTGCAGAAGGTAAACTGTTCAAGCCCCTTGCCTTCACCAAGACCTTCGCTCTCGTCGCCGCGGTGGTCGTCACACTCACCATTATTCCGCCCCTCGCTCACTGGTTGATTACCGGAAAGTTTAGATCCAATACCCTTCGAAAACTATTTTGGACATCGGTCGGGGCAGTCGCTATCCTTGCAACCCTTTTAACCAGCTGGTTTCCAATATGGTTGTGTATCTTCGTAGTGGGTACGAGTACCTTTCACCTGTGGAAAGACAACTTTCCACCAACGCTCTCAAAAAGAATCACACTCGTTTTCAATATTCTGATTGCGATTGTTGTGGCGGCCTACCTGGCCAAGGATTGGAGCCCTATGGGCCCAGAGGCTTCGGTAAGAAACCTTCTCTTTGTGATTTTGACTGTCGGCGGACTGGTGGGTTTCTTTTACGGTTTCATCAAAGTCTATCCTATCCTCCTGCGGTTCTTGCTCAACTTTCGCCCACTATTCATTAGCGGGTGCGGGCTGGTCATATTTGCAGGAGTTGCCATCTGGCGAGACCTTCCCAAAGAGTTCATGCCTAATCTGGATGAAGGCTCGTTTCTTTGGATGCCTACTACCATGCCGCACGCATCCATTGGCGAAGTTCTGGATGTCGTCCAGATTCAGGATCGTGCCATACGCGCGATACCCGAAGTTGAAACCGTAGTTGGAAAACTCGGCCGCGTGGATAGCCCGCTTGATCCCGCTCCGGTGTCGATGATCGAAACGGTCGTGAACTACAAACCCGAATACGTTTCGGATGATGACGGCAACATTCTCAAATTCGCCTACGACTCAAAAACTCAAGCCTTTGAAAGGAACGGAATGGGACATCTGATCCCCAACGATGATGGCCGCCCCTTTAGAAACTGGCGGGACCATATCCGATCTCCTGACGACATCTGGAACGAAATTGCACAAGCAGCCCAAGTCCCCGGAACCACCTCCGCTCCTAAGCTCCAGCCGATTGCCGCCCGGTTAATCATGCTTCAAACCGGAATGCGGGCTCCGATGGGGATCAAAGTGTACGGACCCGATCTGGAGACCCTCGAAGAAGTCGCACTATTGCTGGAAGCAGAACTAAAACAGATCGACTCGGTCAACAGCGCCACGGTATTTGCCGACCGAATCGTCGGGAAACCCTACCTCGAAATCGTGATAAATCGGGAGGCCATTTCCCGGTATGGGTTAAGTATCCAATCCGTGCAGGATGTGATCGAAGTCGCTGTTGGAGGAACCCAGGTTAGTCAAACCGTTGAGGGCCGTGAACGCTATCCCGTCCGCATACGCTACAAACGGGAACTCCGAGACAGCATCGAAGAGATCGGAAACATCCTGGTTGCATCCCCCGACGGAGTTCAAATCCCGTTGAAACAACTTGCAGAAATTGTCTATTCCCGCGGTCCCCAAATGATAAAAAGTGAAGACACCTTCCTCATGGGTTATGTCATCTTCGACAAGAAAGAATATTTCTCGGAGGTAGAAGTCGTGGAACAAGTCAAGCAGTCACTCGAAGAGAAAATAGATTCGGGCCACTTGATTTTACCTGTGGGCGTAAGCTATACCTTCACCGGAAACTACGAGAACCAACAACGAGCCGAGAAACGTCTTAAAATCGTAGTTCCTGTCGCTTTACTGCTCATACTTATACTCATCTATCTCCAGTTCAAACGGCTCTCCACCTCTTTGTTGGTATTCTCCGGAGTCGCCTTCGCCCTCGCTGGAGGGTTCATCCTGATATGGCTCTACAGTCAAAGCTGGTTCCTGAACTTCAATCTGATGGGAATCCATCTGCGTGAGCTGTTTCAGATTCATCCGATCCACATGAGTGTCGCCGTTGCCGTTGGGTTTCTCGCTTTATTCGGTATTGCTACCGACGACGGCGTGTTAATCTGCACTTATTTAAAACAAACCTTTTCCGAACGAAAACCAGCTACGGTCGAGGCCATTCGGGAGGCCGTGATTCATGCGGGAACCCGGCGCGTCCGGCCCGCTCTCATGACCAGCGCGACTACGATACTGGCACTTTTGCCAGTACTGACTTCAACGGGTCGAGGATCGGATATCATGGTACCCATGGCCATCCCCACTGTGGGAGGAATGAGTCTTGCACTCTTGACCATTTTTATCGTCCCCATCCTATATTCCGTTATCGAAGAATCTAAACTTAAACTAAAATCCCTGTCATGAAAATCTGCATACTTGGCTGTCTGGCCGTAGCCCTGCTAACCGCCTCCATTTCTCAAGCGAAACACCACGCAAGTGAACCAGCTGTGTGTACAGAAACTTTGCTAGAGTCCTACTTTCATACGCAGGAAGCTCTAGCTGCTGATGAGCTGGAGGCGGCCAAAACAGCGGCCAAGAAACTCCTAGGTGATGTCCCCTGCTCCGTGGCGTTTCAGCCCTCAGCTAAAGCGATTACTGTGGCGACATCTATTCAGGAAGCCCGCATCGCGTTCAAAAAACTGTCGGACGCTTTAATTCCCGTCGTAGAGAAAGAAGGAACAGGAGTCACCGAAGCTCACCTGGTCTACTGCCCGATGGCCTTTGATTTCAAAGGCGCTGCCTGGTTGCAAAAAGACACAAGTGTCGCGAATCCCTATTTTGGCGCACAGATGTTTGCCTGCGGCTCCGTTAAAAAGTCATTCGGCGAGTCATCCAAATAATAACTCCTACCCGTTTATTTCCATAGTGACGAAGACCCATGGCCAAACCTGACCTTTCACCCTGGAAACATAGCCACTCCTTCGGGCAAGAAGCTCGTCAGGCTGGCGAGTCACGTACCCTGATCGTCATTGCACTTACTGCGACGATGATGATTGTCGAAATTGTCGCTGGTATCGCATTTGGTTCCATGGCGCTCTTGGCGGATGGGATGCACATGGCTTCTCATGCTGCTGCCCTAGGTATCAATGCGTTTGCCTACGTTTATGCGAGACGCCATGCCCACGATTCGCGCTTTAGTTTCGGGACGGGCAAAGTGAATGCGCTGGGCGGTTTTACCGGGGCGATGTTGCTGGCGGTCTTCGCCGTACTCATGGCAACAGAAAGCGTAGAGCGCCTATTCAATCCCACCACAATCAGCTTCAACGCAGCCATTGGCGTGGCCGTCCTGGGCCTCATGGTAAACGGTGCGTCCGTCTTCATCCTCGGAGCCGACCATCATCATGACCACCACGATCATCATCATGAGGACGACCACGAGCACGATCATCACGACCACGAGCACAGCCATCATCATGGACACCACCATCACGATCACAATCTGCGGTCGGCTTATCTCCACGTGCTCGCGGATGCGCTAACCTCGCTGACCGCTATCATTGCACTTTTGGCCGCAAAGTACTTTGGCTGGATCTGGATGGATCCACTGATGGGAATCGTAGGTTCACTCCTCGTCGCCAAGTGGTCGATCGGCCTATTGAAGCAGACGAGTAGTGTCTTACTGGATCACCAAGCAGCACCATCGACGATGGAAACGGTTCGTTCAGCCATTGAGAGTGACGGGCACAGCCACTTGACCGATCTGCATGTCTGGTCGATCGGCCCGAACCGCTATGGCGTTATCCTTGGTATCGTTTCAGAAAACCCTGAATCACCAAAAGCCTACCGCAGTCGATTGGAAACCAAACGCTTCCCTCATGTGACGATTGAAGTCCATGACTTGAAAGAATCTCCGCAGCATAGTCTCAACAACCCCGGGTAAGATCGGGAGGTTTGGCTGGGAATTCTCAGGACGCACGCAGTATCTCCTTGCATCAATTATGAATAAGATGGTTAAACACCGGCCTGTTCTTTATATCATAAACTAAAAGACATTTTCTTTTGCCCAGGGAACGCTGTGAGAATCGGCGACAGTCGCGCTACGGTAACAGGCAATAAAGCCTGAAGTCCGAATGCTGGCATCAGAAAGCACCATAACCTTGTCGCACGAACAAGTGGATGCAGCGAACCAAGAGCGGGCTATTTAATGTCACGCTCACTGATTGGTGTCATTGCCCATTTCGTTCAGCGACGGGCCTCAAAACATGACATCCACAATCACAAAGAAATCCCTGAGCCCAAGCGCTTTCGCAGCGTTAGCCGGTTTCAGCCTTCTCTGCTTGACGACTCCTGCGCGTTCACAGGACGAAACTTCAGAGAACGAAACCTACGATCTTGACGAGATTGTCATCGTAGCCAACCGATCAGCGGTGCCCCGATACCAAGTGGGAAGCAGCGTAGAAGTGCTCGGCTCATTCGACATCGAGAAATCCGAGCAGGACTTTCTCCTAAACAACCTCCGGTACGTACCCGGGTTCTACTTACGCAATAGCGGTGGCCCCGGATCAGTATTCGGGATTACCACGCGGGGCCTGAATAGCAATCCACCCACGGTACTGGTGGATGGCGTAGAAATCGACAACCCTGCTACGGGGCAGATCGTAAACTTTGGAAGCCTTTTCGGGAACCATGTTTCCCGTGTAGAAGTGCTGAAGGGACCTCAAAGCTCGCTCTACGGAGCTAACGCTTTGGCCGGTGTTATAAGTATCCAAACGGAGGACGGCAGAAACAATCCGGGAGGGGAGATAGCCGCGAGCTACGGGGCCTATGATACATTTTCAAGCAACGTGAGTACTCGGGGTGCGGAAGGAGACCTTAGTTGGGCGCTCAATCTGAGTTACTATGAGCACCAGTTTTCGGTGCAGGATCCTTCATTCGGGCCCGAGTGGGCCGACGCAGATGCCTATGAAAACCTACAATCATCCTTAAAAATAGACTATGAGCTAAGTGACACCCGTAGACTAAACTTTATGGCCTACTGGTTCGATACGCATTCAGAGTATGATCCTGGAGATCCGAATTCACTCTTTGGCCCCCCCGAACTGATCAACTTCTCAGAGACCACACAGTTCTTCTCGAGAATCGGCGGGGAATTCAAACACAGCGACCAATGGGAAAGCTCTGCAGGTATCGCTTACAACAACGCCGAATCGGCCAGCGTTAGCGGAGGCAGGTTTCCAAATGACGGCGTGCGCTACACCTATGACTGGAAGAACACTTACCAAGCAACCCCGGAATGGACGCTCGTGAGCGGTATAGAATTTGAAGAGGAAGAAAACCGTTCAGGGGATGGAGATCGCGAGAACACATCATTCTTTGTTGAGAATATCATCCAGGCCAATGACGCACTCGATTTGACCCTCGGCGGACGTTACGACGATAACAGCGTCTACGGCGAAGAAACCACGTGGAGATCTACGTTCAGCTATCGTATTCCAAAGACGGATGCACGAATTCGCGGCTCTTATGGGACCTCCTTCCAAGCACCCTCTTTTTTCCAACTGTTTTCAAGTTTCGGCGATCCGAACCTGGCTGCTGAGTTTGGCAAGGGGTGGGATATCGCCTACGAGCAAACATTCTCAGATGGCAAAATCGCTTTCAGCAGCACCCTCTTTGGCAACAATATCGAAGATAAAATCATCTTCAGCTTCAATACCTTTACTTTCGCAAATGAAGAGGCCTATGAAAGCCAGGGACTGGAGAACACACTTCGTTTCCAAGTGTTGAACAATGCGACGGCAACGCTGGCTTATACCTACAGCGACGCCAACTATGACGATGGGACTGAAGCCGAACGCGTACCCAGAAATATCGTATCGGTGGACTTCGACATGACGCCCACGGAAAAACTGGGGATCAACATCTCCGGTATCTCAGTAAGTAGCCAATACAGCACACGGACGTCCGCCGTTAAACAAGCCGGCTATACCGTCGTAAACCTTGCCGCCCGATACGACGTAGATGAACGTACCCAGATATGGGCTCGCATCGATAATATCTTCGACGAAGACTACGAGGAAATTGAAACCTTCCAAACAGCCGGTTTCTCGGCCTATGCCGGTGTAAGAATCCAATTCTAATGTTTCTCTATTCCAAAACGTTTCATCGATTGGTGGTCTGGATCTTACTGCTAGGGCCAGCAGTCCCGGTATATCCTGAAAACCAATACGCTGAGAATTTTTCGATCGAAGAATTTCCGACACACAAGCTACTGCACATCAAGAACCCTTGGAGGGGAGCCGGAGATACCAGCTACGACTATGCCTTGGTTCCGAAGACTCATCCACTACCTGAACTGCCGCCGAACGTTCGCATTATACGGACGCCGGTTGAAAGGATCATCATCATGTCAACCGTCTACGTGGGACCTATTCAAGCACTTGGGTTATACGACAAATTAGTCGGCGTTGCCTTTCCGCAACTCTCGAACGATCCGTTCCTGCAGGAGTTGGTCGCAGCGGGAACCGTGAAGTCGGTCCAAAGTGGATCTGGCTTGGATCTGGAATCGGTCATGATGTTAAAACCCGATCTAATCCTTACCTTCGCAACCGATGAATCCACTTTCGACACCCACACCCAGTTTGATCGCGCAAAGCTCCCTGCGGTTCTCACATCGGGTTATATGGAAGCAGACCCTCTAGCCCGTTCCGAGTGGATAAAAGTGATCGGAGCGTTTGCCCAGAAAGAAGCTGAAGCAGACCAGGTGTTCTCAGAGATTGCGGAACGCTATGAAAGGCTAAGAAGTCTTGCGGAAACGGTTGAGACGAGACCTACGGTTTTCACCAATGCGCCCTTTGCCGGCGTATGGAGACTCCCTGGCGGCCAAAGCTACAATGCGCAGGCCCTTGCCGACGCGGGCGCCAACTACCTGTGGTCAGATGATACTTCCTCAGGCGGACTGCCTCAAGACTTCGAGGTTATTCTATATAAGGCCTCAGACGCCGATTTCTGGATCAATCCTGGCAGCCATGAGACTCTGAAATCACTGCTGTCCCATGACAATCGATTCACCGCATTCCGCGCATTCCGGGAAGGCAACGTTTTTAACAATATCAAGCGAGTTAACTCATACGGCGGAAACGACATGTGGGAACGCGGCATCAATCATCCCGATGAAGTACTCGCCGACCTCATCAAGATTTTTCACCCAGAGCTTCTGCCAGACCACGAATTCATCTACTATGAGCGATTGAAGTAAGGATGAAAAGAACCAGAACCATAGATTCAACGCGACCGTGACCCCCGCTTCGCAACCGCCGACCACCACCCAACGCCACACGCTTTTGTTTGGAACGATGGTTGTGTTGTTAGGGGTATTGTTCGTGGCAAACGTCTCGCTGGGTTCTGTAATGATCTCGGTAGGAGATCTACTGGGCGCACTGTCCGGCAATGACTCGGTTGACCCTATTATTCGTCAAATCGTTACCGAATTCCGATTCCCGCAGGCTTTGACCGCACTACTATCCGGTGCAGCGCTTGCGGTATCCGGATTGCTGATGCAGACGATTTTCAGAAATCCACTGGCAGATCCCTTCGTCCTCGGAGTAAGTTCGGGTGCCAGTCTGGGAGTGGGAGTGGTATTGCTAGTCGTGGCACCTGCAGGAGTGGCTTTGACGGAAAATCTCGGACTCTCAGGGCACGCTCTGGTTGTGTTTGCAGCCACCCTCGGATCCGCAGCTGTGCTCTTCGTCATATTGATCTTGGCCAGACGGATGGACGTAATGTCCCTCCTCATTCTCGGCCTGATGATAAGCTACGTAGTGGGAGCCATCGTGAGCATACTGATGTTCTTCAGTATGCCGGAAAAACTACAAGCGTTTCTTACCTGGTCTTTTGGCCAATTCGGCAATGTGACCTGGAATCAGATGGTAATCTTTCTTCCGGTGATTATGGCCGGGACCCTCTCCTGCTGGTTCGTCACGAAACCTCTCGACGCACTGTTACTAGGCGAAGACTACGCCCAAAGCCTGGGAACCAACGTCAAGCAGATACGCTATTTCAGTCTGGCCATCGCTTCGGTCCTCGCTGGTACTGTGACAGGATTTTGCGGACCGATCGGCTTTCTCGGTATCGCAGCTCCTCACCTTTGTCGCTTCCTGTTTAAAACCTCCCAGCATCGGCTCTTAGTCCCTTCGACTATGGTCATGGGCGCCAGTCTGGCTTTGGCCGCTGACCTGATCGCCAAAGCCCCAGGGTTTAACACCGTCCTGCCCCTAAACGCCATCACGGCCCTGTTCGGAGCTCCCGTCATCATCATTGCTTTGGTCAAACAACGGAACCTACGGCATCTATTTGGCAAATGAACACTCCTGATAATCCGACACTCGAAGCGACCGACTTATCAATCGGGTATTCCGACAGGCGAAACGGGGTGACAACTGTTGCTAGAGGATTGGATCTATCGCTTCACACCGGAAAATTCATTTGCCTTCTCGGTCCCAACGGAACCGGTAAATCCACACTCATTCGAACCTTGAGTGGCATTCAAGAACGACTAGCTGGAAACATCTTCTTAGACGGACAGCCTCTCGAAAAAATGAGCCCTCAAAAAAGGGCCCGCTCTATCAGCCTCGTATTAACCAACGCCCTTCCTCTTGGGATCTTTACGGCCTACTCCCTTATCGCATTAGGGAGGCACCCACACACCCACTGGAACGGACATCTGACAGAGCGGGATCGCAAGAAAATTGATTGGGCGATAAAGGCCGTAAAAGCAGAAACGCTTGCTTCTAGGGATATGTCTGAACTTAGCGACGGAGAACGGCAGAAGGTGATGGTCGCCCGAGCACTCGCCCAAGAGGCTCCAATTATGTTGCTGGATGAACCCACCGCATTTCTGGATATTCTTAGACGGGTGGAACTCATGCGTACACTGAGAAATCTGGCCCACCATCAGAACATGGCAGTCATGCAATCGACACACGACCTGGAGTTGGCCCTGAGAAGTGCTGACGAACTCTGGTTATTTTCAGAATCTGGAAACATCGTAAAAGGTACTCCTGAAAGCCTGGCGTTAACAGGTAGAATCTCGGAGGTGTTCGGAAACAGCGAATTGAAGTGGGATGCGGAGCACGGCTCCTTCGAATTACAAGAGGAGCCATGCCGGTTTATCAAACTGGAAGGAAAAGGAACGGAACACCTTTGGACCAAGCGCGCCCTATCACGCCTGGGCTACGGTGTCGCAACCGGCACCCAGGAGACCGTTTGTGCGATAGCGGTTGAAAACAACGGACCTTCTCCGGTATGGGTTCTAGTTCGAAACAATGAAACCAAGACGTTTGATTCTCTGGAGAGACTGACTAAATGGATGGAAACGATTAAAGCATAACCCATTTTGCGACCATGAAAGGAAATATATCCACTCGCGCTGGCGACAAAGGCGAAACCGGAATCATCGACGGCACACGCGTACCTAAACATGATATACGTATACACTGCCTTGGTGATCTGGATGAAGCCAATAGCTTTATCGGCCTTCTTCGAAGTAAGTTGGATAAGGGACACGGCTGGGAGTTGCCGCTTCGCCAGATCCAGACCGAGTTGATGAATCTTATGAGTCACGTCGCAACCCCTTCCAGCACCCAGAAAAAACCTGCCACCCCGTTACCAACCGAAGGCTCCCTAAGGATGGAAACGTGGATGCAGACAATTGAAGATTCTCTAGCAAGCGAAACCGCCTACTTCTTGTTGCCCGGAGGAACGGAAATCTCCGCGCTTTGCCATGTCGTCAGAACCGTTGTTAGGCGGGCTGAGCGCAATCTCACATTGCTCAATGACGCGGATCCCTTGGATCCCAGTATTTTAGAATTCATCAATCGTCTTTCTGACTTGATGTTTAAATTGGCGCGCGAGGAGATCCATCGTTCAGGCGCCACAGAGGAACGGTGGCAGCTCTTCCGATCCGACTCAAAGAATGGCTGACCCCAGAATTATGTCTTTGATAGCCAGCAGCACCGAGACGGTATGTGCGCTCGGCTTGGAAGAGCAAATGGTCGGTCGCACGCATGCGATTTTCCGCCAAGTATTCTAGAACTCCCAGTATGCTCAGAAGCGAAGTTCGATCTCAAAGGCAGCAGTCTGGAAATCGATCAACGAGTGCAAGACACCTTACAAAACGCACTGTCTTTCTACCGCGTGTTTACTGATGAATTAGAACGTTTACAGCCCACGCATCTCTTCAATCAGGATCAATGGGAAGTCTGCGCCGTGAGTTTCACAGACGTCGAAACGGCTGTTAAGGAGCATCACCAGATGCGATCCTAAGGTCATATCGTTGGCCCCAACAGCTTTGAAGATATTTACGCCGGTATTCTCGAAATAGCCAACTCGCTACATGCCAAGGAAAAAGGAACTGCCTTGGTGAATCACATGCGGCAAGGATTGCTTGCGATCGCTACTCAGGTGGGTCGTGCAGTTGATCTTCCCACCGTGGTATGCGTCGAATGGATCGACGCTTTCATGGCTGTAAGCAGCTGGGCCCTGGACCTTGTAACAGCGGCAGGCGGAATAGGCTTACTCGGTATCCCAAACGAAAATACCCCAAAACTTCCCTTATCAAGATTACTGGAGGCGGATCCGGACAAGGTCGTGGTTATGCCCTGTGGATGGGGAATCGAAAAGAATCGAGCTGAGATGAAACACGTGCTTTCAAACCCGGCATGGCGATCACTCCGCGCGGTCCAGAACGGCGACCTATATATCACAGATGGTAATCATTTCTTCAATCGTCCGAGCCCTCGCGTCGTGGAATCTGCTGAAATTCTCCACCCGGGCCTTGTACATTTCGGCTATCTTAGCAAAGGATGGGGAAAGTACTAGGACGCCCGCTTACAAATGAAAAACCCGCAGGTTTCCCTACGGGCTCATCAAATCTTACACCAACTAAAAAGGTCTAATCCCTTCCTCGTAGTAAGATCAAATACACTAAGTTAAAAAGAGAACCTGCAAATGCTGCAACATAAGTCAGACCGGCCGCACTGAGAGTAGCGGAGACCCCGGGAGCTTCGTCTGCATAGATAATACCAAGGCTATCCAACTCTCGCTTTGCGCGGGCGGTCGCGTCATACTCGACCGGCAACGTGACTAAGTGGAATAGTGTCAGCATTGCATAGATGATTATTCCCAAATCAATAGCCAATTTAAATGGCAAAAGACCGAGGAACAGACCACCGAACATAACAAGCGGAAGGAATCCGGCTGCAATGTTTACGACCGGCGCCATCTGTTGCCGAATGTTCATCATTGAGTAACCCACTTTATGTTGAATCGCATGGCCCGCCTCGTGAGCGGCCACTCCTATGGCAGCTAAACTGGACCCGCGGAAGTTGTTATCACTCAAAGCGAGTCTTTTGTTAACGGGGTCGTAGTGGTCAGTGAGCACGCCTGGAACATGGACAATCTCTACGTCTGTGATTCCAGCCTTACGCATCACAGCCTCAGCAGCTTCATAGCCCGTGATGCCCCCCCGGGACGGGACCTTTGAATATTTGTTGTACGTGGACTTCACTTTCATCTGCGCCCAAAACGCAAATGCCATGGCCAGTATGATTAGGAGAAAGCCGAACATCGGACTTAACACGATGCCGAAAGATAAAGGTAAATGAATCATTAGTAAGGGTTGGTTGTTACTGTTGGATCATATTAAGCAATCAAGGTTCCAAATCAAGAGTACCTAATCGGTTTCTGTAACTCCCTAATAATGAGTAGCCTGCAAAACTCTAGTTTGTAGAAGCTTTTAAAATCGTTGTAAATACAGTGTCGAAACGGAGCTCCGAGCGTCCTTTTGGCACATTTCTGCCCAATTAAAAGAAACCGGTGCCCCTTGAATTTTGTTCATTTCTGAGTTTATAAAATCCGTGCAGCAATCAGAAAAACGAACCTATACCTACGGGGAATTGAACCAGATCATTGGCATGGCTTGGGCAGATCGCGTAACGTTCGAAGAGATCTACGAAAAAACAGGTGTCACTGAATCGGAAGTCATTCAACTCATGCGTCAGCATATCAAACCCAGCAGCTTCGCCCGCTGGCGGAAACGCGTCTCAGGCAGGCTCACTAAACATCGCGCCCTTTTTGAAGCCCGGGATCATCAGCTACAAGAGGATTCCTACAGGAACTAGCTCAGCAGTCCTTCCCGTCTAAGCAATGCATCGGGATCTGGATCACGTCCCATAAAGTCGACAAAGAGTTTATACGGGTCTTCTGCATTTCCCTTCGAAAGCACCTTGTCTTTGAAATCTTTGCCGGTCTCGGAGTTAAGGAGGCCCTCTTTCTCAAAACGCGTGAACGCGTCGGCATCCAAAACCTCTGCCCATTTGTAGGAATAGTACCCGGCAGCATAGCCTGTCGCATCGGAGAACAGATGGCCGAAATTGTACAGGTATACCGGAACCTTCCGTTTACGCTTTGCGACATACGGCTCGAGAATAGACTCCAACTCCATTTCCAAATCACTGTCTTTCCATTCGGAATAACGCATGTGCATCTCCAGATCCATCTTTCCAAACGAAAGTTGCCGCATTGAAAACGAAGCCGAATTGAAATTCTTTGCCGCAATCATTTTTTGATAAAGCTCCTCGGGAATCTTTTCTCCCGTTTCGTAGTGCCTGGCGAAGAAGTCCAATCCCTCGCGATCCCAACACCAGTTCTCTAGGATCTGTGACGGCAGTTCCACAAAATCCCAAGCCACATTCACCCCATTCATAGATTTGATTTCTACATCGCCAAACAGGTGATGAATCAAATGCCCAAACTCGTGGAACACCGTAAGTACATCGCTGTGGGACAGGAGCGCCGGTTTGCCAGCTGTCGGGGGACTCATGTTGCCATGGATCTGCCCCAGATGCGGTTCCCTTTTACCATTCGAACGATCACCGGTCAGAGTATAATTCATCCAAGCGCCACTTCGCTTGGACTCCCGCGGAAACCAATCGGTGTAAAAGCTTCCGATGTGAGACTCTGTTTCGTCGAAAAGTTCGAACACCTTTACGTCATCGTTCCAAACTTCGTATCCAGACTCTGAATTCGAAGCTGTCGGTTCTTCTGAATAGATCGCATCGGCTTCTTTTATCGAAACGCCAAATAGCTTTTGAGTGATTTCGAACAATCCATTCAATACTCGATCCACCGGAAAATAGGGCCTGAGTTCCTCGGCATCGAAATCAAACTTTTGCTTCCTCAGCTGCTCTGCCCAATACGCAACGTCCCACGGCTCCATCGGCTCCAATGGGATACCGAGCTGTTCCGCTCGAAACGCGTCCAGTTCCGCAGTCTCCTCGTCAAACTGAACCTTTATCTTCGCGTGCATCTCGTCTTCAAATGCCAAGGCTTTTTTACCTGTTTTGGCCATACGGCGGTTTAACACCAAGTCTGCAAAATTACTGAAACCCAAGAGTTCCGCCTTTTCCTGACGGAGCTGAAGTATCTGCCCAACCAACGGACGGTTGTCATGCGGCTCCCGGGTCGCTATCTCACTGAAAGCCGTCCAGACCTCGCGACGCAACGTTTCATTTTCCGCATAGCGGAGCACAGGAATCATGGAGGGCGCTTGTAGTGTAAACCGCCATTGAGGCGCATCATCCATACCCAGGTTTTTGCTCTTTGCCGATTGTAATGCCTGCTCTTTAGCGAGTTCGGGCAGTCCTGCAAGATCGGCTTCATTGTCAACGATCCATTCCCACGCATTTACAGAATCGAGGCAGTTTTCGGAATATTTCTGGGTGATCCGAGCCAGTTCTGCCTGAATTTCTTCCATCCGCTTTTTCTTTTCGGGAGGCAGATCTGCACCACTGTTTTTGAAAGAGGTAACCGTTTCTTCGAGATAACGTTTCCGCGTTCCGGTGAGGGATTTCGCTTCATCGGTTTCGGAGTAAGCTTTAATCCGGCGCCACAAACCGGCGTTCAACGGTATCTTTGCACTGAACTCTGACACTTTTGGGAGCATCAAATTGTAGGCTTTCCGCAACGCTTTGGAATCTTTGACACTATTCAAATGCCCCACTTTTCCCCAGGCGATACCCAGCACAGAATCCGCCTCTTCCAGCGCAAGCAGAGTGTTCTCAAACGTCAATTCGACCGGGATTTCAGAAGCCAGTCTATCTATATTCGCCTGCGCTAGTTTCAGTGCATGCGTGATATCAGCTTCGACATGGTCCGGGGTTAAACGGCTCCAATGAACTCGAAAGGCATCTTCTAAAAAAGGTTGTTCCATTCGAGCGACTGTAGGCATGGCCCTTTGTATATCTAGCAAAAAGAAGCTGCTCCGAACTTCTATTTGTTTAATTTTTGTTCTACAAAACCAGAAACGACTGAATAAATTAACGTTTAGGCACTTAAAACCACAATAATTCGTTACTCCATCACAACAAGAAAACTTACCTCGCTCATCAGCCTCGTGCTTGGGCTCTTCATGGGTGTACTGACGCCATTGATGGTTGAGGCCCGGGACGCACCTATTCCGGTGGGCTCCTATCTGAACGGAGTATTTCCCGAAGGTATACCTGGTGCCGCGGGTGAGTGGTTAACCATACCGACCTTCCCGAACCTAACTTTTACAGATCCTATGTGGGTTACGCCTTGGCCCGGTTCCGATCACATGCTCATGGTCGAGCGTGTAGGTAAACTAAAGCGTTTTCCCAGCCGTCAGGACGCACAGATGGATGAGGTTGAGACACTCTTGGATTGGACGAGCGTTACCCAAACAAGTTACGACGAACAGGGTTTCTACTCCGCAGTCTTTCATCCGAAATTCGCCGACACGACCGATCCGAAGCGATTCGTTTATATATGTTATACCCACCAACTTGTCGAAGGCGTGGACACCAGTGGTGAATTTGCTGACTCCTATTGGAGACTTACACGGATTGAATTCAATGCGGACGGTGAATTTATTCCCGGGTCAGAGACCATACTCATTAGCCTCTATGACCCACAACAATGGCACAACGGTGGAGCTATGTTCTTTGGTGAGGACGGGTTGTTGTATGTTAGTAACGGCGATGGAGGCGATCAAGACGGTTCCTATGGAACCTCCCAGCAAATCGACCGTAGCCTTTTTGCCTGTATCATTCGGATCGACGTTGATCAACAGGGAGGAGACGTCAGTCATCCTATCCGTCGGCAACCTCAAGAAATCGCGGGGCTTCCTGCGGGCGTGGAAAGCAGCTATACGCAACATTACTACATACCATCGGACAATCCCTGGGTGGCAGAACCCCTGGAAGGAGAATCAATCGCTCCCTTTATGGAAGAACTTTATGCAATCGGTCTGCGAAGCCCCCATTCCATGCAATACGACCACCAGTCGAAACAGGTTTGGATAGGCGACGTGGGACAACTGTCGCGGGAAGAGCTCAATATGTTCGTGCTGGATCCCGAAAAACCAAGGAGTTCGGAAGAAGCCCTCAACTTCGGATGGAACATAAAGGAAGGCTTCTTAGGACCTGACCTCCCCGAAGAGGCTCCAGGCAAAGAGATCCTACCAATTCACGATTATGGGCGGAGCATTGGAATCTGTATCATCGGAGGTTTCATTTATCGAGGGTCCCGATTCGAAGAACAGCTTGGGGGCAAGACCCTGTTCGGTGACAACCGGGTGGCCAAACTGTGGTCGCTTGAATACAAGGGAGAACAACCTCCAATCGTAAACGAACTAACCCGACTCTCTGACGGCGGCATACTTATAGGCGGTGATGTCCTTGGATTGACAAACCTATGTCAGGACAAAGACGGCGAGATCATCCTCCTTTACTCAGCCGGAGCTCAGAGCCCTAAAGGGAGACTGTACACACTCGAATACATTGGCACAACCGAAGATCCTCCCCCGCTCCTCTCCCAAACCGGAGCATTCACAAATACAGAGAATCTAACCCCATCTCCAGCGCTTCTACCGTACGCGGTGAACAGTCCCCTCTGGTCAGATAACGCAGCGAAGCGACGGTGGATAGTCCTACCCAATGACGGCGTGCACGACACATCTGCGGAACGAATCGGCTTTCATGAATCGGCGAATTGGACATTCCCAGCTGGTACGGTACTTGTGAAGCATTTTGAACTACCGACGGACCTCAGAGATTCTAAACAGACGACGAGACTGGAAACCCGATTCATAGTTTGCCTCCCCTACGACCGAAAATACGGAGTCACCTACCGATGGAATGAAGCACAAACTGATGCCATCTTACTTGAAGAAGGAGAGACAGGGACTTACTCGATCACTCAGAACGACGGAACAGACGAACCCCAGATCTGGCAGTTCCCAAGTCGTTCCGACTGTATCACATGCCACAACAGCGCTTCCGGACAGGCGCTGGGCGTTCGCACGCATCAGCTCAATGGTGACATGTTCTATGGCGAAACCAACACCACCAAAAATCAGCTGAAAATTTGGGACGCACTCGGTATGTTCGACTCCCATCTGGATTCGACTTTCATACAAAATGCCCTTCGATCGGCTAGCCTTGAGGACGAAACCTATCCACTTGAGCACAGGGTAAGATCCTACCTCGATGCCAATTGTGCTCATTGCCATCAACCAGGCGGAAACGGCCCGGGGTTCGATGCCCGATTGACGATTCCACTAAACTCCCAGAATCTTATCAACACACCTCTCAGGCCCGACCTTGAAGGTCGATTTGATCTGATACCTGATTCCGACGACGATGCTCAGGTGGTGCCCGGTCAGACCGCATTGTCCGCGATACACTACCGCCTCACAAAAAGCCAACCCGACTCCGCAGCAATGCCGCCCTTGGCAAAGATGCTGGTAGATCAGGATGCAGTCACGGCAGTCGCTCAATGGATTGAGTCACTCTCTCAAAGTGAGTTCCAATACCCGGCCTCGTCCCCTCTTGCCAGATACGTAAGGATTAGAGGCCTATCGGAATTGGAAGATCGGGATTCGTTATCAGTATCCGAGATATCAATACTCGATGGATCCGGCGACAAGATCCCATTTAACCAGTTGAGTATATACTCCGTCTCAAGCGAAGAAACCGACGATCAATATGCTCCTGCCAGCTTCGCTATTGATGGCAATGCTAATACCTTTTGGGTAACCGAGTGGGGATTGGATAAAGAAAATTACCCACATTGGGTCGTGATCGATCTGGGCATAAAAACGGAAGTCAGCGGTTTCACCGTGACACCTAGAAATAATCCACCCACCGCTATCATTAAAGACTGGGAGATGGAGATCAGCGAAGATGCAAACTTTTGGCGGCAAGTCGGCACTGGATCATTTCGCTACCCCGACGGAATCGCCGAACAAGCGTTCACGGCTGTCCAACCTATCAGGCCGGTCCTCGCGCGAATCGGAGGATCAGACTCCACTCAACTCGATGGAAATGGCGAGATAACGGTGACGATAACTTTAAATCACAAGGTCGCTTCACTACCTGAAGTTCCATTGGAAATCGTAGATGGAGATCTCGTTTCACTATCCGGAAAGGGCTACTTTTACACGGCGACCATAAGACCCAGAATCGCTGATCTGGAAGTTCGTATTCCTGCAGATACCATAAGCAGCTTCGGAGCTACCAATGTAGCATCCAGTCCACTTTCGATTCAAGTTGATGGCAAAATCCTGAATGAACTGCAAAGATGGTTCCAAGACAATCGCATTGATCCCAAACAAGTCGATCTTAAGAGTGATGATGACTACGATTCTTTGAAGTTGCTTCTTGAATACGCATTCAACCTCGATCCTCTAAGGCCCGAAATAATGACGTATAACTCAGACATGCCTGTTCCATCAAATGGACCAACTGGTCTTCCCACATATAGATATACCGAGCTACCGGATGGCACTTCTGCCCTTACCGTTGAGTTTTTTCGCCGAACCGGTTATTCGAACAACCCACCACTCAACTATACAGTCTCCTTTTCATCCGATCTAGACGCTTGGGA
Organism: uncultured Opitutaceae bacterium; assembly: GCA_964352065.1. Taxonomy (GTDB): domain Bacteria; phylum Verrucomicrobiota; class Verrucomicrobiia; order Opitutales; family UBA2995; genus UBA2995. The sequence continues at coordinate 33,276 of CAYGQM010000028.1, forward strand.
ATCAATACCTCAAGACCACCCGAATGTAGAAACTCAAGAACTTAGAATCGGATGGGAACGAGTCATCGTTCGGGACATTCGTTCCTCACAGAGCGGGACCCCACGGTTTGGGAAGTTAGACGTATCGGTGGCTGAAGAAAATTAGTTAGCTGATTATATCGCCCCAGACCTCGCCGTGGACATCGGTCAAACGAAGATCGCGCCCACTATACCGGTAAGTGAGTTTCTCGTGGTTCACCCCTAAAAGATGGAGTACGGTCGCCCACAATTCATAGATCGTAGCAACATTTTCAACAGCATGATATCCGAGCTCATCCGTCGCACCATAGACAGTTCCTCCCTTAATCCCTCCCCCTGCTAACCAGGCACTGAAACCCTGGGGATTGTGATCGCGGCCAATTCCTTGAGCGAATGGATTGCGCCCGAACTCCCCGGAGAATACGAGGAGGGTTTCATCTAACAGTCCGCGTTGTTTTAAATCCTGAATCAGGGCGGCAATCGGCTTGTCCACCTGAGAGGCCATCGCTCCATGTCCGATCTCTATCTTGCTGTGCTGATCCCAGGGATTGGCGGTTTGCACTCCGTGTTCGAACGGGCAACAAGACAACTCGACAAATCGTACCCCCCGCTCAACTAAACGACGGGCCATCAAACATTGCCGCGCATACTCCGACTTATACCAGACCGCATCATTTACACCATAGAGCTCCAAAGTGCTTTCAGACTCACCGGAGATATCAGTAAGTTCCGGAACGGCTTCCTGCATGAGATAGGCTGTCTCGGCATTCTTCACAGACGATAAGATTGCATCCTTGGCTGCCGTTCGCTCCGCGAACCCATAGTCGAGCGCCTTAACAATATCCAGAGCCTTCCGCTGTTCCTGTTTCAAGAGTGACGGTGTGATGTTCGGGACCGCCTGCTTCCCTGAAACATTGAAGATCGATCCCTGAGTCGTAGCCGGTAAGAATGCGTTCCCGAACAAACTGACGCCCCCATGAGGAGTTCCTGCGTTTTCCGACTGGAGCACAATGTAGCCTGGAAGGTTGGGGTTCTCAGTCCCCAATCCATAGTTTACCCAGGCTCCAGCACTAGGATAGCCAAGGAACGGAAATCCCGAGTGCATGAAAAAATTACCCTGCGCATGTTCGCTGAATTTGGCCGTCAACGACCGGACTACGGCCATATCATCTGCCATCTCCGCTATGTGAGGGAAGAGATTGGTCATTTCGATTCCGGATTCGCCGCAAGGCTTGGAATCCCAAAACGACCCCATAATGTTTCCCACCTGATCAAACTGTGTCCTGGCAAGCTCGCCAGGCATGGGTTGGCCATGCAACTCCCTCAATATCGGCTTCGGATCAAAGGAATCCACATGAGAGACACCGCCGGACATATAAAGAAAAATGACAGACTTTGCTTTCGCCGCATGATGGAGTTTCGGAACGTAAGCACTCTTCGCGGACAACGAATTAATTAAACCAGACACTGTCAGCGCACCCACCCCTTTTGAGGTTAGTTTTAAAAACTCACGGCGGTTATACTGATTAATAGACATAGATAAACTCCTTGGTGTTGAGCAATGCCAACGCTACGTTCTTTAATGCCGTATCCGTATCATTAATCCTCATATAGTATTCCAAAAGCTGCTCCCTTTCCGAGGCATTGGGCTCCCGCGAAAATATTCTCCAAAACAAAGTTTCTATTTTCGTGGCGATGGGGGCACCTTCGGAAACAGATTCCACACGATCCGTACATAGGGCAGCTGACTCTTGAACGAACTCTCCATTCATCATAGCAAGCGCCTGGGCTGGAACATTCGTGCTATCGCGCTTACTGACCGTTGAGGTCGGGATGGGGTAATTAAAACTGCTGAGGAACGGGTCCAGCCGATTTCTAATGACAGGCTTATACACACTCCGTTCGAATTCATCGAAGGCCAATTGATTCAACGAATCCATGATGGCTTCGGCATCCAACCTGCGAGGGGTGAAATAGGAAAGGTAAGCGTTTTCCGGATCGACCTCCCTAACGCCAACTGGAGCACTACTTGAAGATCGAAACGTACGGCTAAGAACCATCTGTCGGAGCGCCTGCTTGATCGACCAGCCGTTTTTCTCTAAGTCCATGGCCAAATAATCGAGGAGTTCCGGGTGAGTGGGTTTTTTTCCCAACCTCCCGAAATTATCAGTCGATGTTACAATCCCATTACCAAAAATATAGCTCCAAAGGCGATTTACAAGGACCCGCGATGCCAGGGTATTCTTGGACCCGACGATATCCTCAGCGAGTTCTAGACGGCCTGAATTCGTTTTGCTGTAAGCTTTGTTACTAAAGACCTCTAGAAACTGGCGTGGGACTTCTTCACCCGGATGTTTGTAGTCTCCTCTCACCAATAGAGGCTGCTCGATAACATCCCCTTCAAGTAGCCCCGGAGCGCGAGTAGGCTCAGGGATTTCGTTTTCCAGCGCGCGGTAATGATAGATGCTTTCAGAGATACTGTCCGGAAGTTCCGCCAGTTTGTTCGGCAAAAAATCGAAACGTACAAACGCACTCAGGAATTCCGACTGGGCATCACTCATCTTCGAACGCCTCCAAGCAAGAATGGACTCATGAAGCCCTCGTTTGTAGGCCTCAACCAATGATTCACCGCTCGTAATTGAACTCACATCCCCCAGAACCGTAAACAATGGGCTTCCCAGATTCTTCAATGCGACATCTCCAGCGATCACTTCGGTCACTCCGAACCAAGATCGTTCATCGCCGCCACCAACTGGTCTGTCGTTTGCCGTATTAAATTGATAGTGGACAATTTCGTCGTTCCAGAACGCGTACTTCTGAAAACGACTTAACGCCATAAACCCATTGTCAGCTGTATCGTAATGGTGCAGTCCTTGCTGTAACGGATAATTTCTGGCGGACATCCGAAGCGCTCCTTCGTGACCCACCGCCATGGCGAAACTGAAGTCTCCCTTCGCGGTATGATAAGGAGACGACAGGGTGGCGTTGTGCTTCGATGAAATAAGGTGAGTGTAAACACCTGCCGGATAGATACCGGTAATCGCATCATCCCCTTCGCCCGCAATGGCAAATGAACCAGCAGGACTCACTTCCTGAGACAATCCGTTTCCACTCTTATACCAACGATCGTAAGTCGACTGCTCCCGGAGATCTGCGTAGAAGGTCGCAGTTCGCTTTGCCTCATCGTTTGTTCTTAGGTCTTCGGCATACTCTATTTTGAGTGCTTCCAACGCAGCACCCAATTGATCCGTTGGTAACTGCTGCAGATCCCTGAACATGACAAACGGATGATACCGCCCAATCTGACCAATCTCAGCCTTTACCTTCAACTCGTTGAGAATTTCGCCATCGGAGGGGATTGCCAGCTTCCGTTTCTTCTTGTCCTTCGCCAACTCCTTAATCAACTGCGTTTCTTCCGAGGTTTCCTCAAACGGAAAATTCGCAAGTTGAGCCACCGCACCATCCACATGACCCAACCAAAAGTCGGCCAGCGCTCTGCGGATTCCAGGCTTCATCCACACGAGAGAATTTTTATGCATTTCCTGTTTCTCTGGCGTATCAATATTCAGAGTACCAGGCCGCGTACTGGCCATGATTCCGTAAAAGCGGTAAAAATCTTTTTGGCTAATAGGATCAAACTTATGGTTGTGGCAACGTGCGCAGGAAACGGTTACGCCGAGCATGGCCTTAGAGATGACGTCGATCTGATTATCTGTTATCGTTATGTGCTCTTGGTAAGCGTCAGTAACTCCGAACCCATGGGGAACCATCCGAAAGTGCGCTGGGCCAATTGCGGATTCGTTAATACCGAGATCCTTATTGATCCGCGGTCCTGGTATTAAGTCGCCGGCAATGTGCTCACGCAGCAATTGGTTGTAAGGGACATCGTCGTTTAGAGCTCGTATCAAGTAATCGCGATAGGCATTGGCATAGGGCAACCTGGGGTCCCCTTCGCTACCATGAGATTCAGCGTATCGATACCAATCCATCCAATGCCGGGCCCAACGTTCTCCAAACGATTTCGAATCCAAGAGATTATCAACCATTGCTTGATAGGCTGTTTGCGAAGGATCCTTTGCAAAGGCTTTTACGACTTCTGGTTCAGGAGGAAGTCCCGTCAAAACAAGGTGTACCCGACGGGCCAATACTTCTGGTCTAGCGATGCTTTGAGCAGTCAATCCCTGTTCCCTAAAGGCTACGAATACGAAGCGGTCTATGGGACTCTCATTCCAGTCTTTATTTTCCACTTTTGGGGGACGCGTTTTCTTGAGCGGCTGAAACGACCACCACTCGCTTCGCTTTTCTAGTAATGTTTCCCAGGGAACCGCATTATCCAGATCGAGCTGTGTAGGCTTTTTGTCACGCGGATCCGGTGCGCCCATCCTTACCCATTCCTCAAAGTCCGCGATAACATCCTCATCCAGCTTTGGTCCAGTCTCTGGCATTTCATAACCGTCTTGATGCCGTATCGCCCAGATTAGGACACTTGCTTCAGGGTCACCAGCAACGATCACATCGCCGTCTTCACTACCTGCAAGCAGTGCGTCCCGATAATCGAGAGCCAAACCAGCCTTCTGTTTGTGAACGCTGTTGTGGCATTCGTAGCAACTCTCTGCCAATACCGGGCGAATCTTGTTTTCAAAAAACTCCATCTGCTCTTCAGAAATACCATGAAGCGCCGAAGCGACCATTAACAAGCCAACGAACTGGGGTAGAAATTTCATTGATTGTAGGAACAAGAGTAACACGCAGTGTCACGTTGTACCATTGTGTTTATCGCCTTCGTAGCTCAGCGGCTCAACTTTTAAATTCAAAATGAATCGAATATGCATCATTTAAACATGAGTAAGCCAACACCCATCGTTGACGACTCTGGTTGTTCGAATCCTTTAACCCACACCACAAGACATCTTCAGCGATTATGTATCATCACTCCGTTTCTTTTTCGTACCGTAGTCTCCGACTATTCCTCTGTGGATTGATCGGGCTTTTTTTCAGCCAATCAGCAGTAGTCGCCGAAGTAGCTGAGAGCTGGACCCAGTGGCGCGGTCCAAACCGGGATGGGCAAATTGAAAAGAGCGAATGGCCTAACTCATTAAGCGACAACGCGCTCAAGGAACTCTGGTCGACAGAACTTGCTGAGGGTTACGCGAGTCCGGTATTGACCACCGATTTGGTATTCTCCGTCGAAACGCGGGACAAAAAAGAAGAGGTTGTTCGAGCTTTCGATCGCAACACTGGCAAACAACAATGGGAATTCGCAACCAACGGCGCCATGAAGGTCCCTTTTTACGCAGCTCGCAATGGAAGTTGGGCTCGATCCACACCTGCCACGGATGGAGATTATCTATACGTTCTGAGCATGGTAGATGTGCTGACCCGCCTGGACGTGAAAACCGGAAAAGAGATGTGGCAGGTTGATTTTAAAGAACGTGAAAGAACACAAACCCCACCCTTTGGGGGCATCTCATCGCCCCTGGTAGAGGGCGATTATGTGTATGTGCAGGGCGGCCACGCAGCAGCGAAACTGGATCGGGCAACCTCCGAAAATGAGTGGCGTGTGATGGAGGAACGGCAGGGTATGTTTGCTGGTTCATTCTCATCCCCAGTCATGGCCGAGATTCACGGCATTCGCCAATTTGTCGTGCAAACCAGAAGCACGCTTGGCGGAATCGATCCTGAATCCGGAGAGATTCTCTGGTCAACTCCCGTGGAGGCTTCCCGTGGCATGAATATCCTAACTCCTTTAGTATCAGGTAACCGGATATTTACTTCCACCTACGAAGGTGGATCGTTTTGTTTCGAAATCGAGCAGAGTGGTGGTAAGCAATCAGCAACACTTCATTGGAGACTGCCGAAAGTCGAAGGCTACATGACATCACCCGTCATTGTGGACGGCTACATTTACCATCAGGCTCGAGACAAACAACTTTACTGCATCAACCTCTCAACGGGTGCGGTCCAATGGATAAGTGAGCAGGACTTCGGCCAATATTGGTCGATGGTGGTAAACGGTAACCAGATTCTTGCCCTCGATGAACGAGGGTACTTGCTACTTTTCGAAGCCAATCCTGATGGCTTTCAAATCACTGATCAGCGCAAGGTAAGCCAAGAGCCAACCTGGGCTCATCTCGCCGTATCAGGCAATCAGATCTTCATCCGCGGATTGAAGACAATGACGGCATACTCCTGGAACGAAAACTAGGGCCTACCCTAGGCCAAGGGCTGTGCAGAGCCCTAGACGGAATAATCACGACTTTTCGTCGTCTTACTCGGGTGGGTTCCACTACCCTGTCTTTGCACCATGAAACAGCCTGTATACGCTTTCTTCGCATTAGCCTTGCTCATAATTATCAGCCCTGCGGCCAGCGCGATTTCTCCTGTAAATAAAACGACGCTCGGAGGCCTTGCGATCAAAGGCTACGATCCTGTGAGCTATTTCACTGACGGAGCGGCCGCCAAAGGAGACAAACGATTCGAAATAAAACACGGTGGTGCTCAGTGGCGGTTTGCGACACAAGCACACCTTGACTTATTTAAAGCCAATCCCGAAAAGTATGCTCCCCAATACGGAGGCTACTGCGCGTGGGCGGTTTCTCAGGGTTACACCGCGAACGTCGATCCCGAAGCCTGGAAGATCATCAACGACAAACTCTATCTGAATTACAATAAATCCGTCCAGGCTCGCTGGGAACGAGACGCCCGTGTAAACATCGGAATGGCCGACAGTCATTGGCCGGTACTTTTGAAAAAAAATAGAGAGTAAAAATCTCCCAGCCCGGTTTGGCGGTAAACCTGCTTCGGCTTCCAATATGAAGCCACTGTATCGCATCTTTGCCGTAGTCTGCTTTTCACTCACCACAAACCTCCTACTGGCAAAGGTTGATGAAGTAGAACGAATCGCATTGGTTGGCGCCTTCCAAGGAGAATTGGACGCCATCATGAAATTTATGGACCCGCACAAGATCGACCAAGAAGTCGTGATCAACGGTATGCCATTTTATCTCGGAACAGCGCATGGAAAGGACGTCGTATTTTTTAAGACCAATACCAGTACCATCAACGCGGCGATGACGACCCAACTGGCGTTAAGCAACTTCAATATTAAGAAGCTCCTCTTCGCTGGGATCGCCGGTGGCATAAATCCTGAACTGGAAAAGGGAGACATCTCGATACCTCAACGTTGGTATCACCACGCGCAAGGCGCCTACTATAACAAGAAGAGTGAAGAAGAAGGCTATGTACTGCGAGAAGGCAGCGAAAGCAGGCATCCATTCGGGAACTTTGGTATGTTTTTCCCATCCGGCGTTTCCGCAATCAGGGACGAAGAACAGACCAATATCAAAAAGCCTTTCTTTGAAGCAGACCCTGAATTGCTTGCGGTAGCCAGAGAGACTACGGAGTTCCTACAGGAGGATGACAAACGAAGTCTGAAGAACGGCCTGGGAACCCCTGCAAAAATAAAGGTCCATGGTGCTGGGGTAGCCGGTCCGGTTTTTATGGATAATTCTGACTACCGTGATTTTGTATTTACCGCCTTCTCTGCAGACTGTCTGGATATGGAGAGTAGCGCGATCGCGCATGTCTGCTGGGCCAATCATGTTCCCTTTCTTATCATCCGATCATTAAGCGATTTGGCGGGAGGCCAAGAAGGTGAAAACGAAATCGCCGAATTCGCCGACCAAGCCAAACACAATGCTGCAAAAGTCCTCAATGCAATTGTGGAGGCTCTGTAGCCAAAATCCGAAAGCTGGAGGTCGAAGACCGATTGTAAAGATCTCAAAAATTGAAGTTGTTGCAGAAGCGATTGCGCGGTTAGGTAATCAAATGTCACTTAACCCCACTACCCCATGGGCATGAAATTTTCAGCATCCCGTTTTGGACTATTCGCGGGCCCCATCGCGTTTCTTGCTATCCTGTTTTTCTTTCAGCCGGAAGGATTGAGTAAGGAAGGTACCGCCGTCCTCGCCTCGACGGTATGGATCGCTATTTGGTGGATCACCGAAGCCATACCCATAGCCGCGACCGCACTCCTTCCCATCGTACTGTTTCCCTTAACCGGCGCCCTTCAGCTCCAGGCGACTACTACCTCCTACGGACACCGCTACATATTCCTCTACATCGGTGGGTTTCTGCTAGCCATCGCGATCGAAAAATGGGGGCTCCATAAACGTATCGCCTTAAATATCATCCACGCCATCGGCACAAATATACCCCGCATCATTCTAGGTTTCATGATTGCGACGGCCGGTCTGTCAATGTGGATATCCAATACAGCAACTTCGGTGATGATGCTACCGATCGGTATGGCTATCATCGCACAGCTGCGCGACAATCCCGCGACCCTACAAAACGAAAATACGAAGTTTGGGAAGGCCTTGATGCTGGCAATTGCCTACAGTGCTTCCATCGGCGGTATGGCGACTTTGATCGGAACACCCCCCAACCTCGTCCTTGCTGGCGTCGTCCAGGAGTTATACGATTATGAGATTACCTTTTTTCAATGGATTCGATTCGGACTTCCGATCTCCCTTCTGTTACTCGCCTTGTGCTGGTTTTACCTAACGCGATTCGCGTTTCGGTTCGAACAACAGGAATTCCCCGGGGGACGTGCAGAGATCAAAAAACAACTCACTGCTTACGGCAAAATCGGTTATGAAGAGAAATGGGTCCTGCTCGTATTCACCGTCACCGCAGTGGCCTGGATCAGCCGGTCGTTCTTCCAAAAACAGCTCGGGTGGTTTCCCCAACTGGACGACACCATCATCGCGATGATCGCAGGGCTCTCCCTATTCCTTATAGCCTCCCAGGAAAAAGACACCCGCTTAATTAGCTGGAACGACACCAAGGAGCTCCCTTGGGGAATCATACTGCTATTTGGAGGAGGGATGGCGCTGGCAGAAGGATTTAAATCGAGTGGGCTCGCGGTATGGGTAGGGAGCCAAATGACCCTACTCGACGGTGCGGCCATCATTCTACTTGTCGTGGTGCTAGTCGCCGCAGTGAACTTTCTTACGGAAGTGACCTCCAACATCGCCACGACTTCAATGATGCTCCCCATCCTCGCTCCCATGGCGCTGGCGATCAACGTTCACCCATTCATTCTAATGGTATCAGCAACCGTGGCTGCCTCTTGCGCATTTATGCTCCCCGTTGCCACTCCTCCAAATGCCGTGGTATTCGGCTCTGGATATCTGCGAATTCCAGATATGGTGCGGACGGGGATTTGGATGAATCTCATATCGATCGTTATTCTGAGTATTTTTGTCTATTTTTTGCTGCCACTAGTCTGGAATATTGATCCGGGAGTATTCCCCGCAACCTGGAAATAGGTCGACTTCAAGCCCTCCGAAATTTGCCACAATAGTGTTGCGAGTTACAACCCCATCACTTTGCCTGCACTCTCTATGTCAGTGGAGCTTAGCAAAGACTTACTAGTGGATCTTGGAGGATGGTCGGTCCTCAAAGAAGCCCAAGGTTTGCAGGAAGGCAGATGCGTAAAAACGACCACTTGGGACAACAAGCTCCTCAAAGGTGAAGTACGGGTAGGAGAAAAAAGCTACTTCCCCCGACTTAATTTACGTTCAACTATTTTTGCAGAGAACCAATGTAATTGTTTTCAAGGACGATCCGGTCAGGTCTGCCCCCACGCAATCGCGCTTTGTCTCGAAGAGATGGCTCCAAAACCTGAGCCGGAACCGATCGAAACTGAGCCTGAACAACTCGAAGAAGTCCCGCTCCTGAAATCATTGGTTCTTTCGGCGGAAAGGGCGGTTCCACTAAGATTCAAAGTCTTTCTTCCGCCGAACTTGGAACACACAGCGCCCAAAGACCGTATCATGGTCAAAGTAGAAGCAGAAGAAGCTGACGGCTCCTCCTACCCTCCTGAAAAAATAGACCGCGGGCGAGCCTACCAGCTCAGTTTGGCCGATCTTACCGTGGCCTCTCTGATAGAATCCTGGTGCGAAGGAAAATTGTTCGGCCTGCTGCAGTTAGATAGAACCAAGTTGATCAAGCTTCTCAAAGCGCTGAAAAGGGAGCCCTCTGTTTTTTGGATCAACCAGCCAAAAAACCCTATCGAATGGCTGGGGGAATTGTTACCGGGCGTGCATGCGCATTTGGAGATGCCCGTACCGTCGCAACCAGAACCAATTGAAAGTCCCAGTCAACCGGCCGCAAGATCTTCAAAACCCAAACCGGTCTCTGAAAGTCCCTACTCCGGATCTCCATCTGCCCTGGTTGACGGATCCCCCAACTTTTTGGCGATTCAATTACCCCCTCGCAGCGCGGTGGACTACGAACAATTACTGGGACTTATAAAAGACCATGGATTCAAGCTGGAACCCTCAAATCGGCGCTGGTGGCTTCGCGATCGCCATAAAACGCTCAACTTTCTGGCCGAACATTACGAAGCTCTCAAAAATACGCACCGCGCGAAATTTACTTCCAACTTCGAAAAACAATTCAAGCACTTGGAACTCGCTGAGGCCTCTACTCAAATAAAACAATTGGGAGAAGACTTCGAAGTATCCCTCTCTCTGGGTTCAGCTCACGATACCGCAAAAATTCAAGGTGAACTAATGCGCGGAAAGATGTATTGGGAATCTGGAGAGAAACTGTTTATTGTTCCCCGAAAAACGATCAAAGCATTTACAGAGCTCCAACAAAAGCTTGAGAGCAACCCTCTCCGACCATTGACTGCTCACACCCGGTTGACGTTAAAATCCTGGGAGCTGGCGGACGCTGAGGGACTCCTCGATGAAGTCGTTCATGATTTTCAAACTCCAGACACATGGAAAGAAAGAAGCCAGGCCCTCAATAACCTTTCCTCCCTTAAAGAGGCTCCCATAGGTGTAACCTTGAATGATACACTCAGGCTCTACCAGAAGATCGGAACTGCGTGGCTTTACCACCTTTTCCAAAACAAATTGGCAGGGATACTGGCTGACGAAATGGGACTCGGCAAAACACTCCAAGCTCTAGGGTTAATCGAAGCGCTACTATCAGAATCATCCGGCCAGATTCTCGTCGTCTGCCCGGCCGGCCTTTTGACCAACTGGCAGCGGGAAGCCCATAGATTTGCTCCAACCCTCAAGACATGGATTCACCACGGACCCTCTCGAGCCATCTCTATCGACGCCTGGCAGGGAGTGGATGTCGTGCTAACATCTTACACGACCCTCACCCGGGATATCACCTGGATAAGCCCGCAAAAGTATCTGGCAGTCATTGCCGATGAGGCCCAGCACATAAAGAACCGCCGGACTCAGAACGCGCGATCTTTGAGAGCTTTGAAGGCTACAGGTCGGTTTCTGCTTACGGGCACACCGATCGAGAACTCGATCCAGGACCTACAATCCCTATTCGACTTTCTGTTACCCGGGTATCTACCGAAGACACCCAAAGGGATCAATCAGGATGAACGCGCCTGGTATCACCAACGTATGCGCCAGAAAGCGGCTCCTTACATACTCAGACGTACCAAACTGCAAGTCGCCCCGGAACTCCCTGAAAAAATCGAGCAGATTATCTACTGCGATCCCACGCCAGAGCAAAAAACTTTCTACGAAGCCGTCCGCAAAAAAAGCGAAGAAGAAATACTCAATCTGGAAATGTCGGGCGCAAAAGAAGGGCGGCTCAAAATGGCGGCCTTCACACAACTCTTACGGCTTCGCCAGGTGTGCGCTGACCCGCGCCTGCTGAAGGAATCGTTTAAGGCGGATCATTCAGCAAAGTGGCTGGCGTTTCAAGAAGTGCTGGCTGAAGCGTCGGACGGCGGACATCGCATCCTCGTCTTTTCTCAATTCGTCTCAGTCCTTACCCTACTCAAGAGCGAGCTTACACAACAAAATATCCCATTCTGTTATATAGACGGAGCCACCAAGGACCGACTAGCCGAAGCAGACCGCTTTAACAACGATGACAGCATCCCGGTGTTTCTTATATCGCTCAAGGCGGGTGGGACCGGATTGAACCTGACTGGAGCTGACACGGTCGTGCATTTTGATCCGTGGTGGAATCCAGCAGTCGAAGCCCAAGCGACGGATCGGGCTCACCGAATCGGGCAGACCAAAACAGTTACCAGTATCAAACTCATCATTTCAGGAAGTGTGGAAGAAAAAGTTATCGAACTCCAACGCGGAAAAGCAGATCTGCTCAAGAGCTTGTTCGAAGAGAGTGAAGCCACGAGTTCTACCCTAAGTCTAGACGAATTGAAGTCCTTGATCAAAGAGTAGCTCGTGATATCGCAACTCAAATCTGATTCCCACAAGGCGCTTTCGTGGTCATCATCGGTTCTCTGAAGAAAATATATTTGTCAGCTGGATGCGCCTGACCTAGAAGAAATCTCAACGCTACTTTCGCGCATGAGCGATCCAACCTCAGATTCTTTTCGAAAACTGATTCATGACCTCAATCAGGTCGTTTTCCTGATAAGAGGTCATTGTGATCTGGCACAACTTCAGAGTTCCGATTCCGATAGCTTAAAATACCATTTACAACAAGTGGAACTCTGTCTGAGAGATTTTGAAAAGATCTCCACACAACTAAAACGCAAACAGCTTGAGCTTGCACCTGAGGAATAGAGGGCACCCGCTAACTGACAAGTTCCATGCACGAAAATATTCACCCCTTATACAGTTCTCTAAGAAACATTTCATGGAATCTCAAATTGCGGTTGGGTTTAAAAACACCTATATACACAGAGGATCGAATCATTTTCGAAGATGAAATCCAACCGTACTTCATTAAGGAGGATCAGTATCAAAATATCTTATTCGTAGGATGCGAGTACTACACCAAGCACTACAACCGTTGGTACAAAGGTAAAAATTATTATACCTATGACTACAATCCCCGCAAACAATCCAGAATCGCATCCGAAGGGAGCTTTCACCACGTCTTCGAGTTTTATCAAAGGCCAAAAGAACTCTGAGTTCGTGCGATGTCTATCCATTTGATAGAACCCTAGTGTTTAAATGGTGCCCCCGGCGGGAATCGAACCCACATTAACGGTTTAGGAAACCGCGGTTCTATCCATTGAACTACGGGGACAAATGCTTAATTATTAACACTTTGTAAAACATCCTTGGTGTCTATTTTTTGGGATTGTAACCCTAAAATGTAACCCTGAAGATTCTGACATGCCCCCAAATGCCGAAAGTCAGACATTTCAGAAGGTTGGCGAAAATTTTTACCGTCACAATTCATCTCGAGTGTATTACGCGCTCGTTAAAAGAAATGGTCGGCAAATTCGCAAGTCCTTAAAGACCTCAGATAGAAAATTAGCTGAAAGACGTTTAAAGGAGTTCCGAGACAAGGTAAATCGGCTTGATCCAGGGAACGGAAATTCGAACGCAGCCTTTGAATTGATTTCAAAGAAATGGCTCGAAATGAAGAGCCCTCACTTAAAGGAAAAATCTGTACTACGAAAACAAAGCACACTGAAAGCGCTAAATGCGTATTTCGGCAGACACACACTTCGCGGGATTACTCGAACTAACGTAGATCAATGGGTATCCAAAAGAAGTCCGAACGTTTCCGCATCTACCTTCAACAAGGAACGAGAGGTCCTTATAAACATTCTGGCGTATGGGGTAAGAGAAGGCATTCTCCTAGATAATTGCGCTGACCACGTAAAACGCCGGAAAATGCCAAAGAATGAATTGGTTATCCCATCAGTCAATCAGTTCAAAAAGATGGTTGATAAGATGAGAGAGCTGGATCCGAGATACACTCCAGCTGCAAATTTAGTTGAACTACTCGCCTACTCTGGAATGCGCCTTGGGGAAGCCACATCCATCCTATGGAAGGATATCAATTTCAAGAAAGGAACTTTCACAGTTACAGGCGGGGAAAGAGGAACCAAAAACCTTGAATCTAGGGTCGTTCCCTTATTCCCGTCGCTAAAAAGTTATTTAGGGCAACTATGGGACGAAGGCGTTTTTGAAAAAGAAGATCGAATCGCACAAAGCTACAACGCAAAGAAAGCTATCAGCAAGGCCTGCGAAATCCTTAAACTGCCCCATTTTAACCATCATTCCATGCGTCATTTTTTTGTTAGCAACGCCATTGAGGCCGGAGTCGACTTCAAAACGATTGCGGCCTGGGTAGGCCACAAAGACGGAGGGATGTTGGTTGCCAAAACTTATGGGCATTTGAGAGATCCTCATTCACACGAAATGGCCAAACGAATGACCGTTAAGGCATGAGTGAAGATCTTGAGATTCTGAACAAATACAAAGCGGAGAATTATCCGTCGGAATTTCGCATTCAATTACTCTTAGATGTTTCCTCCATCATGGGTATGGAAATGGATGGATTTGAATACCTTTTTAAAGATCCTAAATTCGCTCACGTGATTAAAGAGCATAGATCTCCACAAGGTTGGCGAAAAATCGCTTACGAAAAGCTTTTGACCACCGTTCTTAAACCCATAGCTGATTTACAGGTTGAAGATAAATCTTCAGAGGAAGCGATAGGCTTTATTTCAGGCATTCTGGTGGCAGCTTTTGAATCTGATCAAGAAGAAGCCAAAGAATTACCCATTCTAATTAAAGCATTAAACAAGCTCCTTCGAAGCTTTTCAAAAACTCCCGTGATCAGGAAGAAGGACTTGAGAGGCACGATTGTTAAATTCGGAAATCTTTTGTCCTTAGATCGTTATACTGAGTTTTTTAAAGGCTACTCAGACGGACTCTCGTTTAGTCAACAGTTCAAGGTCACCCTTGATTACGAAGGACTGAGTACCCGTATTTATTATACACTACTTTACTGCTCTGAATATGTAGATTATCTCGATTCTAGGCCTAAAACTATTGATTTTCTTCGCAAGTTATATCCTGAGGAACTAAAAGATACATTAGATGAATCCATAAACTTGCGATTGAAATGGATCGGTTTACACGCGAGAGAAAAACGAGGTCGACCACCCGTAAAGGACATCTCGATTTAACCCATGTCCTTTTAAGGAACGCTGATTCCTGATAATCTGGGAGGCATGAAAGCAACTCATGCCAAGCAAAGCACAATTAAGCCTCGGTTAGCCTATACAAGAGTAGAGGTCGCTGAGGCAATAGGCCAAAGCCCTACAACAGTAGACAGGTTAACCAAAAGAGGCCTGTTAAACCCTTCAAGAGCCACCCGTCGACCCATCTACCCATTGTGGGAGGTCGAGAGGTTTCTGAAAGAAACCTCGGGAGGGATTGATCTGTGAACAAGAATGACTGTTTTTCTTGCCGCCGCGCAAAGGATTTAATGACTCGGGAGCAAGGTGGAGCGCAGGCGAAGCCGAGCAATACCTTGGCCCGAAGTCGTATAATAAATCCGGCGGAGGCAAGAAGATTGACCGCCCAAGGTGGCGATGGTGGAATCTTAAAAGCCTATATCCCAAAATCATGGTTTCATGAAAAAGGGATCTACAAGGTTCTGGCTGATTTGGTTCCTCGATTACCTGATGTAAAAGGTAAGCTTTTTATAACTCTTACAGTTGATCCCAAACTTTTCCTTAATCCAGAGGAAGCATACGAAACATCGAGAAACAAAATTCGAAAGGTATTTTATGCTTTGAGAAAAGGAACCAAATGGGACGAAAAAGTTTACAAAATTCGTTCAAAATACTGCGTTAAAACAGAGTTTCACAAAAACGGATTTGCCCATTTCCACATTATTTTTCTCACGAGAAGATTTCTTCCAAACGAATTACTAAATGAACTTTGGAATTTAGGAAGAACTCAGGTTAAGCGAATTTCTAACGAGGATTTCCATTATCTTCTTAAATACGTCACTAAAGCCGGAGAATTACCTGAATGGGTAAAACGAAAAAAGAGACTACGTATTTTTCAACCGTCTCACGGGTTTTTAAAACCCAAAGAAGTTAAAAAGTATAAGAAAAAGCCAAAAATCTACCGGGAAAAACGAGCGTCTTATTCGATAGGAGAACGCCAATCACGTTGGAGAAAAACCGTTACCTTAATTACGGTTATGTCCGGAACAACTAGGATTGATGTTCGAAGCTACCGACTACCAGAACCATTTAAAAAACTATTCGATCATTTGGTCTACTCCGTCGCGCTAGATGGTCGATATCTTGGCGACGGAAAAATCCTAATTAAAAATAAAAACCACTTATCCCCATGGATGAAAAAAATAAAACCACAATAACCGAAAATGGCATGTTCCTAAGAGGAGTATGCATACATAACGACGCAAGAACTGGATTGAAAAAAGACGGCTCACGCTGGGTACGTGTTCAACACGATATAGCTATGCAGTCAAATGTAGTGATCTGGGAGCAATACTTCGATCCTGAAAAGGACCCATCAATTAAGGTTCAAGGCGAAGAAGTTAAAACGTATCCAAAACTTAAAGAATTCGAACCACTTAGCCTTAAGGTAAGTAAATTCAAATTCTTTAACGACCAATTAATTATTCAAAGAGCACAAGTAATCTAATTGGCACTTATAATAAGTATGCTGAGATTAAGGCGGGGTTCGCGAAAGCGATCCCGCCTTTTCCTTGTTTATGATCCGCAATAACTGTCCAAACATATTGCGACGTCATCCGAAAAAGTGAAAATGGCAAAATATGAACATCAGAGAACAGAATCTTAAAGATATAGAATTTATTTCAGGTAAGGTCATTTGGTTTCTTAAAATGGATAGCAAAGGTCTCTTTGAGTATCTCAATGAAAATAGAGGTGAAGCCCTTTACACGATTCCGCACGAGGAGCGTGGAATGATCTATTGCGGGAGAGAAGCTTATCATAAATTCGACGAAATTGCTGAGAGGTTTTTGAAGACACAAATGGACAAAAAGCTAAAGACAAATCCCGTTGAATTGTCCCAAGAATTAAGAGCAGAATACTCGCGTAGATTTGCAGCCCAATTCATGGAGGTTAGTTCCAAGAACGTTGAAAGGATGATCAGTTCTGCCTATAAAAGATCCTCCAGAAAATTTGCAGAGATTACACATTACATCCCGTGTTCGATTTTTCTCTCAAGATCTGTTGATCAGTTCAGTATTGGCCCTGTAACCTTTTACACCATAGGAAAGTTTAAGAATCTTTTTACCGATGAGATAAAAAATTTAAGAAGCCAAATTTCTAAAGAACATTTTGAACATTTCGGAAGTAAGACTACAGAAAAAGATTCAAATACATTGGCCAATAAGTTGGTTGATGGCTTGGAAGATTCCTTTTTCGAATATGATTGGATAGCTGAAATCAAAATTGACGAGTGTAACGAGAAAGTATCTTACGAAAAGGCTCTATCAGTAACAAAATCAGCTTTGAATATTTTGAAATTGTTGTTTGGTAGCTACTATACATCACGGATCAGCACCGGAGAAGATAACGCACATAGAGAAAAAGCTGCGAAACTTTATAAGCCAAAAAATAAGCGATTTAATATTAGTCTATCTTTTATCCCTCAAAGTAATGTAATTGGAGAAGATTGGTTAGAGTTGTTGAATTCAGATTTCCATAGGTATTTCCATTGCGCGGGAAACATGCTTCACCACCTTATTAAGTTCATTCACCCTCCACCTCTCGTTATTCGGTTTATATCATCTCTTACATGGTATGGCGACGCAGTATCTGAAACATCCAGCGCTTCAAAAGTCATAAAATTTGTTTCGGCAATTGAAGGGGTAACCGGGACAGGCATTGAAAAAGATGAACAGGGAAACGAATTTGGTGTTACGGACATAGTGGTTAGGAGATCGAGTTTACTATATTCATTAGCAACCCGATTACCTATTGATAAATCAAAGCGGAAAATAGGCGATATTTATGAAGTGAGATCTAATTTGGTCCATGGCTCTCTGTCTCCCTTTGATGATAGTTGCGTGACCGCCGCCATTGAATCAGAAGAGGTATCAAGAATGGTTTTACTTTCAGGCTTAGACTTCTTTGATTCTCTTAAAATCGACGACAAAAAGTGGTCGAGGAGAAACCTAAGGAAAGAATTTCAGAAACTGGAAAACTCCTGTTAACGACACGATTCTAATAATGGTCCGAATTCGAAGGCGTGCCACATATGGTTGGCCATTGATGCTTTAAAACCTCTGGCATAAACTGCAATGGGACAGATTTGTTCGCTTGACAATTATCCGGAATACCGGATTTTAGAGCAATGACTGACACAATCCCAACCTACAATCTACATGAAGATCTCGATCGCTTGATGGACCACCGTGGACTGCTGAGGCGAGTAGCCGAGGAAAGTGGAGCAAAATACAAACGTATACATGAGCTTGTAAAAACAAGATCTGAACCTCGCCATTCCCTTGGAAAAAATTTAGATGATTGGATCAGTTGTGCTAGCCTTCTTGCCGCTACAAGGGCAGATTTGATAAATGGTTTAGAAATTCCATTTGCGAGGCTTATGAGACTACTTGAATTGAAGGATAGAGTTTCTACGCCATTTCTTAGAATCAAAATTGATGGAGTTATTGAGTTGTTGGGACCCGTCGCAAGAGTCGTTAACCCTTCGGCAGAGGAGTTCAAATTGGAAATGGCACGAGAACAATCACATCAAATACAGGCCAAGCATCTCATAGATAAGTCTATATCAGCACTTCTAGAAGAAATTGAACAACTCCTAAAATGAGACACACTAATTAATGACCCTTTGAGACTAAATACTGCTTTTGTTCAAACGACTATTTATTCAAAAATGAAGTGTGCACTTTGCAATGACGGCGATAGAATCGAAGATAGCCATATAATCCCCAAAATGGTATATCGTTGGCTTAAGAAAGCATCGATTACTGGGCACTTACGCGGCACTACTACGCCAAATTTACGTATTCAGGATGGACCAAAAATTAAATTGCTTTGTCCAGATTGCGAAGATCGATTCAGCGAGTACGAATCAGAATTTTCGAAACACGCTTTTTATCCAATTCATTCAGAATGCAAAAATGACCACTCTTTTGATTATGGAAAGTGGCTTCACAGATTTGCAGTATCAGTTTCATGGCGCTCATTACATTTTTTAAGCCTTCAAGTAGACAACTCAACACTCCCTTTCAACCATGACAGATTAGCAGATAATTCATTAGAAATTTGGAGGCAATATTTGAATGATGAGAGAAATGATATCGGAAAATGCGTTCAGCATATGATTGTTCTAGATGAAGTTAGCTCTACTAAAGGGTTGAAGAACGATAGTGAGCTCAATCAATTTATCCACCGAGGAATTGATTTTAATACCATCCATTCAAAAGACGAGGCTTACATATTTTCAAAACTTGGAAAAATTGTGATAGTAGGCGTTATTGCGATCAACGACCCCAATATCATATGGAAGAACACCGTAATTAATCCGTACGAAGGTAATTATGCACCCGGCGATACAACTGTATCATCCTGCTTTTATACATTCCTAGAAACTGGAATACAGACATTGCGGGATGCAAGACAACGAATAAGCGACAAGCAGCTCGAAAGGATGAAGGATACTCTTTTTAAACAATTGGGGAAATCATCAAAGTAATTAGCCATATTCGTTCAATTCGAAATCATTTCAAACAAGTCCCGTTGTAGATTCACAAATGAAGACAATAATCCAAATCAAACTTCTAAACTTTAAACGTTTCACAAGTTTCGAAGTAGATCTAAATGATGGCATAAATGTTTTCATTGGAGATAATGAAGCTGGGAAATCAACAATTTTACTTGCTGTTGATTTGGTTCTTTCTGGCAGCAAGGCCAAAGTTGAAACTATAGGCCTAGAAGCCTTATTTTCTAAAATTACTATAGAAAGTTTTTTTAAGTCCCAGAGAAGATTCGAAGACCTTCCCTCACTGTATGTTGAGGTTTATTTAAGCGATCAAAATAATCCTGATCTAAACGGGAAAAATAACTCAAAAGAGATTTTGTGTGATGGGCTAACCCTTCTATGCGAACCAGATCTTGATTTCAGTAAAAACATTAAAGAGATCCTCAACAGTGATTTTAATAATTTCCCTTTTGAGTACTACAAAATAAGGTTCCAAACATTTTCCGGAGATGGATTCACAAATTACAAAAAATATATCAATCACATCTTTTTAGACAGTTCTTTAATTAATAATGAATACGCAACAAGGGATTACATTAAAACGATTTTTGATTCTCATACTAATGAAATAGAAAAAAATAAATTCCAATTTGAATACAGAAGTAGCAAAGAGAAATTTAAGTCTGAAATTCTATCTGAACTAAATGACAAATTGGAGGATTATTCTTTTACTCTAAAAACTGGGTCTAAAGAAAATCTTCAATCGGATTTAACACTTTCTGAAAACGGTATCCCTATTCAGAATCGAGGGAAGGGACGCCAATGCTTTATCAAGACAGAATTTGCCTTAAAGAAGAAAGCTTCAAAAAAGGGAATTGACCTCATACTACTTGAAGAACCTGAGAATCATCTGAGCCACGTTCAAATGACAAAGCTTATCAAAAGAATTCAGGAATCAGTGAACAAACAAATTTTCATAGCGACTCACAGCAATTTAGTTTCCTCAAGATTGAATCTCAGAAAAGCAGTGCTATTGAACAGTAGTGGTATTTCCCAAGTTCAGTTGAAAAATATTCCTAAAGATACGGCCAAATTCTTTATCAAGGCTCCAGATAACAACATCCTTGATTTCATTTTGGCTAACAAGGTTGTTTTAGTTGAAGGAGATGCCGAGTACATCCTTTTCGAAGCATTTCTGAAAAAGCTACCCGAAGCCCATGTAGCTGACAATGAGTTTCACGTTCTTTCAATTGGTGGAACGAGCTTCAAGAGGTATTTGGACGTAGCATTGATTTTGGGTATAAAGGTTGCGGTAATCAGAGATAACGACGGAAAACCTAATGAGAATTGCATTGAATCTTTTCAGGATTATAAGTCGGAAAATATAAAAATATTTTATGACACAGATAAGGACAGATCTACTTTCGAAATCTGCTTATACCAGGACAATACTGAAATTTGTGATCGCACTTTTTCTGAAGGCAGACGAAGTCTAACTATTCAAGAATACATGTTGAGCAATAAAACTGAAGCAGCTTATCAGCTGCTATTAAAGGAAGCTGACAACCTCAACACTCCCTCTTACATCGAAGAGGCAATTTCGTGGATAAGAAATTAATTCTTGCTGTCGCTGGATCTGGAAAGACCCGTTTAATTGTTAACTCAATAAATGAAAGCGAAAAGGCTCTAATTATAACTTATACGGTCAACAATTTTGTAAATCTTCGAAATCGAATTGTAAGTAAATTTGGATATTTTCCGGAGAATGTTAGGCTCTATACTTTTTTCGGTTTTTTGCATTCATTCTGCTTCAAACCCTTACTTCTTCGACAAGTAGCTTCACTCGGCATTAATTGGGAAACGCCACCATCTTTTACACAAAAACTTAAACGTAATGACGAAAGATTTTACCTAGACTCCTCAAGAAGACTTTATCATAATCGAATTTCAAAAACATTGGAATTATTTAACGTTCTTGATCAAGTGAATTTGAGATTAGAACGATATTTCGACGTACTTTACTTCGACGAAATTCAAGACTTGTCTGGTCATGACTTCAACTTTTTGAATTCCATAGTTAAAGCACAATTGAGGTTTCTGTTAGTTGGGGATTTCTTCCAACATACATATGATACGAGCAGAGATGGAAACGTGAATTCAACACTGCACGGCGACTATACAAAATACCTGAGTCGGTTTAGCGCAATGGGATTAACAATTGATACAAAGTCGTTGTCATTAAGCTATCGATGCAGTCCTTCGGTATGTAATTTTGTTAGCAATTCCCTAGGAATTCCAATTTTCTCAGCCAAAACAGATAATTCAAAAGTTATATTGCTGGAATCAAAAGAAGATACTGAAAGTGTTTTCAATTCAAATTCCATCGTTAAACTATTTTACCAATCTCGTTCGAAATATCCCTGTTTTTCGAGAAATTGGGGGGAATCCAAAGGAATGGATTGTTTTGAAAATATCTGCGTTGTTCTCAATTCGACCACTTGGAAATTTTTTAAGGACGGTCTGAATTCTGATTTAACCAAACTAAACCCAAGAACAAAAAATAAGCTATATGTCGCTTGTACTCGCGCCAAAGGTGATTTGTTTCTTATTCCTGAAAATCTAGTCAAAAGCAAAAAGACACCTAGATAAATTCCAAGAAGACATGTAATCTTTTTGGCAGATTCCTCTTAGATATATTTTGAAAATCAAGGATTGAATCTCTCACGCTTCACAAGGCAAAAATATTTGCTCGTTTTGTGAAGAGAAAATGCAGGTATTCTATCCAAAGACCACAACTGCGCATAATCCAATTTTCTCCCACTGTACGTCACATTGAGAACTCACGTCACTTTTTCTAGCAGTTTGATAAAGGTGCGTCGTCGAAGCTGAAAACTGTCGAATAGCATTTGAAGAGACCGTTCTTTTATTTTTTGAACACCTTCGTACTTCCTCAGACATCCTCTTTAAAGCACGAACCATTCTGTTTTTCGCTTTTCTAACAGGACAATTAGACTCACCATACTGACTATATGAACACTCTAAAAATTCTATGGTATGACCAAAGAGTTTTTCAATTGCTAGGTCTTCTCCTATCTTTCGTTCCCATGTTTGAGCAGCGTATCGTCCCCTTTTTAAACTTCGTAATCGCTTCTGAGCACGTCTTAACTCGGGAAATCTTCTTATTGGTTGGTAGAGAGATCTATGGCTAATCATTATATTTTTTTAATTTCCTTGGAGCACAGTTATATAAGTAATTTAAGAGATCTTCATACTGAGAGAAATCGTCGATAGCTATAAGTTCTGTCCTCATTCGTTTCTTATAATCGTTAAGTATACGACCTGCCTTTTCTCTTTTAACTACAAGAAAATTTGTCGAAAGATTTGTCGTATCTGGAAATCCAAAAAAATATGAAAATTCTTCAATCAAATCCTCTAAATGAGGATCACTGGCACCATAACCAACAAACAAAGCAGAGTGCCTCAGAAACAAAGATTGAATTGCGAACGAAAAGCCTGGGTATCCCTTTTTAATTATTCGCACATAATCTTCACTGGTCAGAATAATTTTATCCAAAAGAACATCTGAACATTCGCCATGAACGTGAATTATTGAAGGCCTGTCTAAGTAAATAGATTCAGCAATCCTTCTAGTATCAGTAAAGGAAAGTGGGTGATATGGAAATCCAACTTTCTTCTGAGCATCCTCCAACAAATTATCGTAGTTTGATGTCAAAATGAACGGATACTCAGTCGAAACGATTAGCTCGTGTTTTCGATTCGGCTTAGCATTTATGAACAATCTAAAAAACCATTTTTTAAAATCAATTTCTATACTTTTTCTGACATTTTCTGGAAGTCCATCCAATTTGCTTTTCAAAACTGTTGCCACTTGAACTGGGTTCTTCCCTTTCTCCTGACTAGCATTTTCGATTAAATCATGCTCGAAGATCTCGCTGATCTCCTTTGAATTGTAATTGTGAGCAAGGTCGTTACAAAAGTTTATAAATTCATCGAGAAATCCCTCCCAGGAAGGAAGATTCGAATCTTTAGAAATTCCAGAACCTACAAATAGAATTAGGCGCTTATTTTTAACAAGCTCGCCTAGAATTATTTTAGCTTCGTCAATTTCAATCATTCTTTTTTATCAACAAAAATAAAAAATCGGTGGCTACACTGGAAAGAGGAGGAATGGTTACATGCTTGTGTTACAATTAAAATCTAGGGGATCTCTTTTTCAGTTCAAGTTCTAATTATTTTAATCTTCACGCTAATGCTGAAATCGGAATTAGCGCCAGTAAATCCCAAAGTCCCTAATTTGAAATTCCAATTAAGCAGGAAACTATAATATAACCCGAAAATGTAACCCGGTTCGGTAAAATCGGCGGATTCCTGCTCATCCAAGACAACTTCATTTACACTCAAAAATTACCTAGCCTCCTGATCTGCAAACTCCTGCACACTCCAGGTCACTTAGGGTAAAAACCTCATTTCGTGTTAGGAAACCGCGGTTCTATCCATTGAACTACGGGGACATTTTGAACCGAAAATCAATGAGTCGACGTGATTGTCGTCAATAGCAATTCCCACAAGCAGACTAGATGGGATTTCGAAGAACAGCCTGATTGAACGTGGGAGAGTTCGAAAAAATTGAACACGCAAACTTATTCTCCCCTATTTTTAGCTTGCTTCGGGGCATTTAAAGACTTTCCTCACCTCCTCTTATGGCAGAAGAAATCACAGAAGAAAACAAGCGCTCATGGAATCCGATGGATCTGGATTTCAAAGACGCAGAAATTTTGTCCCGGTATGTCACCGAAACCGGAAAAATACTCCCAAGACGGATTACGAAGCTTTCAAATCGACAGCAGCGGCATATCACAAAATCAATTAAGCGATCTCGCAATCTGCTTTTGATGAAATAATCCCCTGCCCTCCCGGTTAGCGGGTCAGATAGATGGCCCACATTCTTCAGCCTACCCCAGAAAATCTAGATACCCTATCTGCGGGGCTGGCAGCTGGCAATATTGCAGCAGTACCCACGGAAACCGTGTACGGGTTGGCCTGTAATGCCCTTGACATTGCAGCCATTGAAAAAGTCTACACTGCGAAAGCCAGACCTCATAACAATCCTCTCATTCTTCATATTGCTCATATAGAGCAACTCGAACAACTGGCTCAAATCCCGCCACAAGCTCGAGGATTAATTGAGCATTTCTGGCCAGGTCCCCTAACGATCATTCTTCCAAAAAAATCCATCGTCCCGGATGAAGTCACCGCCGGACTCCGTTCAGTAGCGATCCGGATGCCATCACACCTGGTTTTCAGAGAGCTAGCCTCTCGATGCGGGTTTCCAATCGCTGCACCCAGCGCCAATCCTTTCGGATACGTTAGCCCCACTAAAGCTGAACATGTGATGAATACCATGGGAGACCAGATCGACTGGATTCTTGATGGCGGCGACTGCGAAAGCGGTATCGAATCTACCATTCTCTCTCTCGTTGACCCTCGAGCTCCAACAATCCTCAGATTAGGCACTCTTTCGATTGAGAAACTCGCCGAAACCTTAGGAGGTCATTTGAAAATTCGTGAAACGGTCTCTGAAAACGCAAATAAAAGCCTGGAGGCCCCGGGCCTTTTAAGACGTCACTACAGTCCTCATACAAAGCTAACGCTTTTCGAAGGAGATGCCCCGCTGTTAGGAGAGAACGAAGCCATTTTATATATCAGAGAACCTTCAGCTGCGCAGCCAGACACCTACTCCCTATCCAAAGAAGGAAATCTCAAGGTAGTAGCACACAATCTGTATAGTCAGCTACAAGCCTTGGATACCAAAGGCTACCAGCGCATCTTCCTAGAATTACCTGAGCCAACCGGAATAGGAATGGCGATTCGGGATCGAATGAGTCGATCGGCTGCCCAAGATTAACTCGCCACATCCAAGCCATTTCACAAAAAGGCTCTACCCTTTAGGAAATCTTCTTATTTTCACCGGCCGCGATAGGTGTCTGATGATAATGGTAGTCTTTGTATTTGTGATATTGGTAAGAATAGTAGTAGCCAGATACGGATAATTTCAGACTATTCAACACCCCACCAAAAACGGGCACATTCGAATCCGTTAGTCGACGCATATTCATCATGATCGCCTTTCTCTTAACGGCGTTGAACTTAATCGTATACAGAACCCCGTCCATGAGCGGCAAAATTAAAAGGGAGTCGCTCACAGCAGATATCGGTGGTGTATCTACTATCACTCGGGTGTATCGGGAACGGGCGATCTGGATAAACTCCTCAAACTTGTGGGAACTTAATATCTGAGAAGGATTATTGGCTCTCCCCCCCGTAGTGATGATATCCAGTCCCGTAACCGGGTCCTTTTGAATGATTTCGTCAAAGGTCGCTTTCTCGTAGCAAAAATCAATTACTCCCAATTCGTTTTTGAGGCCTAAAGACTTCGCCACATTAGGTAATCTGAGGTCGCAATCGACCACTAAAGTACGATCGCCATGAGCAGCGAAGGTGAAGGCAAGGTTCGTTGAAATAAATGACTTTCCTTCGCCCGGCACGGTTGAAGTTATAAGAAAACACTGTGCATCTTTGCTATCACTATTCAGCTTCAGGCCTGAATGTAGGGCTCTAAAACCTTCAGAAGCCTGATTTTCGAGAGTAGAATTTACGATCTTGGCCTTTTCGTGAGCCGGCAGATTCTTAACCTCCGAAATGATACCGAGCAATGGAACCCCGACTACAGATTCAATATCATAGGCAGATTTCACGCGATCATCCAAAAATGCTACAACGAACGCGACGCCAACACCGAGTATTCCGCCACCTAGGATACCGGCAGCGAAGAACAACATGTAATTGGGCCAATAGGGATCCATCGCCATCGATGCCCGGTCTAATACCCGTGCATTGGCGTTGTCCAAACTGGACGATATATTCGTCTCTCTCATGCGTGCGACCAGGGTCTGATACATGACACGGTTAACTTCGGCTTCCCGCTGAATCGTCTCGTAATCAACACTGAGCCGATCAATTCCGAGTAACAGAGACTCCTGATTGTCTACTGAAGCAGTGGCTTCTTCGAACCGCTTCCTTGCCTGCAATAAATCTGAATAAACTTTGTCGACTTCTGATTGAACAGCCCCAAGCAGTTCCCCCTCAACTTCCTCATACGTCCTCATCGCACCGATCATAGTAGGGTGTTTGTCGCGGTACTTTTTGGACAATGAGGCGATCTCCACCTTTACTGTTGAAACATCACTAATAAGTTTCTGAACAATCGGACTATTGGAAATAAAACTAAGACCCGTTAGATCCTTTCCCTCGTTCCGGTATTGTTCGATCAGTCGCCAGCGGGATTCCACTTCATAAAGAAACGCCTCGGCTTCTGCTGTTTTGAGGTTCAAAACTCGCAATTTTTCGTTTTCGACAACCGAACGTTCATCAAACGAAACGGTGTTGTGCTTTTCCCGATACTCTTGAAGCTTAAATTCCAACTCCGACAATTTGTTACGCTGCTGATCTGCACGAATACCTAGATCCTCCACTGCTTTCAGGGAAGTCTCTAACTGTTTGCGTTGGTTATATCCGATAAACTCATCGACAAAAAGATTAGCGATTTTAGCTGCCAGTTCGGGGTCCGGGTGGACATACTCAATCGCGATTATTCTAGTCAGTCGTTTAGGTATGACTTTCCGGTTTTCAAAGAGAATCTGCGCCACAGACACATCAGTCGGGTCTTTACCTTTGAGATATGGTTGAAGGAAGCGATCACGCTCATCCCCTTTTAGGCGAGTGCCCACCTGCTCAATAATGGAGTTACTTTCCAAGATCCCGACCTGTGTGTTGAAATCCTCCGTTCCACGCATGTCCTGGTTATCAACCTGTTCAAACTGAACAACCCGATCTGCCTCCCTTTTAACCTCCACCGTTGAAACTGATTTGTAGAGCTGGGTCTGCTTAAGCACTACAAGCGTAGTCAATAACTGAACCATCACAAAAATTACGATGATCCACCAAATCCGTTCCCGAATGATCAACAAATAGTCACTCAGTGACCGCTGGGGGCCCACGTTACCACCACCGTAAACTCCATGGCCATAGCCTGAGTCGTAATAGTAACCACGGCCTTCTGGATTCTCTTTTTTGATCGGGCGGTCCATCGTCAAAAAACTCTCTCAGGTACAAAAATTACATCATCCTTTTGTAGATTCCAAGCAGATGACTGGTCTCCACTGATCAACTTGCGCGTATCGATTTGAAAGGTTTCAGTGTTCCCGCCTGCCAGGGTCCTGGTAAGAGTGACCTTACCCTTATCCGCAAATCGGTTGAAACCGCCAGCCAAAGATATCGCCTCAAGGAGCACCATTTCCTCCTCCGGGGGGAAGATAACTATTCCGGGTTTGTTAACCTGTCCGATCACATTCACTCTGCGAAGTGCATACTCAGTAATGGTCACGTTGATTTGAGGATTCACAAGATAATCCCGGTTGTAGAGCTCAGTGATTAGTTTTTCGGCGTCGAATACTGACTTACCGCCCACATAAATTTTTCCGATCAGGGGAAGAACGATACTTCCATCTCCCGCAACACGTACCTCCCGAAACAATTCTTGTTCCTGAAAAACCTCAATGCGCAATAAATCTGATGGATTCAACAAATAATTTCCCGTCGTATTGTTAGCAGACTGCGCCTGAACCCGCAGGACAGGACTCAGCATCTGGAAAACAACTATTACTAGATACGCAATCGCGTGGAGCTGGAATCTGAAGATCATTTTGGTTCCTAATAAAAAAGGAGGCATCCACACGCCCCCTTTTCAAAGTTAAAATGAGAAAATCTTAGTACCGTAAGGTTCCGGAAATATTAATTACGTTGTTATCAAAGTCGGCAGGCAAGAAGTCACTATCGTTATTGTAAACGACGTATGCGATCGTGACCGCAGAGTAGAGGGTTGGCGTATAGGTCACTCCCACTTGTCCGAATAAGCCATCATCGGACCGTCCTCCATTATAATCATCGTTCGCAAACCTAAGGCTCGCAAATCCGGAAAGCTGGTCATTGAAGGTTGTTGAACCTGATAATTGTATGTCTTCTGACTCAATTGACGTGCCAAATGCATCTGCATTAAAATCCCGTGAATAGGTGAAAGCCAGGTTTGACTTTTCGGTGGCAGACCAGTTAAACCGCGCGTTTGCAGAGAATAAATCTTCGTCATCTACACCTCTGACGTTAAAGTCTCGTTTTTGAGTTCCCACACGGATCTCAGCGGTCGTCTTCGCACCAATTTCACCCCGTATCCCCAAGTTGAAGAATTGATCATCGTAATCGGGACGAAAATTGAACGGATCGCCCCGGTTTTGAGAGATAAAATCTGCACCCCGAGAAAATGACGTATTCCGGTAGCGGTAACCAACACTCATATCCAGCTTCGGTGTTAAACCCCAATAATAATTCACTGGGATCGATACTGCATCCCGGTCGTGAAACGCCGGATTTTCGTAGGAAACATCATTCAATTGATACCCTCCAGATATGGATGATTTACTTGAGAAGTCCCACTCCCCTCCCAAATTGACGTTCAGAATATCTCGTTGCGCCAGATCTCCTACCAAGTTACTACCCGCATCGTTCTGAGAATTTTCTTTGTAGGACACACTGTAATCCACGCTGGATTTCGGCGTCCGGTAGGAACCAACCAAGCGAGCATCGGGATTGTCCCGATTCAACCGACTATTATCAGAATAGGTAATGAAGTCATGGATATAGGTAAACTTGATATTGGCATTCGAAACTGGCTGACCGTATGACAATTCCACCCCAGGCGAGAAAATCCAAATTACATCGCTTTGTTCATCCGTAGAATCCAAAAAGATGTTGTCGTTGTATTGCAAAGCGCCGCCCACCCGCCAAACGACGTTTCCTTTCTCTCCCAATGACATGGCAGAGGCTGAACTTACTGATATAATTAAGCCTAATCCTAAAATCAGGCAGAGTAACGAGGATGCTTTGTTCATGTTTAGTGAGCAATTTAGTACAAAAACCACTTCCACAAAAGTCTGCTGATACCCCCTCGAATAACAAGGTTAAAAATCGACTCCTCACCGGTTGTAAAAATCGCTATCCTAAGGCTTTTCGGTTGGCAGGACCCCGTCTTCCAGACAACCATTACTTCTTCAGACATCATCGACACTCCCGCAAATCCATGCAACTCACAAAGAAACAGATAGGAGGCATACTAATCGGATTTTTAGTCATTACCTGGCTTGTTGCGTCGTTATCACTTGTGATCTTCATCAAGAAGAAAAAGGGCTACGAAGCAGTTAAGTTCACTGATATCGCGCTTCCCTGGAACTGGCGTGACGTACAACCGAAATGGGGGGACTATTTCATCCGCCAAGGTATTGAACAACAAGCGTTGGGAGAATGGCAAAAGGCCTATCATTTCATTCGAATCGGCGTTAGCAAATCCCCCCAAAACCTCGAAGGCCGGCTTGCTCTTGCTGACCTGCTTTTTCAAGCCAACGACGTAACTCAAGCCGTAAGCACTCTGGAAGCTGGATTGGAGTTCGCCGGAAACAACGAAGCCTTTTGGGCCAAAATGGTCAGTTTTCTTCAATATTATCAAGCTGACAAGCAGATCATACGTATCCTGCAGCGCGCACTCGAAGACGATCTTCTTCCTGAGTCGGAAACCCAAAACGCGCGAAGTTCACTGGCCAAAGCACTTTACCATCAAGCAGAATTTGAAGAAGCGCTCGTGACACTCGGCAACGATCCGGCGATCGCCAACCAAATCATTCGAAGCCAGATTTACTGGGATCAAGCTCTTGAATCCCTCGCCATTCAACATCTCGAATCGTTAAACCAGATGTTCCCGAATCAACGAGAAATCGTACCCCTGCTAACCCGCTTTTACAAGGAATCCGGAGCCACAGAAAAAGCGCTTCA
Source organism: uncultured Opitutaceae bacterium (assembly GCA_964352065.1). GTDB lineage: Bacteria > Verrucomicrobiota > Verrucomicrobiia > Opitutales > UBA2995 > UBA2995. The sequence goes on from CAYGQM010000028.1 coordinate 63,752, forward strand.
GCTCTCAAAAACTGCTTATTTCAATAATCCTTACTCCATCGGCGCGTCGGTAAACTATTTCCGTACCCTCGGCTCAAATGCCGACTCGGAGATTGATCGCTTTCTGGAACGTGTTCCTGAAATCTACGAGAATCAGGACGCCCTTTTTTTACTGGCCAATTACCTGGCGGAAGCGGGCATGTACGAAAAACTGGATTCCATCATCTCAAAATCCAGCATCGAGTTTCAATCGGCAGCCATGGTGTGGTTCCTGAAAATCGAATCACGGATCAACGGGGGACAGCATCAGCGGGCAATCAAGTTACTCGAATCTGTGCCAGACTCATTCAACCAGTTGATTCCACTTCACAGAATACTGTTCCACAGTCTGTCACTGACTGCCAATTTCGCTCTGGGCGCTGACGATAAGGCGAAAATTTCTATGCAGCAGCTGTTTACTTCGGGCCACATCAGGCCAGCGACACTCCTCCGACTTGCAAAAAAGTTAATCGAAATCCAAAAACCGTTTGAAGCAGAGCGGGTATTACAATTTTTACTCAAACAAAACCCAGGCAATCATTCCGCACTCTGCGAGAAGATCCGTGTCGACTTGATGACCGGAAAAACGGAACAGGCTATCAAACTGAGTCGTGCGATGCTTGAAAACAGGGCCATGCCGTTTGCGCTTATGAAAGATCTCGCTCTAAATCTTGGGTCGGATAGACAGCTATTTCACCCTGAAGGCGCTGCACTGATCCGAGAAATTCTCGACAGCATGACGCCGACAGATAAGCAAAAGTTCCTCGAGGTGCTTTAGATCTAATTCTCTTCCGCAACTACCCTAACACGAGCGGATATCACACGCTTCTCATCCACCTCAACTGCCTCAAACTCAAGGTTCTTTACCGATACTTTCTGACCTGCCGTCGGAATCTTTCCCAGCACATTTGTGATCAAACCACCAATAGTTGAGACCTCCTCTTCGTCCAGCTGCACATTGAGAATCTCTTCGATATCGTGAATCGGAGTAAGACCGTCCACAATAAACTCGTCCTCCTGGATCTCCTCAATCTGGTCGTCTTCGGAGTCGAACTCATCCTGTATATTTCCGACCAGCTCTTCGATAATATTCTCAACGGTGATCAAGCCCACTGTTCCACCAAAGTCGTCCCGCACGAGCGCCATATGCAAACGCCTCTCCAGCAATTTCTCCAATACCGATTCCAGAGGATCATCCAAACCCACGTAAATGACAGCTCGGGCCATCGTCTTAAAGTTCATCCTTAAGATTTCCGTTCTGGACCGGAAAATATCCTTGATGTGAATGATCCCGGTGCAGTTGTCCAAATCCCCATTGCAGAGTGGAAAGCGGGTATGCCCCGATTCCTTCGCCAACTTCAGATTCAGTTCATTCCCGTCGTTGATATCGAAATATTGGATCTGATTCCGCGGCAACATGACATCCTGCACCACCAAATCACGCATGGAGATGATGTTTTTAAACACTTGCTGTGTAAATACAGGCATCTCGGAATCTTCATCCAAATTCTGCAACTGTGCCTTAACATCCAACTTGTTGAAGCTGGCAGCTGGATCAAGCCTCATGAGTCGCAACAACAATTTTGAGCTAAGATCCAAAAGCTCGAGGAAAGGTGACAGCACCCACTGAAAAGGACGGATAAACCAAGTCGTTGTCGAAAGAGTACCTAAGGGGTGCTGAAGTCCGATGCTTCTCGGCACCAGGTCTCCCAACACCGAATGGACTCCCACCGCGACAAGGAAAGACATTGAGAAAAATATCACCGCCCAGATGCCATTCAGGTCAAGCCCAAGATAAACGGCAACCACGTGGGTCAACGGCAATAGAACCCAACCCAATACCAGGGTTGAAAACGACGTTCCGAGACGAAGCAAGCGAAGCGTGCGTTCTACCCGTTTGAGCAGACCCGAAAACCTCCCACTCTTGCGAAGTTCATCCAGCAGGTCTGGATTAAAGTGGCTGTAGCGAAGCTTTACCAAGCTAAACTCACTCGCGACGAACACTGCATTCAATAGCACGAGCAGCAATCCGGCACAAACAAGGTATATCCAGTTATCGGCAATCACCTTAACGTAAGATCTTTCATCAACACACCCTAGGTAAGGTGCAAAGCGCATTGCAATGCTGCAATCAACCGCTCGTTCTCGTCCTTTGTCCCGATTGAGATTCGCACATGCTCCGAAAAACCGTAACCACCCATCGGGCGAACGATGACGCCCGCTTTCTGAAGGGCCTGAAAAACCTCCCCACCATTCCCCACTTTTACGAGCATAAAATTCCCAACACTTGGCACGTAAGAAAGCCCCTGTTTGTCGCAGAACCTTGTAAGCTGAATCAGTCCCTCCTCGTTACATCTGCGACTTGCCTCTACAAATTCATCATCATCCAAGGCTGCAATCGCTGCAACCTGTGCCACGGAGTTCACATTGAACGGCTCCCGCACACGATTAAGCAATGCAGCGCATTCAGCAGAACAATAGCCGTAGCCAATACGGAATCCCGCCAACCCGTAGATCTTGGAAAAGGTTCTGGTACAAATAATTTTCCGCCCACCCTCAATCAACGGCCGCAGATCCACCGGCGCTTTGAGAAACTCCGCATAAGCTTCATCGACCACCAAGATGACGTGGTCGGGCAGCGTATTGGCAAACTCCAGGACTTCGTCAGAGGTATTCAGAGTGCCCGTTGGATTATTGGGACTTGGAAGAAACACCAATTTCGTTTTGTCGGTAACTGCTTTGCGCATGGCATCCAAATCGTGCGTAAAACTCACCAGAGGCACCTCGATAGGTGTCGCCTGAAATAACAGCGTAATCAGTTTATAGACGATAAAGGCCTGCTCCCCCATGACCACTTCATCGCCAGGTTTGATAAAGGCGTGACCAATCAATTCGATCACCTCGTTGGAACCGTTTCCGAACACAAACTGCTCCGGCGCCAAACCCGTCTTTCTTGATAAGGCCTGCCGCAACTCGTAACACCCGCCGTCCGGATACAAATAACTCCGATAGAGGAATTCCTTCACAGCAGCTAGCGCTTTAGGAGATGCGCCCAAAGGATTTTCGTTGGATGCCAACTTGATCGTTTCATCTGGATTGAGCCCGAACTCACGGGCAACCAAATCAATCGGTTTGCCAGGTTCGTAGATTGGCTGCTTGAGAACAGAGGGATTCACAAGGTCTGTGTAGCTGGTAGCGTTTTCAGGCATGGGATTCAGGACAATAGACCTCGCATTGGGTAGAATTCAGACTCATAACTCAAATGCAAAACATAGAGATTTTCAAATGAACATCTTCCTCACAGGCGCGTCCGGCTTACTCGGCCATGCGATCGCAAAACACTTGATCGCCCAAGGACATAGCGTTCACGCCGCAACTCACAAAACAAACGTCTCGTTTCCCGAGCTGATCCCGCACAAGGTAGATCTTTCCCGGACTGACCAAGTGGAAAATACTCTATCGAAAGTTCAACCTGAGGCGATCATCAATGCAGCCGCATTATCCATTCCATTTCATTGCGAGGGGAATCCAACCCTCTCTCAGGCTCTCAACGAGGATCTTCCTGTCCAGCTCGCATTGATTGCCGCGAACCTGAAAAGTCGCTGTATTCATTTCTCCACCGATATGGTTTTCGACGGCAAGCAGGGTAGCTACTCAGAAGCGGATGCTCCCCGCCCTACCAATATCTATGGTGAGCATAAACTCGCATCTGAAAATCGGATACGAGAAAACGCACCCGAGACCGTTATCATCAGACTCCCACTCCTCATGGGTAACAGCCCCAGTAGAACCCGTTCCGTTCACGAAGCCCATTGGCAACACTGGAAAGTGCAGCGGAAAACCCCACTCTTTGAGGATGAATTACGTACCCCCGTTTCCGTATCAAATGTGGCAGCGCTCACCGCTGAGCTCCTGAAAAAGAAGCACCTCCAAGGTTTGTTTCATTGGGGCGGAGCGACTGCACTGAGCCGTTGGGATATGGGCCAACTCATAGCCCGTAAACTCGGAATCCCATTAAACTTGCTCATCAAAACCCAAGCCAAAAAGGACCCTCGTTTCAAAGACCGACCACTGAATCTGACGCTGAATGTTTCTCTGCTAAGCAAACTGGTAACAACCCGACCGCCATCATTCGAAGAACAGCTGAAGGGAATCGAAACTCCCTAACACTTACCGCTGTCTATTTGACCGACTACTGTTGTAATCCGTCGCAGGGGCCGTGTTTGAGTTAGGCTGAGCAGGAGCAAGTCGATTCGAACGGGTGCTATTGTGATTTGCAGAAGCAGCCCGTATTTGACCGAACTCCTCGCGGTGCTGAAATTTCATGGTTACAGTCTCCTGTTTACCTTTTTTCTCTACGGACACTACTTGCACGCCTTTTAGAAGGTACTGCTTTTCGCCATCCGCGATCGCCATCTCATCAATACTCCCACCGGAACTAAGCGACCTAGCCAACATTGGACTCGATTTATCGATCGGCTTGGTAATCGACAGTGCTCCACCGCTCGATTGAGCCGCACGGGAAGTCCTTTTCTCATGGATGCTTTCAGGAGCCATCCAACGCAGTGTATGCACTTCTGATGAGCTACCCTTATCGAGTGCCTCACCTTTGATATCGCCTATTTTCAGGTAGGCGGCAGCGGTTGCGACAGCAGGCAAGAAACAAGCGAAGAGGGTAAACAATACGAAAGTTGGAATTGTATTTTTCATGGCAGTAACGTTTTTAAAAGAGACGCCATTCCTAGTAAACCCCCACCCGTGTCCGAAGCGAAGACCGTTCCTGATCCTCTGTTTTACAATTAGTTTCGAACCTTCACCAATGTCGCCACGTTTTCGATATGGCGGGTCTGGGGAAACAAATCGAAAGGTTGAAGCATCACCAATTCATACCCTGCTTCGATAAAACGACTCAAGTCTCGCATTTGAGTCGCCGGATCACAGCTGACGTAAACCACCCGCGCCGGATCGTAAGCAAATAACTGCTCGATAAACTCATCACTACACCCCTTACGAGGTGGGTCGATCACTACCACGGATTCTTGAGACGCAAATTCAACCTCCTGAAACAGGTGGGCAGCGTCCCCTACCTGAAACTTGCAATTGGCGATCCCATTGATGTTCGCATTGTTTTGCGCATATTCCACCGACTTTTCACTGATCTCGATACCCACCGCTTCTTCAAAATGCCGTCCCGCATACAAGGCAAATAGCCCCGATCCACAATAGGCGTCGAGCAGGTAGCGAATTCCCTCTGCTTGCGCTTGTTGAAAAACATGCTCTGCAAGTATCGGGAGTATAAACGGATTATTTTGGAAAAACTCGCTGGCTTTGAAGCGGAAAACGACATCGCCCACCACCTCCGTCACAATGGATTGAAAATCAGTCACGACACCTTCCTGAACGTCGCGCAAGAGTACCGTCGCTCCATTTTTAAAACTCTTGAAGTTAGTAAGGACATTCTTCCGAACGGCAGGTAAGGCTCCGTTGATCCCCTCTGTAGCGATCGGGCACTGCGCGACATCAACCAGGCGATTCCGCCGACCCACCTCAAGAAATCCGATTTTGAGATCTCGTCCGTCCATGGGTTTTTGAAAATGGGGTGTAAGTTTGCTGCGATAACCGTACTCCTTCGGGGACCCGATCGCAGGCATGACCTTATAAGTATCTACACCCAGTTGCCGATCCACAAGCTCTTGCACCTGACGGGTCTTATAAACCAACTGTTTTTCGTAATCCAAATTCTGGTACTGGCAGCCTCCGCAGGTTCCGAACAACTTGCATCTGGGGTCTACCCGATCGAGAGATGCCTCCAGAATTTCAACAAGATCCGCATCAGAATAATTGGCATGATTACGAAACACGCGTGCACGCACCTTTTCACCAGGCAAGGCAAACGGTACCATAAGCACCCATCCATCGATTCGACCCACCCCCTGTCCCAAGTTCGTCAAGTTATCGATCGTGACAACGACTTCTTCGTGGTAACTATATTTTCCCTCGCGGAATCCTCGTGGTGCTTTGGCCATAAAATGCTTTTAAAGGCCGCAGTGAAGCCCTACCTTGCCCGCTGATCAACACTCGATTACACCCACATGCCATTGACCACTATAGACAGCCTGCAAAACCCAAGAATTAAAAGGGTCAAGGCACTCAGTCAAAAGCGTCAACGTGACCGTGAAGGACTGTTTTTGCTGGAAGGAGAAAGGGAATTGGTCAGGGGCCTCGCCGCGGGTATAGAAACAACGCAGGTCTTTATCTGCCCGGAGTTATTTAAGCACGGAGCGGTATCCGAAGCCATACATCAATCCTTTCTCGAGGGGTCCACACCGGTCGTTTACCTCACCCGAAAAGTATTTGAACACTGCTCCTACCGGGATAATCCCGATGGGTTCCTCGCTACGGGCCGGACTTTTAACCGCTCTCTAGGGGACCTCAAGTTATCCGAAACTCCATTCCTACTTATTTTGGAGTCATTGGAAAAACCGGGAAATCTCGGTACCATACTTCGGACCGCAGATGCTGTCGGAGTCGATGCCCTCATCCTAAACGATCCCGTCACCGATCTTTTCAATCCCAATGTCATTCGTGCATCAGCCGGTGTGGTTTTTAAAGTTCCAACGGTTGCCGCTACTCCAAAAGAAACACACGATTTCCTAAAGCAACTGGCGATTTCTTCCTTCGGAACCACTCCCGACACTGAACAACTCCACTACCACGCCGATTTTGCAAAACCCTGCGCGATACTCATGGGTAGCGAAAAAGACGGTCTATCCGATTTTTGGATACAGAACTGCGACCAGAAGATCCGTTTACCAATGCATGGACAGGCCGATTCATTGAACGTAGGAGCAGCCACTGCTGCCGTTCTCTACGAGGTGGTCCGGCAGCGTTTATAAAAAAACTTCATCCGTTTCTAAGAAAACGGACGTATCAAGTGTTAGCTCAGTAGATGATAACCCCCAACACTGAAAACACATGCCCCCGGAGGTAGCTACGGATCGCCAATGGGCCTGGGTGCAGGACGCGATCGATCAACATCAATCCGCCCTGATCCGCTACGCCCAGAGTATCCTCCACGACGGAGAACAGGCCCGGGATGCCGTACAGGAGACCTTCATCAAGCTCTGCAAACAACAGCCGCAAGAGGTCGCCAATCATCTGGCCCCCTGGCTCTTCCGCGTCGTGCGTAATCAGTGCCTCAACATACTAAGAAAGGAAAAACGCATGACTCACTACGACAGTCCAGACGCTATCGACGTCCAGGAAAACCCGGCCCAAAGCCACCCCCAGGAACAGCGAAGAAAGGAAACCATAACCTCCCTCTTCGAACTGGTTAACACCCTGCCCCACCGCCAACGCGAACTCGTCCTACTGAAATTCCAGCAGGACTTCAGCTATCAGGAAATCAGCGAGGTCACCGGCCTCACCGTCAGCAACGTCGGCTACATCCTGCACCAAGCCATCCGCTCCCTCAAAGAAGCGTGGCAAACCCTCGAAACCTCAAACACCGGAGGACACACATCATGAAGCCTTTAGATCCAAATGACCCCCGATTCACCGCCAAAGCCCTCGGCGAAGAAGAATCCCGTGACATACACCCGGAAACCAAACAGGAGTTCGACTCCCTCCTCGAGTTTGCAGACACTCTCAAATCCGAGCTCAGAGCACAAGACACTCAGGACACCCTCACCGAAGAGCAAAAAGAACGCGTCCGTAAAGCGGTCGAACCACAGGAAAAGAAGCTGTTGAAGTTTCCCATGTGGATCAACGCGGTAGCTGCATGCTTGGTCCTGGGACTAGTCGGGATTGTTTCGTTCAAGATACTCGAGACATCGAATCAACCTGAGACTTTGGGAGAAACAAGAGTTCTACCTTCACCGCCACACACGAAACCTACAGGTTCGGATACAACCGAAATAAGCAACCACGTTCGGCGAGATGAAGCCAATTTCAGTAGCCTACCAGAATTAATGTTTAAGGACCTTGTCTCTGAACAACCATCCCCAGACGACAGAATCCGCTCTGCCAATGAACGATCCTCAGTTGAAGATGAAATTCATGACCTCGAACAATTCGTTATTGAGGAAGATGACAATGCTGGGTTTTCCGGCGGTTATACAACTACTGGTCCAAGGATGAGCCAGCAGCTACTCAAAGTAGACGAGTTGCAGCTACCAAAAGTGAGCGATTATTCTTTAGATGGAGATTCGAAACCATCAGTAACTCGCTTTTTCTCGCAGCAACCTCTGGAACAGGAAACCGGAGAAGTGTACGAACTTTCACCCTTTGAAGTTGATTTTGCCGAACAAGGTTACACCGCAACGACTACACTCTCAGGTACTAGAATAAGATCGAGTTTACGAGACACGCCCGCAAGCACAGGAACTGCGAAAGCTGAACCTAAAGCGAAGCCCGACACTCTCACCGTCTACGAACCCCCACTACCTGAACCAACAAGAAAACTTGCTTATGCTGATGCTCCTTCAACCTTGCTCAACCAACGCAGGCAGGAAACCTGGAACCGCGAGGCCTACGATCGCATTGTCGAAAACGCTTTCAAGAGCCCTAGGGACCACGCACTGTCGACCTTCTCGATCGATGTGGATACGGCCTCTTATGCCAACATGCGGCGCTACTTGAATAGCGGTAGCTTACCACCCACCGATGCGATTCGGATTGAGGAGCTGGTTAATTACTTCTCTTACGATTACGAAGGTCCGCAGGATGACACTCCTTTTGCAGTTCACGTGGATGCTGCTAGCGCCCCCTGGAACAAAGAGCACCGTCTGATAAGGATCGGACTGCAAGGCGAGAAGGTCGATCTATCGGAGCGACCTCAGGCGAACCTCGTTTTCCTGATCGATGTATCCGGGTCCATGAGCGATCAAAATAAACTACCACTGGTTCAACGGGCCATGAATCTTCTGGTCGACCAAATGGGAGCCAACGACCGGATCGCCGTCGTGGTTTACGCCGGAGCCTCTGGATTGGCGCTGCCATCGACCACAGCAAATAATAAGGAAACCATCCAACATGCCATCACTAACCTGCAGTCTGGCGGCTCGACGAATGGCGGCGCTGGAATAGAACTCGCCTACTCAGTCGCCCAAAAGCATTTCATCGAAGGTGGCATCAATCGAGTCATTCTCTGCACCGATGGAGACTTCAATGTCGGCACCACCGACCGCGGTAGTCTGACACGTTTGATTGAGGAAAAAGCAAAGACCGGGGTTTTCTTTTCTGCACTTGGTTTCGGCCACGGCAATTACCAGGACGCGACGATGGAAGAGCTATCCAACAAAGGAAATGGCAACTACGGCTACGTCGATTCGTTTAAAGAAGCCCGCAAGGTATTCGTCGATGACATGCTCGGCACCCTGTTCACAATCGCCAAGGATGTGAAGATCCAGGTCGAATTCAATCCTGCTAAAGTAGCTCAGTACCGATTGATTGGATACGAGAACCGCATACTTGCAAAGGAAGATTTTAATGACGACACCAAGGATGCCGGAGAAATCGGGGCTGGTCACACGGTAACTGCACTCTATGAAATTATTCCAACTAGAGTGCAGGGCCACGCGACTTCTTCAGTGGATCCCCTCAAATACCAGACCACTGCCATCCCAAAAACTGCAGACGAATCCACCGAGATGCTTACTGTCAAGCTGCGCTACAAAGAACCGGACGAGGATATAAGCCAGCTTCTGGAGCATCCCTTCATAGATTCCCGGCAGTCGTTTGACAACGCCTCGGACGACTTCCGCTTCGCGAGCTCAGTAGCGGCTTTTGGAATGCTTCTAAGAGGATCTGAGTTCGCGGGTGAGATCTCCCTCGAGGATATTCGAACCCAGATCGAAAGCTCTCAAGGTAACGACACCCGGGGTCTTCGCTCGGAGTTCTTGCACCTGGTAGAACAAACCATGCAGTTAATGCCCCAGGAAGGCCGATAAAGGTTAACCAAGCTTTCTACCAATTGGAAACCTGGGCGCTCCACGGGCCCGGGTTTTTCAATTTAACGAAGCTCAACTTGCTTTTAAGCTGCTCACCAACTCGTCTAAGCCTTCCTCGATCGAAACCGCAGGTTGGTAACCCAGATTGTGCCTGGCAGAGGTGATGTCGAAAAAATGGTCCTTGGCCAATTCCGTAGCAACGAATCGGGTCATCGGAGGCTCGCCTTTCAAGCGAAACGTTTTCCAAACGCCTTCCATCACCGCTCCAACGCGGTAAGCCGCCTGCAAAGAAATTTGTTTTTCAACTTTGGATATACCTAAACGATCCAACAACCCATTGATCCATTCCCAAAGCACGACCGGTTCACCTTGCGTTATAAAATACGGCTGCCCACAGCTTTCGATTCGTTCCAGCGCCACCTGTGCACGTAACTGAGCCTCCGCTGCATTTTCCACATGAACGATGTCCACCCTGTTGGTTCCGTCACCAACAATTCTCAGCTTCCCCGATCGGGCTCGAGCGATCACTCGCGGGATCAGATGATTGTCACCGACTCCCCATATCAGGTGAGGGCGAAGAGCGATGGTTCGCAATCCAGACCCATCCGGATCATTCGCAGAGAGAACTTCTTTCTCTGCCAACATCTTTGTGTGCGCATAGTGGCAAAGCCAGTTCTGCCCGTAAGGTTGGTTTTCATCGACGCCCTGAAAAGCTTCACCGTTGAATACCACGCTCGGCGTACTGGTGTAAACCAGGCGATTAATACCGAGTTCTTTACAAGCATTGAGCACGTTGCGAGTCCCAACGACATTGATCTGGTAATAGTCGTCCCAGGTTCCCCACACTCCTGCCTTGGCAGCGATATGCTGAATCACATCCACTCCTCTGGCCGCAGCGCGTACGATCTTCGCATCACGAATATCACCTTGGATAACATCGACACCTGCAGCTTTCAGATCGGGTTGTTCAGAACGTCCTAGCACCCTGACAACATACCCTTTTTCTAAAAGTTTCTTCACTACATAGCGGCCAAGAAATCCTCCACCACCTGTAACTAATATCTTCATATCCCTTTGTGTGACTATTTTTTCGCGGAATGCCACGAAAAATTTTTGTTTGATCAGCATCTAATCAAGTGTGGGTTGCGTATCATTCAAAAACCCATAGTTATATAACCCCCATTTCATTTTATAATGAAGCAACTCTCATTCTTCATTCTCCTCTTCATCCCTTTATCCATCGGTGTTTCAGCCGTTCCTGTTCAAGATGAGGGACCCACTCATGCGACTTTTTCTACCTTCACTACCGGTCGCCATTCAGGTCACATTCTAAAAGTAGAAAAGATCACGACATCGGGACTATGCGCAACCGTACATTTTATTGAAATGGTCACACCCGGAGGCCATAGACAGGCGCTTGTCGATTACGAGGAACATATCAGCATACCCATTCTCAATGAATCTTTCGAGTATGTGGATGCGGTGAATCAATTCGGAGATTCCGTTGCCGCCCTCTTCGACTGGCAGGGAAAAATCTACGAATCCACCCCCTGTCCCATTGTTTACGTCGTGGGCCCTCCAACCATTCTCTTGTATGAAGTACCTGGAGCAAATCCCCTTATCAACACGTCCAACCGCGCCCACATTACGCCAACCGATCCTGCCATCGCCGGATTTGTTCTCAATGAGTCCAGTTGGGTGATCATTCGAGGAATCGGACCCTCATTAGAAACTGAGACCGGTTCTATTTCGGATCCGTTACTCACGCTTCACGCGGATCAATACCTGTTGGATGATCTGAACGACGATCTAGAAAACTCGATTAGCAATGATAACTGGCAGGATACCCTACGAAAAGACTCTTTGGCATACTGGCAACTCGAACCCATCAATCCACAGGAAGCGGCCTTGGTGACATACCTCAATCCGGGTGCCTATACGGCCCACCTCAATTCGAAAGCAGGGTCCGGTTCAGGAATCGTGGAGGTTTATGTAGCGCCCTATGTTCTGCTGCCAGAATAGTTCCATGACCAACGGAGTAAGCTAACTGCTCTCGTCTACATTCCTTTTTCAAATTCCTTCTTCAGCGTCAGTCGATGAATCTTCGCATTGTGTCGAACGTCGACCGGAAAGGCTTTTTTGAAAAACACTTGTTTGATTCTTTTTGCAGGAGCACCTTCTGGAATCATATCCATCAATTGCCTGGCCCACCCTGATTGAGCGGCTCTGGTAGCTGGCCATTCACCAACTTCAGGTTCGATGACAATCGCTGGAATCTGCGACCCAGGCTCGCCAAGACCGATCAATGCTGAGCGAAACACACCTTCCTGCTGGTTGAAAAATGCTTCAACCGGATCGGTAAATAGTACGCCATTCTCGGTTTGCACGCGTTCTGCTACGCGACCACAAAACCAAAGGTTACCATCGTCGTCCTTGTAACCGGTATCCCCCATACGATGCCAAACAACCTCACCATCAACGACCTTGGCTTTAGCCGTAGCGTCATCGAGTTGGTCATAGCCTTTAGTCACAATCGGACCTTTCACAAGCAGTTCACCGATCTCTCCAGCTTCCAGTTCATTCACTGCGTCCATCCCGGATATAACGCCTTCCTCAATTTTGATAATCTTCACCTCAACCTCAATCGCCGGCTTCCCCACACAAGTCCCCGCTCCACGATTGGTTTTCTCCATCGTTTCATCGAGTATCCGTTTCCCGGATATAGAACTCACCGGCAACGATTCCGTTGCTCCATACGGTGTGTGAATTTCCCCATTCACAATTACCTGCTTAAACGACTTGATCAGACTTGGAGGAACCGGAGCACCCGCCATCAGCACCCGCTTGATACTAGGTAGGATAATAGAGTGTGTCTCACAGTAACGACAGATCTTCGTCCACAGCACCGGAGACCCAAACGAGTTGGTCACTTTGTTTTGCAGAATCGCTTGAACAATATTCTTCGGGTCCACGGTGGCTGGTCGACTTGGATTCATTTCGGGAACCACGGTCGTCATTCCAAACGCCGGATTAAACAACGCAAATACCGGTAGCATCGGCAGATCCACTTCTCCTCGTTCGATACCGTAGGTGTTGCCAATCAAACGTACCTGCGCATCGAACATCCCGTGCTCGTAGAGCACTCCTTTGGGAGCTCCAGTGGAGCCTGAGGTAAAAAGAATCGCCGCAAGGTCATCGTCCTGCGCATCCACGAGCACTGAGTCGACAGAAGCTTCTTGGAGGCCAGTCTCAAACCTCGATCCCACCTTTACCCGTAGTTTCACGTCTCTAAAGCTATTCCAAAAAATACGACTCAGAACCATCGCGACAGGAATTCCTATCAGCGCCTCCGGCTTCGTCCGTTTCACACAGACGAGAAAGTTTTTCACGCCCATTCCCGGATCAATCACAACAGGAACCGCTCCCAGTTTAAACAGCGCAAAGGTAATCAAAATCAACTCCAGTCCCGGTCGAACCGCCAACTGAACCCGCATACCTCGCGTAACACCCCGATCCCGCAAAAAATGGGAACACCGATTACTCAACGCCTCCAACTCAGAAAAGCTCAAGCTCCGGTATTGAATCTGTTCACCCTCCCAACCGAGCGGAATCTTCAAAGCACAATGGTCCGGCTGGGCGGACGCGGATTGAGGCAGGAACCTGGCGACGTTGAAACTCATGGCGGTTATTACTAGGCGTATGGTCGTAGGGCCCACCAATAGGGCTGGCAACGGAAAAGCTCAAAGCTTGACCGGCCTGGGGAAAACTGGCTTTTTACCCCCCTTATGTCGACAGACCCATCAAACAATCCCACTATGGATGACATCATTTCTCTCTGTAAACGCAGAGGGTTCATTTTCCAATCTTCCGAAATCTACGGAGGCATCAACGGATTTTATGATTACGGGCCACTGGGCGTAGAATTGCGCAAGAATATCAAAGATGCCTGGTGGAACGACATGGTGCATGGCCGCGAGGATATTGTGGGTCAGGATGCTTCCATTATCATGCATCCCAATGTGTGGAAGGCCTCAGGCCACATAGACAGTTTTTCAGATCCGATGGTGGATTGTAAAGAATCCAAGATGCGTTACCGCGCCGATCACCTCCTGTGGGCACCCGTGGTAGTGAATGGAGAGACGATCGGATACGTGTCCACACTGGAAGGGCCCGAAGCCCAAGCCGACGCCGAGAAAAAGGCGGAGACCCTCAAACGCAAAGCCGCCATCCAAGGAGAGATTGCTCCGATAGACTTGAAGGAATATCTGGACGCCACTCCTGATCTTTATGATCTCATCCCTTCACCTGCGACCGGCAAACCGGGATCGTTGACCCCACCACGGGAGTTCAACATGATGTTTCAAACCTATGTGGGCGCACTCCGCGATGAATCGAGCGTTGCCTACCTTCGCCCGGAAACTGCTCAAGGGATATTCGCCAATTTTAAAGCCGTCCTGGATACGGCTCGCGTAAAGATCCCTTTCGGA